>DAOUMD010000165.1:0-52293 GCA_034412795.1 Anaerolineae bacterium
ATCCACCCACCCAACTAACCCCCCACCCAACCAACAAACCACCCACCCAACTAAACCAGAATGACCAACGCAAACGGTCGTTCCACCAGCCCCTTGACCCGCTGCAAGAAGCGAGCGGCCGGCCCTCCGTCCACGATACGGTGGTCAAAGCTGAGGCTGAGAGTCATCATCTGCCGTACCGCTACCTCGTTGCCAACGGCCACCGCTCGGGGTGTGATGCGACCTATTCCCAGGATGGCCGCCTGTGGCTGGTTGATGATTGGCGTAAAGCCGTCTATTTCATAGATGCCAAGATTTGTGAGCGTAAAGGTACCCCCTACCAGATCATCGGGTAGGCTCTTGCCGTCCAGGGCGCGCTGGATAAGCTCGTCGCTCGTCCGTTGAATGCTGACCACGTCTAGCCTATCGGCATGACGGATGACGGGCACCAACAGTCCGTGCCCGGTGTCCACCGCCAGGGCTATATGCACATCATCGTACAGGCGGATCTCTTCCTCAATGAGGCAGGCGTTGAGACGAGGATGTTCCCGAAGCACCCGGGCGACGATAGCAACCAGCAGGGTGTCATAAGAGATCTTGATTTCCTCTCCCTGAGAACCAGAAGAACCCAACTCGGCGTTGATCTGCGCTCGTGCCTCCACCAAGGCGGTGGCATCCGCCTCGGTGAAGAGAGTCACGTGCGGGGCAGTGAACGCACTTTCGCTCATGCGCCGGGCAATGACGCCTCGGATGCCGCTGAGAGGAATGGGGTGTTGGTAGTTAGTTGGTTGGATGGTTGGATGGTTGGATGGTTGGTTAGTTGGTTGGATGGTGCGCAGCACGTCTTCTTTTACTACGCGACCGCTGGGTCCGCTGCCAGGTATCTGTCTCCAGTCCAGCCCCGCTTCCGACGCCAGGCGCTTGGCGACAGGGGTAGCCGTTTGTGGCGCATCCTCCGTAATCAGGCCCTTTTCCCCGGCGGCCAGGTGTGAAGCGGCGACTTCGACGTCAGCCACGTGGATCCGCCCCTGGGGGCCACGGCCGGTTACCGCGTACAGGTCTATGCCCAACTCATGGGCGCGACGTTTGGCGGCTGGGGTGGAGGGGGGTGGTTGGATGGGTGGTCGGTTGGTTGGCTGGTTGGATGGGTGGGTAGTTGGTTGGCTGGTTGGATGGGTGGGTAGTTGGCTGGTTGGATGGGTGGGTAGTTGGATGGTTGGGTGGTTGGGTAGTTGGATGGTTGGGTGGGTGCCGTGGGTTTCCAGGATCGCTATCCGGGTGCCGCAAGGCACGGTCTCTCCGACGCGTGCCAGGATCTGGACCAGCATACCATTGGCGGGAGATTCAAACTCCAGGGCGGATTTTTCGCTCTCGAACTCAAACAGGATCTCCCCCTGTTGCACGACGTCGCCTTCGACTTTGAGCCAGCGGGTGATGGTGCCTTCGGTCATCGTCAGGCCAAGTTTGGGCATTACGATGTTCATAGCTTCGCTCTTCTGTAAAAGCCAAGAAACCGGGTTTTTTGTCGTCTGACCATAGGTATTGGCACGTTGCAAGGTGCTTTTTCACAGTTGCGGTTGCACACTGAAGTTCAAAAACCCGGTTTCTTACAAGTTGTCTAAACTCAAGTTTACAGGTAGTTGCTCAAATCCACGGCTTGGTAACGCACGCGGTCGCCGTATTCGCGCCGCTCGGGTTTATAGGTAGCGTCCACTCCGATTTTGGTGTGGACTCCCCGCGCGTCGGCGGTAGGGTCCATTTCATGGCCCTGGGCGCCCGGTACCAGGAATACGTCTTGGCTCCAATCTACCCGTGTGGTCAAGGCCCACATCACGTCGGACGGGTCGTGGATGTCCACGTCGGAGTCCACCACGATGCACCATTTGACATTAACGTGCGCGGTAAAGGCTGCCAGCGCTACGTTCTTTGGCTCGCCGGGATTTGACTTGTTGATGGCGGCGATGGCCACGAACCCGCTGCCGTAGGGCGGGATGTGCAAGCCGGTGACGTTATCGCTGACGTGCTCTACGTAGTTGAGCAACAATGGCTCACGCGGCAGCACGTTGCCTAAATAGACGTGTTCGTTCCAACCGGGGATGATGGTCTGAAAGATGGGATTTTCACGCCAGCACGCGGCCGTTACGTGAAAGACGGGGCTGTCCCAAATCTCGCCGAAGTAGCCGTGGAACTCGGCCAGCGGTCCCTCGCCTTGCCGGGCATGAGGTACCAGGTGGCCTTCGATGACAATTTCCGCCTCGGCCGGAACATCCACGTCGACGGTGACACCCGGGCTGACCCTCACCCCCTGGCCGCGAATCGCCCCGGCAATGAGCAGTTCATCGTCGCCATAGCGGGCTCCGGCAGCGATCATAATCGCCGGGTCCAGGCCAATAGCAACCGCGATGGGCAGCGGTTCGTCCTTTGCCTCCTGCACGTTCAAGTACTGATGCACGTGCCGCCACTCATTGACGTTGAAGCCGAACTGGCGTGGCCCCTTGACCTGCATGCGGTTATACGACAGGTTACCTCGGCCCTCTACCGGGTCTTTGCTGACGACAACCCCTCCGGTGATGAAAGGCCCTCCGTCCCCAATGGCGTGCACCGGGATGGGCAATCGCCGTACGTCCACTTCATCGCCAGCGACGACGTGAGCCTTCCAGACAGCGTCTTCCACCCGGACGGGGGGGATGCCATTCGATGGATCAAGGGCGTGGCGCATCACCCTCACCACTTCGTCTTTTTCACACTCCAACGCCAGGGCCGCTCGCGTCTGGTTAGCAACAGCCGAGGAGAAGATGGGCCATCTATAAGTCTCGTTCGGTCCCTTGCCTCCAGACACGTCTTCAAAGAGAGGAGCAGGACCTGACTGCCGCTCCAGGGTAGCGGCTACATCGGCCAGTTCGTAGCTCAAGCTGACCGGCTGCTTGATCCGAACCAGTTGACCGGCGTCCTCTAACACCTGAAGAAACGAACGTAAGTCCGTAATCTTTCCTGAGGTCTTTCCCATCGCCTCACTCCGTCCACAACCCCAATTTGCAGGCCGTGCTTGATCCCGCCTTGTGCAAGTCGTGGCCAAGCAGCACCCGTTCCAGGCTGGCGGGCAGGTCACGGATGCGGCGACCTGTAGCGTGAGCGATGGCGTTGAGTGTTGCAGGGGCGGTGGGCACCATAGCCGGCTCTGCGATGTTTTTGGCCCCGTAGGGACCGGCGGAAAGCTGAGTTTCCACGAAAACTGCCTGGATGTCGGGGATGTCCATGGCCGTGGGGATAAGGTATTCGTCGAAATTAGTGCTCTGAATATAGCCGTCGTCGTAATCCACCCGCTCGGTGAGGGCATAGCCCAACCCCTGGGCAATGCCGCCATATACTTGCCCATAGGCCCCCTGGGGGAAGATGACCTTGCCCGAATCGTGAGCGGCCCAAATCCCTAGCACATCCGTTTTGCCGATGCCGGTGTCTATCTCGACCTCGACCACCTGGGCCGCGAAGTGGTAGGCGAAATAGGGCGTGCCGCGTCCGGCGTGGTGGTCCCATCTTATCTCAGGCGCGGTCCACTTTCCGTGGGCCGATAGAATCAGCCCCATCGCGCGGGCGTGGTCCACTACCACTTCCCATAAAATCGGCTCCTCATCCGGGCCGACGTAGGCCTCGCCGTTGCGCACCAGTTGGGGCAATTGGCAACCCAGCAGATCAGCAGCGGCAAACTCAACCATCTGGGCCAGGTTGCGGGCGGCCACCCGCGTGGCATTCCCTCCCAAGATGGTGGATCGACTGGCCACGGTGGGGCCAGATTCTAAAGCCGTGTTGGTGTCGGGCCGGTGCATCTGGATGCGTTCTGGCCGTATGCCCAATTCCTCGGCGGCGATGAGGGTAAACACCGTGCGTGAGCCCTGGCCATAGTCCGTCAAGCCCGAAGTGAGCGTGATGCTATAATCATCGTTGACTTCAATAGTACTGGCGGCGTAGTCCGCTCCTTCGGCCCCCAGCGATACACCGTGGAAGAGAGCTGCCACGCCAATCCCTTTGCGGATAGGGGAATTCGTATTGTAGGCAGGAAACTCGCGTCGTTTTCGATCCCAATCCGACATCTCACGCACACGCGTCAGACACTCGGTCAATCCCACCGACTCGGTCAATACCTGCCCGTGGGGTGTTTCGTCCCCCAGCCGTAGACAGTTTTTTAGCCGGAAGTCGATAGGGTCCATATCCACCGCCTGGGCCATCTCGTCAATCGCCTGCTCGATAGCCGAGCAGACTTCGGTGTTGCCAAAACCCCGGAAGGCGCCCGCGTACCCGTTGTTAGTGTAGACACTGGTGATGTCAACCTGGCAAGCCTCATAGCGATAGGGGCCCATGGCGTGGATGGAGGCCCGCCAGCCGGTGAAAGGGCTTTCGGAGGCGTATGCACCAGAGTCCAGCGTGCCTGCAAACTTGCAGGCACGCAGGGTGCCGTCAGCGTCCGCTCCCAACCGGACGTGCATACGCATCCCGTCGCGTTTGTAACTGGCGACCATCGACTCGTCGCGAGAGAAGGTCATACTCACCGGGCGTCCCGTCTTCAGCGCCAGGGCTGCAACCTGGGCCGATGCTTCGTAGTTCAGGTCGTCCTTCCCCCCAAACGAACCACCCACTGGCGGTTGAATGACGCGTACCATATTGTGGGGCAGCCCCAGAACCAGCGCCAGGTTGCCCTGGTTGACAAAAGGGCTCTGGTTGGAGCAATAGACGACGACGCCTCCCTCTGGGGTGGGCACTCCCAGTGCCCCTTCTGTCTCCATGTAGGCGTGTTCCTGGGGCGGTACACTGTAGTGAATGTCTAAAACGTCTTTGCAATCCTGAAATATCTCGGCCGGCGCTCCCTTGCGGACCGTGGAACGATCCAGGAAGTTGGGATGCTGGCCGTCGGGCCGGTTGGGACCCACCTGCGGCGCTTCGGCGTCAAGGGCGCGGTCCATATCCAAGAGGGCGGGCAGTGGTTCCAATTCGCAGATAATCGCCTGCACCGCAGCCAAGGCTGCATCCGGCGTGTCGGCGGCTACAGCGGCGATAGCTTCGCCCACGTAACGTACCTTCTGATGGGCCAGCATGTATTTGTCCTTGACGGGGAAGCCGTACAGGCCGTAATCAACAAAGTCATCACTGGTAATAACCGCCCGCACGCCTGGCACCTTTAGCACGGGCGACACATCAAGCCGAACGATTTGGGCGTGGGGCAATTCGCTGCGCAGCGCACGAGCGTAGAGCGTCCCCGGCAGCCGATAGTCGGCCACATATTTGGCCGTGCCGAGAACTTTGTCCAGCGCATCCACGCGCCGGGTGGGTTTGCCGACACTTTGAATTTTTGCCATATTACCTCTGCTCCGTTTGTGTTCTCTCCAGCCGTTCTTCTGCAGTCGCCTCAATCGCATCCACAATTTGCTGGTATCCCGTGCAGCGACACAGATTGCCGCTAATCGCCTCACGGATCTCCTGGCGTGTAGGGCGTGGATTATGCGTCAACAGTGCTTCGCCGGCCAACACCATGCCCGGGATGCAAAAGCCGCACTGCACCGCGCCGTAGTCGATAAAATTCTCTTGCATATCGTTGGGTCCGCCATCAGGACCGCGAATGCCCTCAACAGTAATGATCTCCCGTCCGGCAACCTGCGGAGCCAATAACAGGCAACTATTTACCAGCCGCCCGTCGAGAATCACAGAACAGGTTCCACACTCGCCAATCTCACACCCCTCTTTGGTCCCGGTCAGTCCCAAATGGTCGCGTAAGAGAGCCAACAAGGTGATGTCGGGAGGGGCGTCAACGGTGATAGGTTGATGGTTTAAGGTAAATTCAATAAGCATCTCGGTTTCTCTTCCTCCGGCAGACAGGTCTTATCCATAAAACACGCATCGCAGCCCGCGCTCGGCCAAGGCAACGATAACGGGCTCCTTGTACTCAGTGGACCAGCGCCGGCCGGTGATGCTGAGCATCGTGTCGGCCACTTGACGAGCGGCGGCGGCGATAAGCTCCGGGGTTGGCCGCTGGCCAAACAACACGTTCTCCGCCTGGGTGAAGCGAGTCGTGTGGGGCGTGGCCGCACCCGGCGTGATGCGGACGAAGTCCACTTGGCCATCGGGGTCGGTCCGGCCCATGGCGGCCAAAGTCAATCGTGAAATAGCCTGAGCGTTGCGCCGTCCAACTTTGATGAAGGCGGTTCTTACGCCAGTTGGCGGCACCTGGAAGGTGAAATGCGTCAGCAACTCGGCTTGCTTGAGCTGAGTGCGGTTCGGCCCCATGACCAGCTCGGTGAGGGAGAAGCTGCGCTTTTCCTCCAAGCTTTGTAGGTGGGCCGCCGCATCCAGGCAGACCAGCACGGGCAGGCTATCGGCGCAGGCAGCGGCGTTGACTACGTTGCCGCCGATGGTGCCCATGTTGCGTATCTGCGGCCCGCCGACGGCCCGGCACGCTTCTATCAGAAAAGGGGTATCCTCCTGGAGAATATCACTTTCGATCACTTCGGTGAAAGTGACGCCCGCTCCCAGGGTAATAATATCCCCGTCACGCCGGATCACCTTTAACTCCGGCAGTAAACTGATGTCTACAACCCGATCAAAACCTGGCTCCTGATGACGCAAATATACTAACAAGTCGGTGCCCCCGGCCAGGGGGCGGCTGATACAGGCCGAATCGCCAAGCAGGTTTATCGCCTGGTCGAGAGATTGGGGTCGCACGTAATCAAATTTTGGCATTGTAACTCCGGTTGGGTTGGTTGGTTAGTTGGATGGATGGATGGTTAGTTAGTTAGTTAGTTAGTTAGTTGGTTAGTTGGTTAGTTGGTTAGTTGGTTAGTTGGTTGGTCAGCCTCCGGCCATGGGGGGGAGGAGTTCGACCTGGTCGTCGGCGGACAGGGCCACGTCGTCGCGCTGGTAGACTCCGTTGATGGCCACGAAGGGACGAACGCCTCCGGGCACATCGGTGACGTGCAGGACTCGCAGTAAGTCGCTGACCGTCGCTCCGTTGGGCAGCTTGACCTCGGGCAGGGCCGAGCGCTGCTCGGGTGACAGGTAACGCGTGAAGTTCTCAACTGGTCCGAAAAAACGTACCTGAATTCTCAATCCTGTAATGCCTCCTGTCCCTCCGTCAGGACGGCCAACTCAGCGAAAGGTTTAGCCAGGGCTTGGTCGAACTCACAGTAGATGGGAAAAAGCCGATCGTATTCAGCGCGGGCGGCGGGATCGGGTTGGGTGATCTCTTCTCCGCGCAACCATCCCGCCTTTATTTGCTTGAAATCATCCACCATGCCCGTGGCGTAGCCTGCCATAAAGGCGATGCCCAGCGCGCCACTCGATCTTGGGTGATAGGCCAGCGGCGTGTCCAGGACATCGGCCATGATCTGTCGCCACACAGGACTGCGCGCTCCCCCGGCGGTGGCCACACTTCGTTTAATTTGGTGGCGCAATCCGTCAAAACCCTGGCGCAGGTTGTAGGCAAAGGACTCCAGAATGGCCCGGTAAATGTGGGCCGCCGTATGTGACGGGCTAAGCCCCAAGATAGCTCCGCGCAATGTTGCGTCAGGTGTCGGTGTGCGGCGTCCCAACAGATGAGGCAAGACGATCAACCCCTCCGAACCAGGCGGCACTCTTGCTGCCCCGGCGTCGAGCAGGGCGTACTTGCTTTCTCCCGGGCGCACGGCGACGTTTGCTTCTGCCGTTTCAAACTGATCCCGGTACCAGCGCACCAACCGCCCCGCCGACAGCACATTTGCGCCCCAGGTGACGACCCCACCGCCAGCCACGGCGCTGAAGTGAGGTCCTTGTGCCGATTCAACCAAGGGACGGTCGGTGATGGTCAGCAGGCCGGTGGTACCGAAGGAGATCATGGCATCGCCCGGATCGATGGCTCCACAACCGACCATGGTTGGAAAGGTATCCCCGCTGCCGGCGATGACCGGTATCCCCACGGCCAGCCCGGTGGCCAGCGCCGCATCCTGGGTGACAGCTCCCACCTTGCTCGTGGCCGGGAAAAGGGGAGGTAGTACCTGCGGTGGCAGTCCCAGCTCCCGGCAAATACCCGCATCCCATGCCCCGGTCGCCGCGTCGAAGACGCCGCCCAAAATGCTGGCGGTGTCGTAGTCCATCGAGAGTTGCCCGGTGAGCCGGTATACCACGTAGTTATGGGCGGATAGGATGGTGTGTGTTTGGCGGAAGATATCCGGCTGGTGTTGCCTCAGCCATACCAGCTTGGGTATCACCGCTTCCGCATTCAATGACAGGGTTGCCTGCTGGTTGACCCAGGCCAGTTCATTCAGAGCGCGATTGTCGGCATACAAGATAGCTGGCCGCAACGGGCGACCCTGCCTGTCCAGCGGACAGAGACAGGGGACCAAACCGCACACGCCGATGGCAGCAATATTATGAGGCTTGACGTCGGCGCGGTCAAGTAGTTCGTGAATGACCGTCAGGCAGCAGCCCCACCAGTCACGCTCGGCGTCCATCTCCATCCAGCCAGGATGGGGATGGGTGGGCTCCCGCTCCACGTTGGCTTGAGCAACCACACGTCCTGTGCGGCGGACGATGATGCCCTTCACTGTCTGGGTACCTATGTCCAATCCCAACAGTTGCATAGACTCTGAAGCTCTACTAATTCTTGTCAAATGTCATCACTACCCGGTATGTGTTGGGACTGATGGCCCGTTCAAAACCAAACGCTACGTCGGGAAAGGCGATGCGCTCGCTAATTAGAGGGGCCACGTTGAGCTGCCCTTGCGACAACATCGCTACTGCCTGGCGAAAGCTCGCTTTCGTGTGGCTGTAGGTGCCAGTGATGACCAATTCATTGTAATGGATGTAATTCGGGTCAATTTCGATGGGGCCTTTGGGATGTACTGACCCGTACAGGCACAACCAGCCTCCCTTATTCAACACGGGCAAAGCTTGCTGAATGGCGGGTGTTCCACCAGCGGTGAAGAAGACGGCGTTGACGCCCCTTCCCGCTGTGAAGTCGCTGACGCTTTCCCCCAAGTCATCGGTCAGTGGATCACAGACCAGGTCAGCGCCAGAAGCCAGCGCCTGCTGGCGGCGTGCCTCGTCTGGTTCGGCAACGATTACGCGTACGCCCCGCTGCTTGAGCAGCAGCACGTGCAGGGTGCCCATGATGCCTACGCCCTGCACTACCACTGCGTCCCCAAACTCCAATGGTGGTTGGCTCACACTCCGGGTGACGCAGGCCACCGGTTCGGCCAGGGCAAGCTCGGCGAAATCCGATTCGGGCGCTGCCTTGTAGACCTGGTAATCTTGGACCAGCACGTAGCCACTCAACCCACCTGGCCCCCACGGCTGGCCGGGCAGATGGCCCCCATCGTCATTCTCGCAGAAGTTATCCATCCCGCGCCGACAATAGTAGCACGCTCCACAACGGGTCATGATTGCCAGCGACACCCGGTCGCCCACGGATGCTTCACAGACCGCATCCGACCCCATCTCAACCACCTCGCCCGATACCTCGTGCCCACCCCGAAAGGGATAGCTATCGGCCGTAATCCCTGTGTAGAAACGCTGCTCCCAGGTGCACAGAGCACAGGCCCTTACTTTGACTAACACCTGCGTGGCGCCAGGCGGCGGCAGCTCGATCTCGTGTACCTCCAGACTTTTTGGACCCGCAAAAATGGTTGTGCGAGTTGTGTATATCGTCATTCTAATCTCCAATGCTTGGGTGTGATGCGTGATGCGTGATAGTCCTGGCTATAAAGCGTCCGTGTCCGGCCGTGCCACAGAACTCGCCATCCCGGACGATGACTGTGCCCCGGCTGATGGTGAGGGCCGGCCAGCCGGTTACTTCGATCCCATCAAAGGGGGTCCAGTCCACGTTCTCGTGGAGTGTTGCGTTGGACAAGGCCACCCTCCGCTGGGGGTCGAACACCACCAGATCGGCGTCGTAGCCGACAGCCATAGCCCCCTTATTCCTGAGCCCAAACAGGCGGGCAGGGGTAGTGCAGCACAAATCTACCCACCGGTTGAGGGAGATGCGCCCGCCACGCACCCCGAGGGCATACAGCAACGCGAAGCGAGCTTCGATAGCTGGCAGGCCACCGGGAATGCGGCTGAAGTCGTCCAACCCGCGCGCTTTGTCGATACGGGTAAACGGGCAGTGGTCGGTGGCCACGGTTTGCAGCTTATCCCTCTCCAACGCCTCCCACAAGCGGGCCTGGTCCGCCTCGCCCCGCAGCGGCGGCGAGCAGACGGGCAAAGCTCCCTCCAGGCCAGGTCGCTCGTAGAGGTTTTCGCTTAGCAACAGGTATTGCGGACACGTTTCGCCGTAGATGGGCAGACCCCGCGCCCGGGCAGCCGTTATTCGCTCAACGACCTCAGCACAGGAGACGTGAACCACGTATAGCGGCACGCCCACCAGGGTGGCCAGATCGATAGCGCGACCGGCAGCCTCACCTTCCATCAGCGCTGGATGGCTGCGCGCATGCCAGCGCGGTTCGTGCTGTCCCTGATCCCGGTAGCGGGTCACCAGCGTCCGAATTACATCGCCGTTCTCAGCGTGGACGATAGGCAAGCCCTCCACGTCTCGTACTGCCTCCAAGGCCTGCATAAACGCTCCATCGTCGAGCTGGAAGCTTGCGTAGGCCTGGTACAGCTTAAAGCTGCTGCAACCCGCCTGGGCCACAGTTGGCACTTCGTCCAGCTTGGCCATGTCGGTAGCGGCCAGGGTCATATGCAGGCCGTAGTCTATCACCACCCGGCCATCGGCCTCGGCTTGCCGCGCGGCCAGGGCTTCCATCAGCGGCTGGTGTGGTTGGGCCTCCACGAAGTCAATCACGGTTGTCGTACCGCCGCAGGCAGCAGCGCGGGTGCCAGTAAAGAAATCATCGGAGGAGACCAGGTCGTCTCCGGTCGGCATCTGCAGGTGGACGTGCACATCCACCGCGCCGGGGGTGACCAGCTTGCCGCTGGCGTCGATTTCCTGCCTCCCCGACAACCCCTGGCCGATAGCCGTTATGCGCTCGCCCTGCACTCCGACGTCGGCTCGATAGCTCGTATCGGGGTCTATAAGGATACCATTCTTTACGACCAGATCAAATTCCACCCTTGCTCTCCATCATTCGAGTGGGAACAGCTCCTTGGTGCGGGCCAGGGCCTCAGCTTCGGTGCTAGATGGTTGGAATTCCAGCCCGACAAATCCGTCGTAGTTCAGCGCACGCAGTTTGGCGCGCAGGTTGGGAAAGTTGACCTCGCCGGTGCCCGGCTCCTGGCGGGTGGGCACATCGCCGATGTGGACGCTAGGGTACAGACCGTCATATTCCTCCAATCCCCAGATGAGGTTGCCGGAACCCCGTTGCTGGTGATAACAGTCAAACGCCAGGCGTAGTTGGGGGTGGTCAATGCGCCGCACCCAGTCCGCTGCCAGCTCGTGATTGCGGACCAGCACACCGCCTTGGATGTGAAACTCATTCAGACCCTCCACCCAGATCTCCACTTGGGTCTGTTCTACCAATTTCATGATCCGCTCCGTCTGGTTGAGCAGATTCGCGTATTGCTCTGCCTGGGTATAGTTGGCGGATAGGCGGCGAGTCCATTCGGCGCCGTTCACGATGTCCACCTGGTTGGAGAATATGAAGAGATGCTCGACGCCGTACCGATTGGCCATTTCCAGGCTTTCCCCCCAGGAGCGCAGCGTCTTCTCATTGTCGGCGCGGTCGGCCAGGGAGCCCATGTCCTCGTCGAAGGTTGAGTTGATGACAGCCCCCAGTCGCCGGCACTCGGCAGCGATGTCGGCCATAGGCGCGCTACGCCAACACCACACGTCGAAACGGGTGATGCCCAGTTCGACAAAGGCTTCCACCCGCTTAACAATGGGACGGTCGGTGAACCAGAAATCAAGATAGCCGGTATATTCCATTCCCCATCCCTTGTTAGCTCATAATCATCCCGCCATCCACCTCAATGGCCTGGCCGGTGATGTAGCGCGAGTCCTCGGAGGCCAGGAAGGCGATGACGCCCGCGATCTCCCACGGCTCTGCCAAACGTTTCATCGGGCAGTCATTGGCGCGCGTTTCCAGCCACTCTTCGGCGCTCATACCCTCTCGGGGGCCGACCTGGCTGGCGACGTTTTTTACCATCTCGGTCAGCGTATTGCCCGGACAGACCGCATTGGCAGTAGCACCGTAAGGGGCCAATTCCATGGCCACCGACCGGGTCAGTCCAATCACCCCACTCTTGGAGGCTGAATACTCAGCCGAGCCCGGCCAGCTTGTCTTACCTGCCATAGACGAGATATTGATGATGCTCCCGGACTGCTGCTCCATCATAATCGGTGCTACCGCCTGGTTGCATAGGAATACACCCGTCAGGTTAATGTCAATCAGCCGTTGCCATTGCCCGAGTGGCACCTCGGGCAGCGGCGAGCCCGAGTAGATGCCAGCAGCAGCCACCATGATGTCCACCCGACCCCAGCGGTCAATCGTCGTTTGAACGGCGGATTTGACACTGTCAGTCTCGGTCACGTCGCAGTGCAGGGCGATAGCTTCCACACCCAGCTCGCGACATTCGGCGGCGCTCGTTTGGTTGGCCTCCTCCATCACGTCCAGGCAAGCCACGTTGCCTCCCTCCTGCGCAAAGCGAATAGCACACGCCTTGCCGATGCCGCTGGCCGCGCCGGTAATAATGGCGACTTGGTTTACGAAGCGTTTCATAGTTTTCACCTTGTATGATGGATGGTTAGTTGGTTGGATGGATGGATGGATGGTTGGTTGGTTAGTTGGTTAGTTGGTTGGATGGTTAGTTGGTTGACTAATCTGTTTCATATTCGGCGGGTTCTTCTTTGACTACTCGCTTACGTTGAAAGTTGATGTATCCGTTCAGATCCCGACCGAGTTGGTCGAGGTCGCCAAGGTACCTGTCAAAGTCAGTTCTTGAGATCAGATGTCGGGTTTGGGCACGACGCAGCCAGTAGCGTGTTTCTTTTAAGGAGCCACGCGCGTAATGCAGGAAGCGAATGACATCACCCGGGTGATATCGGCCACCACTTTCTGCAACGTTGGCTCCTATGGAATCAGCAGCGCGAGTCCTTGCTTGCTAATAGTGTCCTTAACAAACGGCTCCCAACCAATGACGATGTTCCAGACTCCGTCAGCCAGCTTCTCAGCTCCCTGGTACAGCCTCGACTCCTCAATATCCTGGTACCCCATCATCCTCCTTCCCTAACAAATAAGGCTCTTAGAACTGGTGCAAGGTGTTGGCGATGGACGATGCCCCCAGAAGCGGGGGTCCCCAGAAGCGGGGGTCCCCAGAAGCGGGAGTCCCCAGAAGCGGGGGTCCCCAGAAGCGGGGGTTGTACAAAATGTAGCACAAAACGTAATTACTCAGCCGCCCTCCCTGCCCCCCAATACTGGGGGGAAACCGTGCTACTCTCTCCAGTATTGGGGGGTAGGGGGGCGGTTTAGGCGCTAGTCCATTGGGATGGGGCATCATCGCCTGCCTGGTTATCCTCTTCGGGTGTGCCACTCGAACGCTCCAGTATATACGTGAGAACGTATGTTCTTTTTATGTTACTATAACCCAGTTCTTGGCGTTTGACAAGCTCTCCTTGGCGGTACTATCCAACCAACAAACCACCCACCCACCCAACAAACAAACCACCCAACTACCCAACCAACCAACTAACCATCCAACCAACCAACCCTTTAAAGAGTATACCTTACCAATCCTTCCACTGCCCCAACAATATCTTCTATCCCCGGCAGGATAAAGTCTTCCAGCTCTGGGCTGTAAGGGAAGGGAACATTCTTGGTGGCCACCCGCAGGATGGGCGCATCCAGGTAGCCGATGGCCTCCTCAGCCAGGACAGCGGCGATCTCAGCCCCAGGACCAGCGCGCCGGTGCGCCTCGTGAAGGATGACGGCTCGCCCCGTCTTCTTAACCGACTCAACCAGGGCCGCCGTGTCCAACGGCACCAACGTGCGGGGATCAACCACCTCAACTGAAATACCACCCTCGGCGAGCCGGTCGGCGGCTTCCATCGCTTGGGGCAACATCCCCCCCATAGCGATCAGGGACGCGTCATTGCCCTCGCGGCGGACGGCTGCCTGGCCGAAAGGCACGGTATAATCCTCTTCCGGTACGTCACCTTCGAGGGCATAGAGCATTTTGTGCTCGAAGAACAGCACCGGGTCTTCGCCCCGTATGGCAGTCTTGAGCAGACCCTTGGCATCATACGGGGTAGACGGGATGACGATCTTAAGCCCGGGTACATTCATGAACCATCCCTCGGGGCTTTGTGAGTGTTGGGCGGCGGCCGAACCAGGTGCACCGGTGGTGATACGGATGGTGAATGGCACCTGCGCCTTGCCGCCGCTCATATAGCGCGCTTTGGCTGCCTGGTTGACCAGTTGATCCATAGCTACGGTCACGAAGTCGCCAAACATAATCTCGACGATGGGGCGCATCCCAACCAGCGCCGCCCCCAGCCCGGCTCCTACGATGCCCTGCTCGGAGATAGGCGTATCTCGCACCCGCTCTTCACCGAATTCCTCGTATAGGCCAGCACTCACTCCGAAAACGCCACCAAAGACACCCACGTCCTCACCCATCAGGAAGACCGAGGGGTCGCGTTGCATCTCTTCCGTCATCGCCTCGCGTAAAGCCTCACTAAACGTAATTTGGCGTGTCACTGCCATTTCCTCCCGGGATCACGACCATAACGACTGAGCCGAATATGAAAACTAAACAAAGTTGGCACTCCTATGAGGTAACCTAAGACGGTTAGAAAGTTAGGTTCAGCTCAGTATCTCAAAACACCATTCCCTCGTGCGTCTCACCGTATACCCCTTCCAGCGCCGAACCGGGTTCTGGTCGAGGGCTGTTGGCGGCAAACTGCACGGCTTCGTCAAGCGTATTTCGCACTTCGCCTTCAATCGCCTGGAGATCTTTTTCAGAAGCGATCTTATTCTTTACCAGTTGGCGACCGAAGACAGGGATGGGGTCACGCTGGCGCCAGGTTTCCATTTCTTCCTTGCTCCGATAGACCATTGGATCCCCTTCGTAGTGGCCCCGAAAACGGTAGGTTTTGCCCTCGATAAGTGTTGGTCCCTGCCCGGTCCGAGCCCGCTCCACGGCGGCCAGGGTGACTTGATAGACGGCCAGTACGTCGTTGCCGTCCACAATAACGCCTGGGAAGGCATATCCCTCGGCGCGGATGGAAAGGTCCGCCACGGGCGCCTGTTTGTTCTGAGGCGTCCCCTCACCGTAAAGGTTGTTTTCACAGAAGAAAACAATGGGCAGTTTCCACAGGCCGGCCAGGTTGGCCGCTTCGTGGAAGGCACCCTCATTGACCGCCCCATCGCCGAAGAAGGCAAGCGCAACGCGGTCCTCGCCCCTCATCTTGAAGGCTAGTGCCGCCCCAGACGCCATAGGGATGCCGCCGGCCACGATGCCATTCGCTCCTAGAATGCCCAGGTCAAAGTCGGCCATGTGCAGGCTCCCTCCTTTACCGCCACAGTAGCCCGTGCTGCGCGCGGCCAGCTCAGCCATCATGTATTTGGGATTCCCTCCTTTGGCGATGAGGTGGCCGTGGCCACGATGGGTGCTGGTGATCACATCATCGGGGCGCAAGGCAGCGCAGGCACCCACGGCGGTCGCCTCCTGTCCCACGCAAGAGTGGATAAAACCGGGGATGAGCCCTCCACGCCGCTCGTTGATGGCACGTAGTTCAAATTCGCGGATGAGCACCATACGGCGATAAAAGTCCAGAAGCTGGTTGGGTGGTTGGTTAGTTGGTTGGTTAGGTGGTTGGATGGTTGGATGGTTGGATGGTTGGTTAGTTGGGTGGTTGGATGGTTGGTTAGTTGGGTGGTTGGGTGTTTGGTTAGTTGACATCACGGGCCAATCTCCAATCTCTGGTCTCTACTTCAGGGAAACCCAAACGGCCTTAACCTGGGTGAAAGCGTCAATCACTTCCTGCCCGTTGTCCCGGCCATAGCCGCTTCCCTTGAAGCCACCGAAGGGGGACGCCGAGTCGAACATGTCATAGGTGTTCACCCAGACCACACCTGCCTTGAGGGCTGCCCCCAACCGATGCGCTCGGGCGACGTCTCGCGTCCACACGCCTGCCGCCAGGCCGTAGGTAGTATCGTTAGCACGAGCAATCACTTCTTCCTCTGTCTCGAATGAGAAGACAGGCAACACCGGGCCAAAAATCTCTTCGCAGGCGATGACCATGTCGTCGCGCAGGCCAGTGAAGAGGGTGGGCTCGATGTAAAAACCTTTGGCGTAGTTACCGCCGGTTATCTGCTTGCCGCCGCAGACCAGCCTGGCGCCCTGGTCCAGACCACTCTGAATATAACCGAGGATTGTGTCGGTTTGGGCTTGGTCCACAATCGGGCCCAGTTCGGTCTCCGGGTCCAGGGCGTGGCCGATTTTTACCTCGTGGGCCATCTCGGCAAGGCGCTCCACGACCTGATCGAAGACAGGGGCTTGCACAAACAGGCGGGCGCCGGCCACACAGCTCTGCCCGCTGTTGCCAAAAGCGGCCCAGAAGGAGCGGGGGATGGCCACGTCCAGGTCGGCGTCGGCGAAGATGATGTTGGGCGCTTTGCTACCCAACTCCAGGGCCAGTCGCTTCAGGTTACCGGCCGAGGCCCGGATGATGCTACGTCCGACCTCGGTGGACCCGGTGATGGCGATTTTGTTCACGTCTTGGTGCGCGGCCAAGGCCGCGCCAATCGCCGACCCACGCCCGGTGAGGATGTTGATCACACCCGCTGGGAAGCCGGCCTCCTGGATCAACTCGCCCAGGCGCACCACTGCCAGCGAGGCCACTTGCGCCGGTTTGAAGACTACGGTATTGCCACAGGCCAGTGCCGGGCTCATTTTCTGCAAGGTGTGAATGAGGGGAAAATTCCACGGGATAATAATAGCTACCACCCCCAGTGGCTCGCGGCGCGTGTAGACGAAGTGCTCAGGCACGGATACCGTTGGCGTGTGGCCGGTGATTTTACCTGGCCAACCGGCGAAATCGTAGGCCAGTTGAGCTGCTACAGGTGTGTCAATGGCCCGCGTGCTGCGGATGGGTTTTCCGTTGTCCAGCGACTCCAACTCGGCCAATTCCTCGGCGTGCGCGGTGATGAGGTCACCCAGGCGACGCAACAGGGCGGCTCGATCCGAGGGGAGCGCCTGACCCCAAGGTCCTTCGAACGCACGCCGCGCCGCGGCTACTGCGTGATCCACGTCCTCTGGGCCAGCCAGGGTCAGTTCGGCCAACTGTGTCCCATCAGAGGGGCTGAAACTGGCGTACGTCTCGCCAGAAGCGGCATCAACCCATTTGCCCCCGACGAACAGTTTGAGGGGGGATTTGGCCAAAAACTGGGTCGTAGCAGAAGAAGGTGATTTGATCGTCATCGTCTACCTCATAAAATCTAGATAAGAGACTGGAGATCAGGAGCCAATGCTCACCACTTCCTGATCCCTAACTCCTCATCATTTGATCCAAGATTGTACGACAATCGGCGACCGATGCCGTGCGTGGGTTGTTGTCTATAAGCACCATTCGGGTCGTTTCGTCGGCAACCATGTTCCAATCTATGGCGTCAAGCGGCACACCCGTGTCGGTCAGGCGGGTAGGCAAGCCCAGATCATCCACGAACCGAGTCAGTCTCTCGACTAGCGCATCGCCGTCGGCATTGTAGGCCAGGCCGACGGCATTGTTCAGTTGGCGCCGTCGCTCGGTCGAGACTGACGGGAGATTAAAACGCATTGCGTATGGCAAAATCAGCGCATTGGCCAGCCCGTGATGCAAATGCAAATGGCTCGTCAGTTTCAGGATAAACGAAATAGAAGCGGCTCACCACGCAACGTGCGTCGGATATTTTCAAAGTCTTCTCCCCGTCCACCTTCCGTAGCAGGAACAGTTCCCGCTGCCGTGTGCGGCGTGAGCAATACGTTCATCGCCGGATCTCGCGCCAGAGGAAGCAGCGGGTTATCGGGGCGGATTGGCTCCCACTCGTAGGTGTCGAGCGCCGCGCCCCCCAATCGACCGGCGCGCAACGCCTCAGCCAGCGCGCCTTCGTCGATCACACTCCCACTGCCGCAGCTCACCAGGTAGGCGCCCGGTTTCATCCGGGCAAACACGTTGGCGTTGATCAACATATCGGTCTCGGGAAAGTAGGGTAACAGGTTGCACAGAAAGTCGCTTTCGGCGAATAGCTGGTCCCTGGAAACGTAGGTGAGGTTCAGCTCAGCTTCTGCGTACTCCGGGAGGCGACGACGTTTATGATACAAAATACCTGCCGGGGCGAAACCACGCAGGCGACGGGCCAACTCGGCGCCGATCTCGCCAAAGCCGAGAATACCCACCGTTTGCCGGTAGACCCCACCCACGTTTTCCCGATTCGACCAGTTGTAGGCAAAGGTGTCTTCATCGGTGCGCTGCGAGGCTTGCCCCCAGTCGCCGGCCTCGAGGGCGACCGCTGTGGCCTCGTTCAGTCGCTTGCTTATGGACAGCATTTGCAGGATCAAGTGCTCGGCTACCAGGATAACGCTGCGCACCGGCCAGATACACACCGGTACACCAGCCGTCCGCGCGGCATCAAGGTCGATGTCGTAGGCTAACGACCCCAGGCGTTGGATCAGGCGCAGGTTCTTGCCCGCTGCAATCAGCTCAGCATCAATCTCGCCAGCACGTTCGCTGATCAGAAACTCGACCTCTGGCAGGTACCGCAGCATCTCCTCCCGTGGTGGTTGACGAAGCATGATCACGTCCAACTCAGGAGGCGCAGACACTACCGCGGCCCGCTGATGGCGCAAGCTGCGCTCGGTCAAGAATAGCACTGCGTGCTTCTGGCTCATTACCCCTGTTTCTCCAGAATGTCCATGGCCTCGTCCACCGATGCACCCCGGTGGATGATCGAGGCGACGGCGGCCGTCATGGCAGCCGGATTGTCGGCCTGGAATACATTACGTCCTACGGCAACGCCGGCCCCTCCGGCATCTATGGCGGCCTTAATGTCTACCAACATATCACGTTCCTGGCCCCGCTTGGCCCCGCCCAAGATGACCACCGGCACGTAGCAGGTGCTGGTTACGGCATCAAATCCAGCCACGTAGGGTATCTTGACGAAATCGGCGCCCAGTTCGGCTCCCACGCGCGCCGACAAGGCGATACTTGCCTGGGTGCGGTACTCAGGTGCACTGTCGAAGCCGCCGGGGACCATCTCAGCCAACACGGGCAATCCCCAGGCGTGGGCCGCGTCGATCAGATTGGCCAGGTTTTCCAGGGTAGTCGCTTCGTTGGGGGCTCCGGGGAAGGCGCTGACCGCCAAAGCATCGGCACCCAGGCGTAAGGCTGCTTCGACACCGAAGAAGATCGAGCCAGGACCTTCGCCCACACCTATGCTGGTGGTTCCGCCGTCGGCGCGCAAGATAAGCCCGATGGGAGCCAACTCACGGGCGAAACGGCTTGCTACACCGTAGGTGGTAAGCACCGCGTCGGCACCACCGGCCACTACTTTGGCAATCGTCTCGCCGGGATTCTCCAGTCCCTTACACGGACCATCGAACAGGCCATGGTCCATAGGTACGATGAGGGCCCGCCCATCAGGACGAAATATGCGATTGAGTCTGCGAGTGGTCAACATCTATGCTGTTCCTCCAGTTGAATTGAGAGATATTTTGTACAATTTCTAAACGTCCGTCGCGCCTGGCACCCGCTTCGGGGGTGACTCCTCCGTGTTCGCGGATGTAATCGATCATCTCGTCGCGCAAAAAAAGGTCGGTATCAATGCACGGCCATTCTCGTAGATTCACGAGCGGCAACTCGATCTGTTGGGTGGCGTACTTCTCCCAAGTTATGGCCGCTTCACGGAAGAAGCTGTTGCAGACGACCAGAAAGCTGCGCTCCAACTGGTCGTCCAGGGGAATGCCATCCACCAAAATCTGGCTGGCTTGGGCTTTGCGCCGGTTGGGGCCCAGTTCCAGCGTATAACGGATCTGCCAGCTAAATTGGACGAAGCCGCGTTCAGTGTGGGGCTCGCCCGGCCGGTCGGCACGAAGAGCGTTATCGGCTAGCAATGCTTTGAGTTGGTGGCCCGTCATGTGACACAAACGAATGTTGTCGGCAAAGGGCATCAGATTGAACCAGTCGCCGAAAGTGAGTGGCCCACCCACCGGCAGGCCACAGCGCAGACTGGAGGAGTCGATCATTGCGAAGTCCACCTCGTAGCCACAAGCCCGGCAGCGAGTGACCAGTGCGTCGGAAATGAAATTGACCAAAGCCAACTCGCTGGCAGCGAAATCGTTGCGAACCGCTTCGGTGCTGAGGTCGGGATCATCGGCAACACGCCCCAACTCACGGCTGAAGAGGGGACGTACTATTTCGATCAGCGGCTGTACCTCTTCCCGTTCAAAACCCTCATCTACGGGCAAATCAGCAACGGGCGAAAGTCGGGCGCTGGTAACCGCAACCCCGCTTAGTCGCACGGTAATGCTGACCTCTCCCAGGAAACGGCCCAACATGCCGGCCTGAACAATGGGAATGCCATTGACGATGTTAGTAGCAACCAGGCCTTGCTCATTCAGCGCCTCGTGAGTATGTCCTCCCACGATCAGGTCGACACTCCCATACGGCAAGCTCTCAGCCAGCTCGACATCCCCGGCATCAAGCACGGTGGCCGTGTGACCAGCCAGGCTGCGGCCGAGGTGGGTTACTAAGATTAGGACGTCACACAGCGGACGTAGCGTCGGCAGGAGATGCTGGGCTACCCGGATCGGGTTCACAATCCGGAATTCAACTGCGCTTCGGTGTTTTATCTCAGCCGGGGTGGTCAGTCCTACGATTCCGACCCGGACTCCTTTGAGCACCAATAGGGCTCCAGGGTAGCAGAGGCCAGTCAGTTGTGAGGAGCCGACCAAGTTAGCGGATAGCAAAGGGAAGCGAGCATCACGGCGAATCGCGTGAGCCAGCAGGCGGGTGCCTGAGTCCAGGTCATGGTTACCCAGTAGTGCTATGTCCACCCCGCCTGCCGAGTAGAGACGGTAGCCAGCGTGGACAATGTAGGAATCCGGATCATCTCCAAGCAACTCATCGAATACAGATCCTACCAGATCATCGCCGGCTGACATAACCACTAGCGCTGCGTACGGATCGTTTTCACAGCGCCGGCGCAAACTTCGCAGGTGCCAAACCATCCTGGAAAAAACTGGATTGTCGCCATAGGGTTTCACGCGTGAGATGCTGCCGTGCAAGTCATTAAAGTGCAAGACGCACAGGCGGAAACGCTGCTCGGCTAAGTCAGTTCGGGGTTTCGGCAAGCTTAGGCCGGGTTCGGGAAGGATTTCCTGTATGGGGGCCACGGTGGGATTACCGACGAGCAGGTATAACTGGGCGTTTCTTGCGCCATTCGGGTTGGGGGTGCCGCGCACCAAGCGCAGTGTTCCGGGGGGAGGCTCAGGGACAGTTATCATTTCTCACGCAATACGGTTCAGCATTTCTTGGCTTACCTGGTAAAGGGGCGGCTCGTCGGCAAAGAAGCGGCGCAGTTCTTCGACGGCCATCTCACCCATTCGGCTACAGTCTTCGATGCAGCCGGCCAGGTGGGGGGTAACCACGACATTCTCCAGCCGTCGCAAGGGGCTATCGGCGGCCGGTGGCTCGGGGTCCGTCACGTCCAGAAAGGCGAAAAACCGTCCCTTGCTCAGCTCGGCGATGAGAGCTTCCTGGTCAATCAAGGTGCCCCGGGCGGTGTTGATGAGGAGCGCATCATCTTTCATCATGCCCAGTCGATCAGCGTCGAGCATGTGATAGGTGCCAGGTTTCGCCGGGGCGTGCAGGGTGACGATGTCGGCTTGCGATAGCATATCTTCCAGCGCTGCTTTTTCGGCTCCCATTTCGGCGGCGGCTTCAGTTGTGACATACGGGTCATATAACAGAATTGTGACCTCGAATGGCTCAAGTAGCCGAATCAGGTGCCTCCCCACGTGGCTGGCCCCTACGATACCGACAACTTTGCGTCGGATTTCACGGGAGGGCCAGTGGGGACTTTCTCGCCAGCCGCCATCGCGGACGTGTTGGCCCATTGGCCAGATGCGCTTCATACCGACGAGCATCAGTCCCAAAGTGGTAATGGCTACGTCTTCGGCCAAGACGGGGGCCGCAGTGGTTACGTGGATGCCTTTTTCCCACAACGCGTCGCTGACGAAGCGTTTGACGCTGCTGCCCATATGCGCCATCGCTTTAAGACGCGGCGCGACGGCGATGACATCGGCGTCCAGTTGAGCCACGCCCCAACTGGTGATGCAGGCATCGGCTGAGGGTAAGATGTTTAACAAATCTGGCTTGGTTGCAGGTTCGTCGCCGGGATGCTCGATGACGTTGGCAAAACTGCGCAGGTTATCCCAGACGGTTTGATTCAGCATACGCTGGTAATGATTTTTGCCGATTAAAACGGCTACGGTTGGCGATTCTACCCCCAGTCGGGGGTCTTCGAGGTTTTTGATTTTAGTTGTACTTGCCAATTAATCTTTTATCCCTTGACGGCGCCTTCGACCATGGCCCGGAAGAAGCTGCGCCGCGCGAACAAGAAGAGAACAACCATCGGCAGAGCGATCAAAATACATGCTGCGGCAAGAACTTGCAGGTTGATGATGTTCTGGCCGAGGAATTCATAGAGACCATACATGGCGGGCTTGTGGTCATTTTTGGCAATGATTAAGTAACCGGCGATGAACTCATTCCAGACGTTGACAAAGGTAAGCAGGAAAACCGCCATCATACCCGGCAGTGCCAGCGGCATGGTGATGCGCATGAGCGAGCCGAGCGGGCCACAACCGTCGATCAGGGCTGCCTCCTCCAACTCACGCGGGATGGCGTCGAAGAAACCCTTGGCGATCCAGACGCTGAGTGGCAGAAAAAAGCCGACATATACGAGAATAATGAAGAAGCGGTCGTCGTAAAAGGGTAGCGGTGCTTTGCGCAGCGTCACGCCCATTTGGTAGAGCGCCAGCAGGTTGGTGAGCAGCGGCACGCCCGTAATCGCCAGGATGGCCGTCATCAGCACACCATGTCCACGAAAACGGTAGCGCGAAAATGCATAGCCGGACATACCGGCCAGAAGCACGACCAGTAGCGATGAAGCCGTCGCATACAACAATGTGTTGGGAATATAGGTGCGCAGCATATTGCCCGTCAAGGCGAACCCAAGTGGCGAACTCTCTGACGGCTTGGGTGCTATCACGCGTTGGTAGCCCTCCACGGCCCAACGACACGCGCCCAGATCGAAGGCTCGCGTGGACGTATCGCATGGAAAGATAACGGGGGGCTTGCGGATGATGTCCTGTTCACCTTTGAAGGAGATTAGGACTGTCGTCGCGATGGGCACCATGGCAAAGATAACGACCAGGATGAGTGCAATGTTGATCAGCAAGGCTTGCCAGCTTCGACGGGATGGATAGGGTATGCTCCGCATTTCAGCGACTCCTTTCCTCTAACCGAGTCACGCGTACCGTACCCATGATCAGTAGCCAGTTGATAACGGCAATAATCAATGCCAATGCCGCCGCCCGGCCAAACTGAAGCTGGCGCCAGCCGATAGAATAAAGCATATAGCTCAGCACCTCCGTCGATGTTCCCGGACCGCCGCTGGTGAGGCTAAAGACCATGCCGACGCCGTTCATGCCGCTGAGCGTGAGGCTGAAAAGTGCCACCACCAGGGTGGGCAACATCAGCGGAACCATGATAAGACGGACAATTTGCCAGCCATTAGCGCCGTCGATGCGACTGCTTTCGATAACCTCATTGGGAATGGTCTGCATAGCGGCAAGCAGCAACAAAGTGATAAACGGTAGCGCACGCCAGGCAGAGGCCAGGATGAGAAAGATCATCGCCGGCGCCGGGGGAAAGGGGAAATCACCAAACCACGGCCTTGGGCGCGTTGCGGTGAGAACCGATAATCCATCCGGTGGAAATAGCGCCGGGTTTTGCAAGATGCCGGAGAGCAGCCCGTAATCTGGCACGACCAGCAGACGGAACACCAACCCTGCAATGATATCGGCAATGATCCAAGGAATGAAGAGCAGCGTTATATAAAGCCCCGACAAGCGTAATTTGCGATTTAATAGGAGCGCAATTATAAAGCCGAGGACCAACGTCAAGCTCGTATAGCCAACGAGAAAGACGACGGTGTGGCCGACGCTTTCGCCGAACAGCCCCATGCCGAAAAGACGTTCGAAGTTCTTGAGGCCAACAAACGTCCAGCCCGCCGGCTCTCGCTCTCGCAGACTCAGCCAGATCGTATACAGAGCGGGATAGACCTGTACAACAAGCAGTACGACGATTGTGGGCAGGATCAACCAAAAGGGAAGGGCATTGCGAAACAAGCCTTTACCTGCCAGCCGGGACACTGTTTTTTGCATCGGAGCAATCAGCCTTTGAAGAGTTGCGGTATCTACTCTGGCGTATCCGGGACTGGCAGTCCTGCCGAGTAGACGAATAACGAAAATAACCGACAAGGTGACAAGATGAGGTTCACCTTGTCACCTTGTGATCGTGTCGAATAATAAGGGGCAGTACAGGAACTGTTTTAGTTACTTGCGTTGTACTCCTCTTGGGTCTTGGTCAGCTCTTCGGCGATATCCGCGCTTGGGTCTTCTTTGATCAGCTTGTAGATGGTCGCCATGATCAACTTCTGCGCTTCCTGTGGCCGCTCCAGCGAGCCCCACCAGGGTCGGCATGCGCTAGCATTCACCGCTTTAGCCGCCTCCTGGTAGAAGGGTGTCTGGAAGAGTTCGTCAGACTGGGTCGTTTTGAGTGTGGGGAAGCCGCCGCCAGGGCCCAGTACCCACTCTGCATTCTGTTCCGGGCTCATAAGCCAGTTGATGTAATCGTAGGCTGCCTCTGGATTCTTGGCTCCGACGGGCATGACAAAACCGCCAATTTCGACGCTACAACCCGGTTCCTGACCCTCAACCGATACGAACGGCCTCAGGATGACATCGCCGGCGGCAATGGCGTCGAGCATATCCTCTTGGTTCTTCTTCTCGTACTTGGTGCCATCGGGTGCGGTGAGCGGGTTCACGTAGCGGTAGCCGAAAAGCCCCGTGGGGAACGAGGCGGCCGAAGCATCTTTGAACGCCTCCTCTTCCTGGAACCCACCGGCGAAGGCGATCTCGGGCACATATTCCTTCGCTACGATTTCGCGCAGAAACTCGATGGCAGCAATGTTCTCGGGCGTGTTGAGCAGCATATTGCCCTGTCCATCGTCGAAGGCGCCGCCAAAGGAGGCGATTGTTGTAAAGATGGCTCGCGTCGTGCCTTCGCCATCGAAATCAGTCGAACCAAAGAAGGTGATGGCATACAGTCCCTCTTCTTTCAACCGCTCGGCCTCCTCCAGGAATCCTTCAGGCGTGGTTGGAAAGCCGTCGGGGAAGCGATCTGCCCATACGTAGACCAGGTGCGGCCGTTGGGAAATGGGAATGCAGTACAGCCCACCATCCGGTCCCCTGCAGGCGTCGACCGCGTTGGGGTCAAGGTCATCAAACCACGGCTGCGCCTCGGCCCACTCCGCCAGGTCCTGCACTGTTCCATTCCGGTAGAAGAGGCTGACCATGTTACTTTGGGCCTCAAAGAGATCGGGTACCTCGCCACCGGCCTGCACGGCTGCAACCAGTTCGGCCGCCATCTGGTCGAACGCTTTCGGCTGGTTCACCCAGTTCCACTTACCCTCATACGCCTCGTTGAACTGCGGGATCGTGTTGCGCAGATACTCATTCCCCACACGCTCGTCGCTGGCGGGGTCTTCGTTGTTCTGGTCATATTGGTACCAAGTCAGAAAATCCTGTTCCTCAGCGGGGGCAACTTCCTCCTCCGGAGCGGCGGCTTCTTCTTCCGGCGCAGCGGGAGCTTCGGCTTCCGGCGCTGGGGTTGGCACAGCACAAGCCGTCAGCGCCAGGGAAAACAGCAAAACAAGTGTAATCAGAGACCATATGCGCTTCATAATAGATGTTCTCCTCCTCTTTATATTGATTGGGTGGGTACATTTACATATAGCTTTGCACTAATGCCTTGTCAGCCGCTCAAGGCCAACGCGTCACTCTGTTTATTCTTACTTTGCACCTCCTTCCCACTTTAAAACGGGTGCCTACCAGATTCTTGGAAGACTCCAGGGGTTTTCGAAAACCCCTGGGTCTTTATCCATAGCGCACAGCTCTTCCAGGGTGTAAAGACGCCCATCGTGTTGGGTTAGGTATTGTTAAGAAAGTAAAACATTGGCACTTGAAGTGCGGCAGCAATACTCTGTACTTGTCCGTTAATGACTTTGCATTTCTGTGAAATATCTGATGTAGATTTACTGCAATTGTAAGAAGCCACCTCTGGGCAAGCAATTCGGAGTGAATTGAGTGAGGGGGAAATCTGATCGTTTCTGATTTGACTGAGAGAACCAGCCGTCAGGCCGGTGCGCGCGCCAATCTTGCGCCGTCTGCGGATGTGTTCACCAGTCTTCATCACCACGACACTTAAGTGTGCTGCAAATGTGTATAGTGGTAATAAACGTTGCGCCTTATAGGTATACGGTATCATAGCACGAAACGAGGGTTTGTACAAAACCGAAATCACTCAACGATCACGCCCGCGCGCTCGAAGAGCCGGGCACATGCATCGCGAGCCTCAGCCAGCAAGGCCTCTTCGTCTACGTGCAGCACGCGTTTATTGCGCATCAAAATCTGCCCATCCACGATGACCGTATCCACGTCGCCGCCGCTGGCGTTGTACACCAACGCCGACGACACACGGTGGACAGGCATTGCCCGCGGTGTGTTCAAGTCCACCAGCACCACGTCGGCTTTTTTGCCAACCTCCAACGACCCGATCAGGGTTGGTTGCCCAAAGGCGGCTGCGCCCCCACGACAAGCCATCCCCAGTACGTCCTCGGGGAGCAGAACCATAGCATCCAGCGTGTTGACTTTGTGCAGTAGGGCCGTTGTCTTTAGCACTTCTAGCATATCCTGGTTATTGTTGCTGCCCGGACCATCGCTGGCCAGGGCAACGGGGATGCCTTTGGCCCGCATCTCGGGGATGCGCGCCACACCGGAGGCCAGGTACATATTACTCACCGGGCAGTGGACGACGACCGCGCCGTGTTCGGCGATCAGATCGATTTCCTTATCGTCCAGCCACACGCTGTGTACCAGTTGCACGTCAGGACTCAGCGCCCCCAGGCTGGCCAGCCACTCGACGTGACGGTTGCCCCGCTTTTCCAGGTTGGTATCTACCTCGGCTTTGGTCTCGGCCACGTGGATGTGGGTGCCGACGCCCCATTCCCGGGCCTGGGCGAAGGTGCGTCGCATGGTGTCATCCGAGCAGCCCCAGGGGATGAGCGGACCGAACTCGACCCGGATACGTCCGTTTTCTTGCCTATGCCAGGTTCCGTGAAGACGGGTCATCTCGTCGACGATGCGATCCGGTGACTCCATGAAGGCCGGGTGATAGTCCATATCGGCCCAGCCGCGAGCCAGCAAAAAGCGTACCCCTGTCTCACTGGCGGCGTGGCAAACACCGTCGTCGTTGGCCGGATCGGTGTGGATGTATTGGTGATCGATTACGGCAGTCGCGCCGCAGCGGATGTTCTCTACGAGGCCGACCATGGCCGCCAGGTACGCTTCTTCTTCGGACAGGGCCTGGGCTACCGGCCAGATAGCGGCTTTGAGCCAGTCAAGTAAGGGTTTGTCGTCAGCCAGCCCGCGGATAAAGGTCTGGAACAGATGGGTGTGGGCATTGATCATGCCGGGCATCACGGCCATCAGCGAGGCGTCGATGACCGTATCAGCCGCTGCGCGTAGCTGGTCAGGTGCTTGACCGGCCGCTACGGCGGCAATCCGGTCATTTTCGATCAAGAGATAACCGGGATCAAATACCTGCCCGGCATCGTCAAGCGTGGCGACGCTCCCGTTTTCGACGAGGGTTTTGCTCATCCTGACCTCTTGGGTTTGCGGTGGCCGAATCGCTCTCCCCCGTCCACGATAATCACCTCGCCGACGACGTAGTCGGCCTGAATCAAGTACAGTATCGCCTGGGAGACATCGTCGGCAACCCCCCAGCGATTGAGCAGGGTCCGCTGCGCAACTCGCGCCATTTGGGCTTCGGTGTAATCGGGGGGCGGGAGCACCGGTCCGGGAGCTACGGCGTTGACGCGTATGGCCGGTGCCAGCTCCAACGCGAGTTGGTGCGTCAAGGCCATCAGGCCGGCCTTGCCCACGCTGTGAGCGGCGAAGTCGGGCCACGGCTCCCAGGCTGCAAGGTCCACAATGTTGACGATGGCTCCTTCTCCCCGCTCCAACATCAAGGGAGCGACTGCATTGGCGCAGTAGAAGGACCCGTGAATGAGGATGTCTAGCACACGATGCCAGGCAGATACGTCCTGGGTGGGGAAGGGGGTCTTTTCGAAGCGAGAGGCGCCGTTGACGAGGATATCGATCGAGCCGAAGCGGTCTTTGGCCGCCGCCACCATGGCTTCCACTTGCTGGCGATCGGACACATTGGCCTGTGAGATCAGCGTCCCCACGCCAAGCGCACCTGCTTCAGCGGCCGTCTCTTCGGCCGCATTGGCCGAGGCATGGTAATTGATGACGACGTTAGCACCCGCCCGCGCCAGCGCCAGGGTGATGGCTTTACCCACTCGATGGGCGCCGCCTGTGACGAGCGCCGTCTTACCTTTAGGATCCATAGTTTCCCCCCAGCCTTAGCCTGAAACCTTACCCTTCTTCTAACCCCAAACGACGGAGCGTCTCCCGTGTCGGTATCCCATCGCGTGACCATCCGCGCAAGTCGTAGTAACGATCAATCATCCCGTCAAAATCTTGGATCAGACCATAGCGCAACGGTGCGTCTGACTGGCGCATCTCGCCTGTGTCGGGATCGAGTTCAAAATTGAATAGGGGGGCGGGCTCCTCGGTGAAGCGACGGGGTAAACGGTCGTCTGCGCGAGACAGACCTTCGCGCAGGTTGTACAAACGTTCCAGGTTCACGATGCGCTCGCCGATGGTCAGCAGATCCTCACCCGTCAGTGGCTCGTCCCACAGCGAGACAACACCTGGGACCAGGTCATCAGGGAAAAGGCTATATTCCTCAACGGTGCTGAACTTGCAGATGCCCAACGCGTCGCTGAGGGCACAATAATGCTCTCCATAGATGACCATATCCGGTTTGTATTTCTCATTGCTGGGGTCCATCAACTCCGGCACAATGTCAGGCGGGAAGATGCGGCGCGCGGTGTCCCACGCCCCGGCCAGGTCGATCGCCGGCAATGCGTACAGGTGATCCGCGCCTCGATTGCTGGTCGCGTGTCCCAGGCCAAACCCTTTTGCAAAACGTGGCTCCTGGCGCGGCAACTCCATACCCTTGACGTGCATCGCGTAATACTCAGCACCCTGGCCGATGCGCTGAGCGGCGTGGCGCGTCCCATCGGCCAGGACGTCACCAACTCCTTGCCGGTGGGCGATGCGTTCAATTAGCCCCAGCAGGGTTTCTGCGTCGCCCCATTCCAGCGACAGGTCAGGGTCATCCAGCAGACCCTTCTCGTGCAGCTCCATGGCAAAGGCGACGACCACACCTGTGGAAATGGTATCCAGACCAAATTCATTACACAGGTGATTGGCGTAGATGATGGCCTCGGGGTCGCCCACCCAACACATAGGCCCCAGGGCGTTGGTGGTCTCATACTCAGGGCCGCCGATCTCGACCGCATACGGGCCATCTTCCACTCG
This sequence comes from Anaerolineae bacterium, assembly GCA_034412795.1. Classification (GTDB taxonomy): domain Bacteria; phylum Chloroflexota; class Anaerolineae; order 4572-78; family NAK82; genus JAUVPY01. Next base: position 29,707 of record DAOUMD010000165.1, read on the forward strand.
CGTTTTGCGGCCGCATCGAATGGGGCAGGCGTAGCATGCCTTGTGCTCCAGCAGGTAAGCATCAAAAGCGGTGGCATTAACCTGGTTGATAAAGGGAACCTGAACCAGTTGATGGTTTTTGGCCGGCTGATCGCCACCGGCGTTCTTGGGATCCATCAGCACCAGCGTGCCATACTGGCGCAGGCCCTCAAGCACAGGGTCGGTTTTGAGGCGCTGGGCCGTAGCCTTGGCCGCACTTCGCAGATCAGTCGAGATTGGGGGACGATGGGGGGCCTTGACGTGGATAGCCTTGAGGTTTTTGCTGCCCATGACGGCACCCGGGCCGCCACGAGCTGCCACGCGACTGTGATCGTTGACAATGGCCGCGATGCGCACCAGGTTCTCCCCAGCCGGGCCGATACAGGCGACGCGCCCCGCGCCCGGCTTGGGATCGGTGCCGAGCAAAGCGGTGTGTACCTCTCTGGTGGAACTCCCCCACAGGCCAGAGGCGGGTTCGATACCGATGTCCCTTTCGGTGACGTGCAACGATACCGGCTGATCGGCCCGTCCGGTGATTATGATAGCGTCGTACCCGGCATGTCGCATTTCGGCCACAAAAAAGCCGCCGCTGTTGGCGTAGCCATAGACGCCCGTAAGGGGCGATTTGAACGTGACGTGGAGACGTGCCGATGTGGGCCACGGTGTGCCGGCCAGCAAGCCGGCTGTGAAGATGAGGTAGTTCTCGGGCGAGAGGGGATCTACGTCGGGGCCAACGTGATCAAACAGGAGCTTGGCTCCCAGACCGCGCCCACCCAGGAATTGCCTTAGCAAGTCGATGGGTGTTTCGGTTATGGTGACACGCGACGCAGAAAGATCAACCAAAGCAGTATTCGGCATAATGCTCCCTGTGAAAGTGCCCGCGATCGAGCGATGGTCCAGTCAAACACGCCAGGGCGTGGCATCGTATGGGAAGGATGAGATTTCGGGAGGCGCGCCTGGTTATGGGAAAGGGGCTCGGTCATAAGACCTGTCAAAACATCATGACAAGCCGTGGCCGCCATAGTTGTGCTTCGCGTCACAACCTGTTGGGCGTAATCATAGCATAAATCGGGTCGCTGTGCAAGATCAGCGAGACGGCGGAAGAAGATGAGAGGGTGCAACCCAACAAATATTGAGATCCTCTATACTAACCGATAGAGAAATCCAATAGTCATCCTGACAACCGTCACTTATATTGACTGCAGAGCAAGGCTATAATTAAGTTGTTCCGCAATTAATTGTACTGTTTAGGACTATAATTCTCAATCCTTAGTTGTGGACCCGGGTTATCAAATGACGGACGAGGGAGTTCTATCGCTGGCGGAAAGCCAGGCAGAGATTTGTGGCGTATTTGGCAATGCTAACCGGGTGCTGATCCTATGGGCTCTTGGGGACCAGGAGATGTCCGTAGGTGAAATTGCCTCCGCCATTGAGTGCTCCTTGCAAAACACATCTCAACATCTCCGTCTGATGAAAGACAAGGATATACTAGCCTCCCGTAGGGAAGGACAGACGATATATTACCGAATCAAACAGAATGAGCTTATGGAAGGTTGCCGGCTCTTACTTCAAGTACGTCAAAACCCATTTGCACGAGAGGAACCAACAGAGCCAACGTAATTTTTTTCAATTCAAGTCAACTTAGGAGGGTTGCGCAATGACTACTGTAGATCTATCCACTATCCAGGCCGCGAAAGTTGTGGATGCCCGCGGCAGTGCCTGTCCTGGCCCGCTGCTGGAGGCCAAAAAGGGTGTTGGCGCCATCAAAGTAGGCGAGGTTCTGGAGATCTGGTCCGGTGACCCGAGGACCAAAGAGGACATCCCTAAGTGGTCTAAGAAAGTAGGGCACGAATATCTGGGCTCTCTGGTCGCTGAAGGAGGATATGACCGGATCTTCATCCAGCGTGCAAAGTAGAGGTATCCACGACGACGATGGGTACAAATACAAAAGAAACCAAGATTCTCATCCTGGCCAGCATATCCGGCGGCTATGCTGGTGCCGATTCGGTCGGCCAACTTCACGCAGAGTACGCGCCAAACACCTACGTTTTTCCATGCTTGAGCCCGTGCATGTTTCCAGAGAACTTCTATTTACGCGCCTTCGAGCGTGGGATCGATGCCATCTTGGTGATGTACAGCGGCACCGATTGTCCGTACAAGTGTGCTCCCGAGCATACAGCGGAGATTATCAACCGGGTGTACCCGATGATGCAGGAACGGGGCATCAATGCACGACGGCTTCGTCTGGTCGCTATCTGCACCGTGTGTACCAAACCTTTTATGAGGGAAGTTGAACAGATGAACGAGTTGTTGCAGGAAATAGGGCCGGTTCTGGATGAAATCTCGACTACGCCTGCGCCTCAGTCGCAGATGGTCCAGCCTGGGGAATAAGGGGTGAATGATCATGGCTCTAGATAACCTTCATGTAGACGCCCTGGTCGTTGGCGGCGGGATTGCCGGGATGCAATCGGCGCTGGACCTGGCTGACCAGGGGTACAGGGTGGCGTTGGTGGAAAGAGAAGCCAGCATCGGAGGCAAGATGATTGCACTGAGCAAGGTCTTCCCTACTCTCGACTGCTGCAGTTGTATCACCACCCCCAAAATGTCCGCTGTGGCGCACCACGAGAACATCCAACTCTTCACCTACTGTGAGATACAGTCGGTCAGTGAGAACGGCGACGGATTCATCACCGAGGTGCTGAAGAAGCCCCGCTACGTCGATGAAGACCTGTGTACCGGGTGCCGGCAGTGTGAGTATGCCTGCCCCATAGACTTGCCGGCCGCCTTTGACCTGAATCTGGGGGCGCACCGCGCCATCCGGGTGCCCTTCTCGACGGCTGTGCCCCAGTATGCAGTACTCGACATAGAAAACTGCCTGCTGTGCGGCAAGTGCGAAAAGGTTTGCCCGGCATCGGCGGTCGACTTCACCCAGTCCCCGCAGAGATTTGAGATAGAGACCAGTGCCATCATCTTGGCGACCGGCTATGAACTCACACCAACACATGCCAAGAAAGAATACGGCGGCGGGCAACTGTCCAATGTGGTTGATGCCCTGGTTGTGGAGAGACTATTGGCCCCGACAGGCCCTTACGGGCATGTCCTGCGTCCGGGTGACGGTAAGGAGCCGGACTCGATCGCCTACGTTCAATGCGCCGGTTCGCGAGACCAAAGTCTTGGCGTGGAGTACTGCTCGCGTGTGTGCTGCATGTATGCCATCAAGCAGGCCATGTTGCTTTCGGGCGCACTCCCCCTGGCCGATATCACCATCTACTACATGGATATCCGTACCTTCGGCAAAGGCTACGAGCAGTTCTACCAGAACGCAAAGGCGATGGGGATCGAGTTCGTCAAAGGCAAAGTCGCCAAGATCACCGAGGACGAAGACCGGAATCCTGTCGTGCGAGTGGAGTTGATGGACGAAGGGGCACAAGTGGTTGAGCGCACCCACGATCTGGTTGTGCTCTCCGTAGGTATGCTGCCTGCATACAATCCACAGTCCCTTTACGGTGTCTCAGTCGCGGACGATGATGGCTTTGTAGAGGTGCTTTCACCCAACATGTCGCCTTGTGTGACCGGCCGGCCCGGTATCTTCGTGACCGGTACGGCGGCCGGGCCGATGGACATTGTGGACAGCATCGTGCTGGCCGGGGCGGCTGCCTCTGAAGCGGCTGCTTACCTGCAGGTGCGCCGCGAGCCGGAGTTCGTTGGCGATCTGCGAGTAACGGTTGGTGCAGAGAGGGAGTTGGCCCATGCCTGAAAAACATGAGACTGGTGAGCAATCTATTTCCCGAGACGAGGAAACCCGGGTTGGGGTCTATACCTGCCACTGCGGCGGTAATATCAGCGATGTCATCTACTGCGAGATAGTGGCCGAATCGCTGAGCAAATTGCCGAACGTAGTCGTTTCGCGCACATATATGGCGATGTGCTCCGATGCCGGTCAGGCTATGATGGAGGAAGACATCCAGAAGCTGGGGCTCAACCGGGTGGTCGTCGGCGCATGTGCCCCTTCCCTGCACGAACAGACCTTCCGGGGCACTGTGACTCGTGCTGGACTGAATCCCTATCTCTATCACCATGTGGGCGTGCGGGAGCAAGCTAGCTGGGTGCATAGTAGCGACCCCGAGGGGGCAACTGAAAAGGCGGTTCGCCTGATGTCTGCCGGTATAGCCAAGGCGCGTCTCCTCAAACCCCTCGAACCCATCCGGCTGGATGCAGAGCAACACGTCCTGGTGATCGGGGGCGGTGTGGCTGGCTTGCGAGCGGCGTGGGACATCGCGCGACGCGGTATCGGGGTCACGCTGATTGAAAAGTCACCCTTCCTGGGTGGACGTATGGCTCAACTCGAGTCCGTGTTCCCTACCGGCGAAATGGCCCGCGATGCCCTGCACGACTTGGTACAGAAAGTGCTGGCCCACCCCAATATCACGGTGCATACACGGGCCGAGCTGGCGGCGATAAAGGGCTACGTGGGTGATTTCCAGGCCCAGATTCGCCGGAGGTCACGAGGAGTGAGTGACGACTTGGCCGAGGCTGAGGCGGCCATGGCTGCCTGCCCGGTGGAAGTGCCAGACGAGTTCAACTACGGCCTGACCATGCGCAAGGCGATTTACCGCGCGTATCCCGGCTGCTACCCCACGGCACCGGCAATCGATTGGGAAAACTGCACCTTGTGTGGGGAATGCCTCAAGGTCAACGGCCAGGGTATCAGCTTGGAGAACGAGACCGAGACCTTTGAAATCAAGGCGGGTGCTGTCGTTGTGGCGACGGGCTTCAATCTCTACGAGCCACGTCATGGCGAATACGGTTACGGAGAGCTGCCCCAGGTGATAAGCCTGGCCAAGCTGATTCGCCTGTTGGCGCTCCTTGGCGAGGGTGAAGAACTGACGTGGAATGGGCGCCCGGTCCAGAACATGGCCCTCATTCACTGCGTGGGAAGCAGACAGATTGAAGGCATCCATGAGCCGCAAGCTGACGATCAGGTTAACGACTACTGCTCGCGGGTATGCTGCACTGCCACCCTCCACGCGGTTAATGACCTGAAAGAACGCTTCCCCAACGTCAATGTGTTTGATATCTACGAGGACATCCGCACCTATGGTCGAGGCCATGAGGACTACTACACTCGTGCCTCTGCCAACAGGGTTCGCTTCCTGCGCTTCCATGGGGATGAAATGCCCGAAGTGATCCCTGCCCCGCAGGGTGACTCGCATCCGGCGCTGGTCGAGGTCAAGGATTACCTGACCTGGGGCGAGGAAATTGAAGTCCCTGTCGACTTAGTGGTGCTGGCCACAGGCATGATGCCCAACCCGGTGGATGATCTGATCAAGATGCTCAAGATCTCCCCCGGAACAGACCGCTTCCTGCTGGAGGTGCATCCCAAGCTGCGCCCTGTCGAGACGGCGGTGCCTGGCGTTGTGCTGGCAGGTACTGCTCAGGGACCCATGAACATTCAGGAGAGCGGCGCCGCAGCCTCGGCAGCGGCCTCAAAGGTGGCCGTGCTGCTTGGGCAAGGCCAGGTTGAACTGGAACCGTCCGTGGCCTGGGTCGATCCGGAGCGCTGTGAGGGAAGTGGTCAATGCATTGAGGTGTGTTGCTACGAGGATGCGATTTCCCTGCAACCGTTCTCGATCAATGGCCACGAGGTGCAGCGAGCTGTGGTGACTCCGGCCAACTGCGCTGGCTGCGGCGTATGTGTCAGCGCCTGCCCCAGCCGGGCGATTGACGTGCAAGGCTGGACGCTGGAGCAGTACGAGGCTATGGTGGATGCCATTGCAGCCGACGTGTAGCAACTTGTAGAGAAACCAATTAGGAGCTAGACAGTTGCTCGCGTCGGATTGGTAAATCCGATGGTTTCTCTATTATCCAGACCAGAGGTTGACTTATGAGCAAGAAGGAAGATGCCAAAAAGAAAGCGCAGGTACTGAAGCGCCTGCGCGAGGACCATAAAGACAGTGTGACACGTACCCAGGCGCTGCTCAAGGAGCAGAAGGCGATCCGCGGCCAGATCTGCCATGCCATGCGGGATGGTCCTAAAACTGTGCCCGAGGTGGCCGAGTCGACCGGTCTAGCGGCCGAGCAGGTGCTGTGGCACATCACAGCGATGAGAAAATACGATCTTGTGGCTGAGACTGACATGTGCGGCGAATACTATACGTACCAATTGGTCCAGGAGTCAAAGAAATGAGCCACCGGGTAGATGCCAACTTGCTATCGGAGATCAAGGAATACGGCGACATCAACGTCGAAGCGTGTTTCAATTGTGGGAACTGTACAGCCATCTGCCCGCTGTCGACAGAAGGTGGGAGTTTCCCGCGCCGTATGATCCGCTACGCCCAAGTCGGGATGCGGGACGAGTTGCTTGCTAGTAAAGAATTGTGGATGTGTTATTACTGCGGCGATTGCTCTGAAACCTGTCCCCGCCAGGCCGAACCGGGCGAGTTCATGGCGGCTACGCGGCGCTATGCCATCGCCAGCTACGATCGCCTGGGCCTGGCCAAGATACTCTCCACCTCGCCGGTCCTGGCTACGGTATTCCTGGTGCTGCTGGCGGTCTTGATTGGCTTGTTCATGTACACTCAGCATGGCCCGATGACGACTGATTCGCTGGCGCTCTTCGAATTCATCCCGGACAAGCTGATCCACGACCTGGGCCTGGCTGTCATGGTCTTTGTCGGCCTGACCGGTCTGCTGGGGGTGGCAACCATGGTTTCCCAAACCGCTCAGGCCAACGGCCTGACGAAAGAAAATATCTTTGGAGGCAATAGCCTGCGCTACAACTGGCTGGGTGCCCTGTGGAACGCACTGGCGGTTGAGTCGCTGGGCCAGAAGCGTTACCGGGAGGATTGTGAGGCCGACGAACAAGGGCCGCCCTGGTACTTGCAGAAATGGTTTATCCACGCTTCGGTGATGTGGGGTTTCCTGGGCTTATTGGCTGCCACTTCTTTAGACTACGCCTTGGCTTTGCTGGGAATCAAGGAGACCGGGACCTGGGTGCCCATCTGGTATCCGGTCCGGCTGTTGGGCACGGTAGCAGGTGTATTTTTGGTCTACGGCACATCTGTGGCAATCATCAAACGGATTCGCAAGACAGACCGCGCGTTCGCTTATTCGTCGATTTCGGACTGGGCGTTCTTGATCTTGATGTGGCTGTCCGGGGTGAGTGGATTTGTGCTTGAGCTGGCACTGTACCTGCCCCGGCCGCCCTTGTGGGGATATTGGATGTTTCTTTTCCACGTCGCGGTTGCTATGGAAATGGTCCTGTTGGTTCCTTTCACCAAGTTCGCGCACGCCATCTATCGGACCGTGGCACTCTTCATCTATTCGCTAAAGCCGATGCCCACGACCAAGGTGGCGGGCGCGGAGGGAGTAACCACTGGCTCTTAAAGTAACAGAGCGCCCCCGCCGGGGAGTCCAAGCCTTCCGATGAGTCAGGTGAGCTAGCAGCTTTTTATATTTACATAAAATTAAAGGAGATGAAATCATGAGTGAAGAAAGTCCAATGGTTGTGATCTGCAATCACGCCGATGCCCCCCACGTGATGCCCACCATGATTATGGGCGCCTCGGGAGTGGGAATTGGCGAAAAGGTAATCTTGTTCTTCTGCCCGGGCGGCGCCCAGGCCTTGGTCAAGGGTGAGCTGGAGAAGATCAGGGATATGAAGTTGAAGGGATTGCCCGATCCTGTCGAACTGTACGACACCATTTTGGAGGAAGGCGGCCAGATCATCCTGTGTGAATTGGCCTTGGAAAACAAGGGCATCAAGGTAGAAGATGTGCGAGAGGGTGTGGACATCATGAACGCCCCCTCGTTTCTGCTAGAAGCTCAGGGCGCAGGTATGACTCTTACCTTCTAGTGAGGAGACAGAGGGCTCAAGAGAAGAGGCCTTCCCAATGGCGGGGAGGCCTCATTTGTTTGTGCTGATTACGATTCTGCCAGTTGCAACAAATCGACATTCGCCGGGTCGTGGACGAAGCTCCAGAACACCTCTTGCGGGCGGTTGGGGTCATCAAGGCTGCGCCGGACCATGTAGATCTTGCGTTTAAGCTCAAGTCCGGCAACTGGGAGCTCAACCACGTTTCCGTGCTCAATGAGACAGGCCGTCGCCAGTGTGGAAACAAATGACACGCCAAACCCGGCTGCGACCGTCCTCACAATGGCCTCTGCGTTGCCCATCTCCAAATAGATGTTCAGATCATCCAGCGCAATGTCGTGTTTGGCTAGCTCGGTGAGCATCACCCGGCGTGTCCCAGAGGTCGATTCGCGGATGATTATAAGTTCTTCAAGCAGATCCTCGGGTTCAATACACTGGCGAGAAGCCCAGGGATGGTCGGCTGGGACAATCAGAGTGATAAAATCGTTGAAAAACGGCTGACACTCCAGTCCGTTACCACATACCTCATAACTGCTGACAACACCAAGATTCACCTCTTCTTCCAGCAACTGGGGGACGACATACTCCGGCGTGCAGGTCAGGATGCTAACCCGAATGCCTGGATATCGTTGGCAGAAGCGCGCTGCGAGCAAAGGCAAAATGTATTTGCCGGCTGTTGTGCTGCAGGCAATTCTAAGATGACCAACGATGCTCTCCTGGAGTGATGCCATCATCTCCTGCATCTCAACGGACTGGTGGACAAGTTTGCGCGCCCGGGGCAATAGCAGGCGACCGGCCTCAGTCAGTTTGAGATTGGATCCAGAGCGATTGAACAACTTTACACCCAAATCCCTTTCCAGAGTTTTGATGTGGTGGCTGATCGTTGGCTGGGTAAGATGTAAGTGTTTGGCGGCTTCAGAAAAGCTCAGATTTTCAGCCGCATGTAGGAATGAATTAAGTTTTGTCAGATCTATCATAAGCTCTTACTCCTGCAAAATCCCCTTTGGGCCCGGTCTGGGTCCCCACATCCCGCTGCTCAGATCTGACTGAGGATATACAGTACATTTCGGCCACACTCGTTCACGAATGCGGGGCGCAGGAATATTGACGTGACTAGATCGGCCTCATGCCCTCCCCGCGAGGCTGATAGCTCATCCTGCATACGAATCAAGGCCTGATCTGATGGTTATGATACCATAACCTCAACTTACAAGAAAATCGTTGTGAAGCCAGAAAACACCAGCCAGCCTATTTAGACGGTGGACTTGTTTCAACGGATCCGAGATTGACATAGTCGCTCACTTTCCCTACATACCCAGAACGACTGGCACGGTTAGTGCGATGATCACCACCATTACCCACAGCGCCGGAGCTGACGTGAATAGTTGTTCCTTGCGGCGCTTGATGCGTGCAGCCTCGACCTGCCTGTGTGGAGTCCACCACGGACTGTGACGTGCTTCCAGCAGATGAAAGGTGATTGCCAGGCCGGCTCCATACGCCAGGTGGCCTATCAGACTGGCTGTGAACCCTACAACTATCTCTATGTTCCACTTGGGGGTTGTGCCCAGCAATATGGGCATCAAGGTCAACGGGCCTAGAATCCACCAAAAGAAGCCGTAGGATGCACCCCAACCCAATGCCGAGCCTATGTCGTAGCTTTGGCGTCGAAAAAGCAGACCGTAGCTGACGCCGATGAGTATCGAAATCCCCAGATGCACAAGAAAGCCGGTTGTCGCGGATGTGGAGTTGACTAAACCGGCCACAGCGGGCAGAAATCCGATTTGGACCATCACCAGCGTGAATAATAGTCCACCTACGCTGCCAGCCAGTGCGCCCCAGCTCAATACCCTCAATCCCTGGGTGCCAATTCCCTCCTGTTCATAGCGGGGAGGGATGTCCGCGAAGAAGATACGCCCCAGGGCTTCGAACCATTGGTAAAGCAGAGCAAGTGTTGCGCCGAAGATGATATAGCCGGGTAGAAATGCAAAACTTGATCGAGCCGTCTCCAGTGACCAAGCCAGTTCACCTCTATCAAGCAGCGGCAACAACGTCAGTGCGCCGATCACCCACCAGAGAAAGCCATAGACTGTGCCGCGGATCAAACCGGCGCCAGCGCTATCGTCGAGGCGAGGATAGAGCAAGGCATAGCCGAAGCCGGCCAGTAGGCCGGTGCTCAGAATGAGCAGCCAGGCGGTCATCTGAGATTCAGTACTCATCATCATGCTCGAGAAGGCCAGTAGCTGACCCTGAGCATCCAGCATTTTCCCCAGCAGCCAGCCAGCAAGCAAGCCGGCCACACTGCCCCGCAGAAATGTAGCGATGCCGAGTCGGTTGGGCTGGAGATGGCGCGCGCGCATCACAGTGAGCGCCAGGGCCGTACTGATCCCATACCAAAGGTGTCCTACCAGGCTGGGAAACACAGCCTGTACCGCATGGATGTCCCAGATCAGCCTCTCGCCGAGCAGCAAAGGCATCAGGGTGAGCGGACCCAGGAACCACCATAAGATACCGTAGGTTAGCCCCCAGAACAGTATCTCGCCAGCTCCGTGCTTCTGATGCCAGGTGAGTACACCAAAGCCCGCCCCTATAATAGTGGCGCTGATCAAATGTACGACCATGCCGATAATGTTCAACTCGGCGCCCGCTAACGAAGCGATCCAGGGCAGCATATCGAGGCGATACAAGGCAGCCCCAAAAACGAGACCGCCGATCAAGCCGGCCAGTGCACCTGGTAGCACCCCCTCTTCGATTACGCCCCATCCTTTCATCCTGCTCTCCTGCCACCCCTTGGACGTTGCTTCTATCTCCCCTCGATATCCATAGTGAGCACAATGTCTCTCGGGAAAAAGAGTTCAACGGTCCAATCTATTGCCACGCGCACCTTCTTTTCCAGGCCGGGCAGCTTGCTCCAATAGATGGTGCGCCACATAAGCCAGGCTAGCAGCCCGGAGAATCTGAGCCCCCGGATTTCTGCTCCGGCTGTGTGCTGCCCCAGGGCGACCAGCAGCCCGATCGCCCGAAAGCGGAAGGGGCGAGGTGTTTTGCCCTTGAGTACGGCCGCGATGTTCTTGGCCACCGCCTTGCCTTCCCGCAAAGCGTGCTGGGCTGTGGGTGGGTATGGCTTTCCATTGTTGTCTATGTCGGGAATGGCTGCGCAATCGCCGACAGCCCAGACATGGGCCAAGCCCTTGACCTGCATGGCGTTGTCAGTCACAACTGCTCCACGCCGGTCTAGCTCGCCAGGCAAGGTTCTCAACAGTGGATTGGGTTGGTTGCCGGCTGTCCATATCAGGGTACGCGTCGGTATCCTCGAACCATCCTTCAAGAGCACCTCATTGGGCGTCGCGCCTGCGACTCGCACACCTAAACTGAACTCAATGCCTCTGGCTTCCAACTTGCGCCGTGAGTAATCTGCCAGTTCAGGGCTAAGCTCAGGTAGAATCCGGTCTCGCGAATGTACTACTACAAAACGTAATTCATCTGAAGGAATATCAGGATAATAGCGCAGAATGCTGTATACCATATCCGACAGGGAGGCGATCATCTCTGTGCCGGCAAAGCCCGCGCCGGCGACGACGAACGTAAGCAGGCGCTGTCGCTCTTCTAAACTTGGCGCTACATCTGCTTGCTCCAATGTGTTGATGATATGATTGCGTAAGCGGATGGCATCTTGTAGGGTCTTAAGGGCAATAGAGTTGGTTGCCAGGCCGGGTAGATCATGGAAGGCAGGTACGGCCCCCAGCGCCAGTACCAGATGGTCGTAGGCCAATAACTCGATCGGCGTATATGGGCCGGCTTGTATGCCTACCATTCGATCCTTGGTGTTGATGGTTTTGACGGTGGCACGAACGACGCGGGTGCGTGGGCAACTGGCCCGCAATGGCGCACTGATATGCTGAGCCTCGATGGCACTGGAGGCAACGTCGGCCAGCATAGGAGTGTGGACCAGGAAGTTACTTTGACTGACCAGCATGATCTCCACACCAGGGTCACGTACGAAGATCTTCTCCAAAGTCTGTGCTGCCGCCATACCGCCATAACCACCACCCAGGATGAGCACACGCTTGGACGGGGCCTGGGTCGAAACCTTGGCTGGCTCAACCTGCGGGTTGAGTCGCAGGTGGAGAGTCACCAGAATGTGAAAACCTAACCCGATCAAGCCACCATACAGCAGGTGACCCAGCAGGCTGGGAAAAGCACGGCTGGCTTCAACCACTGACCAGCTAGGCCCCTCACCCCTCAGCAGGGGAGGTAGCGTGAGCGGACCAACGATCCACAGCAATAGCCCCAGTAGCAAACCAGTACTGAGGGTGGCGGCGTAGCTGTGCGGCTGGTAACGCAGTATGACGCAAAAGGCAGCCCCTACCAGAGCTGATGCTATTAGATGCAGCACCAGCCCTACACCAGACGGTGACAAGCCTAGCAACCCCGTTGCCTCGGTCGCCATACCCTGGGCGTGCATAGCCAATGCGGCTGTCAGCCCTGCTGTCAGTCCTGCAACACCACCTGCCAATATATCCCGGCGCAATGAAGAAGACATAAGAACCACCTACACCATCACTACTACTCTAACCTCACAGCGAGATAAGAAGCTCCCAATGCCGCTCTAAAAAGCCACGCGTGTGGCGAGCTACGCCCGGGGGCGACTCAATTAGCTCAGCCGCCAGGCGGGTCAGAGCGGCGGCGTCGTCTACATCGTACCAACCCGGCAACAACTTGACCCGTAGCCCTTCCTCGGCTGCCAAGTTGAGTGTGTCTCTGGTGACGCTGTGCGTGCTCATACGCACCTCGCGCAGCAGACGCGGCGCCGGGCGTTTGATGCCGATCAGGTAGTAGCCGCCATCGTCGCACGGGCCGAGCACTACATCGGTCTCCCCGGCCAGTGTTTCAAAGGCTGCCGTCAGACACGAGGCGGGCAGGGTTGGGCCGTCGCTGTTCATAATCACAACTCGCTGGTACCCTCGGCGTAGATAGCAGGTCAATGCGTTATCCAGGCGGGCGCCCAAGTCCGCACCCTCTTGCAGGATGCGCTCAAAGTCGGGAGTCAAGTCGGCGAAGTAGGTTTCTGCCTCGGCCGGCAAGTAGGCCACAACCGGTTTCACATCAGGTACCTGGCGCACCAGGTCAAAGGTGTCCTGCAAGAAGCATTCGTAGAGCGCAGCCGCCTGCTCCGAGGATAGAGGTGGCACCAGGCGGGTCTTGGTTTTGCCAGGGGCAGGACGCTTGGCGACGACCAGCAGAGCGTTGGCTGACTTTGGGTTGGCATTGCACATAACTTATTCAACCTTCTCTTTTATTTCGGCTCTCTTCTTTCGCCTGAAGCGCGTGTGCCAGACAACGAACAGCGCATACAGCCACGGCACGCCCAAAACCGACGGACCGAAGCGTAACTCTCGCCAGGGTTTGGGGGGCAGAGGGCGAGCCCGGAATAGCATAGGCCCGAAGATCAAGTGTTTGGCCAGCAGAGTGGCATAAGCGAAGACCAGAGCCAGGTAGACTGGCTGTCCCGGCGGCAGCAAGGCGGCTATCGTCAGCGGCCACACTGCATACCATTGCTGAAACCAGAGGCAAGTTAGTAGCAGGTAGAACATCAGGGTGTTGAAGGTGGCATGGACAAAACTGAGTTGCGAGTGATCTCGCCAGGCGCGTATCGCCTGCCAGAGCGCAAAAAGAACAGTCAGACCGGCGGCCACACTGCCAATAGCCGAGCTGGCACGGACTGTTCCCATACGGGGTTGTAATAGCGAATAAAAGACGGCTGGCAAGGAAGCTGTGAAAAGGCGGCTGCGCCGGCCGATGCTCAAGGTTTCGATTCCGTACCAGAAAGGTCCATAGGCAAGTACCATGAGCAACAAAACCGAAACGGCCGTCACAGCCAGGAATCGCAGGCGAGCGCGGGCGCTCCCCAGTTCGCGCAGAGCGATCAGGCCGGCGGCGGGAAGCATCAGCAGGGGGATAAACTTCACCAAGGCGCCGACCATCAGTGACAGGATAGACAGCGTGTAACGTCCGTGGAGCAATGCCCAGGTGGCGGCCAGCATCCAAAAAGCCATAACGATGTCGTTATGGCCGTTGCCCAGAGTCTCGTAAAGGACTACCGGATTCCAAGCTAGCCATAGAACGCCGGCCAGCGCTCGCTCGGGGGCTACGCGATGTAAAATGGCAGCTACCAGACCCACGCTGGCAGCCAGAAAGGCGCCGACTAACAACTTGAAAGCGATCACATTGGCAATAATGCCATCTCCCACCATTCGTGCCGTCAAGGCGGCCAATATCTCCCAGGCTGGCCCGTAGGCCGAAGGTGTATTGCGCCAGGCTATGTATGGGAGGAAAGGGTCGTCTGAGAATCGGGCCGCAACCTGGCGGAAGGGGTTGGCACCGTAGATGCCCAGAATACGGCCGTGCATAATGTTGTCAAAAATGTCGGCGGCGTCGAAGGGATAGACGAAGAGCAAGGCCCCACTGAATGCCACCGCGCTGCCCAATACCACCATCCACGCGGTTCGGCCTCGTACTCGCTGAGCCAGGCGCCAGCCCAGCCAATACAGGCCCCCCTCGATCAGAAAGACGGCTACCAGCAGCCAGCGCGCCATAGGGTAGTCCTTTGAGAGAGTATACACCTCAAGCCGTGGGCGCTGGTATAGATCGAATAGATTGTACGGGCGTACGAAGGCCAGCAGGTAGAGCAGTACGCTCAACGTGGCAACCCCGGCCAGCAGAGCGACGGCTGTCGAGTTTTGAGATTGGGTTTTCAGGTAGGGAATCGCCAGGCTGAGCCTGTGTTTAGGATGTCTTGGCTGGGACATAGCTTGAAAGCTCGGAGCCGAGCCCTTTCAATCGTCGGATGAGATCTAAAAGCAGAAACGCGTAAAGTGGCAGGTACTGGGCCCAGATGGCGGCGGGAACCGGTTTCCAGCGAAGGAAGAACGTATATGACAGCGCCACCAGGCCGCAGAAGAGCCACCAACCGGTCCAGGCATCGGCTCGCAACCCGAGCAGACGGCCAGGCCGGATGAAAAGAGCCAGCAATGGCAGTAGCCAAAGCATATACCACGCAAATAGATTTTGGGTGAACAGCGTAAACACGCCGATGGGCCATACACAGCGGCGTATGGCCGTCTCGCCGTCTGGCGCAGGCCTCACGACCATGATGAGGCTCGTCACGGCGAGGGCACTTGCCGTCAGCAGGGAAATGGCCTGTCGGGGGTCGGCCCCAAGCCGGACAAAGGCGGGCGTGAGAAATTGGACCCACCCCACGTTAAAATGCTCGCGAAAGTATTTGGGCAAAAAGCCAAGGACCAAAGGCCCGCTGGTGACAAGATAAGGTACGTAACACGCGACAACCGTGACCAGAAAGGCTGCCGGCAATCGCCAACGTCCCTGCCGGTGTCGGGGTCGCCACAACGCGGGTAATAGCAGGACGGGGTATAGCTTCATTGCCGTGGCCAGGCCTAACAGCACACCTACCAGGCCGTCTCGCTCTCGCACACGTGCCCACCAGCTACCGACGAGTAGTGGCAAAATCAGCCCATCCA
The DNA here is from genome assembly GCA_034412795.1 of Anaerolineae bacterium. Classification (GTDB taxonomy): domain Bacteria; phylum Chloroflexota; class Anaerolineae; order 4572-78; family NAK82; genus JAUVPY01. Next base: position 45,133 of record DAOUMD010000165.1, read on the forward strand.
CATGGGCTGCGTGGGCGGTTTCAAAGGCCAACAGCGGTGCCCACAGATAGATCAGCACTCGTGACTGGGGCAGGCCCAGTTCCCGCAATAGCCCTGCCAGCAGCCCGGCGGTCAGCAGTCCCCCCAGTGCCATAACGACCTGAAACCAGCGCACACTATCTGGCCAGATACGCCACAGGAGTGCATAAGCCATCTCGGCAGCCGGCGGATATACGGTAACGTTCCCTTTGCGATTGACGAAGTTCCAGACGGATTCATCTCGCAAATGGGCTAGCTCAGGCGCTTTGGGAGGATAGCGATAAGGGCTGATGCCTTGAGCTTGCACCCGGCCATCCCAGACGTAACGGTACATGTCGTCTGAGAGGGTGGGCCGAGTGAAGATGAGAAATCCCTGCATCACCAGAGCCAAGACAAGTGTGACGACCCAATCACGGCTCGAAAAGGTCTTTAATTGCAGAGCCAGGATTGTCGCACCAGCATACAGGGCAAAGGCGGCAAAGTAGGCAATTTCAAAGCCAACCGTGTGTTGGCGCAGATCACCCAGTCGCCAGGCGGCTGCATAGGGAAGAAACGACAGGAGACCCAGGCCAAAGAGGATGCGCTTAGGAAGCGTCCCAGAATAACTTCCTGTTTTCAGGCCAAAATTCTGGGTGAAGCCCTTCAAAATGCGCAAAGTTGTTTTTGGACGCGGCCTTAGCCATGAATTCATCTTCACGTGAGCAAGAGCAGCCAGCTTGCCAGCCGGTTGCTCTCGGCGGCTACCCGTAACCGTCGGCGCAGCCAGACATCTACACCCAGCACTCGGCCCGGTGCAAAAGCGAACATTAATAGGGACATAAGGACCATCAGGGTGTAAGTCCACTCCCACTCGTAAGGAACTTTTATACCAGCCAGGCCGATCCAGAGCTGACCCGATTGGACAATGGAAACAAGCGCGCCCAGGCGACTGAATAGCCCCAAGAAGAGACTGAGGAAAATGAAAGCTTCCATGCCCCAGATTACGTAGCCAAACCAGCGGATGTTAGGTTTGACGAAATTGTCAAGGAACAGGCCATTAAGCCTTGCAGCGAAGCCCAGGTCCACGGAAAGGGTTGGCCCGCCTATGGAGCCCATATCGGCCACAAAGAAAGGGCGAGGGCGGGTGGACCAAACCGACTCGATGCCGATCCAATCACACAGACCGCTGGTGCGCTGCAATCTGCCGTTGGCATCGGCTGTTGTCAAGGAAAAATCCGGCGGACAGCCGAAGGACGGCGGCAATTTCCAGAGAAGCTGGGTGAAAAAGAGATAAGCCAGCCCAACCCGGGCGATGACCAGGGTGAACTGGCGCAGGCGCTGCTCCCAGGTAGGGAGATCCTCTTGTCTGTAAGAAACAGTCTCGGAATTCATTGTGTTCTCCTTTTCTTGAGCTGTACAGTGATCGACGTGGTCAAGCAGACGAAACCAGTTGCTCAATGGTAGACGTTTGATACTTCAGTCATTTTCTTCGTATCACCCTACCACAGTCGTGCATACGTTGCCGCTACGCATCAGGTCCTTGGCTGGGGCGGGGTGCCAGCCCAACTCAGGCGTGTCGCCACGCACCCACGGACAATAATCGTCGTGGGCATCCAGATTGCGGTTGAGGGCGCGCCGGCTGGCGCAGCCGCCCTGGCAGGGGCAGTTGGCGGCACTGGGTGGCGTCTGACGGGCGGTGTGGAAGGCATGGCTGTCCAACACGGCCTCGCCCATGTTAGCCAGGTCGGCGATATGAGGAGGCGGCTGCGAGTCTACCGGCCAGTAAACGCAGGGGATAATTTGCCCGCGCGGGTTGACCCGGATGCTGCGTCGGCCACAAGGTGACTTGACATAATCCAGGTCCATCACGGCCCGCACCACCGGCTCACTGCAAGAGATCACCCGGCCCTCGGCAAACAAACGCCGATAGCCCTCCCAGAACTCTTCGTAAGTCAGGCGATAAGCGTCGGTCTTGACTGCCTGGTAGGCATTTACGCGCAGGTTGGTGCCGTTGCGCCGAGCCAGGATTACCAATCTATCCATTTGATCGTAGTTATTGCGCATTAGCGTCGCCAAGATGGAAACCTCAATGCCCAGTTTTTGACAGCGCTCGATAGCCCGATGTACCAACGCCCAGTTGCCCGCTCCCCGAAAGGCATCCTGCTCGGCTTCGGTCGCAAAGTCAATCGAAACCTCCACATCGCGAAAGGCGCACAATACGTCCTCAGGCATGGTGGTCAGGCTGTAGCCGTTTGAGGCAATGCTGAGTTTGACGTTGCGTTCGTGCAGATAACGCACGATGAAGGCAAACTCGGGATTGAGGGCGTTTTCTCCTGTGCCCATGCCCATGGCATCAACGGGGACAGCCTGGCAAATCTGCTGGATCTGGGCCAGGCTGATATGCTCTATACGGTCAGTGTCCCGATAACAATGAGCGCAGTGCAAATTGCAGTCGTTGGTGAGTCCGATGCCGACAGAGTAACCCATTTCTCACCCTTTCGTCGCGATCAACTGGACAAAACGTGCCAGGTAACAATAAGGCTTGCGTGAACTGGCGGCCAGCTCCAAAGCCAGCAAGTCTTGAGTAAGCGTCGGTGGTTCGCCCATCAGATCGGCGAACACGCGTACCCCATATTCACCAATTGGCTGCATATCACAGGCTTGGATCATCTTGCGTACGTCCTCAGGGTAGAAGGTGTGCCGTGGTAGTCCGAACAGATCTGTCGCGGATATCTCCTCATCCAGGCCGAGTTGCGCCCGACAGAAATCCCTTTCCAGTAGAGCTGCTCGCAGCGGAAGGTGATAACGATTGCCTGCGACTATCGACAGCAGGCCTCCCGCTCGCACGAGGCGCGCCAGGTGCCCCAAAAGCTCCAGCGGATCATCTACAAACTCCAGGACTGAGTGGCACAATATCAGGTCAAAACTCTTTGGGTCAAAGCGTGTTGAGACCTGACCGACGTCCGCGCAAAAAAAGGCCACATTCAAGTCGACGCAGCGGTGACGGGCTTGCTCAATCATAGCAGGTGAGAAGTCAAGCAGCGTCACACAATGCCCCGCCTCCGCCAGGGCCGCGGCCAATTCACCTGTGCCTCCTCCCACATCCAGAATATCCGTGGGGACACGCGGCATGTGGACACCCAGGTGGTGCAAGATGACAGCCTGGCGCAGTCTCCCCCCGACCGACTGGTTATACTGTGACCAGGCCAGCGCCTTTCGGTCAAATGCCGGCTGCATTGTCCCATAGGTGTAGTTCATTCATCACAAACTCCAGTACACACCGCAACTGCGGCAGGCTTGGTGAGGGTGCTCCCCGAGAAAAGCAGACCTGAAGCTCCGATAGAGATAGTCATTCCAAATCTCTGTAAACGGACGCTCAAAAAGATTTCCCAGAATCAGGCTCTCATAGTCATTGGTAGCAAAGGGAGAGATGCAACAGGGCAGACAGTTGCCGTTGGCGGTGATATAGGCAGTCGTCCATGGGCGCAGGCAGGCATGCCAGGGTTTCGCATCTGAGGACCGGGCGGCCGCCAGGCTGCTGCGGGGATCTCGCGCGCCTGCCGCGCGAAAATTAATACCGAGCTCTGCGCTGAGTATCTCACACTCAGCGATGATCTTTTCCTGATCCTCGTAGGCCTGGCCGAAGATGGCATGATCTTGTCGGGCCATGCCATATTGTTCCTCCGGTTCCTGAGCAAAAAAAGTCAGCCGCTGCAGGTAAACCTCGGGCACGCCCAGCCTGGCCGCCAACTGCACCAGATCCGGCAGTTCCGATAGGTTCTCTTTGGTAGCTACACACCAGATGGAGATGCGGGGCTGGTCTGCCTTCAAGCGGGCCTGGGTCCCAACCAATCCGGCCAGCCCTTCCTTAACCTTGTGAAGCACATCGGCCCCGCGGATATGGGCATAGGTTTCGCTTTTTGCCCCGTCGATCGAACAGCGGAACTCGTCCAGATCATTGTGGATCAACTCCTCCTGCCACTTGGGTGTCAAGAGTGTGCCATTGGAGTTAATAAGTACGTGAACCTCGCGCTTCTTTAAGTGCCGGATCATCCGGGGCAGTTCTCGGTTGAGCAACGGTTCTCCGATACCGTGAAGCGTGGCCCGGCGCATTTCGGGGAACTGTTTGGTGATAAACACAAATTCATCCAGGGAGAGGTTTTTTAAGGGCTCGCGCGTGAAATATGTGCGCGGACAGGTTTCACAACGCAAGTTACAGCGGTTGGTGACTTCGATAAAGACGACGCGGGGGAGGACATTAGCCGTAGGAGTGCGCACCGTGCCTTCGGGCAGGCGATACGCATCGGGCAAGAAGGTTTGTTCAGGTAACTGCGGCAATGAATTTCTCGGTGTTTGAGCCTTGGGTAACAGGGGGATAGGTTGGGACATTGCAAATCCTTGCACAATGACTTTTGTCGTTATTGCGGCTTCAAAGACATTTTACAATCAATATCTTACGTAAGTATTTCAATGTGCTGATTTGTTTGCCGAGACAGTTGCCTGCAGCAGGCAGAGCCGGGAAGTTGAGGATAAGGATCCGGCCCCGCGAAGGATTTTGGGTATGGAGATTGAAACAGCCTGAAGGTGAGGAAGATGCGAGATTGAGGTTGGCAGTAGAGTCTATGATAGGCGGGATCGGATTGAACCGGGGAAGTCCCCCCAAGCTTGATAGCTGTGCTGCGCCACTATATCACAGCACCGAGTTCTAATCAATGTCTCTATCAAACATCGGCCGTCACCACAGTCTCTCTGATATGCTCTTGATGGTATAACTTGATCCCCAGAGAAGTCAGAGCTTGGTAAGGAGGGTTATAATTGCGTTAGAGTCCTCGGTTTGTTCGGCTCCCCTGAGTTTCTAATGTGTTTCTAACATGCCTACAATGTATTTCTAACATGCGGGTCTTAATCTATTAGGAAAGGCCATAAAACTGAATCCTCAACTGACCGGTGCTCGAAGGAATACGCTCTTGGTTTCTGCGGATGAGAGGAAATGACAATGGCAAAAAAGAAAACTGAACAGGAAACGCTGGATTTCCGTGCCGAAATCCAGCAGTTGCTCAACATCCTTGCTAACTCGCTGTACACCGACCGCGAGATCTTTTTACGGGAGCTGATCTCGAACGCATCTGACGCACTGCACCGCATCCAGTTCGAGATGCTGACCAACCGCGACGTCCTCGACCCGGATGTCGAACTGGCGATCCACGTTGACTTTGACGAGGACGCCCGCACGCTGGCCGTGTCCGACTCGGGTATCGGCATGACGCGCGATGAGCTGATCGAGAACCTGGGCACCATCGCCCATTCTGGCGCGATGGCCTTTTTGAAAGGCCTGGAAGAGGGAAAACGACTGTCAGACGTCATTGGCCAGTTCGGCGTGGGTTTTTATTCCGTCTTTATGGTGGCCGACGAGGTCACGGTAACGACGCGCTCCTATCTCCCAGACGCGCAGGCCTGGCGCTGGGCTTCGAGCGGAGATAGCCGCTTCACCCTCGCGCCTGTGGAGAAGGGTGATCGAGGCACGGTCGTAGAGATCAAGCTCAAAGAGGATGCCGCCGAGTTTGCGTCGGCCTGGCGGTTGGAGTAGATCGTCAAGAAGCACTCGGACTATGTTTCGTTTCCCATCTACGTCAAGGACAAGGTAGCCAACCGGCAGACCGCGCTGTGGCGCAAATCGTCCCAGGAGGTCGAGGAAAAAGAGTATGAGGACTTTTATCGCCAGGTGACGCTGGATTTTGAAAAGCCGCTGCTGCACATTCACCTGGTTGCCGACGTGCCGGTGGACGTGCGCAGCATCCTCTATGTGCCTCGCAGGCGCGAACGCGGTTCCCTGCAACTGCGCGCCGACCACGGCCTGAAGCTCTACTCCAAGAAAATCTTGATCCAGGAGTACAACAAGGACCTGCTGCCGGAGTACCTGGCATTTGTGGAGGGTGTGGTGGATTCGGAGGACATCCCGCTCAATATCTCGCGGGAGACGGTGCAGAGCAACCGGGCGGTGCGCCAGATTCAGAAGGCACTGACAGGGCGCGTGCTCAAGGCGCTGCGCGAACTGGCGGACGAAAGCGCGGACGATTACCGTGCGTTCTGGGACGAGTTCGGCGTTTTCGTCAAGCAGGGGGTGACGGTTGATCCCCTGAATCGTGAGGACCTGCTGCCGCTGTTGCGCTTCCACTCCTCCAAGTCGGGTGATGACCTGATCTCCGTGGCCAACTACGCAGAGCGAATGTCCGGGGACCAGGAGGCCATCTACTACATCCTCGCCGGCGACCGGGACTCGGCAACCCACAGTCCACACCTCGACTACTTTACGGCCCACGATCTCGAAGTGCTGTACTTCCTGGATCCCCTCGACGGTCTGTTGGCCCAGGCCATCGGGGAATATAAGGGCAAGCCGCTCAAGAATGTGGACGATCCCGGTCTGGAATTGCCCGTCGAGGATGAAGAGGACGAGACGGGAGCAGATGCGGCGGTAGCTGAAGTCGATTTCGACCGGCTGACGGAGCGGTTCAAGGAGGTGCTGGGTGACCGGGTGACCGAGGTGCGCGAGTCCAAACTGTTGGCCGATCACCCGTGCCGTCTCGTCTCACCGGAGGGCGGCCCCGAACGGGACTTGCAGCGCATTCGACGATTGCTGGGACAGGAAACGGAAGTTCCGGCCGGGATTCTGGAAATCAACCGCCGCCACCTGTTGATCCGGAACCTGGCAGGCCTGATCGCCACCCAGTCCGACGACAGCGTGGTCGGCCAGACCATCGAGCAGTTGTTCGACAATCTCTTGCTGTTGGAGGGATTGCATCCCAACCCGGCGCAGATGGTGCCGCGCATCCAGGCCTTGCTGGAGGCTGCGACGAGTGTTGAGCGCTAAAGAACGGCCGTTGTTGACACCAGCCAATGTGGAGGTGCTCAAATAGGGCGAGAGCGATAACGATTGAGCGTATAGCAGAAGGTGTGCGGCTGCCGGTGGCCTCGTCTGTGCTATTCGCAGCTACATCTCGACAGGCCGCAAACGCGGCCTGAACGTTATAGACCCCATCCATGATGCTCTGGCCGGCAGCCGGTTCGTCCCCTGCACCCTTGGAGGGTTAGCCTGAGCAGTAACCTCTTTCCTATTTCAAGGATACACCAAAATACGGCGTCTGTCTTTTTTCCAGCACAAAAACA
>DAOUMD010000166.1:0-80555 GCA_034412795.1 Anaerolineae bacterium
CCGGCAGTCCCCGATAGGTGATGGGATAGGGTATCTCGCGTAGGTCCAGATAGTCTACCAACTTCTGAAGCTCGCACTGGCCGTTGGCAGGACAGTATTGGCAACCCGTGGTCACCGCCGCCTTGCGAACGGTGCTTTGAAAATCGCTACAATCGGACGGGCACACCAGGCAGGTATAGGGATGCTCGGACAGGATCAGGGACAGGATCTCGCGGCGCAGATTCTGGACGGCCTCCGTTTCGGTGTGGACGACCATGCCATCGGAGACGGGAACGGTGCAAGCCGTAGGAAAGCCAGGTATGTTCTCGATCTCCACCACGCACATGCGACAGGCGCCGGCAGGTTGAATCGTAGGGGCATAGCATAGGGTAGGGATGTAGATGTCGTGCGCCCGGGTGGCCTCGAGCACCGTCATACCCGGTTCGGCCTGGATCGTCTTTCCATTAATCGTTACGGATACAGTCATCTTCTCGACTCTCTGGTACACATCAGTGCACAACGATAGCGCTGTAATTGCATCTGTCGTAGCAAGCGCCACAGCGAATACACAGGTTGGGATCGATGGTGTGTTTCTGCTTCTTATCACCGCTTATCGCACTGACAGGACAAATCCGGGCGCACAGGGTACAGCCGTTGCAGTCGTCTGTGATGTCATAGGTGATCAGTCCCGGACAGACCGCGGATGGGCAGCGGTGCTCTGTGATATGAGCCAGGTATTCATCCCGGAAGTAGCGCAGCGTGGTCAGGACCGGGTTGGCCGCTGTCTTGCCCAGGCCGCACAGCGAGCCAGCTTTGACCGTGTGGGCCAGCTTTTCCAGCCGATCGAGGTCTTCCAGTTCACCCTGCCCGTTCTTGATCCGTTCCAGGATCTCCAGCATTAGCTTGGTTCCCCTACAGCAGGGCGGGCACTTGCCACATGACTCTCTCTGGGTAAAGGAGAGGAAGTAATGAGCTACGTCTACCATGCAGTTGCTCTCGTCCATTACGATGATGCCACCTGAGCCCATGATGCTCCCGGCTGCAGTTAGCGACTCGTAATCTACCGCTATGTCCAGTTGATCAGCCGGGATGCAACCGCCCGATGGCCCACCAATCTGCACTGCCTTAATGGGCTTGTCGTTGAGAATACCTCCGCCGATATCGAAGATAATCTGCCGCAACGTAGTGCCTAACGGTACTTCGATCAAACCGGTATTTCTGACCTTGCCGGCCAGGGCAAAAGTCTTGGTACCCTTGCTTCGCTCGGTGCCGTGTCTGGAATATGCGTTGGCACCCATTTTCATAATGGCTGGCAGAGTGGCAAGTGTCTCCACATTGTTGATCACAGTCGGCTTGCCCCCCAGGCCGGAGGTAGCTGGGAAGGGTGGCTTGGGTCGAGACATCCCCCGCTTGCCCTCAATAGAGGCAATGAGGGCTGTCTCTTCGCCACATACAAATGCCCCTGCTCCCTCTCTGAGCTTGATGTCAAAATCGAAGCCAGAGCCCAGGATATTTGCTCCCAGCAAGCCAGCTTCACGCATCTGCTGGATACCAAGTTTGAGGCGTTCCACAGCCAGCGGGTACTCAGCGCGGATGTAGATATAGGCTTCGGTGGCACTCAGAGCGTAACCACCGATCAGCAGTCCCTCCAGTAAAGCGTGCGGATCTCCCTCGATCAGCGCACGGTTCATAAAAGCACCCGGGTCCCCCTCGTCGGCATTGCAGATCAAGTACTTGGTTTCACCGGGTTGATCGCGGCAGATCTGCCACTTGGAGCCGGTGGGAAAACCGGCGCCGCCGCGTCCGCGCAGTCCGGCCTTTTTTACTTCGTCAATGACTTGCTGCGGAGTCCAGCTCAACGCCTTTTCAAAGCCTTCGTAGCCACCGCGAGCCAGATAGTGATTGAAGCTTGTAGGATCGATGAGTCCACAGTTGCGTAGGATGATGCGTGGCTCCATCCCTAGCATCGGATGCGATGATAGAGGAGGAATGCCATCCAGGGGTTTGTTGTCAAGAGTGCCGATGGCCAAATCAGCGCAAGGATCATCACCCAGCAGCCAGTTTTTGGTGAGGCGGGCAGCCACCTGAAGGGTAACCTGACCATATAGAATCGGTGGCTGTCCTGGCTTGTTGATGAGAACCACCGGCTCCAGATAGCATGCGCCAATAGAACCAACCTGGGTGATAATGATGTCCAAATTATGTTCAGACTGCTGTCTCTGAAAAGCCGCGACAGTATCCAGAGCACCAGCCGCCTGACCACTCGTGTCGGTACCAATTCGCACGTGAGGCCGGCTCTCTTCTTCCAGAGCCTGCCATTCGTCAAGCGCTTTTGCTCTCATCTCGCCTATGATTGTCATCGTCAACTCTCATATTTCTTGAGCAACTTCTGTCCCTTGGTGGAGGTCATCCGGCTGTGGACATCTTTGTCCACCACAACCACTGGTGCCAGGGCACAACAGCCAAAGCAAGCTACGCGCTCCAGGCTGAACTGCCCATCAGGAGTAGTCTCGCCAGCTTTGATCTTCAGCTTGTGCTCCATCCACTCCAGGATGCGGCTGCTGCCGCGCACATGGCAGGCCGTTCCCAGGCATACTTTGATCGTATGTTTGCCCGGCTCGGTGAAACGGAACTGGGAGTAGAAGGAAGCCACCCCGTAGATTTCGCCGGGGGGTACCTTGGTGAATGTTGCGACTTCGTCCACTACATCCGGAGAGATGTATCCATAGTGTTCTTGCACTTCCTGAAGAATCGGGATAAGAAACCCCTGATCACCCTTCGGATATCTGACTAGTATGTGTTCAATATTGCTCTCCATCGCTACCTCTGATCTCAGAAAACAACAACCATATGGTTGAGGCGTGTGCACACTTCGAATTCGCTCGGTTTTTCATTCACAGAACCGAGGAGCAAGGCATTCCTGGATGCCGATATGTTGTATCTTCTCAAAATGTAGGGGCGATCCCTTGTGGTCGCCCTGTTGGGCAGGCGCAAGGCACTGCTCCTACCCCGAATTATTGAGAAGATACGATATGTTATTACTGGCAGCCTTTGTCAAGTCGTTTGCACGCCGATAGGCCGGCTGCAAACAGCCGGCCACATGTCTCAAACATGATTAGATCGGTGCCGAGAATTGGGATGCCAACTTGATTCGCCAGATTAACCGTCTCTGCCGGCGGCACCTTTCCCCGCACAACCAAGATAGCCGCCACGTCCGCCATCTCGGCCGTTCTAATTATCTGGGGATTCGTCAGGCCAGTGATCAACAGGCCTTGAGTCACGTCGTAGCATAGCACATCACTCATCAAATCTGACGCAAACCCAGACCGTACCTCGCGACTTAGATCGGGTTCGGGCGAAATAGGTCGAGCATTGGTCTCAGTCAGTACACTTTCCAAACGCATTAACTTACTTTAGACCCTCCGTTGATTCCATTTCCATCCGCCACCGATTCAATTCGTACGGCACATACCTTGTACTCTGGAATTTTGGCCTGTGGGTCGAGAGCTGGGTTGGTCAGGAAGTTGGCAGCCGATTCGGCGAAGTGGAAGGTGCTGAAGATCAACCCTGGCTCTATCCGGTCCGTGACCTGCGCTTTAGCGATGATTTCACCTCGTCGCGAAGCGACTTTCATCAGAGTTCCATCCTCGATGTTCGCCTTCACAGCATCCTTGGGATTGATTTCTACCAGGGCCTCGGGATACATTGCCTCCAGGTTGCGGGCCCGGTGGGTCATCTCGCCTCCGTGCCAGTGATAAATGACGCGGCCGGTGGTCAACACCAATGGATACTCATCGTCGGGCAATTCGTCCGGTGGTACGTGGTCTACTGCTGCGAAGCGCCCCAAGCCCCGGCTGAACTTGCCCACGTGGAGGATGGGCGTTCCCGGATGGTCCTCGCCGGGCACCGGCCATTGAAGCTGTGCACCTTCCTCCAGGCGGCGATAGGTCACACCCGCATAGATCGGGGTGAGTTGCTTGATTTCATCCATCACCTCGGCCGCCTCGCTGTAGTCCCAGCCCCCATTAGGTGCGTCCTTGTCTGGTGTGGCCGCGCCTAATGCCAGCATCCGTCTCGCCAATTCGATGACAATCCAGGAATCCGGCTTGGCTTCTCCTGGCGATGGGATTGCCTTTCTCACGCGCTGGATACGCCGTTCGGTATTGGTGAAGGTACCTTCTTTTTCTGCAAAGCTGGCTGCTGGTAGCACTACGTCAGCGTACTGGCCTGTTTCGGTGAAGAACAAGTCTTGCACCACGATGAACTCGGTTTTCTGTAGCGAATAGCGGACGTGATTCAGATCCGGGTCGCTGATCATTGGGTTTTCACCGATAATGTACAGGCAGCGCACCTGGCCTTCTTCGGCTTTCTTTAGCATCTCGGTTACAGTCAGGCCCACCTGGTCCGACAGGGACACACCCCACGCCTTTTCGAACTTGTATTGGATAGCCGAATCGGTCACCCTCTGATAGCCGGAGTAGACGTTAGGCAAGCCGCCCATGTCGCAAGCCCCTTGCACGTTATTTTGCCCACGTAGCGGATTGACACCCCCACCGGGCACACCCATATTGCCCAGTAACATCTGAAGATTGGCGCAGCTCATCACGTTTGGCACACCGACGACGTGTTGCGTGATGCCCATTGCATATAGTAACGCGCCGGGGCGATTTTCGGCCAGCATGCGAGCTGCTTTCTCGATATCCTCAGCCGGGACACCGGTGATCTCACTGGTCACTTCTGGGTTGTATTTTTTGACTACGGCTTTTAGTTCCTCAAAGCTTTCAGTCCGTTCGGCGATGAAGGCTTCGTCGTGCCAGCCTTCCTTGATGATGACATGCATTAGCCCATTGATCAGGGCAATGTCAGTACCCGGCTTGTGCTGCAAAAACAAGTCAGCGTAATCGGCGATATCAATACGGCGCGGATCGGCCACGATAAGCTTCGCTCCGCGATGCCGTTTTGCCCAACGTACCTTGGTGCCGATCACGGGATGCTGCTCGGTGGTGTTGCTGCCGATGATGAAGATACACTGGCTCTCTTCAGCGATGTCTCGAATCGAGTTGGTCATCGCGCCGCTGCCGAAACTTGTCACCAGACCGGCGACGGTTGAGCTGTGTCAGAGACGAGCGCAGTGGTCTACGCTATTGGTGCTTAACATCTGCCGCGTGAGTTTACTGATTAGAAAGTTCTCTTCATTGGTGCACTTTGCAGAGGCCAGCACCGCAAATGCGTCACCGCCTCGCGTCTGTCTCTCCTCTGTGAACTTGTGGGCAATCACGTCTAATGCAGTATCCCAGTCGGTCTGTATGAAAGTATCCAGAGACACCGCATCGCTGCCGTCGGTTGAAAGCTGGATACGCTTTTCGGCTACGTTGGTTACCTGCCACTCGCCGCTGTCCACCTGTTCCTCGATGCGCTCCCTGCCCAACCACTTGGCACGCACCAGCGGCCTGGTGAGCCGGTCGGGGTGGTGTACGTAATCGTATCCGTAGCGGCCTTTCACACACATGGCCATGCCATTGACCGGGGCATCCTCCGCACTCGTGACGCGAACGATCTTGCCATCCCGCACATTCAGGTCGAAACTACATCCTACGCCGCAATAAGAGCAGGTGGATCGTACCTTTGTCACTTGATTGGCGCGTCCGGCTCCAAGGCTCATCTTGTCGTACAGAGCTCCTACCGGACAATAAGCCACACACTGTCCACAGCTTTCGCAGCGGGCGTCCAGCATGAATTGATCTGCGCCAGCTACGAGCTTGGTCTTGAAGCCACGGTAGGCGAAATTCCACACATCGCGGTTCTGGATCTCGTTGCAGGCACGAACGCAACGACCGCACAGGATGCACTTGTTGCGATCAATGAAAATAAAAGGATTGGGGTCTGGGTTGATTTCGTACGAGTGGCGCTCGCCGCCGTGCTCGGGCCAGGTTACACCATAATCATACACTAAATCCTGTAGCACGCAGTCGCCGTTCGCTTCACACGCCATACAGTCGTTGGGGTGATCGGTGAGCAACATTTCCAGCACAAATTTACGCGTTTCGCGTGCCTCTTCGCTTTCAGTATCGACCACCATGCCCTCAGCCGCGGGCGTTGTACACGCGGTCTGTAGCCCTCGCGCTTTCTCCACCGAAACCACGCACATCCGGCAGGCGCCCACGTCGGTTAGATCAGGATGGTTGCAAAGGGTGGGAATGAAGATGCCCGCCCCGCGAGCAGCTTCAAGAATGGTACTTCCCTCTGGTGCTGTTACCTTCTGGTCGTTAATAGTCAGGGTCACATTCATCATCTTCACCCCGCAATAGTTAGTTGACGACGATCGCGTCGAATTTGCAGACTTCTTTGCACAGACCGCATCGCTCGCACAAGTCCTGATCGATAACGTGCGGCTGTCGTTTTTCACCACTGATGGCATTGCCGGGACAACTGCGCCCGCACACCATACAGCCGGTACAAAGGTCGGCCACGATTTCAAAGGTGATCAATGCCCGGCACTTTCCGGCTGGACAGCGCCCCTCTTCTATATGCGCCCGGTATTCATCCTCAAAGTGTTGCAGGGTTGACAGAATGGGTGAGGGGGCCAATTGCCCCAACGCGCACAGAGAGCCTCGCTGCATCCCGCGTGCCACCCGGCGAATTTCATCCAGGTCTTCCAGCTTCCCTTCACCGGCCGTAATGCGCTCCAAAATCTCCAACATCCGCGTGCTGCCGATGCGGCAGGGTGGGCACTTGCCGCAGCTTTCGTCACAGGCGAACTGCATAAAGTATTTGGCAAACTCGACCATGCATGTGGTTTCGTCGGCAACGATCATTCCGCCGGAGCCCATCACTGCACCAGCCGCTTTCAGCGAGTCGAAATCTACCGGGGTATCCAGATGTTCTTCTGGAAGGCAGCCGCCCAGGGGACCACCCGTCTGTACCGCCTTGAATTTTCTATCAAGCGGGATGCCGCCGCCCACATCGTAAACAATCTCGCGCATCGTAATCCCCATCGGCACTTCGATCAAGCCGGTGCGGTTGACCATGCCGGTGAGAGCAAAGATAGCAGTTCCCGGACTTCCCTCTGTCCCAAGGCTCTTGAACCATTCTGGCCCCATGCGGATGATGCGCGGGACATAAGCATAGCTCTTGACGTTGTTCACGTTGCTGGGTTGCTTCCATAGCCCGGAAACGGCCGGGTATGGTGGGCGTGGCCAGGGTTGGCCTCGTTCACCCTGGATGGAGGCCATCAAGGCTGTTTCTTCGCCACATACGAACGCCCCGGCCCCTTCCTTGATAAACAATTCGAAGCCAAAGTCAGTTCCCAGGATATTCTCACCCAGCAGGCCCAGGTCTCTGGCCTGTGCCAGTGCAATCTCAAGCCGCCTGATAGCCAGTGGGTACTCAGCCCGGCAGTAGATATAGCCCGCCTCCGCGCCGATAGCGTAGCCGGCGATTATCATTCCTTCAATCACCGAATGGGGATCACCCTCCAGCGCCGAGCGGTCCATAAACGCCCCGGGGTCACCCTCATCCGCGTTGCAGATTAGGAATTTCGGCCAACTCTGCGTCTTACGGGCCAGTCCCCATTTGATCCCGGCCGGAAACCCGCCGCCACCTCGGCCACGCAGCCCCGATTTCGTGACTTCTTCAATCAACTCCTCCGGCGTCATCTCAGCTAGCACCTTTTCCAGGGCTTTATAGCCGTCCACGGCCAGGTAGTCATCGATTGACTCAGGGTCTATCAGACCACAATTGCTCAAGACCACTCGGAGCTGTTTTTGGTGGAACGCGATTTTCTCGTGCTCATCTGGGTCGACGAAGCTCAGCGAGTAGAGTGCACTTCCATTGGAGCGGGTGACGGTCGGGGTCATTTCGCCCACGATGATGCTCTTGCTCAACGAAGTCCCTTCAAAATAGGACGCGAGTATTTCGGGCACATTCCTTGCCGTCGCATTCCCATAGTTCACCCGGGGCCGTCCCTTGGCTTGCACCTCGAGCATCGGCTCGTATGAACACATGCCTACGCAACCAACCTGGCTGATAACAGCGCTGAGATTTCTCTTCTCTAACTCTTCTTCAACCGCTTTGAGGGTATCCCCCGCACCGGCCGCCAGCCCACAGGTTCCCGTGCCAACCGTGATGTAAATAGGGGCGTTTATCTTTTGCTCCCAGCGTTCTTTGGCTTGTTCCCTGCTGGCGGCCAACTCCGCTATAGATATCATTTGTTACTCCTCATTAATCGCGTCAATTGGCGCCAATGTGCTTTTTGACTTTGCGCACCAACATCTCCTGCCGCATGCGACCTATCACTTCATCATCCAGGACAGCTACCGGGGCCAGGGCGCAAGAACCGAGACAATAGACAATCTCTACCGTTAATTCTCCATCGTCGCTTGTCTCACCAGGCCCGATATCAAACTCCTCTTCGATGGCCGTCATCAGGACTGGCGTCCCTTTAACGTGACAAGCCGTACCATCGCACAGCTTAAGTATGTGTCTTCCCCGGCGTTCCAGATAGAATTGGGCGTAGAAGGTTGCCACGCCATACACCTTGCCCAGCGAGACCCCGAGACTGTCGGCGATTAACTTCAATACCTCTTGTGGCAAGTATCCATAAGTTGACTGAGCTGCCTGAAGGATGGGGATCAAGGCTCCTTCTTGCTCTGCGTACTTCTCGAAGACCTTGTCCATCAAGGTGAGGTCGACGTTACCGTTGTTGCTCACACCCATGTGCTCCTCCTGGATTGTCTGCGATTTTGTGTTCTATTCGCATCTTCTATTCCATAAAATAGCGACTCAACCCTTGGCAACCAGCAGGATTAAGCCGCTGCACCAGAATCGTCTTCTTGAGTTGTGTACAGATTGTTTGGCAGATCTGACCTTTCACTCCGAGGGTCCTTTTTGCGAAGAGATATGAGGACGCGTCGATAGTATATCATAACAGTTAGCGTCGGTCAATGACATCATTCCTTAGGGCGTGCCCAAAATCTTTGGCAGACCTGAGGGTGGAAGCCCCTCAGGTCTTTTTTTGAAATTTGGACAGGTCCTCACTCCTGATTCTAAACCCTCAATCGTCTGATACCTGGTTTAGCCAGGAGACAATCTGTTCTGTAGCTTCTTCGGCAAGCCGTGTTGTTTGAGCTGACAGCGTGTGCGAGAATCCAAACCGATGCCCTTTTACCGAGACTACGATTGCTTGTGGTCTGCACCCGCGCAATGTCTTAGCCAGCGCCAGACAGGTCTGTGGTGTCATGTGATGCGTGAACGGGGAACTTTGAAATTGAGCGTCAACGGAGACGAAACGGAGATCTTCTGGATAATCTCCCATGTGGGCATCGATGAAGCAAGCGTAATCGTATTCAGAGATAAGTTCTGCAAGTTCGGGCGTCAGTTGCAAGACAAACAGCAGGTCTGGCGACTGACCAAGTTGATCCTGTCCACCGGTTTCCATATCAAGAGCGGGTCGTCCCAGGCGACTGGCAACCCCTTGCAAAATGTGCCAGGCAACTCCGTCGTCTTCTCGATCGGGGTTGCCATATCCAATAATCAAAACCTTTGCCATTCAGATTATCTTGTATAGGCGAATGATCATTTCTACTTCGGCCCCCCCCTCTCCCTAAGTTAGGAGAGGGGGCCGGGGATGAGGGTGAGGGTTATCAGCGTCCATCCCGCTTCAAGGTGTTGACCACCGTACCCTCGGCATCCACGATATCGACCACGATGGGCATCTGGCCCAGTGCGTGCGTCGAGCAGGACAGGCAAGGATCGTGGGCGCGGATGGCGGCTTCAACTCGATTCAGCAATCCCTCAGTGACTTCTTGTCCGCCGACAATGTAAGTCTTGGCCACGCTGTCAACCGCCTTGCTCATAGCCCAGTTGTTGTGACCGGTGGCCACGATCAGGTTAACGCGGTCCAGTTGACCATTCGCGTTGGCCTTGTAGTGGTGGAACAGTGTTCCGCGCGGAGCCTCGATCGATCCCACACCTTCGCCCGTGTATTCGCGTCGCGTGTTCTGGATATCCGTACTCGTAATATCTGGGTCGTCAAGCAGCACCTTCACCCGCTCGATGGCAAAGAGAGTCTCGATGAGGCGCGCGTAGTGGAAGCAGAGCGTGTTTTCCACCGGCTTGTCGTCGTTTAGTGCCTTAAAAACATTTAGCTCTTCATTGGCTAAGGGAGTGTCGATCTTCTCGGCCACGTTCAAACGACCCAGCGGACCCACGCGATAGACACCGTCAGGCCAGCCCATCTTCTTGTAGTAGGGGAATTTCAGATAGGACCAGTCTTCAACGTGCTCGTTGATGTAGTCCAGGTAATCGCGGCCATCGAACTCCTCCAGGCGATTCCCATCGGCATCAATCAGCCGGCAATTGCCATCGTAGAGCTCGAGACCTCCCTCATCGGTAACCAGGCCAAAGTAACCACTCTTGAAAACGGCGAACTTTTCGATGTCTTCTTGGTTCTTCTCCGCCCAGTCTTTCATAACCGCGATGCCCAGTTGGGTAGTCTCAATGGCTTCATCGGCGCCAGCCAAGATGGCATCCCGCTCGGCGGGTTTTAGTGCTTTGTTTACGCCACCCGGTACCGCGAAATTGGGATGGACCTTGCGGCCACCCAGAGTGCCGATGATCTCCTGTCCATACTTGCGAAGTTTGACCGCCTTGACTGCCACGTCAGGATTGGCTTCGATTAAACCTACCACGTTTCTTCCCGCCGGGTCGGCGTCAAAGCCTAGTAGCAGATCGGGGCCTGCCAGTTCAAAGAAGTGCATCCCATGACTCTGGATAATCTGCCCCATGTGCATCAGGTCCCGCAGCATGCTTGCCGGGCGTGGAGGCGGCGCGCCAACGATTTGATCGCAGGCCTTGGCCGAAGCCAGGTGGTGGCTTACCGGACATATGCCGCAGATGCGGGGCGTGATCATGGGCATCTCGAAATACATCCGTCCTTCGCAGAACTTTTCAAAGCCCCTGAACTCGTTGACGTGGAAATATGCCTGCTCGACGTTGCCGCCCTCATCCAGGTGAATGGTGACCTTGGCGTGTCCTTCGATTCTGGTTACTGGTTCAATGGTGATTTTTTGTGTATTCATATCATCCCCCTCTTCATGCCAATGAAGCCTAATGTCATTAGGCCTGATGACATTAGGCCTAGTGCCAATGAAGTTTCTCGCCCTTCACCTCTGGGATACGCCCTTGGGCCAATTCACTCAACACGTAGTAAATGACGTCGGCATCCGGCGGACATCCAGGGACGAAAACCTCTACATCGACCACCTCATGCACAGCCCGCACGGGTGTGGGAACACCGATCTCTGGGCTGCCGGGAATCTTGCCTTCTTCGTCGGTGCTTTCGGTTTCGACGTACGCTCTGCGCAACGCATCTTCTATCTCGAAGAAATTGCGCATAGCGACCACACCTCCGAAGACGGCGCAATCTCCCATGGCTACCAGAATTTTGCACCGTTCCCGCATCTTGTGTGTGACTTCTTCGTTGGTTGTGGTGTTTACGGCGCCGGTCAAAATCCCTACATCAACTCCATCCTCATCGGGTTCCTTCAGGTCGGTGATGGGCGTCGCCCGGATATCCACCAATTTGACGACATCGACAATGCGTTCATCAATGTCCAACAATGACATGTGACACCCAGCACACGCCGCTAGCCAATCGCTCGCAATCTTGGGTTTCGCCATAAGAACACTCCTTTTCTGCATTCAGATGCCATCAGATCTGGTGACCGTTTTCTGACATCTGAATTCTAGTGTCTGAATTCTGATATCTGACTGCTGGCTACTGAATTCTGATTACTGTGGTGGGAACTCGCTCTTGCAGAGCTTCCTTCCAGTTTGTATCTAGTACGTATCCTGCCCTGGCGGCAATTGCCTCCAAAACTTTTACGTTGGACCATGCTTCGGGCGGAGGAGTCAGGCCTCGATGGGCTTCCTGCAATCGCCCCTCCAGATTTAGGTAGTGTCCCTCTTGCTCTGCCCACATTTCTACTGGCAGTACCACGTCCGCCATTGCGGTCACGGATGATGTGTGGCTGGCTTGGACGGCTACAAAGGGTGCTGCCTCCAGTCGTTGCAACAGGCGTTGGCTTACCTTATCATCTCCCAGGGCCAAATAGACAGCCTGGTGGCCATTTATCGCAAATGTCTTGTCCAGTCCATACATGTAGGCGCTGGTGCTATTGGCCTGTCCTTTGATACCGACGACGGCCGATCGTTCGCCATCCAGCGCGCCTACCAGGCGCGCTAGTTCAAGCACCGCCTTCAATATTTCTGGCGAGCCCTGACCGGTGATGCCCTTGCCATAGGCAAACGCCGGCTTTTCAGCGGAGGCGATCATCTGGGCCGCGTCACGAATAGCTTCGGCAGACACACCGGTCGTCTGGCTGACGTCTTCAGGCGTATGTGTTGCCAGATCGGGCAAATCACTCGGTTCGCCCTTGGCCAGTCCCAGATTTACGATGGCCGACATAATCCCCCGCAGCAGGTCGTGGTCCGTACCCTTTTGTGGGCGCAAGGCATAATCCGCCAGTTCTTGCAACCCATTTTCAAAGGGATCGATCACAACCAGTTTTGTCCCGTTCGTTATGCCTCGCTTGACGAAGAATCCGGCAACCTGGTGGTTTTCAATCAGGTCTACACCGATCGCAACCACGCAATCTGCGGACTTTAGCGCTTCCAGGTCACCCTCAAAAGACTTGTCCATGTCTTGCGCCACCTGCCCGGCCAGATCAACCGTCACTCCCTCCTCGATGCTGGTTACCATCTCGCTGCCGAATTTCTCGGCAAAGAGTTGTTTGAATAGGTAGAGGGCTTCATTCGGCAATCGGGTCGAGGCCAATGCTGCGATGCCGCTGCCGTTTTTGCCAGCCAGGGGTTTGAGCTTATCGGCTATGTAGTTCAACGCCTCTTCCCAGGTAGCTGCTTTGAGCGCGCCGTTCTTGCGTACCAGGGGGGTCAAAACTCGTTCTCGGTCATCTTTCAGGGACTTGAAGCGTCCTACCTCGCATAGGAGGCCTCCGTTTACCGGTGCGTCCCAAGTACCCTCAATTCGCAGCAGATGGTTGTCACGGACGACCAATTCTATGCCACAACCCACGCTGCATCCGATGCAGGTGGACTTGGTGCGCTCCACATCTGCTTCTCGACCCAGATAGGCGCTTGTTCTGTCAATTAGCGCGCCGGTTGGGCAGACTTGTACGCACGTGCCACACGACACACAGCTACTCTCTCCGAACGGTACGTCCAGGTCTGCGGCCAGCATAGAGAGGGAACCACGCTCGCTCATCTCGAGAGTGAAGTTCCCTGCCAGTTCCCCACAGGCACGCACGCAACGTCGACATAAAATGCACCGGTTGTGATCTAGCACGATATGCTCGTGTGAGCCGTCAACCGCAAATGGCTGCCAATTCGGTTGCAGCGGCCAGTGGGTCATGTCTTCACCATAGGCTGCATTCTGCAACTCGCAATCACCGCCGCTCATCTGGCAATACATGCAGAAGTGGTTGCGCTCGCTGAAGAGTAGGGTCAAGACGAATTTGCGCGCCTCGTGGACTCGAGGGGTATTGGTGCGGACCACCATGCCGTTGCTTACTGGCAGGGTGCAAGATGTTTGCAGCGTGCGCGCCCCTTCGATTTCAACCAGGCACAGGCGACAGCCACCGTATGGCGTTAAATGCGGATGATTACAAAGAGTTGGGATCTCAATCCCTGCCTTTTCCGCTGCTTGCAGTACCGTCGTATTCTCGGGCACTTCGATTTTCTTATCATCAATAGTGACACTGATCATTGTCTATCCTCCATCCTGAGTGGTCAGGCCCTGACCACGTCAGGCCTGATCTCATCGGGCCTAGGCTGCTTTTGCCAGTTGGCCGCTCATTGGACACGCGCCGGCCGGACACACTTTCAATTGGACGTGGGCATCGATCTCCGCCCTGAAGTGCTTGAAAATGTCGCGAATAGGTACGGCGGCTGTCTGGCCTAAGCCACAATGCGAGAATTCGGTTAAGTTTTGACTCAGCATTTGCAGGTCTTCCAGGTCTCGTTGGGTGCCTACTCCCTCAGAGATAGCCGTCAAGATCTGATGTGCGCGTTGGTTGCCAACTCGGCAAGGTGTGCATTTGCCGCAACTCTCGCGCCGGAAGAAATTGAGCAACACCTTGGCCAGGTCTATCACACACGTGTCCTCATTGCAGATCAGAAGCGCCCCAGAGCCAAGTGACACTCCGGCACGTGCAAAAGAATCGAAGTCCATAGGCGTGTCCTGCAAGCTGGCGGGTATAATTGAACCACTTGAGCCGCCAGTCTGTGCCAGTTTTAGCGTGCCGCCATCTTTCATCCCCTTGCCATAGATGGCAATCACCTCGCGTAGGGTGATGCCCATCGGGACTTCGATCAGGCCGGTGACGTTTACATTCCCTAAGATAGTGTACACCTTGGTGCCTGGGCTGTTGCTGGTGCCAAAGCGTCTGTACCAGGCGGCACCGTGCTGGATGATTGGGGGCACGTTGGCGATGGTTTCGACGTTATTCACCACGGACGGTTTTCCCCATAAGCCGTGGGTCGTGGGGTAGGGTGGGCGCGAGCGCGGTTCACCCCGCTTCCCCTCAATCGACTCGATGAGGGCCGTCTCCTCGCCACAGATGTAGGCACCTGCCCCGGTGTGGGTGTGGATGTCGAAGGCAAAGTCGCTGCCGAAGATGTTCTCTCCCAGGAATCCCATCTGCCGTGCCTGACTGATCGCTCCGGCCAACCTCTCCTGGGCTAAGGTGTACTCACCGCGTATGTAGATGTAACCTTCGTTAGCACCTACCGCGTAGCCGGCGATAGCCATTGCCTCGATGATGCTGTGCGGGTCCCCTTCCAGGATCAACCGGTCCTTGAACGTACCCGGTTCACTCTCGTCGGCGTTGCAAATAATATACTTAGGGTAGGCGTCCGTCTGGGATACAAAGCGCCACTTCATTCCTGTCGGGAAGCCGGCGCCGCCCCTCCCTTTGAGTCCCGACTTGCCGATTTCGTTAATCACATCGGCTGGCGTCATCTCGGTGAGCGCCTTTGCCAGGGCCTGGTACCCGTCATTGATGATGTAATCTTCGATGTTGTCGGGGTCTATCAAACCTGCTCTGGACAGCACGATTCTCTGTTCCGCCGGCAAGGTGCCTCGGCGAGCAGATAGCCAGGCAATGCGTCCGGATAGCTCTCTGGTGGATGCTTGGAGCCCGGCGGCAACGCGTCCCTTGACAAGATGTTCTTCCACCAGAAATGGCACATCCTCTGGTGTCACTGGCCCGTAGATGACCGTTTCCGGATAGACGATTACCATGGGCAGCGCATCGTGGCGACCGACATCGCCGACCATCGAGATGACGATTTCGTCGGTCATGTCATATGCCTCAACTTCCCGCTGCAACCGCCGGTGCACCTCCTGTGCACCTCGGCTGATACTTTCGGGATCGCTTGAAACTAATACCATTGAACGGATAGGCTTCATTGTCTTCCCCCTTTACGCGTAACGTGCCAGGATTTCGGGGACGCGCTCGGGCTCCACGTTGCCGTAGATGTCATCGTCGATGATGATGACTGGCCCTACACCACATATCCCCAGGCAACTGGATGTCAGCAGCGTCCATTTACCATCCTCGCTGGACTCGCCTGATTCCAGCCCCAACTCGTCCTGCAGTACTTGCCAAACCTCCCGGCCGCCTACTATGTGGCAAGGCGCACTCTCACAGAACTGAATGACGTGCCGGCCTCTTGGCTTCGTGGACAGCATCTCGTAGAAGCTGGCCACCGAAAAGAGTCGACTTTTCGGCACCTTGAGGGTTCGAGCCAGTTCTGCCAATGCTTCGCCAGGCAGATACCCCAGTTCTCGATTGATGTCGCTCAGAATGGGAACCAGCGATTCAGCAGCCTCTCCGTGCCGGGTGACTGTCGCCTGGACAAGGGAGCGCACATCTTGAGCCTCTTTTAAGTCAATCGTCATGCTCTCCTCCTAAAGTAAAAATGGTTTGCTAGGTAGTGTTGATATTTGAATTACCACCAGAGAGACATCATCAGGCTCTTCTTTGGAGTTTCAGAGAAAAACGACGAAATGTCAACACGGCCTAATGAGTTTGAGCTCGTATACTATGGCTTTGGAATCGGCTCGCCTGCGCGCTCAAGCCACTCCAGATCACAGCGCAGGCAGCGCTTGGCTTCTTCCTGCGCCATTATTTCATCAAACCCCATCTCGATTTCCGTGAAACCGCTCCAACTCCGCCAATCCGCCGGGAGTGCGCGCGGGCGGGCACGATGGGTATGTGCGTAATCTTCCACGTTGAAATATTGAGCCACATCATGCCGATTGGGTTTGTAGACGACCCTATCCGTCTTCTCGGTTGTCAACCATGCATCTACGGCCATGGCGACTTGGTTGCCCTGGGCTACAGCGTGGATGACTGTGGTCGGGCCGATGACGCAATCGCCGGCCGCAAAAACACCCGGAAGTGTAGTGTCAAGGGCGTGGCCGACTTTAACAGTAGAAGCCCGTTTCGTTTCAACGCTGTTGTCCTGCATCCAATCAAAGTCGGTCACCTGGCCAATGGCCGGGATAAGCAAATCGCAGGCTAAATCGAACTCCGATCTGGCGATGACTTTCGGTCGGCGTCGGCCGCTGCTGTCGAACTCGCCCAGGGTCTGGCGCTGCAAGCGAACGCCGGTCACCGTGGTGTGGCCCAGTACAGCCATAGGATTTACTAAAGTGTGTATCTGTACGCCTTCTTCTTTGGCGGCCTCTATCTCCTCCGGGTGTGCTGGCATGTCCCTCTCTTCACGGCGATAGACCACGTGAACTTCGACAGCGCCTAATCGCCACGCAGAACGGGCTGAGTCGATGGCCACATCGCCGCCGCCAACGATCACCACCCGCTGTCCATCCACGGCAGGCGATCGGTTCAGGGCAATATCGCGCAGGAAATTAACGCCATGATATACACCTGTCTTATCTTCGCCGGGGATACTCAGTCGCTGGCTCCTGTGCGCCCCCAGGGCCAGGATGACGGCTTCATAACCGTCCTCTTTCAGAGTCTCGATGGTGAAGTCCCGACCAAGCTCCTGGCCACAACGGATATCAACACCCGCCCGCCGGATGTGATTAATCTCTGCGAAGAGAGGCTCGCGCGGTAGCCGATAGGCCGGGATACCATAGGTCATCATGCCGCCGGGCTGCAACATCTTTTCGAATACGGTGACTTCATAGCCCTGCTGAGTCAGTCGCAGCGCCGCTGTCAAACCTGCCGGGCCTGCCCCAACCACGGCGACCCTTTTGTTCTTGGGTGGAGCCAGTTGTTCCGGTATCCACTCTTCAGCATAAAACCGGTCGGCCATGAAGCGCTTGACCAGACGGATGGCGATGGGCTCGTCAAGTCGGCCGCGGCGGCATTTTCGCTCACAGAAGGCTGGACAAACTCGGCCACAGACCAACGCAAAGGGGTTGGCATCACGATGGGCCGCCAGACCTTCCGCGTAGCGACCCTGGGCCACCAAGGCCAGGTAGGCTGGGCTGTCGACGCCGGCCGGACACTCGTTAACGCAGGGTGCTCGTACCAAATCCTGACATACACCGGCTGGACATCGCTTCTCATGGATATGGGCCTCATACTCTTTGCGGAAGTGCTTTAAGGTACTTTCGACTGGATTGGGCGCACCCTGCCCCAGGCCGCATAAGCTGGTACCTTTAATTTCCTCGCAGAGCATCTCCAGGGTCTCAATATCCCCATCCCGACCCTGACCGGCGCAGATGCGTTCCAGGATTTCCAGAATGCGTCTGGTCCCGACCCGGCAAGGCGTACACTTACCGCAACTTTCATCCTGGGTGAACTCCATGAAGAAACGAGCGATGTCTACCATGCAGGTGTTTTCGTCCATCACTATCATGCCGCCGGACCCCATAATGGAGCCAGCTCGCGTCAATGACTCGTAATCCACCTCCATATCCAGATATTGTGCCGGCAGACAACCGCCCATAGGCCCACCGGTCTGGATTGCTTTGAATCGCTTATCGTCTTTGATCCCTTCGCCTACATCGTAAATCACTTCACGTAGGGTGATGCCTAGCGGTACTTCGATGAGGCCGCTGTTCTTGACATCACCGGCAATGGCAAAGGTTTTGGTACCTTTGCTTAACTCAGTTCCCATGCCGGCAAACCACTCTGCCCCGCGCAAGATGATCTGTGGTACGTTGGCATAAGTTTCTACATTGTTAATGTTGGTCGGTTTGCCCCACAGACCATTGACTGCGGGGAATGGGGGGCGTGGTCGCGGCTGACCGCGCTGCCCCTCAATAGATGCCATAAGCGCTGTTTCCTCGCCGCACACAAAGGCGCCAGCACCCATGCGAACTTCGACATCGAACGAGAAGTCGCTACCCAGGATGTTCTCTCCCAGGAGTCCGAAGGCGCGTGCCTGTTGGATAGCGATTCTGAGGGTTTGAACTGCCACAGGATATTCTGCACGACAATAGATATAACCCTGGCTGGCTCCAATCGCATAGGCCGCGATGATCATCCCTTCGATGACCGAGTGCGGATCTCCTTCGAGCACGCGTCGATTCATAAAGGCACCAGGGTCGCCCTCGTCGGCGTTGCAGATGACGTACTTTGGGGTCCCTTGAGCGGCGCGCGCGAACTGCCACTTCTTGGCAGTTGGGAAACCGGCACCTCCTCTACCCCTTAATCCAGAGGCTCCGATCTCTTCAATGACTTGCTCTGGCGTCATCTGGGTGAGTACTTTCCCCAGCGCCAGGTAGCCATCCTCTGCAACGTAATCCTCGATGTTCTCCGGGTCAATCCTGCCGCAATTGCGCAAGACTACCCGAACTTCCTTGGGTTTGGGTGGGCCCAGCTCCTCGTCTACTTGCTCTTGGGTTGGCGCAAGCAACCTCTCTACTACGCGCCCTTTCAGAAAGTATTCCTCTACAAGATGTGGGATATCTTCAATGGTAAGCCCGGAATAGTGAACCTGATCTGGGTAAACTGTGATCTCCGGGCCGTGGGCGCAGCCGCCGATGCGGGATGTTTCAAGCACCTGGACTTCTTCAGCCAGCCCCCGAGCAGCTAGTTGATCTATCAAACTTCCACGTATCTCGTGCGCTCCCCTGGCAACGCACTCGGGATCAACACAAACCAATGCGTAGCTTCTATAGTATGTCATTTCTCTATATACCGTCGGCAATAAACCTGATACTCGATGTTTATGGATCGGATAGTAGCATCAACTCAGGCACTGTCCGTAAATGACTTTGCATTTTCGTGACTGGCAGTCCTCTGCAATCGGCCTGCCGGTCCTGGCCAAAAGTCAATTTTGGACAGCCAAAAGTCAATTTTGGACAACCAAAAGCTAGTTTTGGACAACCAAAAGTCAATTTTGGACAATCACTAAGCAGGGATCAGATACTCGTTGATGATCTTTGACCCCATTACGTGTTCCTGCATTATCTCCTTAGCTTTTTCCGGGCTAACTTTCCCGTAAGAAACTTTCGGTTCCTGGCCGATTGCCACTTCGACGATGGGTTCCCATTCGCAGGCCCCAATACACCCTGTTTGTGCAACGATAATATCGCTCAGGTTCTCCTCTTCTATGACCTTGAGGATGGCTTTCATTGTCTCTCGGGCACCGGCTGCGATACCGCAGGTGCCCATACCAACAGTGATCTGGGTTCGGCCAGAAGTCACTTGCGCTTTGCGCTTTTCTAATGCTTCTTCTTTCACACGTTTCAAGTCTTCAAGTGATTTGACTGCTGGCATCTCTTTCCCTCCTGTTATTTGCGGTCACTCAGTTCACGAGTGGACTCTATTTCGGTTATGGTCTGTTGCACGTTACCGACACCTTCTTGGAGAACTTCTCTGATAAAGGCTAACACCGCAGGTTCAGTTAATGGTATCCCTGCTAGCTCTCTTTTTATAGGCTCGTCGTCGAAGCTGAACTCTGTCCCGTCTGCTCGATAATGAAATACCCAATGGACTTCTGGATAACCGACGACCAGGGTGAGCATGGTGCCTGGAAGGTCGCCGAGTGGCATTCGGTCAATGTGACTTCTTTGAAAGTCAACCTCCAACCGGGTTCCTTTCCCCGGTGCCGAAGTGATCGACAAGCCTCCGTTGCACGCTTCCGCTGCAGCCTTGAACAGTGGTATCCCTAGACCGACCTTGCGAGTGGTCCGGCTGGTCACAAAAGGATCGGTAATGCGGGTGAGCAGCTCCTCATCCATTCCGCGACCGTTGTCTTGAACCATTGCCCTTAGTCGGTCCTTCTGCAAATCCTCGTCAATCGTAATTTCAATATTCTGGGCACCCGCCGCAACGCTGTTCTCGGCAATATCCAGTAAGTGCAGAGCTATCTCCCGCAACCTTTCTCACCTACCTGCTGCTGCAATGGCCGTTGCCTTGACACTCGTGTAGAATTTGTGGCATTAGGTTAGGATGCATGCGTCCTCGCGTGCTTTCGTCTACCACCACTACTGGTGCCTGGCTGCAGGCACCCAGGCAACGGCAAACCTCAAGCGTAATCTCACCGTCTTCTGTTGTCTCTCCAATATTGATGCCCAAGGACTGTTGTGCTTTTTCGATCAACTTGGGTGCCTCTCGCACATAGCACGCGGTGCCCAGACAGAACTTGATGGAATGCTTGCCTCTGGGCCGGGTGGTAAAGAAGGAGTAGAAAGAGACCACTCCGTTAATTTGGCTCATCGGAACGCGCAATTTCTTCGCAACGTATTCCTGCATAGGTTTGGAGATGTGCCCTATTCGACTTTGGAGCTCATTCAGCACTACCATTGTAGCACCAGGCATATCCCTGTTCTCTTCCAGAATGTGATCGATCACTGCCCGCTGCTGAGGCATGGCAAGTGGATCGGTCTCAGGAATACCTTCAAGCACGTCTGTCATTGTATACTCCGTTTAAGGATATTGACTTATTTTGTCTTCATCGTGAATTTTGTCACGATGCTATTCTATCATACTTAAGAGAAGTGGTCATATGACAAATGTCATTTCAAGCTACGTAGGTTGTCAATTCATGATGGGCCGGATAACCAGTGATCGTCCCTTCTTGTTGCGAAAGGCCAGTTTAAGCTCAGCGATCGTCGGTGCAGCCAATTTGAAGATATTCATACCTAAAAACTCACCAAGACCGTGTACGTCGCCATTTTGGACCAATGCAAAATGCCTGAGTTGGGGGTACTTCTCGCGCACGTCCGAGGGGCTTATGTGCCGGGATATCTCCAATGCGTCAATTGGTAAGTCTGGCGGGACAAAACCAAGGTTGGCGATCAGACTGAAGGTTTGGCGGTTCACGTGGGCCGGGATGGCTACCCCCTCCAGTTCCAAAACACCTTCCACAGCCTCTCCTAACGAAAGATCGGCCGAAGTAGAAAGAAGTTGTGTTTCGCGCCGGATGAATTCACCCGTTTCGTCTACGACAAACTGCTCGCCAAAGTATTCAATGTTATTCTCAATCGGCGGCAACTGAGCATCTACCACCGCTTGCCAGGACTCGAGTTGGACCAGAGTATCGAACAGGCAAAGTAGATGAACTTCTTCGCGGGTTTGCAACTCCAACCCTGGCAACACCGTCAATTTGGTGTCCGCTGCGGCTTTTTGCACAGCCTCAACATTAGCACTGGAGTTGTGGTCGGTGATCGCGATCAGGTTAATCCCGTTTTCCAAAGCCTCCCGGACAATAAGCGGGGGGATCATTTCGGTGGCTGCGCAAGGCGACAAGACCGTGTGTACGTGTAGCTCGGCAACGTAGGTTTTCAGTTTGGTTTTTCTGCTCATAGGCTGTTGCCGAGAAAGATTCTCCTTAACCAGGTGAGACGTTGCCTGGTCATAAACTATCTCTCAGGCCCATTTCCCACAAGCTTCCGACCACGTAAAACGTCGGTTTATTGGTGGTGAGTAGTGTTATGCCCTCTTCGTTGGCTCTGGCGATGGTGTCTGAGTCTGGAATGGCGCCCTCAGTGATGATGATGGCGCTTAGCTCCAACAACGCTCCTACAGCCACCACGTTGCTGTGTGCCTGCAAAGTAACCCAGATCGCTCCGTGTTGGGCGCTCGCCATGACACAACTTAGCAAATCTGAGGTGTAACCACTGGTGGGAACCACTTGGCTGAAGTCTTTTTGCTCAGTGAGCAGGGTAAGGTTCAGGCGCTCAATAATCTCTTGGAGTGTCATTGCCGAGCTTCTCCTCGTCCAGATGGTGGTTGGCCCGCAGGAATATCTTCATTTCTAGCCGGGTACCAGTGTCGGGTGCCGGCCCGATTGACATCTCATCCACACAACGTTGAATGTTGTTCAAGCCCATGCCCGCGCCGAACCCCATCTCCCGGACCTCTTCGGTGGCGGTTGAATAGCCAGGTTTCATTGCCAATTCCATGTCCTCTATCCCCGGGCCGTCGTCAATCGCCTCCATCGATATCAGATGCGGCTCGATTTCAGCCTGAATGGCTCCGCCATTTGTGGTATGGATTATGAGATTCATTTCTGCTTCGTAAATGGCGATTCCGCAACGTCGAGCAATCTGCGGGTTGGCCCCCAGCCTGAGCAACGCTCGCTTGATGTTACTCGAGGCCGTGCCGCCCTGGGTAAAGTTCCTTGGCTCAATTGTGTATCTCAGAATCAAGCTGGTTCGGTCGGAAGCTATATCTTCAAACAAGTGACTGGCCCGATATCGCTTGATTTCCTCTGCCTGATAATCCCGCTGCAATTCTTCCAATAGCCCGTGGCTGATGTCTCCCTTGGTGATAATGCCGGTCAGCTTTCCGTTCTGATCCAACACTGGTAACCTGCCCACTTGGGTCTTATCGAATAGTTTTAGTGCTTCCACAACCGGATCAGTGGCTCTGGCCGTGATTAGTTCAGTAGTCATATAGTCACGGACCGGCGCTTCAAGATTTCCCCGTGTTAAAGAGTGGATTAGATCTTCGATACTGACAATGCCCACCAGGTTATCATCCGAGACAACCGGCGCGCCTGAAATGCGTGCCTGCCGGAATAGCTCTAAAACGTATGCCATTGGCAAATCTGGGGTGACAACCTTAACATCGCCAGTCATCACCTCCTTTATCCTGAGCTCGTAAGCGAGCTCTTCGGCACGAGTGATGTGATCGACTCTCCCATCACTTATGGTGCGACCTCCGCCTTCGGAGCCTTGTTGCAAACTATTGTCTCGCATCTCGTTTCTTGCACTCAATGCATCGTTGCATTATCCGTACTATCTTACATCTGCTACTTACGTTTTGGAAGTGACATGTGTCATTCTGGTACTTGTTCAAAAATAACTCTGCATTTAAGTGATTTTTGTCACGAAAGCTGCGTACAAAAAGGCTATCGACGGAAGGTTACTCCGTGCATCAATTCAGTCTAGGGATGGTTTAAGGTTGTCTGGCCGCCCGCAGGGGTAGATCTCAAGAACCATAACAAAAAAGGACGCGCACGTCCTTTACTGTTGGAAAGAAGCAAGGGGCACATTGTCGCCGTCACGCTACAAGGGTGGTGGGACGGCAGAGATGAGTTTTTCTGTCTGACTAAGCCTGGACTGGCTGTGAAGCTGGTGCCTTCTTATGGCGATAGACGATTCGCCCACGCTCTAGGTCATAGGGCGACAGTTCGACACGCACTCGATCACCTAGCAAGACACGGATGTAATACTTACGCATCTTGCCCGATAGATAGGCCAAAACCTCATGGCCATTATCCAGCTCCACGCGAAACGTGGTGTTGGGAAGTGCTTCAGTCACTGTGCCTTCTACAACCAATTTTTCTTTGCTGTCTGTCATACATCTCCTCTTCCTGTTTGATTTGCTTCCAAAAGCTTTACCTTTTTATTCTATCACGGTTGCCGAAACGTGTCAATTTTCACGCCTGCCCAAACTCCAGCAATTCTTAGGAAGCGTCCAGATATAACTTTCTATTTTCAGGCCAAAATTCCGAGTGAAATATTTCAAAATGCACAAAGTTATTCTTGGACGCGGCCTCATTACTCAAGTTTCTTCCCCATCGAGCAACAGCGTTAGTGTAAAGGTTGTTCCCTTCCCATCAACACTGTAAACATCGATCAGCCCGCCAAAGCGAGTCACAAGTTGCTTGACGATGCTTAAACCCAGGCCGGTACCCGTAATGTCAGACTTGCGGGCATTTGGGGCACGGAAAAACTCATCCCAGATGTGCGGCAGGGCATCTTGCGGGATGCCGATACCTGTATCGGTTACTGTTATCTTCGCCCGCTCCGGCTCTTCTTTCACGTTTACTTCTACCATACCGCCCGACGCTGTGTACTTGATCGCATTCCCAATCAAATTACTGAACACGCTGTCCAGTCCGTCCTGCGTGGCCCGGACAATTATTATGATCTCATCGGGTGCGTTGTAGGTTAAAGCAACTTGCTTGCCGTCTGCCTCGGCTCTAAATCGATCAATCACCTGCCGGATCAGCGGTTGTAGCCATACGCCCTCCAGCGGCCTTTCACGTTCGACCGTTTTAGTGGCTGCCAGGGAGAGCAAATCGTCAATGAGCTCCGTGAGCGTATCTAACCGCCCCTCAACGCGACACAATATATCTCGCTGTTGCTCACTGAGTTCGCCCGTCAGGCCTCGCAAAAGCGTTCGCAACAGGCTCTGTGCGCCTCCCACCGGAGCTCGCAATTCATGAGCGACCGTCAACATAAAGGCCGATTTGAAGTGGTCCAGCCGCTCCATCTCCTCTTTAGCGCGAGCCAGTTCGGCCGCCTGTTGTTCGATCGCTTGCAGCCGTTTGGCTTCCAGGGAAAGTTGCCTTTTCTCCAACCCTTGATTGACCGTCATAAGCATCAGGTCAGAGGTGAATGGCTTGGAGATAAAGTCGTAGGCTCCTTGTTTGGTAGCTTTGACTGCCAGTTCCACCGTAGCATAGCCGGTGATGATCACGATGATCAGATCCGGGTCTTTCTCCTGGATAGGCTCCAGCAGATCGACACCTCGCCCGTCGGGCATCATGACGTCCAGCAGCACCAGATCGAAATCGCCTTCTTGAATAACCCGCAATCCCTCTTCGATGGTGGCCGCCGTCTCTACCCTGAATCCTTGCGGCTCCAGGGCGCGCCGGCAGGCTCTGCGAATACCAGGTTCGTCGTCGATTACCAGGATATTAGCTTTGGCTTCCATGTTTCGCCTTATAGCAGATAAGGAAGTTATTTAATTCTCAATCCTAAGTGCTGCGGTCTGCCTATCGGTGTGTGCCAAGTGCATATCCGGCAAGCGCATCGGCAAGGTCACGACAAAGGTCGTCCCCTGACCGGCCTGGCTGCGGACCGTGATCTGTCCCCGGTGCATCTTGATAATGCCATACACGATCGACAGCCCCAGCCCGGTTCCCTTGCCCGGTGCCTTGCTGGTGAAGAAGGGTGTGTATAGCTTGCCCAGGTTCTCCTCCGGGATGCCACATCCTGTGTCAGCCACCAGTATTTCCACCCACTGGCTGTCCACCGGCCGCGTCGTGAGGGTGATCGTGCCGCCGTCTTCCATTGCTTCGCTGGCGTTGTTCAGTAGATTGATGAAAACCTGTTGCAATTGCGCCGGGTCAGCCTGGATGAGAGGCAGCTCAGGACTGAATTGACGCACGATCTCTACCTGCTCGAAGATCGGCTGCTGGCTGATTGCTTCGACAACTTGCACTAGCAGTGCATTGATATCGGTCTCCTGGGTCAGTACTTCTTGCTGCCGGGCGAAGTTCAAGAGATCGGCCACAATGTTCTTGCAGCGGAAAGTCTCGTTGAT
The DNA here is from genome assembly GCA_034412795.1 of Anaerolineae bacterium. Lineage (GTDB taxonomy): Bacteria > Chloroflexota > Anaerolineae > 4572-78 > NAK82 > JAUVPY01. The sequence continues at coordinate 25,764 of DAOUMD010000166.1, forward strand.
GATCAGTTCCAGATCGTCGCGTCGAGGGTCCCCCTCACGCGCTTCGTTACGCAACACGTCGCTCAGAAGTAAGATGGTGCCCAGCGGGTTGTTGATCTCGTGCGCCACGCCGGCGGCCAGTTGCCCCATTGAGGCCAGCCTCTCCTTGTGCAGCAGTTCCTGCTGGGTTTGATGCAGCGTTTCTGCCATTTTGTTAAAGGAGCGTCCCAGCATGGCCGTCTCACCCGTGCCGTAAGGTTGCACGCGCACCGTCATATCACCCTGGGCCAGGCGGCGATTGGCCTCCACCAGTTCAGAGATCGGCCGGGTGATGGGGCGTGCGATGGGCACGGCGATGACCCCCGCTAATACGATACACACCAGGGCGATAAGTGCCACCCGTCTGTTGAAGGTTTGGACCAGCGCCTGGAACGCCGACTCGCGAGCGCCGACATACAGGCTGCCCACTACCTGGCCCTTGTGGTCGAGCAACGGCTCATAGCGAGTGATGTACCACTCGTTCACCACGAAGGCGCGCCCCACATAATCCAGGCCTTGTTCCAGCACGACGTCAAATACTTCCTGGGATACTCGCGTGCCAACAGCACGTTCCCCCGCCGCAGTCATCACGTTCGTCGAAACTCGTAGATCGCCGAAGAAGATGGTCACCGTGTCCACGCCAGCTACTTCCTTGATGCGATCTACCAGCGTAAAGTTGTTGTTAAACAAGTGCGCTACCAACACGCCCCCAATGATACGCCCGTCTTCATCCTTTAGCGGATAAGCGCCAGCCAGGGATAATCCGGCTGTGCCTTCGCGGGTGTCAAAGGGTTGGGGCGCGGCTTTGGGCGTGTCTATCAAGGCAATGTAGGCCTGTTCCTCCAGCCCCATACGGATCAGCAGTTCGGCCGGGATAATCTCCGTGGCTGTCTGCTCCTCTCCGGAAGACAACATCCCGGCGATAATGGGTAACTCGCTCCAATCACCTTGCGTTACCACCGGAAAGAGGTGCCCTTCCGGCGTAAGCGCCCGGGCCACCAGAGTCTCCCCCTGGGTGTCGAATACGGCAATCAGGTGAGCACTATTCCGGGCGGGTATCAGGCTCTTGTAGCTGATCTCCTGGTCGATGATATCAATCGCTTCAGGCCGTCCCTGAAATGCAGCCGGCAGGTTGTGGATCACCTGCGACTCGTAGACTATTCGGTGACCGATGCCCGCGATTTCTTCCATTTCGAGCTGGTAGAATGCTTCGGCCAGATCCATGTCGCGCGCCACTCGGGCGCTCATGGCGTCGTCCAGATATTCGGTGATCACCCGCGACGTAACCAGTGTGTTCAAACCCACCGTTACGGCAGCCACCAGTGAAAAACAGGCGATCAGCACCGGCTGCAGTCGCCCTCCCAACAGTTTGGAAACTATGTGTCTCATAATATCAAGGTACCTTCTCAATGATTCGGGGTAGAGGCAAACACCCTGGTTCGCCCCTGCTTTTTGAGAAGATACATATCAAGATGCCGGGCGCAGTGGTCTGAAAGAGATACCAGCTAGAATTCAAATGTTTCTCTCATTCATCATTCGTTTTTCGTCGGTCAACACCCATTCGACCTTTTGCACCAGATCATCTGGATCGATAGGCTTGTCCACAAACAAGTCCACCGGCAGATAGTCCATGTCAGGTTCAAAGCGCAGCGGCGTTGTGCTGTGAATAGCCGTCAACATCAGGATCGGAATATGGCAGAATTCGCCATATTCCGACGTCGGGTCCGGGTTGCGTAGCTTGAGTGCGACCTGAAAACCCTCGGTCTGGTTATTCATCATCACGTCCAGGATGATCAGCTCGGGTTGCTCGGCCTTGATCAGTTCCAGCCCGTCTGTGCCGTTGGGGGCATCCATAACCTGGTGGCCTACGCCTTCCAGGCTCAAGCGTACAGCCAGGACGATATCTGCATCATCATCGATAATCAGTATCTTTGCCATGGCATTTTAACCTTTTCCGCACCATCCATCGGCTATAAGTTGCGCACTGCTAGGCAATGCCCGCCTGGGTCAAGGGCACGCCTGCCAGTTGGTAGCCGGCCGCCAACTTGACCGCCGAGGTCATGTTGCACATGGCCGGCGTGCGCACCTTGACGCGCTCCGGCGTATCACCCCCGTTGCTCTTTACAAAATAAAACAACTCACCCTGGGGTGCTTCCACCCGGATGACGCTTTCTCCGGGTTTGATACGCTGCGGCACACCCCCAGTCAGCTCGCCGGGGGGCAGCGTGTCCAATATCTCACGCACGAGTCGGTAGCATTCAAAGAGTTCTTGAATTCGTACCACAAAGCGTGCTTCCATGTCGCCTTGAGTGTTCAGCGCCATATGCACCCCGTAATCGGAATAAGCGGCATAAGGTGCCTCGACGCGCACATCCCGCTCCACGCCAGATGCGCGGGCCGTGGGGCCCACAGCCCCCAACACCTCGGCTTGGGCCCTGGTCAAGATATCGGTGCCACGCGTGCGCTGCAAGAACCCGGCGTCATTTGTCGTTACTTCAAGGTAGTGACGGGTACGCCCTTCCAGGAAATCGAGACCCTCACGAACGGCGTTTTCTTGTTCTGTGTCTACGTCACATTTGACACCCCCCAACACGTTGGCCGAATGGTTGGCCCGGTTTCCGGTCACCCCTTCCAGCAGGTCCATAATAGTCTCTCGGTCGTGCCAGTTGTGCATGAATAGCATGTCAGCCCCGGCCTCCCGAGCTGTGACATCCAGCCAGAGCAGGTGGTTGTGGATGCGTTCCAGTTCGGCGATCAGCACGCGGATCGCCTGGGCCCGAGGGGGAACCTCGACGCCTGCCAGTCGCTCGACAGCCAGGCAGTAGGCGGTGGCGTGGATATGCGAGCAGGCGTCACCCGTGTGTTCAAACAGGCCAAGGTTCTGTATCCAGTTACGCGATTCGGTGGCCTTCTCAATGCCTCGGTGCTCATATCCTGAGGGCAGCGTCGCACCCGTGACGATTTCCCCATCTACGGCAACGCCATACACTTCGCTCAATTCGCGTTCATACGGCCCGGCGCTGGGAATTATCTCGCTCAGGGTGGGCAGGCTGGCTTTCTCACGCGGCAGGCGTACCCGTAATGTGATAACGGCAGCTCCCACGCAAAAATGATACAGCACTTCCAGTTCACCAGCTTCCACGCCCAGGTCAAGACCGGTGATGGCGGTCAGGTACCCCAGGCGTTTGACCCGCAGCGCTGCCGCAATGGGCAGCAGGTCATCTGGAGAGCGTAGTCTTGCGTCCAGCCGGTTGGGTTCAGGTCGCTTGATTTCGGTCACCCAACCCCAGGACCGGGCGATTTCAGTGGCTAAGTTCAATGTTTCTTGTGTGCCCATATAATCTACTTCTCATGTTCGGCTCAGAAGTTCTCTTTCTTTGTCCTAGTTTAGACACTTCGTGTAACAAGTGCCGTTACAAAGTAGTTACAAACCGGTGACAAGAATCTGAATGACGCAAGGGGCGTGAATTCTGTCACAATAAAATATACTATCACACATATTCAAAATGGTCATATGCCGAATGTCACCCTAAGGATTGAGAATTATAACTTCCTAAATGCAAGTGAAATACTAGCCTGATTCAGTCGGCTAATGGGTAAGTTATTAAATCCTTAGTTCTAGGCTGCGATGGTTGTCAGCTCAACGCTCTTGACAGTCGATTACTAATGTGCTAAACTCTGCGTCACAATAATTATGGTGGAACGACCCCACTCTTCGGATATCTATCCTATGGATATGGACATCCACATTCTAGCCACCTCGCTGCCCAGGAGGTTGCGCAGGAGCCAGCCGGACAAATAGTCTGGATAGGCTTGTTTGGGGTTCCAGTTCCCAACCGAAGGGCGTTGTTGCCAGCCTTCCAGATACGGAGGCTGGCCTTTTTGTTTAGGTGCAAGGATTACCCTAAAAACTTTCGGGAAGCACCACTAGGGCTGTATAGGGAGGCGTAACGTGATCAAAGTCGGCGTCTACGGAGCTACCGGATACACGGGTTTTGAGTTGATCCGTATTCTGCGGCGACACCCCGACGTATCCCTGGCCTTTGCCACGTCGGAGACTTGGGCCGGCGGCCGCTTGAGCGATGTGTTCCCGGTCCCGTATGATCTGCCTCTAGTTTCGGGAGCGGAGGCCGATCCGGGGACCGTCGAGGCGGTCTTTTGTTGCCTGCCCCACGGTGCGGCGATGGCGTCCGTAGCTGCCGCTCGCGCGGCGGGGGCCAGGGTGATTGACCTCTCGGCCGACTTTCGACTGAGTGATAGGGCGCTCTACGAGAAGTGGTATGGGCTGGCGCACGCCGCACCTCGACTGTTGCAAGAGGCGGTCTATGGCCTGCCCGAGATCTACCGGGACCAGGTGGCGGAGGCGTCGCTGGTAGCCAATCCTGGTTGTTATCCGACCAGTGTTGTGTTGGCGCTTTACCCCTTGCTCCAGGCCGGGCTCATCGCCGACGGTCCCATCATTGCCGACAGCAAGTCAGGCGTGAGCGGCGCTGGCCGCAAACCTAGCCTGAAGACCCACTTTGTCGAAGTTGACGACAACTTCTCACCCTACAATATCGGTCGTGCCCACCGCCATCTGCCCGAGATGGCCCAAGAAGTTGGACGCCTGGGCGGCGAAGGGGGAGCGCTCATATTTTCCCCACATCTCACCCCCGTGTCGCGTGGTATTCTGTCCACCATCTATGTCCCCCTCTCACCCTCAGTTACGGTCCAAAGTTTACATAACGTTTACCGTGAGGTTTATGCCGATGAGCCATTCATATGGCTCTTGCCGGAGGGCCAGTTGGCAACCATGGCCCACGCCGTGCATACCAATTGTTGTGCCCTGTCGCTGACACTCGCCGGGCCAGGACAGCTCATTCTTTGCTCAGCCATTGACAACCTGCTGAAGGGGGCCGCCGGGCAGGCCGTACAGAACTTCAATTTGATGTTTGGTCTGGAAGAAACGTTGGGGCTGGTGGACTTATGACCCGAGTTATCAAAGTCGGCGGCAATGAGCTGGATGATCCCATATTCGTCAAGGGGTTGGTTCGGACCGTAAAGGCATTGCCCGACCCGCCGGTGCTGGTACACGGCGGCGGCAAGGAGATCCGCTCCCTACAGGAACGCCTGGGCTTGGAGCCGCAATATGTTGACGGTCTGCGTGTTACTGACCAGGAATCGCTGGCCGTGGTTCAAATGGTGCTGGCCGGGCGCGTCAACAAGCGGCTGGTCGCCTCGCTTACCGCCGAGGGGGTGGATGCTTTTGGCATGTCGGGCGTTGACCGGGGCGCGATCAAGGCAGAGAAGCTGGAGCACCCGGCCGGCGACCTGGGCTGGGTGGGCCGTATCGTTGCCGTGCGGACTGAGGTATTCGAGCGTTTGCTGGATGATGGCATTACAGCCGTTCTTTCTCCCATCTGTTGGGGACCGGACGGGAGCATGTTCAACGTGAATGCCGATCACGTGGCCTTAGCCGTTGCCAGCGCCTTGGGCGCTGAGACATTGGTCTTTGTGTCCAACGTGCCCGGTGTCATGGCCGGCGACCAATTGATTGAGCATATCAACTCTGACCACGCCGAGACCCTCATCGCCGATGGAGTCGTCTTCGGCGGCATGGTGCCCAAAGTCCGCTCCGCGCTGGAGGCCGTCGCCGCTGGCGTAAATGCGGTCTGTATCACCAATCTCGATGGCCTGGCCAAAGGTACCGGAACCGTAGTCACTGCTAACCTCCAACCCCCAGTTCCTGGCATCCAGAATCCATAGGAGGAAATCATGAACGCAACCGACGTAATCGCCCTGGAACAGAAATACGTGCTACACACCTACAATCGCCCCGAGTTTGTGCTGGTGCGTGGAGAGGGTGCGCGGGTCTTCGACAGTGAGGGGCGTGCCTATCTTGATGGCGTCTCGGGTATCGCCGTCAACGCCCTGGGATACCGGGACCCTCAAGTGGTGGCCACCATTCAGGCCGCTGCCGAGGGCCTGATCCACGTCTCGAACCTGTATCACACTCAACCCCACGCTTCACTGGCCCGCTCACTGGTGGAGGAATCTTTCGCCGACCGGGTCTTCTTTTGTAACTCGGGAACCGAGGCCGTGGAGGGGGCGTTAAAATTCGCCCGCAAGGTTGCCCAACAGCGATCTGCCGGCGGCGAAAGCAAGACTCAGATCGTGGCTTTCACCAACTCCTTCCACGGGCGCACCATGGGAGCCCTCTCCACCACGGCCACCGAGAAGTACCGCGCCCCCTTCGAGCCGCTAATCCCCGGCGTGCACTTTGTAACTTTCAACGATCTGGCCGCTGCCGAGGCGGCTATCACCGACCAGGTGTGCGCCGTCATCGTGGAACCCGTGCAAGGGGAGGGGGGCGTTAACCTCGCCACGCCCGACTTCTTGGAGTGCGTCCGTGCTGCTTGCGAGCAGGCCGGCGCGTTGCTCATCTTCGACGAGATCCAATGTGGTTTGGGGCGCACCGGTCACCTGTGGGCGCACCAGGCCTACGGAGTGTCGCCCGATCTCATGACCCTGGCCAAACCCCTGGCCGGCGGCTTGCCTATGGGGGCCGTGCTGATGACCCAGGCGGTGGCGGATGTGATGGGGCCGGGTGACCACGGCAGCACCTTTGCCGCCGGGCCGCTGGTGTGCCAGGTGGCTCAGGTCGTGCTGGACCGGGTATCCGATCCCGATTTCTTGGCCGGCGTACGTGATAAGGGCCAGCATCTCGGCCAACGCTTATCCGCGCTCGTCGAGTCTCAACCGCTGGCGCTAGAGGCACGTGGCGCAGGCCTGATGTGGGGCATCCAATGCCAGGTAGAGGCAGCGCCCATCGTCGAGGCCGGCTACCAGCACGGCATCCTGGTCTGCCTCGCCGGTCCCCACGTCGTGCGTCTCCTACCGCCCCTGACCATCACCCAAACCGAATTAGACGAACTCGTAGACCGCCTGGCCGCCGCATTCGAATGGGCAAATGAGCAAATCAGCAAATAGGCAAATCAGCAAATAGGCAAATAGGCAAATCAGCAAATAGGCAAATCAGCAAATGAGCAAATCAACCAACCAACTAACCAACCAACCAACTAACCAACCACCCACCCAACCAACAAACAAACCAACAAACAAACCACCCCACCCACCCACCCAACAAATCAGGCCGGCCCGCATCGCCGACGTACCCGACATTGCCGCGCTGGTGGATCGTTTTGCCGGGCGGGGGGAGATCTTGCCTCGCCTCACTGAGGACGTTTACCAGTCCGTGCGCGAGTGGGTGGTCGCCGAGCGCGCCGGCCAGGTCGTTGGCTGCGGGGCCTTGGTCATCCTCTGGGCCGACCTGGCTGAGATCCGCTCCTTGGTGGTCTCACCCGAATCCCAGGGCATGGGTATCGGCCGCGAATTGGTGGCGGCCTTGATGGCCCAGGCCGCCGATCTGGACATTCCCCAGGTCTTCACTCTCACCCGCCAGACCGGCTTCTTCCTCAAGTCCGGCTTTCAGGTCGTCCCCCGCGAGAGCCTGCCGCGCAAAATCTGGAAAGACTGCATCACCTGCACCAAATTCGTCGGCTGCGACGAAGTCGCCCTCGTGCGGCCCGTGGATCAGGGGGGATGGTTTGTTAGTTGGATGGTTTGTTAGTTGGATGGTTTGTTAGTTGGATGGGTGGTTGGGTGGTTGGTTTGTTGGATGGTTAGTTGGTTAGTTGGTTAGTTGGTTTGTTGGTTAGTTGGTTTGTTGGTTAGTTAGTTAGTTAGGTGATTGGTTGGTAGACTGGCTTGGTTGAGCAGCAAGATATCGTCGCGTACTGAGCTTCCTGATCCAATCTACCACCCAACTAACCAACTAACAAACAAACCAACCACCCAACCAACCATCCAACCACCCACCCACCCAACCAACTAACCACCCATCCACCCACCCAACACAAACAAGGAGACACCTATGACTCCACCATACCAACCTGACCCATCCCCGGGCGCCATCACCTGCGTGCCTGGGTTTCGAGCGGCGGGCGTGGCCTGCGGGCTAAAGGACAGTGGTCAGCTCGACCTGGCCCTGGTTGCCTGCGACCAACCCGCGACCGCGGCCGCCGTGTTCACCACCAATGCCTTCAAAGCCGCTCCCGTGCTTTACGATCAGCAGCTTCTTTCGCATAGTCATAATGCTATCCAGGCAATAATTACCAATGCAGGTAACGCTAACGCCTGCACCGGCGCGGGTGGACTACACGACGCCGAGCGCATGGCGCGTCTCACCGAGGCGGCGCTGGAGTTGCCCTCCGGCAGTGTCTTTGTCATGAGCACCGGCGTCATCGGGCACCGGCTGCCTATGGAGAAGATTGAGATCGGGATCCGCGCTGCGGCGGGGGCCCTGTCGCCAACCGGCGGTGCCGACGCCGCCCGCGCTATTATGACCACCGACCTGGTCCCCAAAGAAGCCTCCCTCCAGGCCGAAATTGGGGGAGTCCCGATTTTAATCGGGGGTATGGCCAAAGGGAGCGGCATGATCCATCCCAGCTTGGCTCCGGCCGGTGCGCCGCACGCCACCATGCTGTCCGTCATCGTCACCAACGCAGCCGTCTCCGCCGCTGCGCTGGACGCCGCCCTGACGCGGGCCGCCGATGCCAGCTTCAACCGCATCACCGTAGACGGCGACACCAGCACCAACGACACCCTGCTCCTTCTGGCGTCGGGTGCTGCGAAAAACTCTTTGATTGAACTCGATTCGGAGGACTACCGGACCTTTGAGGCTGCCTTGACCCAGGTGTGCATCTCGTTGGCTAAGGCCATCGCCCGCGACGGGGAGGGGGCCACCCGCCTGGTGGAAATCGTAGTGCGGGGAGCGGTTAGTGATGGAGAAGCGGAGCGGGCGGCCAAGACCGTCGCCACCTCGCCCCTGGTCAAGACCGCCATCTTCGGTGCCGATCCCAACTGGGGCCGTATCCTGGCCGCCATCGGCCGCAGTGGGGCCCAGGTCGATTCGGCTCGCGTCGCCCTGTGGCTGGGTGACGTAGGTCTCGTTGCCGGCGGCGAGCCGCTACCCTTCGACCAGGCTGCCGCCCGGGCCGCCCTCCAGGCTTCCGAAGTGTCCTTCACCGCCGACCTGGGCCTGGGTCCCGGCCAGGCCACCGTCTGGACCTGTGACCTCTCCTACAAATACATCGAAATCAACGCCGAATATCATACATAAGTGATGGCATAGTTCAGAAGTCCCTGAAATTAGGCCGCGTCCAATAAACAATTGCCGACGAAGGACGAACGACGAAGGACCAATTACTGACTCAGGTCTCTTCGTCGTTCGTCCTTCGTCGTTCGTTCTTCGTCATTCGTCCAGTCGAGAAAGTGTTACCCTATTTCTGAACCATCCTTAAGTGATTGTACCCATAGAGTCTACAGACATTCTAACCACCCAACCACCCAACCACCCACCCAACCAACTAACGCCCCGGATTATCCTCATCGTGGTGGTCCGGGTCGTTGCCGTGGCCCCGATTGTGATCGCAGCAGCCGTCATCGCCGTGGTCACCGCCCCCGTGGTCGTCATCATCGTGATCGCCGCCACCATAGGACGGCAGACCGGGAACCAAGTCGTCGATTTCAACCTCGATAGTGATCACCACCGTGATGGCATCAATCGTATCCATAGCGCTTGGGATGGTAGCTGACGGGACCACCGTCGCCGTTACTGTCTCGGTGGGAACCACGGAGGACATCAGGGACGGCACCGGCGTTGACGTCGGCTCAGAAACGAGCGTCGCCGGAAGGGTGCCGGTGAGCGCCGGTGTGGGCGCCTCATAAATCATTCCTGGGATGACCGTCCGGATCACCACCAGGACGGTGACTACCAGGGCCACCACCCCGGTGGTGACCGTCACCAAAACAGAGACGATCAATGCGATCAGTTTGCCTGGCATCATATTTCTCCTCCCAGATCTAGGTCCTGAAGTTGTCGGTCCGCTCTCCGGACCAAACCAGCTATCCAATTGACTCTGAAAAGCGGCCTGTGCCCTCGGACTGGCCCGGAAACCCACCTGCGAAAGCTCGTCCGCCAGCGACAGCAGTTCATCCACCCCCCTATCGGTAGGTGAGGCCTCGACAATTGAGGAGGGCGTGGGGGACTCTCCCCGAAGCAAGCGATCAACCTGCTCAGAGAAACGGTCGGCGCGTTGCTGCTCGTTCACGAGACATCATCCCCCTTGAGTTGGCGCTGCAAGCGCCCTATCGCGCGCCACAAAACCACGCTCACCGTCTTCTCCTTCAACTCCATAATCTGTCCGATCTCCCCATTGCTCAACTGGCCTGCGAATTTGAGTGTGATGACCTCCTGATCGCGTTGGCTTAACTCTCTCAACCCGCGCAGCAGGTGAGCTACATTCTCCTCTTGAATCACCTGCGTTTCGGGCGACGGGGCTGGCATCACCAGGTCGGCCGGCAACTCGCCTTCCGCTTCGTGGGCCGAGCGACGCTGGCGCGTTCGATAGTAATTGGCCAGCACGTTGTGCGCGATACGGAAGAGCCAGCTCGAGAACGTCCCTTTGGCCGTGTCAAACCCATCTCGATGGGCGTAGGCCCGCTCGAATGCCGTGCTGGTCAGATCTTCCGCGTCCTCCTGCGACTCTACCCGGTAGCGAAAATAGTTATAGATACGCGGGTAGTGTTGCCCGAACAACTCGGCAAAATCTAACTCCCTCTCAGGAGCCTGCTTCTCGTCTTGTGTCCCCCCTGTCACCCCGGCGCTCTGCAATGTAGGCCCTCCCTTAGCCCAGGTGGGTCTCAGCCTTGTTATTTAATACACCGTACCCGGTATTTTACTACACCATTTGCGAAGATTGAAAAATCCCGTTCGATCTAATACTAAATGGCTCTACGCAGATTAGTGGGGTAGATGAGCAATTCAGACTGCCAAAAGAGGTCATGTCATTCTGAGCCATAGGCGAAGAATCTCGTCTTACAAGGGGAAATGAGATCCTTCGCTCCTGACGTCACTCAGGATGACATGCTCTACAAATGGCGTTACACCCCACTATAATGCCCGAATATTTTCTTGGCATTGCCTTAAACCTTACAAAAAAGTGACGTACTTGCCTTCCATAGGGGGAAAGGCCTATTGCCTGGCGCTGAGAATCGTGGTAAGGTGGAATCGAACCCGGCAACCGTTCCTTCACGATGTGAGCTAGCTGGCTGCGTGATTGATGAGGGGGCATCGAGCGGTTAAGGAGCTGGTCAGGGAGCGGACGGTTGGGGGAGGTTGGGCCGCTTAACAATGGCAAAAACAGATTTTAGCGCAGAGTTTCTGGTGGGCGCATCGACTGCTCTGGTGACGGCCATTATTAACCTGGTCGTACCCGGGCAGATTAGCTGGCTGTGGCTGATACCTGCCTTTATTGTTCCTTTCGCTGCGTTGTTCGTCTACCAAGGTGTGGGCCTGGGGTTCGGGCCCTACAAAGAGTGGAAAATCCGTACTGGCGAACTGGTCGCCGACGGCGGGACCCAAAAGGGCGCTGTGTGGGAGTTTGAACACCTCACCTCCGAGGGGGGGCTGGGCTTTTCCGGCCCACATATTGCCCTCCCTAAAGGAAAATACCGGGTGCTGTTCCGCTTGAAAATCGACAGCCGGGACGAGCGCGACGAGCCCGTATGTGAACTGGACGTCAGCTCCAACTCCGGGCGGAAGTGGTTCGCCTTGCGGACGATCTCGCTTCGGGATTTCAAGTCGTCCGATTCCTGGCAGGATTTCGCCCTGGATTTCATGATGACCAACGACGAGAACCATGTGGAGTTCCGGGGGCGTATGGAAGGCGTGGAACGGGTTGGCCGGCGCATTATCTTTGACAAGGTGGTCGTTCACAGAAGGTTGCTTTAGACGTAGCCAGTTATTTGCTCGCCAGGGATTGGCAAATCCCGGCCTTTTGCACCTACGGCATACGCCTCGTGCCATTCGTTCGCGCTTGGGATTCGTAAAAAGCAAGGATGTAGAGCGGCTTTCATAGCCGCCGTTTTTTTTGCAAAATTCCCTTGTTCCCTCAGGCGACGTGTTGTATAATAGAACAATATGAAGATAGTGTATGATCGCGAAGAAGATATTCTAACACTAGAATTCAAAGATGCGGAGCATATAGACCACGCTGAGCATGTTGAATCCATCATTCTGCATCTGAATGAGGCAGATGAGCCGATCTTGTTAGAGGTCTTGCACGCCAGCGATTTCCTGACCCAGGTGCTCAAGGCTTCCTTGCAGCCGGATAAGCTGGCTGCGTGAAATGAGCTTGGCCCGGCGACCGGAGATTGCCTTTCAAGCTTACCAGTTTGTCTTCGACGTAGTACGCCTCACCGAGCGACAGCGCCATCCTGACACCCGAGGAACTGGCCTGGGCGGGTAACGCGTCGCATGCAGGGTGATCCTAGACTGGGCAGGTGATCGGGTGAAAACACTGTGACCAAAAACAGAAAAACTCGCATCGGCAAATTGCCACCCCAGTACACCTTCATCCTCAACCCTTACGCCGGGTACCGCTTCACCCGCTGCCCTGGCTGTGACCAGAAGATGAAGCAGCGCAAGCTGCCGTTGTGGATTCACGTCGATCCTATGAACCCCGTGGCGCTCAACTATACCTGTCGCTATTGCCCCGATTGTGACCTGCTGATCGCCCATCAGGACGACCTCGAAACTCTTTTGGCCCAACTATTTTCGCATTACGATCCCTCGATCATTGGCAATGACTACCTGGTACTGGGAACCGTGGAGCGCCAGGCCTGGCGCGAGAGTTTGAAGCAACCCAAAAGCACTCCAGAAATGCTGGAGCACCTCCATGACTTCGAGGAGGTGCTCACTGTTAAGGTGCAACCCGGCGGCTGGTATCCAAAAGACATGGACCCCTCCCAGTTACCGGTCCAGGAGCCGGCCCCCCTAGACACACCGTGGCGGAAAGTGATCCAGCCCCCGGATTACAGGCCGAACAAGTCCGAAAAATCTACCAGGTCGCCGGGAACCAAGAAACGCAGGCGCAAGAGACGCAGACGCTAACGCACTGTTGTTCTACCTGCTTCTTCGTCCTTCGTCTTTGGTCCTTCGTCAGCAAAGTAGTGTTCCTACCAACCAAGCTTTCTTGGGTTTACGCAAAATAGTGGGGTGTAACGCCATTTCTGGAGCATGTCATCTACCCCACTAATCTGCGTAGAGCCGCTTTCTTTTCAGCCGCGAATGGCTTATCCAGAGATAGGCAGCACGTTCACGAATGGCTCACAGCCTGGCTGAATGTCTAATTCACCTCCCCCACGCCGACCGTCGGGCAGATCGCCCGTCCAGGTCGTGTGTCCCGGCTCGATGACAAACCAGACGTACCCGTTGGGCGCGATCTTTTGCGTTTGCGGTCCCAGGTTAAAAGTCACCTCACCGTTTATTTCGCTGACCACCAAGAAACAGGCCATGCCCTGCGGCACGTCCGGCTGACCTGGCCACCACTCGCTGGAAGGAGACGGCTGAGGCGTGGGCGTGGGTAGAGCGGGAGCCGGCGTCGGCTCGGACGGCGCCGGTGCGACGGCAAAGACCGCGTCCGGCGACCAGGTGAAACTGTCCAGCACCTCGAACAGGATTTCTTCTTGCTCTGCCCAGCGCTCTATCGGGGTGGCCAGGGTAGCCACCGCCATAGCCCCCTCGGTCTCTTCCACCCATACCACCCCGTGCAAGCCAGTCTCCTCAGACTCTACCTCCAGCAAGATCACGTGGACCCCCGGATCGCCCACCATGCGTTCCAACTCGATCGTGTCCTCGCCAAAACCAGGCATGCCGGCTATCGTGTAATCTTCGACAAAGGCCCCCCACTGCTCTTCAGACAAAGCCATCCCCAGCCCGGAGAAGAAGACGTGGATGGCGCCCGAGGCATCCGAGGCCATGAACATATAGCCATAGCCACCTGATGTTGCCCCCCCTTCGATCTGATCGAAATAAGCGGGGTAGTTCAGCTCGAAGACGCCGTTCGGGTCCTCGAAAGGCACCAGCGACGAGGCAGGTGCTTCTTCCACCATGAAATCGTAACGACCCACCTCCTCGTCGTTCATAGTCACTACCGCCTGGTGCTCGCCCACCGGCCAACCGTCATCGGGGACAAAGTAGAAGTAGATGCTTTTGTCAGAGCCATCCTCCGTTACGGTGACCGAACCGGGGCCTGTCTCGTCCGGTTGGCCGTTCACATACCATTCAGTCTCCAGCCAGGTGTGGAGACCAAAGTCCCCACGCATCAGTACGTAAACCGCCTCGTCCGGGGCGAAGGTGGTGGTCGGTTCGATAGGGTTGTAGTCGTCGTCAACCCCTCGGGCCAGGACCACCTCCTGGATCTGGGAGGGAATGGCATCCGCTGGCGGCACCACGCTGAAGGGGTAACTGCCCACCAGGTCGTCATCGTGGAACACCTCAACCCGGTAGGCATCGCTGATGCGAATAACCGTGCCGGGGTCAGGCGTCCACGAGAAGTGGACGTAGGTTTTTCCGCCGATGGTGAAGAGAGGGGCATCGTCAATGTCTTCCAGATCCAGATCGGCCTCCCCCAAGAGCGTATCACCCTGGTAAAACCGACCCATCATAGTGCCCGTCGGTCGCCCCTTGAGCGTCATCACCACGTAGACGCCTTGTTCGGGCGTAAATTCCTCCACCTCGTCTACCGCCTGTCCCTCCTCGTCCACGCCCAGTGCCAGGGTAGTGTCCAGCACCTCTAAGTCCTCAGGTTCCGGCACCGGGGTGTCAGTGGGTTCCGGCACCGACGTGTCGGTAGCTTCAGATACCGACGTGTCGGCGGAGGCCTCCGTCGACACCGGTGTGTCGGTAACGGCTTCCGGCGGCGCACTGGTGCGTGCAGACTTGCCAATGCCGCAAGCCAGCCCCCCCAACAAAAACAAAGCGATGACCAACAAGAGTTGAAACCTTAAAAAATACCTTTGCATTCCTCGAACTCCTTTCTGTGGGTGGTCTCCCTGGACGGTGTTGATGCAGAGTGTTGGCTCAGTTTTACCACGAAGGACATCAGGGACACTAAGAAACCTTGTATCTTCTCAAAAAGTAGGGGCAAACCCTTGCGGTTGCCCGCTTGGGCAGGCGCAAGACCTGCCCTTACCCCAAGATATTGAGAAGATACGAAACCTTTGTGTCTTTGTGGTTTATATCCCCTGGCTCTCAATTATCAACACAAAGCAGGGAGACTATCCGTCTGTAAAAGTTAGATGATCTGCCGGACTGCGTTGAGGCATAGAAGGGAACTGGCTCAATGCCTCTTTTTTTCGAGGGGAACCTGGCGAACTTTCCTCCGCTCTCCGCCGCTTACCTCAGATAGTCACATTTTATCACAATTTATCAGCAGATACCATAGTACTTTAAACCAGGTAATGTAAAGGATGGTTCAGAAAATAGGGTAACACTTTCTCAACTAGACGAATGACGAATGACGAATGACGAAGAGACCTGAGCCAGAATTGGTCCTTCGTCTTTCGTCCTTCGTCATTTCAGGGGCTTCTGAACATGCCTAATCGATTGTAATACCAGGCGACGTGCTGTATAATGGGTGTTACCTTGCTTTTCAGATAGGGAGTAACCACATGCCTGTTACCTACACCAACCGCAAAGGCGTTACCTATTATCTCTGCCGGGGCGTCACCAAAACCGGCAAGCCGCGCTACTACTTCGCGCGTGAGATCAAAGGCGAACCTGTAGACGAAATACCGGAGGGGTTCACGATCAGTGAGAGCGTCAACGGCATCGTCTCATTGGCCAAGGATCGCCCCTCACAAATCCTGCCCGATGAGATTGCCTGGGTCGAAGCGTCTGTAAGACGACACCCCAAGGCACAAAACTACCGGGTCAGCGCCAAGCACGACCGTATCGAAATCTACGAGCGGGTCGGGCCGGACGCGGATGACCTGATTGCCGGGTTGAGCGGCATAAGCGGGCTATTCGCTGCGCAGGCCGACCAACTGCGAGAGCTGCGGGATCGCCATTCCCAATTCACCGCGGTGCTGCGCTTTATCCTGGCCGACGCCGAGCGGCGTACCTTCCGTGTGGAGCGCTGGTGCTACCTGGGCAGCATTGACGATTGGATAAACGTCGGCACTGTGGGACCGGTGGCCCAACTGGCCCGGGAGTGGATCCCTAAACTGGGCACCGACCGGCTCTTTGAGGTATATTAGACACATCGCACACCAGCGAGCGCAGACATGAGCGAGTACCAATACTACGAATTCCAGGCCGTCGACCGGCCCCTGACCCAAGAAGAACAGCAAGCCGTCGCGCAGTTGTCCAGCCGCGTCCATCCCCACCCCCGGCGCGCGGTCTTTGTCTATCACTGGAGTGGCTTCCGCGGCCGGTCAGAAGACATACTGGCCAAGTACTATGACGCCATGCTCTACCTGGCCAACTGGGGCAGCCGCCGGCTCATGTTCCGTTTCCCCCAATCACTCGTAGACCCGGAACACTTGCAGGGCTACAACGTGGTAACGCTGGATTACCCTCCAGACTTCGTTAATGCCTATACCCAAGGTGAGTACACCATCCTGGATATCCAGTTGGGTGAGGAAGAAGGCCTGGATTGGGTCGAAGGCGAAGGCTGGCTCGACTCGCTGATCGGCCTACGCGACGCGATTCTCCAGGGAGATTATCGTCTGCTTTACCTGGCCTGGCTCAAGGGCGTGACGCTGGCCTATGACGTGGATGAAGACGCCCTCGAACCGCCCGTACCACCCGGCCTGGGGGACCCGACACCTGCCTTGGACAGTTTCGTAGAGCTGTTTGACCTGGATGCTGATCTGCTCCAGGTAGCGGCCCAACGCAGCGCCCAACCGGCCCCAACGCTGTCTGGAGACGACATACGACAGGCCATCGCCCAACTCCCGACCGAGGAAAAAGACGCCTTCTTGTTGCGCCTGGCCCAGGGCGAGCCACATCTCTCGTTAGTCTTCAATCGCCGCCTGGGCGGGGCGGGTGCTGCTCTTCAACCCGACGCGGAAGAGCGCCGCACCGTCGGCCAACTCCTGGCCGCGGCAGAAGAAGAAAGGGAGCGGGTGCGCAAACAGCTCGCCGCCCAGGCCGAAGCCAAACGTATCGCCGAACTGGAAGCCTTAGCCCAGCGTGAAAACCAGGCCTGGCGTGACGTCGACGCCCTGATCCAGGAGGCAAAAGCCAAGTCGTATGAAAAGGCCGTTGAGCTTCTCCTCAAGCTCAAGGACCTGGCCGAATACCGCCGCCAGAGTGCCGCCTTTCAAGAACACCTGGACCAGATCTATGACCGGTATAGCCGGCGCTCCGCACTGATGCGACGCCTGCGCGATGCGGGCTTGACCAAAGGGTGAGGCACAAACCGCGCTACGTCGAGCCGGTGATTGAGGAAGAAATGCTGGCCGTTGCCGAGGCGATGGAGAATCTGAAACAGGGGGATGCAGTCTAAGTGCATCCAGACATTCAGTGAGGTCGAGGTCAACAATGTGAAGGCACATGCAGACTTGCTTGAGTCCCCCATCTTGCCCAACAAAGGTGCTGCCGGGGTGAGAGTAAGAGCCACAACCAAGGCCGTCACCGATTTATGGGGAGAACCGACGAAGGTCGAGCAAATACGCTCGGATTTCGTGCGCTGGGAATATGATCAGGTATGGTTCTGGCTGAAAGCGGGCAAAGTAGATCAGATCGCCGTGTATGTGGGTTACCGGGGCCGTACCAAAGAGGGGATTGGTATCGGCTCAACCCGAGAGCATGTCGAAAGAGTATTCGGCCCGCTCACCTGGGATGGGTGTTGGCTGATTGAATGTCCACCCTTTGGCATCGGCTTCGATTTTACCTCCTCTTGGACTGATCCGCTGGTTTCCGGCATTTACATTTTCCGGGAATAAGAACCGGGATAGTCGACCGGTTTTTCTGAGGAAATCTAGCTAGCACCGCCTGTTCTACGATGGCGCCGCCCGTGCACTGCTTACCCGCTTATTTCCCTAATCTTCATTCATTCCCACGCTCCAGAGTACACAAAAACAAAAAGCCTATTGCACCGCGCATGAAATTATGGTATTCTAGACTCAATCCTAACAATCTGTCAGAGAGAGCGATTCTACCAGACTTCGGAAGTTTTAGATGATGATTTTGCCACCAAATTGGCTAGATAATATACGTAATATGTTGGTAGAGATGTTGTTGGAAACTTCCGAAGTCTTTCTCCGACAATGTGTGAGTCGAGATGACTAATGATGATGATGATGATCATCATCACCGCAATCGTTTTCGCTTCGTCTGACCAGCAGTTGCTCGGGTCGCATATCTCGGTACGAGGAGGTGCGACCCTCTGTTTGTCTGATACGTCCGGGCATAAGAGCTATTCTAGTTCTCGATGCAAAACGTAGGGCGGAGTATCCCTATGCCTGCCGCTGACTGACTCGGAAATGCTGACATGAAAAAGAAACATTACTATGGACACCGCCAGCGCCTACGTGAGCGCTTTCTGGAACAAGGTCTGGAAGGGTTTCAGGATTACGAAGCTCTGGAGATGCTTCTCCAGTTCGTGGCCCGCCAGAAAGATATGAAGGAGCTGGCTAAAGAGCTAGTTAAGCGCTTTGGCTCTTTCAAGAACGTCCTTGACGCCTCGGTGGAGGAGTTGCAGAGCGTGGATGGTGTTGGGCCGGCAGCCGCCACTCTGATCCACTTAGTTAAGCAGTCCGCCGCCCGTTACTTGCAGCAGACCAGCCGAGTTCGCGCGTCGCTCGAGAGTCCTGAGGCACTGATCGAGTATTGTATGGTGGGCATGGGTGCAGAGCCGAATGAGAAGTTCCGTGTCATCTGCCTGGACAGCAACTTCGCCATTGTGGATGAGAAGGACGTGGCCGAAGGCACCGTGAACCAGGCCACGGTGTATTCGCGGCGGGTGATGGAGATCGCCCTGGATGCCAAGGCTTCGACGCTGGTGTTTGTCCACAACCACCCCGACGGGGGCGTTACGCCCTCAGAATTTGATAAGACCCTGACCCGTCGTTTGGTCCTGGCGGCCAAGACAATGGACGTGGCTGTATACGACCACGTCGTCGTGTCCCGAGATGCGTACTTCAGCTTTCGCGAGAACGGATTGATTTGATTCAGACATTTTGGGCTAATGAGAGATTAACCTGGAGGCCATACTCTTGGACTCTATTGTGTTCTAACCAAATTCTTACCATTTTCTTATGAAACCATGTTACTCTGGAAACTGGGACCCATAGGTACCTGAGAAGTCCTGGTGGTCTAATGAGGCAGAACCTGCACCCTCTGATTGAGCAACATTATCCATTTCTAAACGAAGCCCAGCGGCAGGCTATAGGGCGAGTCGATGGCCCGTTGTTAATCATCGCCGGGCCGGGCTCGGGCAAAACTCTGGTGCTGGTCGTTCGCACCCTGAACATCCTGCTGCAAGAGAAGGCCACGCCCAAGGAAATTGTGCTGTGTACCTTCACCGAGAAGGCCGCCTTTGATCTGCGGGATCGGGTAGCCCAAGCCGCTCGCGCTTTAGGCTACATAGGGGACCTGTCTCAGCTCCAGGTCAGCACCATCCACGGCATCTGCAACCACTACCTGAACCGTTTTCGCCACCACACCTGGCTCAACAACAACTACGAAGTTCTGGATGAACTGACCCAATCCCTCTTTCTGTTTGAGAATTTCGATGAGATCATTGGCGAAGATCTGAGACTTCGGAAGTCTGAGGATACTTCCGAAGTCTTGTATCTGGGCAAATGGTCCACGCGCTGGACGGCCATCCGGGGCCTGACGGAGTTCTTCAACAAAATCACCGAGGAATTGGTGGCTCCCGACGCCTTGGTCACCGGCGCTGATCCATTTCTGCAGGAGCTGGGCCTGGCCTATCAGCGTTACGAAGCTGCCTTACGGGATCGCAACCGGTTGGACTTTGCCCACCAGCAGAAGGTTTTTTATGACCTGCTGACGGACCAGGAGGTTGCCGGGCAGGTGCGCGATGCCGTGCGCTACGTGATGGTGGATGAGTATCAGGATACCAACTACATTCAGGAACAGCTACTACTCCGACTGGCTGCCCCTCAAAACAACTTGTGCGTGGTGGGCGATGACGACCAGAGCCTGTACCGCTTCCGGGGCGCGACGGTCCGTAATATCCTGGAGTTCAGCGGGCACTTCGAGACTTGTCCTCAGGTCCGATTGACCGTCAACTATCGCTCTCACCAGCGCATCATCACTGCTTACAACCACTTTATGGACGGCTGCGATTGGTCGAATCCTAACTCCCACTTTGACTTCCGTTACGCCAAGACCATTGAACCCAAATCAGATGACGAACACCCCGATTATCCGGCGGTGTTCGCCATTTGGGGCGAGAATCAGGCCGACGAAGCCAGCCGGGTGGCGGGTTTGGTAACCTTCCTCAAAGAAAACCAGGTCATTGAGGACTACAACCAGGTGGCCTTGTTCTTGCACAGCGTGCGTATCAACCACTCCGGCCAGTATATTGAAGCCCTGGAACGGTGCGGTATCCCGGCCTTCGCGCCGCGCGCCCGTGCTTACTTTGAGAACGAAGAAGTGCAGTTGATGGTAAGCTGCTTCGCCGTGTTGCTGGGTTGGTATGGCGACAATCGAGGTAGCCTGAGAGGTTACGCCCTGCAGGACCTGGCCGACTACGTGGACGGCTGCCTCACCGCTCTGGCCGGGGCCGGCGTGGTAGGCGACCATCCCCTGGCCCGGATATTGCAGCAGCACGTCGCCGAGATCGAAGGGCTGCGCGAGGGCGGGACTCTGAACCGACATCTGGCCGATTACCTGTACGAGTTCCTGGCCCACCAGCCCTTTGCCGGTATGCTGGGCAATGAGAATCGCGCCCGCAGCTTAGCCATTTTCAGCCAACTGCTGGCCGTCTTCCAGCACTACTACGGCTACAGCGTGATCACCTACGCCAACCGGGGTTATTTGCGCCTGCACTTCTTCAACAGTTTCCTGTGCTTTCTCTATCTAGGCGGCATCAACGAGTACGAGGACCCCGACCGCCCCTTCCCCGCCGGTCACGTGCAGATCATGACCATCCACCAGAGCAAGGGCCTGGAGTTTCCCGTAGTCATTGTCGGCTCGTTAGCAGCTAGTATCTCCTCCGGCAAGCAGGTAGATCGTCTGCTGGGGCCGTTCTATCATCGCCAGCCCTTTGAGCCGGAGCGTCGTATCACCGAGTTCGATCGCATGCGACTGCATTACGTGGCCTTCTCCCGGGCTGAGAAAGTGCTGGTGCTGACGGCCACCGACACGCCCAAGGCGCACTTCAATCCCATCTGGCAGAGCCTACCGCAGTGGCCCTACGTAGAGCAGGGTCTGCTGGCCGCGCAGCACTTCGCGCTCAAGGAGCGCGTGCCGCTCAAGAAGACCTTTTCCTTCACCAACCATCTGAAAGTGTACGAGACCTGCCCGCGTCAGTACCGGTTCTTCCGTGAGTACGAGTTCGCTCCCTCCCGCTCGGCCGAGATTTTCTTTGGGTCCCTGGTCCACCAAAGCATCGAAGATATCCATCGCTGGGTGCTGGAAGGTCAATCGCTGCCGTTGATCAAGATGGCGGTTCCGGGTATGTTCGAGGCCAACTTCCGCAGTCTGGTCAACGCCGGCTATCGGCCCGTCAGCGGGCCCCAGCGCGACATAGCCTACCAGCAGGTGATGAATTACTTCGAGGGTAACCAGGATCGCATGCCGCAGGTCATTGAGACCGAAGTGGACGTATCGCTGGAGAAGGAAGACTATATCCTTACGGGCCGGGTGGACCTGCTGCTGGGCGCGGACGACAAGCTGGAGCTCCTCGACTTCAAATCCCAGCCCCGGCCAGAGACGGACGGCCACCGGCTGGCTTATTACCACCAGCAGTTACTGATCTACGCCCACATTCTGGAGCAGCGCTACGGTCAGCGCCCGGAGCGCCTGGCCCTCTACTGGACCGGCGAGCCCCGGCGCCAGCAGGCGCTGATGTTCTTCCCTTACCAGCCGGAGAAGGTAGCTGAGGCCGGAGCTTATTTCGACAGCGTGGTGGATCGCATCCTGGCCCGCGATTTCGCGGTGAAACAGCCGCCGGAGAGAAAGGTATGCAGTGAATGTGACTTTCGGGCCTATTGCCAGAGGCAAGGTACGGTCAAAGTCATCGTACGTTAGATCGGTTGGCGTAGTCCAGCGCCTCTGCTTTGCTCAGAACACATAGAGACTATAAGCAAAAGCAAACGCCGGGAGAATGAGAAAATGCCACAAAAGCAAGACATTGCTGTAGCGCAACTACAAGCATTTTTGACAGAGAGCAGCCTGGAGCTACTGGAAGAACGAGAGATTGAGCATGCCCGGCAGTTTAAGGTAAGCGATGGGGTTGATATTTGCTCGGTTAATGTCTACACCAGCGGCAAAATCACGGTTGGTGGTAAAAAGACATTGCTCCGGCAGCAGATAGAAGAGTGGAGGAATTTTCGACAGGCCCAAGCACCGGTGGCTGTAGGCCACGTTGATGAGATTGCCGAGGAGAATCGAGCAACAAAGTTTATTGTCGCCCAGGGCAAGATAGACAGAATTCGATCTTCGATCCAGGAGTTGCCAGGTGAAATCACCTGGCGCGAAGGCGACGCCAGCGAAGGGCAGGTTTACCAAGCTGAGATCAGGACTAATGGGGAAAAAGTTGTCGTCACACAGTATCACACTGGTACGTTGATGGTGCAAGGCCGCGCCAGCGCTCTGTTTGACAGCGTCTGCGACCGATTGGACCAAAAACTGTCCCAGTCAATGGCCGACCGGGCCACCCGTTATATTCCGGAGGAGAAGCGCCGGGCAGCTCTAGATCGAATGAACCAGCCTGAGGCCGAAACAGCAGCACTCGCCTGGCTAATTGAGCAGTTGGGACAGGGCGCGTATGATTTCCTATATCCGCATGATCGCGAAACATTGTTGTCGGGTACAGCGCTACTGCAAACCGTTCAGGCCATCGACCTAAAGTTGCCGGACTATTCGGTTTTAGTGATGCCCTTTGCGCGAGCGTATGAAGGCTTTTTGGTCAAGTTGTTTATTCACATCGGTTTGGCCGACAAGACAGAAATTGAAAAAAACGTACAGGCGATTCAAGTAGGGCGTTGGCTTGATGAATTGCCTGACCTAATAGCAGATTCTCGCCGCCATGGGCACATTGCGGATGATCTCAAAACCGCTTGGACTGGCTCGCGGCACCTGATGCTTCACTCCGACCACGTGCGCCAAACAAAAATGGCTTCATTTGACGAAGCGAATCACGAGATTTGCGGGGTCATCATGCGTGCCTTCAGACGGGGGTCCGCTAATTTTATTGAGGAGCCAATCCAATTCAAACAGAAAGCTAGAAAACCTCACACTTCTGCATCGGTTCAGGGCGAAGCGATACAAGCCATAAAGGGTAATCAACCAACAACAAAGCAAGAGATTACGATTGAGGGCATAGATGAGGTAGAACTTGTAAGGCGCTTAGAGGAAGCTGGGCATGAGGTGGAACATTACGAAAAGCCAGACTATAAGACTAAATGGCGCGTCGATACGGACACATGGAAAGTTTATTGCCCTCGTGATCCGGGGGATAAGATTATCATCAGAGGGAAAGGACGAGAGGACTTTCTGAACTGGTTCCACAACGAAGAAGCGCCCGCGCCTCAGGAAATTACCCGGCCGATACCCGCTATACAAGCACACATCGGCGTGGACGAAGCAGGTAAAGGTGATTACTTTGGACCGCTGACAGTGGCTGCTGTCTATGTCACATCCGAGTCGGCTCTTGACTTGATCCGATGGGGGGTGCGGGATAGCAAAGCAATGAGCGATATGACCGTCGCCGAATTAGCTCTGAAAATCAGGGAGCGATGTCCGAATGTCGTACACGTGTTAATGCCCGCTGAGTACAATATGGCATACTACCGCCATCAAAACCTCAATCGCCTGCTGGCTGAGGCGCATGCACAGGTCATTGAGACGTTGATCGAACAAACCGGTTGCCGGCAGGTCATAGATGACCAATTCGCGGCTTCGCACATTATGGAGGAAGCGTTGGCCGAGCGGAAAATCGACGTAGACCTGGAGCAACGTACAGGCGGTGAAGCCGACGTGGCAGTGGCCGCCGCCTCGATCTTGGCGCGCGAGAGTTTTGTGGCCGCCATCCAAGATTTTCGAGTGAAAGCCGAAATGGACATCCCTTTAGGCTCGTCATCGCCCAAGGTGGTGGAGGTCGGGCGGGCGATTGTCCGGCGTTGGGGTCCCGAAGCTCTGGAGCGTATCGCCAAGTTGCATTTCAAGACGACGACGCAGATTCTGGAGCGCCGGCAGTAAAGCAGCCTGAAGTCAGCTAGCAGCTTGTCGGAGAAAGACTTCGGAAGTTTCCAACAATGTCTCTGCCAACATATTACGTGTATTATCTAGCCAATTTGGTGGCAAAATCATCGTCTAAAACTTCCGAAGTCTGGCAGAATCGCTCTCTCCGACAGACTGCTAGCGAGGAGAGATAGATCTATGACCCGAGATTTACAAAACAAAGCCCAAGAGCATATAGACCGCAACGAGTGGCAACCCGCAATCGACCTTCTTGAGCAGGCCAGGCAAACAGAACCCAAGAACCCCTACGTGCTGGGGCCATTGGCCTTTTGCTACTCTCGTCTAAAGCAGCACCTTAAAGCCATCGAACTCTATGAGCAATTGTGCCAATTGCAGCCGGACGTTGCTCGCTGGCCTTACAGCTTGGGTTATCAGTATTATGATCAGCAACGTTACGCTCGGGCCATTGAGCACTTTGATCGTGCCTTGGAAATCGATCCCCACTATATCGTCGTTCTGTACCGCAAGGGCTACGCCCTCTCCACTATTGAAAGTAAGCGGGGACAAGCTCTCACTACCTTCGAGCGCTGCCGCGAGGCTTATCATGCTTTACCGGATGATGAGGCTAAGGACCGAGAACGCAAGCGCTACGCCGACGCCTGCCATCAACAGGGCAAGCTCTTCCTTAAAGCTGGCAATCGCCGTCTGGCCGAAGAGCGGTTGCGCGAAGCTACCGACTTGAAACGGGATGATCCTGATGTTCACTACGCCTTGGGTAAAGTCTATCTGGAAACTGAACGTTTTGAGCAGGCGATTGACAGCCTGAAGAGGGCGCAACGACTTTCTGAGCAGCCCCAACATTATATTCTTGACTTCTTGGCTCGTGCTTATGCAGGTGCTGGCCAACTTCAGGAAGCCATCGCAGTTTACGAGCAGATGCCACCGTCCATACGCAATCGACCTTATATCTTGCGCAACATGGGCGGCGTCTACGCTAAGCTGGATGAGTTAGACAAAGCCGAGCGTACGCTGCAGGAGGCGGTGAAAAGAGAGCATCGTAACCACAACGGCCATTATGAACTGGGCTTGGTCTATCAACGTCAGGGCAAATGGTCAGAGGCAGCCCAGGAATTTAGGACCGCAGTGGCATTGCGCCAGAAGCATTACAATCTTTCCTTTCCCGAAGCCGAGCAGGCTCTGGCAGACCTTTTGAATGAACATCCCGAGGCGGAGGCTGCCGTTGCTCCCAAACAAGCCCCACCACTCGCCTCTCCATCTGGGCGACCGGTGGGCCGGGTTAAGAAATACTTTGAAGATCGAGGCTTTGGTTTCCTTGAAGTTGAAGGAGGCCAAGGTGACCTTTTCTTCCATATCAGTCAGGTCGAGGGCCGCGACTCGGTGCAGGTTGGTGAGTATCTGGAGTATAGCATCGGTGAAGGTAAGAAGGGGCCACAGGCTACTAACCTTCGGGCATTGTCAAGTTAGCCATGAATATCTGGGAGGAATCAGGGCCATGGGTAATTCCTATCAAGACCAAGTTTATGAGCAGTATCGCTCGTTCATTGAGCAACATGGTTGGGACTTCTCGGAGAAGGATGAGGATTCGGCGAGGCGGCTTGATGTTCAGTATGGAAAATCCCGTGCTGTTGTCAAGATTTACACAACAGGAACAATCCAAGTTCAAGCAAGCCTTACATCCACAATCAAAGAGCCCCTTGAGAAACTCAAAAGAGTGATTGAAGACGATAGTGTTTCCATTGACGAGACACTGCCGTTTGAAATTGAAGACTTTCCAGAGTTTCTACGGAAAAACATACCAACAATTGACCCCATCATTATTCGCCTCTTGAACGAAGCCATTCTGTGTCTAAAAGCAGGGGCATTGCTTGGATGCGCATTTCTGATCGGCGCTGCCTCAGAAAAAGCTATTTGGCTCTTAATAGAAGCATTCACTCAGGCAATAACGGATGCGACAAACCGGGCGAGATTCGAAAGTCGTGTTAGAAACAGGTATATTTCTCGAGCGTACGATGAGTTCAAAAATTCATTTAAATCCTGCAAGTCTCAACCTGTTGACCCTGCCTTGGTATATGACTTAGACACGCAAATCGAGGCACTATTTCAATTCTACCGCATATGTAGAAATGAGGTTGGACATCCTGAAATCTCTCCGAATTATGATAAAGGAATCCTCCTGGCAACCATGGGGCAGTTCGTCAAGTACATTGAGGCAATTTATCGACTGATTGACTATTTTGAAAACAGTCAAGTAGTTCTGTGACATGCTGCCGAAGGTAAAATTGCCAGTTAGGAAGTAACAGGAGGCAACCCTATGCCCAAAATCGACATCACCCGCACCGAACTGGTCTGGCCCGGCAAATACGACGACCAGGGGAACCTGGTCCCGCCCCGCCGCGTTAACCTCCCCTTCCAGGTCATCGAGCGCGTCAACGAAACGCGTGCCACCCGTGAGCAGCGCCAGGAGGAGCGCGCCGGCCACGTGGCCACTCTCTTCGACTACTGGCAGGCTGAGGAGGAACATATGGCCGACGCGGGCGATGGCTGGCGCAATAAGCTTATCTGGGGTGACAACCTGTACGTGATGAGCTCACTGCTGGAGCACTTCGCCGGTAAGGTTGATTTGATTTACATTGATCCACCCTTTGCGACCGGTGCGGACTTCTCGTTTGCATCCATAGTTGGTGAGGGGGATCTCAAGATCGTAAAGGAGCAATCTATTCTCGAAGAAAAGGCATACCGAGATACTTGGGGCGAAGGTAGCGATTCTTATCTCTCGATGATGTACCAGCGATTGTTGATCATGCGAGACCTCCTTTCAGCAAACGGTAGCCTATATGTCCATTGTGACTGGCGTGAGAATAGCCATCTAAGACTCCTGCTGAACGAAGTATTGGGTCCCCAGAACTTCCGCGCAGAAGTGGTCTGGAAACGAACGTCCGCCCACAGCGACTCATCCACTTATGGCCAAGTGCATGACTCAATATTGTTCTACACGCGTTCCGATGAGTTTACTTGGAATAGCCCGAAGACCGACTATGAAGACTGGTACGTAGAGCGTTATTATCGATATCAAGACCCGGATGGTCGTCGATTTATGTCTGACAATCTGTCAGCAAAAGGTTTGAGTGGCGGAGGGTACGAGTATGTGTGGAAAGGCTGTAAGGGTCTTTGGCGACTACCCGAAAGCAGGATGGCTGAACTGGACAAAGCAGGTCGGATATTCTACACGAAAAATGGTGTACCACGCCTGAAGCGCTATTTGGATGAAATGGAAGGTCGCCCTGTTCAATCTCTCTGGGATGATATCCAATCGGTAGTTTCATGGTCACAACAAATAACGGGATACGCAACCCAGAAGCCTGAGGACTTACTTTTGCGTATTGTTTCTGCATCGTCAAACGACAGTAGTCTGATTGCTGACTTCTTCTGCGGCTCTGGTACGACTTTGACTGTGGCCGAGACGCTGGGGCGGCGCTGGATCGGCTGCGACCTAAGTCGCTTTGGTATCCACACGGCCCGCAAGCGACTGATGGACATCCCCGACTGCCGTCCCTTCGAGATTCTCAACCTGGGCCAATACGAACGCCAGGTGTGGCAGGGGGTGACCTTCGGCGATCAGAAGCATCCCCAGCATATGCTCATCTTCGAGTACCTCAAGTTCATCCTGGACCTGTACGGCGCGCAACCCCTGCCCGGCACCCAGCACCTGCACGGCAAGAAGGGCCGGGCCGTGATCCACGTGGGCGCCGTGGACGCGCCGGTGACCATCGACGAGATTTACGCCTGCCTGGCCGAGTGCCAGACCATGGGCCAGAAGGAACTGCACATCTTGGGCTGGGAGTGGGAGATGGGCCTGGCCAACTTGATGGTGGAGGAGGCCAAAGCCCAGGGGGTCAAGCTGCTGCTGCTCAATATCCCGCGCGAGGTGATGGAGCAACAGGCCGTGGACCGGGGTGACATCCGCTTCTACGAGCTGGCCTACCTGGAGGTGGATATCCATAAGACTTCCGAAGTCTCAAAGACTTCGGAAGTCTGTCAGGTCATCGTTGAGTTAACCGACTTCGTCATCCCCAACGACGAACTCATCCCGCCCGAGGTACGGGCCAAGATCAAGAAGTGGTCCGACTACGTCGATTACTGGGCCGTGGACTGGGACTTCCGCGATGACACCTTCGTCAACGCCTGGACTTCCTACCGCACCCGCCGCGACCGGGCTTTGCAACTCAAGACTGATCCCCACGTTTACGAACAGCCGGGGACCTACCGGACCCTGGTCAAGGTCATCGACATCTTCGGCAACGATACCTCGCAGGTGTTTGAGGTGGAAGTGGGGTAGCCGACCAAGACTTCCGAAGTCTTTGAGACTTCGGAAGTCTGCATCGGGGAAGGAGTAACTCTAAATGCCAAGGCGAGAGGTTCCCCTGGTTGCCGGACACTACTACCATCTCTACAACCGGGGGCACAATCGGGCGTCCATTTTCTTCGAGCCGGAGAATTACGCTTTCTTCTTGCGTAGGTTGCGCAAATACGTGGTGCCAGAGCACGCATGTGTCATTGCCTATGTGCTGATGCCCAATCACTATCATATGTTGATTCAGGCTTACACCGATGGCCTGTCCCATGCCATGCAGTTGTTTGGTATTTCATACACCAAGGCGATCAATAAGCGCTTTCGACGAACAGGAGGTTTGTTTCAGGGGGCATTTCGAGCCAAGTTGGTTGACCGGGATGAATACCTCCTGCATCTCTCGCGCTACATCCACCTTAACCCCGTACGAGCTGGTCTGGTGCAGCGGCCAGAAGATTGGATTTACTCCAGCTACCGCGACTATTTAGGTGTGCGGAATGGCAGCTTGCCGCAGCCTGAGATCGTGTTTCAACAGCTCACCCAAACTTCCGCAGTGTCCAACATTTCGGAGGTTAGGGAGCGCTATCGTTCTTTTGTCGAGGCCTACGTGGCACAAGATCGCGACGTCATTGCTCACTTGTTACTCTGAGGTCTGCTGGTCAGACTTCCGAAGTCTCCAAAACTTCGGAAGTCTGGTGTGTCTTTGGAGGAGACCCATGGCAACCATCATCCCCTACGACCGTGCTTTGCCCGAAGTGCCTGGGCGCACGCCCTATACCAGGCCGGATGCCTACCTGGAGAAGCTGGGTGAGGGCGATTACGCCGTGCGCCAAGGACGCCGGCCCAGCACCATGTTCCTGGTGGGCAAGTTGCGGGAGGCCGTGGATGCATGGCGTGACGAAGACTACCCCGGTCTGTCCGACGTCACCCGCCGCCTCTTCCAGTTCTGGTTCGATGAGGATCACCTGTTGGCGGATGGGACGCCCTTCCGCTATTGGTGGTGCCAGCGCGAGGCCCTCGAAACGCTGGCCTACCTGGCCGAGGTACGCGGCTGGGCCGACTTCTTGCCCCTTGCCCAGACCTTCGGCGAAGTACCTCAGCACGGCATGCTGCCCATGGACTTTGAGATCGAGACGACTATGGACGGGGAACGCCTGCTGCGCCGCTGGGTGCCTGAGGTCGAGCGGGATGCCGTCCAGGAACTGCCCGAGGAGGGCTTGCCCCGCTACGCCTTCAAAATGGCCACCGGCTCCGGCAAGACGGTGGTCATGGCCATGGTCATCGTCTGGTCCTACTTCAACCGCCGCCTGGGGGGAGACTTCCGAAGTCTCCAAGACTTCGGAAGTCTTGCTGACAACTTCCTGGTCGTCGCCCCCAACGTCATCGTCTTCGAGCGGCTGGAGCGCGACTTTGCCAGCAACAAGATCTTCCACGAGTTGCCGCTCATTCCCCCCGAGTGGCGTGGGCGATGGGGCATGAAGGTCATCCTGCGCGGCGAGAGCGCTGTGCCTGACCCCGGCGGCAACTTATTTGTGGTCAACATCCAGCAAATTTATGAGTCGCGTGAGGAGACCTGGACGCCGGGCAACGCTGTGGATGCCATCCTGGGGCGTCCCCCTCACCAGGATCTGGCCGCCTACCAGCCTTCCATGCTGGACCGCATCAAGAGTCTGAACAACCTGATGGTCCTCAACGACGAGGCGCACCATGTGCACGACGACGACCTGGTCTGGAACCAGACCTTGCTGGCCCTGCACGAGAACCTGAAACGCAAACAGCAGACTTCCGAAGTCTCTGAGACTTCGGAAGTCTGGCCGTCCATCAGCCGTGGCTTGACCCTGTGGCTGGGCTTCTCTGCCACCCCCAAGACCCAGGCCGGCACCTACTTCCCCTGGATCATCACCGATTACCCCCTGGCCCAGGCCATCGAGGATCACATCGTCAAAGCCCCGCTCATCGTGCACCGCGTGGACAAGCCCGACCCCCAACGAGTGACCCAGGATAACGTGGTGGGCGCCTACCACGATTGGATCGTGGTTGCCCTGGAGCGTTGGAAGGCCCATACCCGGTTGTACCGGGGGGTGGGCCAAAAGCCGGTGCTCTTCATCATGGCCGAGCGCATCGCCTACGCCGACGCCATCGCCGAGCACATCCGTAAACACTTCCGCCTCAAGAAGAAGGAAGTGCTGGTCATTCACACCGATACCCAGGGAAACCTCACCAAGAAATATCTGGACGAGGCGCGCCAAGCGGCGCGGGATGTGGACAAACCTGACAGCGACATCAAGGTCATCGTCAGCGTGCTTATGCTGCGTGAGGGCTGGGACGTGCGCAACGTGACCGTCATCCTGGGCCTGCGCCCCTTCACCGCCCAAGCCGGCATCCTGCCCGAACAGGCCGTCGGGCGCGGCCTGCGCCTGATGCTCAACATCAGCCCCGACCAGTGCCAGACTTTGGAGGTCATCGGCACCCAGGCCTTCGAAGCCTTCGTGCGCGAGCTGGAGCACGAGGGGGTGGGCATCGACACCGTGGGCGACCCACCCCCATTGCCGGTCAAGATTTACCCGGTGCAGGAGCGGGTCGAGTTCGACATTGCCATCCCTCTAACCAAGCCCAAGTACACCCACGAGTACCGGGACCTGAAGGAGTTGGACCCGCTCGCTCTGCCGCCCATCTATGAGGCCGGCGTACTGGCCGAAGAAGAGGCCATCGAAATCGAGATGGCCTTCGCTACCACCGGCACCACCGTTCACCATGCCGTCATTACGCCTGACCGGCCGTTGCTCAGCCAGGACTTTCTGCGTGATATCACGCGCGGCGTAGAACAACGCCTACACCTCAACGGTCACTTCGCCGACCTGTATCGCATCGTAAAACGTTACGTGAGGGGGCGCTGCTTCGGCGTTGAGGTGGATCTGGAGGCCGACGACATCAAGAGCCGTCTGCGCGGCCCCACGCTTCAAGATGGCATCGTCCAGTTCCTGAGCCGGGAGATCGCCCAACTGGCTGCCCAGGAGCGGACCATCGAGTTCGAGGACGCCGCCTTCCGTCTCTCGCACACCCAACCCTTCACCTGGCGCCGCCTGCATCTCGCCTGCGACAAGACCATCTTCAACGAGTGTTCTGTCTTCAATGATCTGGAGGCGCGCTTCGCCCGCTTTCTGGAGAAGTCGCCCGACATTTTGCGCTTCGCCGCCCTGGCCGAGTCCTATACCCGCTTTCGGGTGGACTACCTCAGCCAGGGGGGTGCCATCCGTTTTTACTATCCCGACTTCGTCGCTGTGCAGGCGACACCCGGAGGCGAGATTAACTGGGTGATCGAGACCAAGGGCCGCGAGTATGAGAACGTAACCCACAAAGATGCCAGCATTGAAGATTGGTGCACCAAGATCAGCACGCAAACTGGCCAGACCTGGTGCTATCTCAAAGTACCGCAACATCGCTTCGACGCCAGCGCAGCTCACACCTTCGACGAACTGGCGAGGGAGTTACATGATGGCCGCCCAGGGCTGTTTGATTAGGTCTGCACACTGTGGCTGAATCGTATTGTCAAGCTTGGCCCTTCGCCAGTCAGTTGAGATGCCAGGGTTTGACTTTACATAATAACAATTTCGGGCCAAATTGATATCCTCCACCAACCATGCTATACTACCCAACGAACAAAAGTTCTACGCTACCTGAACATGCAACCTTACAACGCCAACCAACTCTCCTTGGCCCAAGCACCTTCGCGTCGCCTTTATAAACGTCGTGCCTGTCGTATGGCACCTTACAATCCGTTCCATCCCGCCCATCCGCGTTCTAAATAAGAACAACGGATGCGCAGGATGCAACGGATTCCTTGAGTTGCGAGAGGATGATCCGTTCCATCCTGCCCATCCGCGTTCTGGAGGCAAGGACGTGTAGGAGAACAACGGATGCGCAGGATGGAACGGATACCTGGCGCGACGATGAATGACCCCCATTCCCATTTAACGCGAAATCAGGGTATAATGGTGAAGACCTGACAAGTTGTCCGACGTGCCGTCGGCTAAAACCTGTCAGGTCTGAGCCGCTCATTTCAAAGCACGAAGAGGGAAAACATGCCCCCAACCAAAAAGTCCGAAAAAGTACCCAAGGCCATGCAAGAGAAATTCGATGCCATCGTGGTTCTCACCGACGAGGTCTGCCACGAGCACCTGGACGAGGAATACGCGCTGTTGGCTCGCCAGGCAACCGCCGCTTTGTGCCGTAAGCGCCCCTCCCCTTTACAGAGTGGTCGTGTCAGCTCTTGGGCATGCGGGATTGTATACGCCCTGGGGTTTGTGAACTTCCTGTTTGATAAGACCCAGGACCCCCACATGAGCGCTGCCGACCTATGTGCCGCCTTCGGTGTTGCCAAAGGAACCGGTTCGGCCAAGTCAAAAGTAGTGCGCGATGCCCTGAACATGTCACAAATGGACCCCAATTGGTTCCGGCCCAGCCACATGGATGACAACATCATGGCCTGGATGATCATGGTCGACGGCCTGATCCTCGACGCGCGCCAATTGCCCCGCGAAATACAAGAGATTGCTTATGAGAAGGGCCTGATTCCCTACATACCGGGCGAATGAGTTTCGAGTTCCGAGTTTCGAGTTCCGAGTTTCGAGCTCCGAGTTTCGAGTTCCGAGTTTCGAGCTCCGAGTTCTGAGTTTCGAGTTCCGAGTTTCGAGCTTCGAGTCTCCCGATTCCCCAATCCCCCAACCAACCACCACCCACCCAACAAACCACCCAACCAACCAACAAACTAACCAACCAACAAACCAACCCCCCCACCCAACCAACCCCTTGACTCCTGAAACGTTTCGGTTTATAATAACGATCAGTTGAAACGTTTCGGTTAAGGGAGTGAGAGACGGGTGGCGGTCACGCTCAGGGACATCGCCCAGGCGGTGGGCAAATCGGTGTCCACCGTCTCCAGTGCGCTAAACGATTACGACGACGTCAGCGAGGAGACCAAAGCGCTTGTCAGGCAGGTCGCCCGCGAGATGGGCTACACGCCCAACATCGCCGCGCAGCGACTGCGTAGAAGGCAAACCGATACCCTTGGCCTGATTCTACCCACCTTTGGACCGCGCTTCTCCGACCCCTATTTCAGCGAATTGTTAGCCGGCATCGGCAATCAATCGGCTGCCAATGGCCTGGACCTGCTCGTTTCCACCCAGGCCCCCGGCCCCGATGAGGATGAGGCCTATCGGCGTTTGGTCAGCGGCCAACGAGTAGACGGTTTGCTGGTGGTACGCACCCGCTGCGACGACCCGCGTATCGCCTTCCTGGTCGGGCGAGGTTTTCCCTTCGTGGCCTTTGGCCGTACCCAGCAGAACTTTGATTTTCCTTACGTGGACGAGGACGGTGTCTTGGGCATGGAGTTGGCCACCCAACACTTGATCGATCGCGGCCATCGACGCATCGCGTTCATCGCTGCCCCACCCGATTTGATGTTTGCCCTGCATCGTCTGATGGGGTTCAAACAGGCTATGGAAAAGAATGGTTTGGCCGTGGATGAGTCTTTGCTCATCGTCGGTGATTTGACCCAGAAAACCGGGCGTCGATTGGCCGGCGAATTGCTCGACCGTCCCGACCGCCCCACCGCCATCGTTGCCTGCAACGATTTGATGGCGCTGGGTGCCATGACCTCCGCCCAGGAGCGTGGCTTGGTGGTCGGCCAGGATGTGGCCATCACCGGCTTCGACGACATCCCTCCCGCCCAACACTCTCATCCGCCGTTAACCACCGTCCACCAGCCCATATACCGCATCGGACAGATGATCTGCGACATGCTGATCGCACAGATCAAAGATGAGGGACTGAAGGAATCTCACGTCGTTCTTCAACCCTCCCTCATCGTCCGCGGCTCCAGCGGAGGCAAAGCCGGTGCGCATTGACCTGTCCGTCGTTCCGCTTATCTACCCATTTGCCCATTTGCCTATTTGCTGATTTGCCCATTCGTCCATTCGCCCCGATTTGTTCGCTTTGTTGATCTGCCAAAGGAGGTGATGATCAAGCCACAAAACACCAAACAAACCACGTGATAACCCCTGTGATATGTGAAGCCGTCAAAAGCGTAGAGTTCCTTGTAGCCAAGAAAGGAGAAAAGAGGAAATGAAACGCTTATTTGCAGTATTGGCCGTGTTGGTGATCTTGAGCCTGCTGGCCGCCGCGTGCGCTGCGCCGGCCCCGCAGACCGTCGTTGAGACCGTAGTGGTCGAGAAAGAGGTCGTCGTCACCCAGGAGGTGGAGAAGGAAGTTATCGTCACTCAAGAGGTAGAAGTAGCGGTACCGGCCAAGGCCGAGACCATCATCGAGTTTTGGTCGACCGATAACGAGGAAGAACGGGTAGACGTCTACGAGGCCATCGCTGAGCGCTACATGGCCGAGCATCCCGAGGTCGAGGTCCGCATCGTGCCTATCGAGGAGGCCGGTGTTTCGCAGCGCATCGCCACCGCGCTGGCCGCCAACCGCCCGCCGGACATCATCCGCATGGGCGTTGAGCGCGTCGCTGCCTTCGCCGCAGACGAGATCCTGGACGAGGATGCTGCCGAGGCCGTGATCGCCGGCTTGGGCGAGGACGATTTCCGCTCCAGCCCGCTGCAGATGGTCACCAACCCATCCACCGGCAAGCGCGCGGCCGTGCCCTTCGACGGCTGGATCCAGGCCATCTGGTACCGCGCCGACGTGTTCGAGGAGGATGGTCTCAACTCGCCCGTCAGTTGGGATGACATCAATGCTGCCTGCGATACTCTCCCCGGCACGGAAAATTTGCTCTACGCCCTCACCCTGGGCACCGATCCCGGCCAGAACTACCCGCACCAGATCTTTGAGCAGGTAGCCATATCCAATGATGCCTGGCCCTTCGACGAGGCCGGCAACGTCACCATGAACACGCCCGAGATGATCGAGGCGCTCCAGTTCTATACCGATCTGCAGCGCTGCGCTCTGCCCGGCCCCCAGTACTGGCGTGGCGCCCGCGAGTCCTACGAGCTTGACCAGTCCGGCATGCTTTTCTACAGCACCTACATCATGGACGACCTGGTCGAGGGCTCCGGTATGGAGGAGGGCGGCAATGTCGAGATCGCCGTCGAGGATCTGGCCCTTAAGACCGGCTTCGCCCCCGAGATGGTCGGCCCCAACGGCTCCGCCTCCTACGGGCAGTTGGTGACCATGGCTATTCCCAAGGGCGCCGACCCCGAGGCGGTAGATGTGCTCCAGTTCTTTATGACCGACCAGAACTACCAGGACATTCTGGCGCTGGCCCCCTTCGGCAAGGTGCCGGTGCTCAAGAGCGCCGTCGATGGCTGGAGCGGCCTCAGTCCCTTCTTCGAGAATTACTCGGATGAGACGTTGGGCCAGATCGCCAACGGCTACGAGTCGATGCAGCGCTGGCTCTTCCGCCCCGATTACGACACCACCCAGCGCGCCGTGATTGGTGACATCGAAGGCCGCTTGTTGATCTCACAGGCTATCAGCAACATCGCGCTGGAAGGCACTATGACGCCCGAGACGGCCGCCGAGTGGCTCCAGGAGCAGGTCGAAGCCATTTACGCTGAGCGACAGGCGGGAGAGTAGCTACGGTAACTGCGTGATTGATTGATGCAATGGGGACGCAGCTTCATGCTGCGTCCCTACTGTTAATTCCACATGGAAGCGCAGGGAGGTCTATCTATGACTGCAATAACCGAAGAGCCGCGCACGCCCGCACGTCGGTGGGACTCGCTTGAGGCCCGAGAAACCCGTCTGGCCTGGATCCTGATCCTGCCCACGGCATTTATCGTGTTTGGTTTGGTCCTTTTCCCCGCCATATTCAGCGTCTGGATCAGTTTCCACGACGTCGGCCTGGGGAACCTGAATGATGTCTTCCGCGCACCCTTTGTTGGCCTGGAGAACTACCGTCGCGTCGTCAACGACTTTGCTTTCAAGTTCCAGGGCTTGGGAAGCTGGGGGGCGGCGGTTACCAGCGTTGTCTATTCATTCGCTGCTACGATCCTGACCGTTCTCGTTGGTCTGATTGCTTCCTTGCTGCTTAACCGGTCCTTCCGGGGTCGGGGACTGGTGCGCGCCATTTTTCTCTTTTCCTACGTGGCGCCCATCGTCAGTGTCGCCTTTGTCTGGCGCTGGATTCTCGACCCACGCCCGTCCGGTGTGATCAATGATATCTTGATGCGATTGGGCATCATCGAGTTACCCAAAGCCTATCTGGCTACCCGTGGTCTCGCCTTGCTGATCGTCATCTTCTTCGAGGCCTGGCGCTATTTCCCATTTGCCATGTTGATGATCCTGGCCCGGCTCCAGGCCATCGACAGCACCCTATACGAGGCCGCCGACGTGGATGGCGCCAACACCTGGCACAAATTCCGGCACGTAACGCTGCCCGAGCTGCGCTTCGTACTGGGCGCCGTCTTCCTGCTGCGCCTCATCTGGACCTTCAACAAGTTCGATGACATCTTCCTGCTGACCGGAGGCGGCTTCGGCACCAACGTCCTTCCGGTGCTCACCTATCAATTTAGCTTCAAGTCGTTCGACTTCGGCAAGGGGGCGGCCAATGCCATGATCCTGTTGCTCATCCTGGTCGTCTTCCTGGTCATATACGTGCTCACCGTAATGCGAGGTGCCGAGGATTAGGTAAGGAGGAAACAATGACTGCAAGTACCTCTGCTCGTTCTTCCAGGGGCGAGCGCATGAATCTGATCGACTACGTGGCTGGCTGGATCAATTGGCCCCGGCTCATATTCGCATTGGTTCTGCTCTTCTTCCTGACCAGCATTCTATTTCCCTTCTACTGGATGGTCAGTTCGTCCTTCAAGTCCTACGCCGAGATCGGTGGGCGGACCCCCGTTTATATTCCAGGTGCCCTGCGACCGGATGCCTTCCAGGAGCTGTTTGATCCCAACCATCGCAGCTTCCAGAATTTTGGCGTCAATATCATCAACAGCCTGCTGGTCGCCATTCCTACCTCCATCATCGCCGTCATCCTGTCCACGCTCGGGGCCTATGCCGTGGCCCGGTTGCACTTTCGGGGCAAAAACATCATGCTCAACAGCATCTTGCTCATCTATCTGTTCCCCGGGATTCTGTTGATCATTCCCCTGTTTGCCATGGTGGCTCGGATTGGCACAATCGTCGGCTTTGATGTACAGGACAACCTGGGTGTGTTGGTCTTCACCTACCTGGCCCAGACGCTCCCCGTCGCGCTTTATATGTTGGCCAACTATTTCCGCACCATCCCGGCCGAGATTGAGCAGGCGGCCTTGATCGATGGCTGCAGTCGCGCTGGCGTCATCTGGCGCGTCACCTTGCCCCTGGCCATTCCAGCCTTGGTCTCGGTCGCCATTTACACCTTCATGATCGCCTGGAACGAGTTCCTATACGCCTTGGTCTTCCTGAACAGCCGCGAGATGTTCACCATGCCCATCAAGATCAATACCATCTTTAATGACCCCAGTCCGCGTCCCCACGTTGTGATGGCCGCTTCGACTATCATGACCCTGCCCGTGGTCATTCTCTTCTTGGGCCTTGAACGTTTCCTGGAAGAGGGCCTTACCGCTGGCGGTGTCAAAGGTTGATTAATGCGTATTGGCTTTATCTCGACTCGTTTAAATGGCACCGACGGCGTCTCGCTGGAAGTAGAGAAATGGGCCAAGGTACTGCGCCGTTTGGGACACGATCTCTTTTACTGTGCCGGGGAACTGGGGGGATATGCCAGCGGTGGCACCCTCATCCCGCAATTGCACTTCGATCACCAATCCGTCGTATTGCTGAGTCAGCGAGCCTTTGATGAAGGCCCGGATGTAGATGGCGATAAGGTGTGTGACGCGATCTACGCTCAGGCGGATGAGATTCGTCCTCCTCTGCGTCATTTCATTCGTTCCAACCGGCTGGATCTGATCATTGTCCAGAACGCCCTGACCATCCCCATGAATCTCCCGCTGGGCGTTTGCCTTACCGGTTTGATCGCTGAGCTGGGCATCAATACCATTGGCCACCACCACGATTTCTACTGGGAGCGTCAGCGCTATCAGACCAACACCATTCTGGACCTGCTGGATACCACCTTCCCGGCCAAACTGCCCACCATACAGCACGTCACCATCAACAGCATCGCGCAAGAACGCCTCAAAGCCCGTCGTGGCATCGAGTCAATCGTCATCCCTAACGTCCACGATTTCGCTACCCCTCCACCCGGGATCGACAACTACAGCCGCGATTTTCGCGAGGCGATTGGCCTTACCGAAGGCGACCTTTTTGTCCTACAGCCAACGCGCGTTATCCAGCGCAAAGGTGTTGAGATGGCCATCGAGCTGGTACATCGCCTGGAGTTGCCCAACGCTCATCTGTTCATCACCCACCGCGCCCACGACGAGGGACTATCCTATTGGCATTGGCTCAAGCGCGAGGCCGGCGTTATGCGCGTAGACCTGCGTTTGATTGATCACATGATCGGCACCAAGCGCTCAAAAATCGACGGTCACAAAGTCTATTCCCTTTGGGACGCCTACCCTCACGCCGACCTGGTAACTTATCCCAGCACCTACGAGGGCTTCGGCAACGCGCTGTTGGAAGCCGTCTACTTCAAGCGCTTGATGGTCGTTAATCGTTACCCGGTCTACAACGCAGACATCTGCCCCCTGGGCTTTGACTTCATCGAGCTGGATGGTTTTGTGGACGAAGCCGCTGTAGAAAAAACACTTGAGCTGCTTAATGACCCAGCTCAAGTCAATGCCATGGCCGGCAAAAACTACGCCATCGCCCGGGAAAACTTCTCGCTAGAAGTCCTGGAAAACAAGTTGAAAGAAGTCCTGACCAGTTTTTAACCGTTTTGGTGACTGCTCAACCGCCCCCTACCTGCCAATAAAACGTGATCCGTAATTCGTGCTGCGTGATCCGTGATAGGTAAGCGTCGCGTCTCACGGGGCACGCAGTACGCAATACGCAGTACGCAATACGTTTCACGCAACACACATTTGTAGGAGGACCTGAGTATCATGACACCCGAAAGCCGTATCCAGGATCATTTGAACTTTCTTTATGGAAAACGGGAAGCTGAGCGCGTTTGGGCTCAGCTTAAGGATCGTTTGGCTGACTTCCAGGCGTGTAACCCTCAGTTAGGAGAAAGAGCGACACAGCCAGCCGAAAGTCTTACCCAGCGCGACGCCATTCTCATCACCTACGGCGATCAGATCAGCGCGCCTGGCCGTTCTCCTCTGCAAACCCTGGCCGACTTTTTGGAGACGCAACTGGGTGACGCCATCAGTGGCGTGCACTTGCTTCCTTTCTACCCCTACTCGTCCGACGATGGCTTCTCGGTGATTGATTATTGGCAGGTGAATCCCGATTTTGGTGACTGGGAAGACGTGACCCGCATCGGGCGTAGCTTCCGGCTCATGTTCGATGCTGTCATCAACCATATTTCCCGGAGTAGTTCCTGGTTTCAAGCTTTTCTGAGGGATATACAGCCTTATACCCACTACTTCATCGTAGTCGATCCCAATACCGACCTGTCGGGTGTGGTGCGTCCCCGCGCCTTGCCACTCTTGACGCCCGTCGAGACCGCCGGTGGCACCAAACACGTATGGACCACCTTCAGCGACGATCAATTCGATCTCAACTACGCTAACCCGGCCGTGCTCTTGGAGATTATAGACCTCCTTCTGTTTTACGTGGAGCGTGGGGCCGAGATCATTCGCCTGGATGCCATTGCTTACCTGTGGAAGGAGATCGGCACCTCCTGCATCCACCTTCCACAGACGCACGCCGTGGTCAAGTTGTGGCGCGCTGTGCTGGACGCCGTCGCACCCGGTGTGATCATCATCACCGAGACCAACGTGCCTCATCAGGAAAACATCAGCTACTTTGGCGATCCCTTGCCTTCCGGCGACACCGACGAAGCCCAGCTAGTTTACCAGTTCTCCCTCGCCCCTTTGGTGTTATATGCCTTCCACACCGGCGATGCGCGTCCTTTGACCGAGTGGGCCGCCAGCTTGGAACTCCCAGCATCGGCTACCTTCTTTAACTTCATCGCCTCCCACGACGGCATCGGGGTCCGGCCCGCCGAGGGCTTGCTCTCCCCCGACCAGATGCAGCTCCTCGTGGATCGCACCCTGGCTCACGATGGCCGGGTATCGTACAAGACCAACCCCGATGGCTCAAAGAGCGTTTACGAGCTTAACGTCACGCTGTTTGACGCCCTCAACGATCCCAACCATCCTCAACTGGACGCTGACGTCCGCCGTTTCCTGGCCTCGCAGGCGATTATGCTCTCCCTGGCCGGCGTGCCCGGCATCTATGTGCACAGCCTGTTCGGCTCTCGCAATTGCTACCCGTGTGTCGAGGAGACGGGACGCGCTCGATCCATCAACCGCGAGAAGTTCCGCCGCGCCGACCTGGAGGCCCAACTGGCCGATCCGGCCTCCATCCAGGGCCAGGTCTTGCGTGGCTATTTGTTTCTATTGCGCCAGCGGGCGGCGTTTCCCGCTTTTCATCCCCAGGCAGGCCAGCGGGTACTTCCTCTGCACGAAGCCCTCTTCGCCTTGGCTCGCACCGCGCCGGGTAGCCTGACCGGCGGAGGGGAGGAGACCGTGCTGTGCCTGGTCAACGTCTCGTCCGGCCAACTGGCCATCCAGGTGGATCTTAGCGCATGGGACCTTCCTCAAGCTTCGGCCTGGCAGGACCTCGTTCAGGGCAAAGTCTATTCCACCCAGGACGGCCGTCTGGCCCTCACCGTGGACGGCTACCAGACGTTGTGGCTTCAACCGACTGAGTAGCTTAACTTAACAATGTCAAAATAGAGAGAGGACAATGAACGCTAATTTGGTTCTCTACGAAAGGGACGATGCCATTGCGCTCATTACCTTAAACCGCCCCGATGTGATGAATACCCTCAATATGGAGCTGGGTGAAGGGCTGGTAGCGATGGTTGAGCGTGCTCGCTTTGATCAAACAGTGCGCGCGGTGGTCATCACCGGTGCCGGGCGCGCTTTCTCTGCCGGTGGTGATCTCAAGGCAATGAAGGCCAACCAGGACGCGGGTGGGGATCCATCTCAGTTCCTGCGTGATCTGACCCGGTTTCTCCATGCGGCCATTGTCGACCTGCGGCTGATGGAAAAACCGGTCATCGCCGCTATCAATGGGCCGGCAGGTGGGGCCGGCTTCAGCCTCGCCCTCGCCTGCGACCTGCGCGTCATGGCCGAGGGTGCCTTTTTTCAGCAAGCATACACCGCCGTCGGTCTCGTTCCCGACGGTGGGATGACCGCCTTCCTGCCGCACCTTGTCGGCCTGGGGGCCGCCAGTGAGCTGATCTTCCTCAATCCCTCTATAGATGCCCGGCGCGCATTGCAGATGGGCCTGGTACACGAGGTGGTCCTCGCTGATGAGCTTATGT
This sequence comes from Anaerolineae bacterium, assembly GCA_034412795.1. GTDB lineage: Bacteria > Chloroflexota > Anaerolineae > 4572-78 > NAK82 > JAUVPY01. The sequence continues at coordinate 67,812 of DAOUMD010000166.1, forward strand.
CGCGGACAATGGAGATGGCTCACGGACTGGCGGCTGGCCCTACGCTCGCCCTGGGCCAGGCCAAGGGATTGCTCAACCGGTCGCTACTCTTGACACTCGAAAGCCAACTCGAAGCCGAGCGTCAGGCCATCGCCGCAATGGGCGCTACCGCGGACTTCCACGAGGGGTTGACCGCCTTCCTCGAGAAGTGCCCGCCAGATTTCAAGGGAGAGTAGCTTGACCTTCCGCCTGATGCCGTACAACGTCTTGAATGGCGGTGAAGGGCGTGAGGCGGCGATTGTTGACGTGATTCGGGAAGCGGCCCCGGACGTGGTCGTGCTGCAAGGCGAATTTACTTAGGCCTGCGCGACTTGGAGGATCGGCACCTCCAGATAGCCCATAATCGGTGGCGTTGTTTGAACTGTTGCAACCGCAAGTAGGCGGTGTCGACCTGGCGGTAAGCTGGCCTCTGGCAGCAGAGCGGTGTAAGACAACTGGTTCTTGATCAAGGTATCAGGCTCCGAGCTGCCCAGGTGTATGCTTGCCCCTGTCGCCAAGTTGTGGGCATAGAATTGGACGTGATATGTCCTCTTCTCGTTTGCGGCCTGGATTGCAGTCGGCCCAGCCAGTTCGAAGGATGCCTCGAGGCCAAAAGCTACGTCGCCTCTGACAAATCCTTGAAACGGCCGATCAGCCTTGCCGACCGCACTCGGTCTCTGAGTCTTAGGGGGCTGAAATGCCCGAAGCTGGGCGACTGTCACGGTCACAGGGAGGGCTGGGACGGGCTCCACCTCGGCTGGTAATTTTACTTCTTCTACAGCCGCAAGTTTTTCGACGCCCGGTTCTTCTTCCGGCTCCCGGTGCAGCTTGTCGCCCACCTGATCCAACATCCACCGGTAGAGCCGCTCGCCCTCGACCCCGGGCCATTCTTCGCTTCTGTCGGCTTCCATGTAGTGAACCGTGGTTCGTTCTTCTGCCACCTGGCCTGCCACCTGCCGGACTTGAAATTCCACAACAAACGAGGCGAGCGGTTTCCATGCATCTTCCACTGCCAGGGAGTTGGCCGTCATGCCAGATTCTACTGCTGGTTCCATAATCGGCGGTGAGGGCAGATCGATACCGGCTCGTTCTCGAGCCTCAGCAATCCACTCCTTAATTTCGTTTCGTGGGACGGCCCGACCTTCTGCCTTGAGCTCTGATTCGATTTCATCAACTGAAAGAGCAGCCAGATCCTGGAAAGTATGAACATTGAGCGACTCCCTGAGCCATTGCTCCCTGGCTGCACCAATGCCCTTGATTGCCGTCAAATCGTCTTCTTCCCATCCAAGGAGGTTTGTTGGGTTTGCGTCTGACGATGTATTAGTCATAGTCATTCCTTCCCTGCAACTCGAAAACCCGATGACGCGCAGAGCATGTCTCCTGAGCGCCAGCGGATGTGTTTCAAAAAGTTGGTAGGGGCGGAGTTACCCCCGCCCCTTCGGGTGGTCATAGCTGAATCACCGGTGTCGGATATCCACTGGTCGTAACCTCTCCAGCGCTTACTTACGTCTCGTACTCGCTGACTTGGAGCATGAGGCCTTCAAGAGAGCCGACGATCCCCAGGTCTGCGACACCGTTTGCATCCTCGAACGTCATCGTCACTCCGCACTTATAGATGCCATCCTTTGTTATTGTGAGACCATCGATCTCGGCGAAATAGGGCCCACTACCAGCGCTTAGCGTTACCTGTATAGGGGGAAAGTCCCGCTCCCACGTGCCGCCGAACGGCCACGCCGGCTCGGCTCCGAGTCGCTCTGCGAAGAAGGTAACGTTGGCCACATGCTTTTGATTCTCAAGGGTGTTCCATACAGCACCCGTTCCGTCGAAGGTCGCTCTAAGCCTGAATTTTTCTCCGCGGTCCACAATTTGAGTGGGCACCCAATTTCCGGCAGCATCCTGCTCAAGCGCCTCTAGTTGAGTAATATCCCACGTACCCCCTGCAATTTCGCTTGTCATTTTTCAATCTCCTTTTCTAGTTGTGCCTTTTACTGGTTAAGTCAGTTTCTTTGTGTCGAGCGCCACAGAAGTACTCCTACCGCACTGAGTCCGAGCATAGATCACCCCCCTTCGCTCGAGAAATCTCTCGGTAGATTATCAGGCCTGCTTCTGATACGTAAGTTACCACGTATCACTTAATCCCAGATTAGCTTTCTCTTAATCTGTGGTGCGTCTCTATTTAACTGCAAGGAGTGGACATAAGCTGCTGCTTCAATAATACCTTCTTTTCCGCTCGCGCTAGGTCAACACCCCAACTTTTCCACTGATAGCGGGGAGGGCACACCCTCTCCTTGTTTGACAGGCAGATTTGATTGCTTATAATCAGGCTGTTTGTCTTCTCGATCAGCAATGATACAGGTTAAGTTCGGGAACGACATCGCCTGAGCGTTGTAACTAACTTGTAACCACACAAACCAGTGAAATATGTTATAGTGATTGTGTAAACTCAACATACAAGGAGCCAAAGATTGGATATGAACGAGTTTTCCAGCAATGGACATCACACCATGCGTTACGCCGGATTAAGGTCAGATTACCACGAGTTCTTGTGCGATGCCTGTGGACGGCACTTGCTCATACACTCTAATCCATCGAATGCTGAGGAAGGGGATCAAACCTTTGTCATTCTTAAGCGGGGGGATTTCTGTACTTCCCACTCTGGTGGAATTGGGGGATTAATCATCAACGGTGTCGAAGTTCAAAAGGGGCACAGCGCTGATGAGGGTGAGAAGCAGTTTGAGCTATCCGATGAATGGAAGGGGTGGTTGGACGATATTCTGGACGATATAGAATGAGTCTTAGCATCCGCTAGACGTTTTCTCCGTTGCGAATTCGTTGGTATAGGATCACCGTCTGATCCAGCGGTATCACATCCAGGTATGTTCTTATAGAGTGTTTCCATTGCGAATCCGGCGATACAACATCACAGTCTCATCCGTGGGGGGGACGTCCAGCTCCTCGCGAAGCTTTTCCAAACATATATGATATTGACGCAGAGCCAGGTTGCGTTGGCCCTGCTGCCTGTAGCAGCGCATCAAGCGACGGTGAGCATCTTCTCGGCAAGGGTCCTTGGCCAGGATTTTGCGGCACAGGTGGATACAGCTTGCATATCTTTTCTGTTCCAAACAGTATGTGCTTAACCGGTCCAAGACGGTGAGGTGGTGGTCCTTAAGCCCTTCCCGCCTTGGAATCGGCCAATCCGCGTACAGATCCTCTTCAAGAAAATCACCTTGGTATAATTCTTCGGCTATCTCATACTCCCTCATCGCCTTGGCTAACTTGCCATTCCTCTCCAGAGTTTGGCCAGCTTCATAACGTCTCACAAACTCTTCAGCGTCCACCCACACCTCCATATCCGGGTTGAGGAAGTAGCAATCATCTTCAAAGAGGATATGGGAGAAATCAGGCCGCGCAGCCCGGAAAGCTTGCCTGAGACCATAAATGGCAACGTTCAGGTTGTTGCGGGCAGCATCCGGGTCGGCGTCTCGCCAGAAGAGATCCATCAGAACCTCCTTGGGGATAGGTCGGTCGCGGGTGGCTATCATATATTTAAATATGCACTTCCCCTTCCCGCTTGGCCAGTCGTTGATCAGTTCATCGCCCTGATAGACCCGGAAAACGCCCAGACAATAGACGGCCAGCGTGGGTGGTGCTTCTCCGTCTGCCCCCGCCGTGGAAAAATTAACCGGCGCTTCGTCAGGGGATAGAGGAGTCTTATCTCTGTATGGGGAAGGGCTTTTGGTTCGCAAGAACAAGCCCTGGATACGATTCCACAGGCCGGGCCGTCCATTAGATTCGAAAGTACCATACACACGCTGGTTAGCCTCAGTCCGACGAGGGCTGGATATCCCAACTCCGTTCCCTTGCTCTTGCGTTCTGGTCGGGTGAGGCGCGCAGATCAGAGCCAGGATAGCATGAAGTTGTTGTCTTAGCTCGTCTTCGCGTTGAACGGCCTCTCGATGAGCTCGGTGGTGCCATTCTGTCTCGGCGTGAGATTGACTGCAAGCCAGGCAGATGCGACGGGCTGCAGCCAGGATTTGGACCAGGCTTGCATCCCCCGTTCGTTCACTGACATTTTGTGCCTTGCCAAGAAACTCGGCAACTTTCTCGTACTGGCCTTCATTGAGTAACTTATACGCTGTGCGCCAGTCAGCTTGATCTGTTACTGACCCCATTGGGACCGCCCCCCCTCGGGGTATCATCGACTGGGTCCCACGTGCCTATTCATCGCAGATTCGTAGACTACACGCGTGCCATAACCCCTATAATATAAACGTATTTGAACGGCATCTTACGCCACGCATATATCTTCTCAATAATTCGGGGTAGGGGCAGACACCCAAGTCTGCCCCAAGGGTGAACATCCAGGTTCGCCCCTACTTTTGAGAAGATACGTCATATACGACATTGTGCAGCTCTTGAGACGACTTGAAGCTTCTATTTGTGGTCAAGGCGGCACGGAGAATCAAGTTGTGATAGAGGAAGAGGTTGGGAAAGGGTGCACTTGCACCCGGCATATTGCCAGGTTAGTTGAAGGATTTCAGCGGTTCAAGTGTAAAACACAGGAAGAAAGATTGGATAGGTGGGGTTCAAGTACCGTGCCTCAGTACCAGACTCTGTTCTGAGTTGAAGAAGACTTCAACAAAGAAGTCTTCTAGAGGGCAGCTTCAGATGGCGCGTTTAAGGTGCCTGACTTGTATAAATCATGCATGATTAGTTTGATATATATTTTAGCACACTTTACTGATAATTTCAAGCGTTTTGAAGAGGTTTGACGAACGCTCTACTTCCCGGTAAACTATGACTTATCCAGGCCACCCCGCCGTGACGGGTGGTCTTTTACCTCTGAGAGATCTATGACCGCCAGTGAGTTCTCCATCCCTCAGAGCTGGGATTCGGACCGGCGCGGGCCAGTGCGCTGGATTGCTTCCCACGCTCTCCGGCATAAGCTCTTTATCCTCGGTGTGCTGCTTGGCGCGCTTAGCAACGCGGCGCTGGCGGCAGCCGTGCCGCTCCTCATCGGCCGCGCGTTCGATGCGGTAGTCGCCACACCTCCCAACCTACAAGGTTTAGCGACGGCGGCTGGCCTCCTGGTCGCCTCGCAACTGGTGCGAGGCGTGCTTATGCTGGGACGCAACTTCTCCAGTGAGATCATCGGTCAGCGGATAGAACGCGATATCCGCGATGAATTGTACGTCAGCCTGATTGGCAAGAGCATGTCCTTTCACGATATGCAGCCCACCGGCGACGTCATGGCTCGCGCCACCAACGACGTGCGTGAGGTCAATCTGATGTTCAATCCGGGCCTCAACTTAGTCGTTGGGTCTTCCAGCTTCCTGCTTATGCCCATCCTGGTCGCGCCTACCATTTACCCGCAACTCATTCTGGCACCCTTGGCCTATTTGGTGGCCTACGTGATTTCCGTGCGCAGTTATCTGTGCCAGTTACGCCCGGCCACCGAACGAGTACGCCGTGAATTCGGCCGGATGAATGCTACCCTGGCCGAGGCCATTGATGGCATCGAGACAGTAAAAGGCGCGGCTCAAGAAACGCGCGAGACCCATCGTTTTATGCAGGCCGTGAACCACTGGCGCGACGCTTACGTGGCTCAGGGTGACCTGGAGGCTCGCTTTATCCCGCTCCTTCTAATGGGTCTCGTCCAGGCGGCCGGCCTGTTGCAGAGTCTGTTGCTGTATCGCGCCGGAGCCATTGGCCTGGGCGATGTCGTGGCGCTAAATGGTTTGCTGTTGCTCTTTGGATTTCCCACATTTGTGGCTCAGTTTGCCTTTTCCCAGGTTGCGTCTGGCTTGGCCAGCGCGCGACGTATCCTGGAATTGATCAACGCCAAAACCGAGTTGGATCAAAACATCGGAGGCTACGATGCTCCAATGCAAGGAGCAGTCGTTTTTGAACACGCCACCTTCGGTTACGATTCTTACGAAGGGGGGCAGCCCTGGGATAGGGATTCAACTGCTGTGCAAGATGTCACCTTCAGCGTGGAGCCGGGGCAGACGGTGGCCATTGTGGGCCAGACTGGGTCAGGCAAGAGCAGCGTTGCCAAGCTCATCAATCGCATCTATGACGTGAGTAGTGGACGAGTGTTGGTGGATGGGATTGAGGTGCACGATTGGAACCTGGAGGCGTTGCGTCGCCAGATTTCCATCATCGAGCAAGACATCTTTCTTTTCTCAAGGACCATCGCCGAGAACATCGCTTTCGGTTGCCCCGACGCGAGCCAGGTAGAGGTCGAAGAGGCGGCCCGAGCGGCTCAGGCCCACGAGTTCATCATGAGCTTCAAGGATGGCTATGACACGTTCATTGGAGAGCGAGGTGTCACATTGTCTGGTGGTCAGCGTCAACGGCTGGCATTGGCCCGCGCGTTTCTGACCGATCCTCGTATCCTGATCCTCGATGACTCGACCAGTGCCATAGACAGCGCAACCGAGGATCGCATCCAACGGGCTATTGAGCGTGCCGCGACGGATCGTACCACGTTTCTTATTACTCACCGCCTGTCGCAGATTCGCTGGGCGGATATCATCGTCGTGATGCGCAAGGGACAAGTGGCCGCTGTGGGAGGCCATGAGCAACTACTGCGCGAGTCCCAGGCCTATCGCAACATTTTCGCACGATACGAATGATGTAGACGGTTCCGGGTCTACTTGCTACTTGCTACCTGTTACCTGCTACCTGCTACTTGCTACCTGCTACGGAGGATTCATGTCCCTCTTTTACGGTCTGGATACCGAGGGCTACGACCGAGCCTACAGCGATCGGGAGCTGATACGCCGCATTATTGATTATTTTGCACCGCATCGTCGTCGCATAATAGTTGTGGGCATCTTAATCATGGCCATCGCCGTGGCGGGGGCCACCCAACCCCTTATCGTGTCGCGCGGGCTAGATGTTTTGGTCGAGCAGCCTGACCTGAACCTGATATTGGGCTTGGTGGCGGTCGTCCTGGTGATTGGCGTTTTCATCTGGGCCGGCAATTGGGTTCGTCGCCGGTTAACGGTGCGTGTCATTGGCGATGTGGTGTCGGCGCTGCGTCGCGATGCCTTTCAGGCTTCAGTCGGACATGACATGTCGTTCTTCGACGAATTTCAGTCAGGCCGCATTATCAGCCGTATTACCTCCGATACTCAAGAGTTTTCCCAGGTAGTATTGCTCATCACCGATCTGATCGGCCAATTGCTGCTGATCGTTATTCTGGTTGTTGCTTTGTTCACCGTTTCCTGGCAATTAACACTGATGTTGCTGGCATTGTCACCCCTGGTGACACTCCTGGCAGCCGGCTTTCGTCGTATCGCCCGCTATGTGACGCGTCAGGGTTTTCGTGTCCTGGCCGAGGTCAATGCCGCCATCCAGGAAGCCGTAACTGGCATCAGCGTGGCCAAGAACTTCCGGCAGGAAGGAACGATCTACCAGGGCTTCATAGAGGTCAATCGCCAATCGTATCGGGTCAACTTGTGGCGAGGATTTGTGCTCTCGAACGTGTTTCCCGTGCTAAATATGTTGGCCGGCGTCGGGACGGCGGCGCTAGTGTATTGGGGTGGCCTGACAACCGTTATGGGGGGCATTTCGGTGGGTGACTGGTATTTGTTCATCGTCAGTGTGGACCGCTTCTGGTTCCCGATGATCAACGTGGCTGCCTTCTGGAGCCAAATTCAAGCCGGGTTCTCAGCCGCCGAGCGCATTTTTGCATTGATTGATGCCGAACCGACCGTACGGCAGATAGATCACAGATCGGTGAAGCAGGTGCGCGGCGAGGTCGTCTTTGATCGGGTCAGTTTTCGCTACACAGACCAAGAGCAAGTGTTGAGGGACTTTTCGTTGCACATCGCACCAGGCGAGAGTTTGGCGTTGGTAGGGCACACCGGCGCTGGCAAAAGCAGCATTGTCAAACTCATTACTCGCTTTTACGAGTTCCAGGCTGGGCAGATTGCGGTGGATGGGGCTGATATCCGCACCCTTGATCTGGTCAGTTATCGTCGTCAGTTAGGGATCGTATCTCAGAGCCCATTCCTCTTCTCAGGGACAGTGGCTGATAACATTCGTTACGCCCGTCCTGAGTTAGGCGATGCTGAGATTGGGGCAGTGGCACAGCGCATTGGCGGCGGCGAGTGGCTGGAGACGCTGCCAGCCGGCCTGCAAACAGACGTCGGAGAGCGTGGAGCCCGTCTCTCAATGGGACAGCGTCAGCTAGTAGCATTGACACGGGTGCTGGTCCAGGTGCCGGCCATCTTTATCCTGGACGAGGCGACCGCCAGCATCGACCCTTTCACCGAGGCACAGATTCAGGAGGCGATGGACCTGATCTTGGAGTGTAGCACCTCAATTCTGATCGCGCATCGCCTTTCGACGGTGCGTTCGGTGGATCGTATCGTCGTGCTGGAACGTGGACGCATCATCGAGGAGGGGAATCACGAGATGCTGATGGACCGTGGTGGCCACTACGCAGAGCTGTATGATACCTATTTTCGCCATCAGTCGCTTGATTACGTGCAGCAGGTGGGAGAGCGGCGTATGTCTTAAGGAACAATCCGTGATATAATAGAGATGTGATCCGGTCATACTGCAAAAGCGCAGTCATCTGAGATTTTTCGGAAAGTGGCATTCATATCCGAAAGCAAACGGAATACGCAGTACGCAATACGCAGCGCGTTCGTAGTGAGTTTTTTGCATAGCTAGTTTTAGTCATATCAAGGACTTTCCGAGAGATCTCATCTGCACAAGGAGGTGTGATATGGCAGTCGTTACCATCTCTAGGCAGTTCGGCAGCGTCGGGACTCAGACAGCATCCCTGGTCTGCGAGATGCGGGGCTATCGCTACCTGGATAAAGTGCTGATGACCCAGGTCGCCACGGAGGCCGGCCTATCGGGGAAGGAGTTGATTGACTTCTCCGAGGAACGCTCCGAAGTCAGGACTTTCCTGGATCGCCTGCTCCGTCCTGGTCCCCGCAGCGTTGCTCGGGTTGAGACTCGGTCGCGGGACGCGACCGGAGGCGAGACACTGAGTGTGGAGCAATTGGATGAGGCTCGGTGCGCTAAGCTGGTTCGGGCTGCTATTCATACGGCGTACCAGCAAGGTGATGTGGTGATCGTGGGCAGGGGAGGCCAGGTCACGCTAAAGGAGATGCCGGGGGTGCTTCACGTGCGTGTCGTGTCCCCCATGGGGACACGCATTCTTCGCATACAGGCCCAGGAAAGAGTGGATGCCGAAGAAGCCCGCCGCCTGGCAATTCTGCACGACCAGGCAACCGCCCGATACTTGAAGCAGCTCTTCGGAGTTCGGGGAGATGAGCCTGAGTTATATCATATGATAATCAACACCGGTAAATGGTCGCCTGAAGCAGCCGCCCAGATCATCTGCAACGCTGTCGAGCAATTGCAAATGGAAGCGCAATGATGTTGAATGCAAAACGCCCGCCGGAATTTCCGGCGGGCGATGCCCCGGAGTGGACTCGAACCACCACGCCCGTAAGGGCACAGGCCCTCAACCTGCTGCGTATGCCAATTCCGCCACCGGGGCAGGCTGCAAAATATTATACATTAGGACATGAGGCTTTGTCAAAGAAAGCTTGTGGGCTTGCAGGGCTGTTGCCAAGTCGCTTGACAAACCCAAGACTAGCATCCTGAGCCTGTCGAAGGACAGCATCCTGAGCCTGACTTCGGCGAGCTCAGTCGAGCCGTCGAAGGATGCGGGTTTGCGAAGATGCGCCGCTCTTAACGGGGAACCAGTTTATCACTTACCAGGCTGGCAGCAAAGGTCTTCTGGGCTCCATCGGCGAAGCGGACAGTGACAAGATTGTCATTCCTGTTGAGGTCCGGCTGAACGGCCTGCACCACTCCTTCACCAAACGTCGCGTGGCGAACGTTCATACCGGGTGCGTAGGTCAGTGCCTTACCATTGGATGAGGACGGCTCTGCCGAAGGGATGTCTGCGTATTGGCGGTCCTGCCAGAGTTCAGCGTATAGCTTCAAATCTTGTGTGCGGCGCACGCGTCGTGCGATGTCGTCGAGGCGGCTACGTGCTTGACTGACCTGTTCGATGAGCGTACCCTTGTGGGTGGGAGGAAGGTCGCTCTTGGCCAGCCGTCGATTTGAATTGCTAAGCGCCATGCTCAGTTCGCGAAGAATCGCCTTAGGTTCGCCTCCTTCGACGTTAATGTTTACCAGAGTGATACCATGTGCCTCACACAGGTCGGCACGAACAGTGTCTCGCGTTTTCTGTTGCTGTTCTTCCTTGAGGCTGGGACGCTGGTGTCGCTCGCGTCCCTGCAAGCCATGGAAACGGATGGCGACGCCGATCTTCGGGTAGAGCACGTCGAGTTTCAAGCGGCGCTTGGTCTCCGGGTTGACCAGCCAGTCGGGGGTTACGTCATATTCAACAGTGAAACCGTCAAAGACGCGCATCAGAATTTCGCGCCAGGCGTTGGCGTTTATCCAGGTCATGGATTATCCTCTCTTCGGGATGTGGGCGACATCATAGCACGGGTGTTCTAATGTGTCAAATTTATTTTTGATTTGTCTCACTCCGGGTTTTGAGTATACTCGATTTGCTCATGTTCTTGTTCCTGATGTGGAGGTCTCATGGCACAACCCGCACGTCTGGCTATCCCTGCTGTTTTGCTTTCGTTGATCATCCTGGCTTGGCTGGCGGTAGGGGAGCTTGACTCAAAGGCAGCAAGCGTCGATCTGAAGGTAGATGCTCAGACAAAAACCTGGCTGGCAGTAGAAGCCATTGCTACTCCTACCTCTACTCCGACACCTCAACCTGGACCGACTTCGGTGTTACGTCCCACTATCACCTACTTAACTTGTGACCCGTGTGTCGTAGAGCCGGGCGGTGCGGCGACATTGCATTGGGATCTGAGTGGGGCTAGCGCTGCTTATCTAGACGGGCAGGGAGTAACCGCTCCGGGAAGCACAGTCGTTTACCCCGACCAGACGACGACCTATCGGCTCGTCGTTACCGGTGAGAACAGGCAGAGTGAAAAAACAGTCACTGTCGAGGTACTTGGGTTGCCGACCATTCACTACTTCACTTGTTTGCCATGCGAGATATCAAAAGGGGAGCAATCCACACTGAGTTGGGATCTGAGCGGGGCAACGGCCGCCTACCTGGATGGTCACGGCGTTGCTGCGCCGGGGAGCACCCTCGTTGCGCCCGACCAGACCACTACTTATCGCCTGGAGGCGGTCGGCGAGGCGGGCAGTGTCGAACGGTTGGTGACGGTAAACGTGAAAGAGGGCGGTGATCCAGAGACGGTGAATGAGGCATTACGTCGGCCCGGCTACGACGTCCGCTGGGTGGGCTTTCTAACATTGGCGGAGGCAGAGGATACTATCAGCGTCATTATGACCGCTACGACTGACGATCTCCATTCCCAGGAACTTGCCGACCAATATTCCGCCGGCTTCAAGGCGTTGTACGACAATTACCCTGGCGGGTTCTTGACGGTGGGGCTATACGATGGCGTACGCTATATGCTCTTCGTCACCGTCGAGTCGGAAACGTTCGAGGCATTTCTGCGCGGCGAGATAGACGGCTACGTCTTTTGGAAGGCGGCCAATTGGAACACCTGGGATGATTGGACCGGTCGCTGGCTGGATGCCCAGTGGGATTTTGCGTCGAAGAACTTTGCGTATTGAAGGAGGGTGCGGGTGAACGAGATTACTATCACAGCCGGAGACATATCGCTGCCGGCTGAATTAAACGACAACTCCACGGCTCAGGCAGTTTGGGGAGCGTTGCCCATTGAGGGCAGAGCTAGCGTGTGGGGAGGCGAGATCTATTTTGGGATACCGGTGCGGGCTGGACAGGAGCCTGATGCCCGGGCCGAGATGGAAGTGGGTGAACTGGCCTATTGGCCGCCGGGCAATGCCTTTTGTATCTTCTTCGGGCCAACCCCCGTCAGCGCTGACGAGCAGCCGCGCGCGGCCAGCCCGGCCAATATTTTAGGTCGAGTGTTGGGCGATGCCACCCTACTTCGGCGTGTGCAAGGGGGAACGCCCGTGAAAATCACTCGGCGCAATTAACCAACTAACCAACCAACTAACCAACCAACTAACCAACCAACCAACCAACTAACCAACCAATCGGTTTGCTCAAAGAGGAAGATGTCTCGACAACGCTCGGATCGTGCGGTAAATAGCCGGTCAACCCGGACCAACACACACTTTTACGTGAGCGCGGTCCTGGCCGTGCTTTTGATCTTGGCTGGCGTGTGGGCCTTGTGGAGGGGAAACCAGGGACCCTCACCGGACCAGGGGGCCGTCAGTCGCTTTTCCGCACCGGCCCCTCAAACAGAGGTACCTCAAACTGAGGCACTTCAGTCTGAGGCCGCGCCTGATTTTGCTCTGCAAACCATCGACGGACATACCGTCAAGCTCAGCGACTATCGCGGCCAGGTGGTGTTGCTCAACACCTGGGCAACCTGGTGTCCTCCCTGTCGTGCCGAGATGCCTGATCTGGAAGCCTATTATCGCCAGCATCAGGGGGACGGTTTTGTGGTGCTGGCAGTCAACAGTCGGGAAGGTTCTGACACGGTAGCTGCCTTCCTTGAAGAGCACGATTTTACCTTCCCGGTGTTGCTGGACCCCGGGGGAGTGGTAGCGAAGAATTATGGGATACGTAGTCTGCCCACCTCATTCTTTATTGATCGGGATGGAACGGTGCGTGGTGTGTGGAGTGGTCAGTTATCGCCTGCTCGGCTGAAGGAGCTT
>DAOUMD010000167.1:0-31656 GCA_034412795.1 Anaerolineae bacterium
GTGCCTTCAAGTAATCCACCGAAATAAATTACACGGAGACGCGGGCTTCCAGGCTTCATAGCAACACCAGAACAGTGCAGATAATTTCGGTGGATTACTCACGCATCACGTTTTACGTTTTACGAGGCTACTTTGCTTAGTTTGACCGCTAAGAAGTGTCAACCAAATAGTAAACCATCCCATCCCCTGTTGGACCAATATACCCGACTCTGCGACAAATGACAATGACAGGGGGCGTCCAAGGATTATTAGGACTAAGGATTTAATAACTTACCCATTAGCCAACTGAATCAGGCTAGTATTTCACTTGCATTTGAGGAAGTTATTTAATTCTCAATCCTTAGTAGAGCATCCGATGAGAATGAACATCGTGTGCGATATTTGTGCTTGTGGACTATAATGGGCCAAACACGCCGAAACGAGACACCTTACGTGAACGCTACGACATCCGCGTCTAACACCCGCCAGGTGGCGCGGGCGGCCAGCCTGGTGATGGTCCTCTTCATCGCCAGTCGCGCTATGGGACTGCTGCGCGAGATGGTCATCGCCCGCCAATTCGGCACCAGCGCCGAGCTGGATGCCTACCTGGCTGCCTTTCGCCTGCCCGACCTGTTCTTCGCCTTGATGGCCGGCGGCGCATTAGGCTCAGCATTCATCCCCGTCTTCGCCAGCTACCTGGCCCACGACGACGAGCCAGGGACGTGGCGTTTGGCATCGGCCGTCATCAACTGGGTGTTTCTGCTGCTTTCCGTGGCAGGTGCATTGGCCGCATTGCTGGCACCGGCCTTGGTAGCCTACATCATCGCCCCCGGATTCACGCCGGCTCAGCAAGCACTCACCGTTGAGTTGATGCGCTGGATGCTCGTCTCCACAGTCGTCTTTGGCGTGAGCGGTGTGGTGATGGGTATCCTCAACGCGCGCCAACACTTTCTGCTGCCAGCGCTGGCGCCCGTCATCTACAACGCCGCCATCATCGCCGGTGTCTGGTTTCTGGGTCCAATTATGGGCGTACGCGGGGCGACAATCGGGGTGGTGGTCGGCGCATTTGGCCACCTACTGGTACAGGTGCCGGAGCTTCGACGCCAGGGGATGCGGTATACGATTGAGCTCGCCCCCCACGACCCCGGAGTACGCGAAGTGGGGCGATTGATGGCCCCCCGTGCCTTGGGGCAGGCGGCGGTTGAGTTGAACCACCTGGTGAACGTCACCCTGGCTTCGATGTTACGGGCGGGCAGCATCTCTGCCCTGAATTACGGGCGGCTTATGATGTTGCTGCCGCAGGGGGTGATCGCCCAGTCGGTGGCCATCGCTGCGTTCCCCACTTTTTCATCGCTGGCCGCTCGCGGCCAAAGGGACGAATTACGCCACATACTGGCCACCACCCTGCGCAGCGTACTATATCTAACCCTACCGGCTGCGGTGGGGCTGATTTGGCTACGTGAGCCGTTGGTCAGCGCCATATTCGGGGGTGGGGAGTTCGATGCCTGGTCGGTACAGGCAACGGCCTGGGCGCTGATGTTTTACGCCCTGGGCCTGGTCGGCCACGCGATAGTCGAAATCGTCGCCCGGGCCTTTTACGCCCTTCACGACACGCGCACACCCGTCGTGGTAGGGTTGTTGGCTATGCCGGTGAATATCGCCTTGAGCCTGGGCCTCATCTCACTCTTCGACAGGCTGGGCTGGATGCCGCATGGGGGGCTGGCACTGGCCAACTCCGTGGTGACCACGGGTGAGATGGTGATCTTGCTGTATCTGATCCGTAAGCGCCTGGGCGGTCTGGGAGGCCGGCGATTGATTGGTGCTACGTGGCGCATGGGCCTGGGCTGCGTGGCAATGCTGGCCGGTCTGGTCGGGATATCGGGGGTATTGCCCGTTGGACCAGCCTGGCTTATCTGCACCATCAACATTGTAGTTGGAGGCGCGATCTACGGCCTGGTTACGCTGTTGTTGCGGTCAGAGGAACCAATGGCCGTGATGCGACGGGTTCGGAATCGTGCCCCGTCTTCATCTAGGCATACCTGAGTTTGTATGAAATTCTCAACGCAAAGACGCTAAGGCGCTAAGACGTTAAGTTTTCTATTGGTTTCTTTGCGCCTTTGCGTTAGGAATAAGGGCATGGTTCATTTTGCCAAGAAAACTGGTAAACAATTTGGCCTGCTTTGCCAGACAAATTCGTAAAACGTAAGGCGTAAAGCGTAATGATTCTGGGCGAATGCGCCTTGCGAATGTGCCTTCAAGTAATCCACCGAAATAAGTTACACGGAGACGCGGGCTTCCAGGCTTCATAGCAACACCAGAACAGTGCAGATAATTTCGGTGGATTACTCACGCATCACGTTTTACGTTTTACGATTCCGTCTTGACAGAGCCATCCAGTCATGGTACAATTTGGAAAGGATACCGGAAACATTACCGGCATCGTTACCAAAACACCCCCCTAAAATCCTAACCGAGCAATTTTATGAAGCGTGCCAAGAGAGCTGTCACCATTCAGGATGTGGCCAAGGCGGCCGGCGTGTCCGTCACAACTGTATCGCGGGTGCTGAACGACAAGGATGACGTCGCTTTCGAAACCTACGAGAAGGTACAGGATGTGATCCAGGAACTGGGCTACACCTCCAGTCTGGCAGCCAGGAGCATGCGCAGCCACAAAACGAACGTGATTGGCCTCATCATGCCAGACGTGGAACAGCCCTTCCTCATCCAAGTCATGAAGGGCGTCAACCAGGCCATAACAAAACTCGACTATGACCTGATTGTGTATACCAGCGGAGGCATCAAAAAAAATTCATCGGCCGACCATGAACAACATTACGTTTCTCTACTAAACGGCAGCATTGCCGATGGTGTAATCGTTGTTACGCCTACCGCTACCACCTTCTCTACTAATGCTCCTGTAGTGGCCATCGATCCCAACAACGTGTGTCCCGATTGTCCGGCCGTCATCGCCAACAACCGGACCGGGGCTCTGGACGCGATGGAGCATTTGATCAGCCTGGGGCACCGCCGTATTGGATTTATTGGCGGCCGTCCCGACCTGCAAAGTGCCGTCCGACGGCTGCAAGGCTACCAAGATGCCCTGCGCCAGGCGGACATCCCCTCAGTCCCAGAGTTGATTCAGGTCGGCGACTACTCTACAGAAACAGGCTTTGTCTGCGCCCAGCAACTGCTGAACCTGCCTGACCCGCCTACAGCCATCTTTGCGGCCAACGACCAATCGGCCATGGGTGTCATCGAGGCGGCCCACGGGGCGGGGTTGTGCGTCCCCGACGACCTTTCGGTGGTTGGGTTTGACAACATTCCCGAAGCTGCCTTCACGAGACCCGCCCTGACAACCATTGACCAATTTATTGACAAGATGGGCTATGTAGCTACAGAGATGCTGATACACCTGACCCAAGGCGAAACGCTGGACAGCAACCTGTACAAGATGCCCACGCAGCTCATTGTCAGAGATTCCTGCCAAGCTGTCGAGGGCAACGCCTCAGTGGATCAGAAAGCCGATTGACTGAGGTGAGCGGCGAATAGACGTGTGAACCTCTCTCAAGAACAATTCAGATAGTATGCTCTCTTTTTTTCTTAATTCGGTATCGTTACCGGTAAAGATACCGGGAAGAGATTCCCCGGAAAGTCGAGCTACACTACAACGAATTGAGAAATCAACGAATTATTCTTCTTTGCCAGGCAATTCGTTGTAGTGTTCCACAGCAAACACTTTCCGAAAAGTCTCAGAGGAGATTTCTCGGAAAGTGTGTCAAACGGGGCAGACGCTTCGGCACCTGGGGGTGTCGCTCCTCATTACGCAAGGCGGAGTGAGCACGCCCACGTGCGAACGGTACTTTCCCCGAGAAAACTCAGAGCTGAAAGGAGGTGACCATAGCGGAGGACAACTTGAGGCCCCTTTTACAAACCATTTGTATCAAATCAAGGAGGAAGTAAAATGCATAGGTCAATTCTGTTTGCGGTAAGCCTATTGGTGGCCTTGAGTCTAGTGGCTGGCTGTGCACCCGCCACTGTGGTGGTGGAGAAAGAGGTTCAGGTCACCATCGAGAAGGAAGTTACGCGTATTGTCGAAGGAACTCCAGTGGTCGAGACCGTGATCGAAGAGGTCGTCGTGACGGCCACGCCGGTCCCCGTGGAAAAAGAAGAAGCGCCTCCAGTGCTTGGCGAGCTGCCCAGAAGTGAGACCTTCATTGCCGCCATCCTCACCGGGCACCTCGGCACTCCCAGCAACTTTAACGAATGGGTCGGCTGGAAGTCGCGCGACCGCGGCATGCAGAATCTGGCTAATGAACCGCTGTGGTCTGTAGACTTTGCCACCGGCGAGATCATCAACGGACTCGCCGCGGGAGATCCAGTTTACAACGACGACTTCACCCAGGTGGAGATTCCTCTTCGTGAGGGTGTCGCCTGGGACGACGGCACGCCGTTCACCTCTGCCGACGTGGTCTTTACCATCGAGACGCTCATGGCGCACGAGGAGTTTAACGATCACAACTTTTTCGTCGACAATGTCGCTTCCGTGACCGCACCCGACGACTATACGGTGGTGTTCACGCTCAAGCAGTCGAACTCGCGGTTCCACACCAGGTTCCTCGACCGCTGGGGCTGCACCTGGATCATGCCCAAGCATATCTTTGAGGCAGTCGACGATCCGGTGACGTTTGAGTTCAATCCCTTCGTCGGCACCGGGCCGTACAAGCTGCACAGCTTCGATCCGAACGGCTACTGGACTATCTGGGAGAAGAGAGCCGATTGGGACAAGAGCCCGACGGGCATCCTCTACGGCGAGCCAAAGCCCAAGTACATCGTCTTCCAGGCGTTTGCCAACGAGGGCGCCAAGATCCTGGCGCAGCTCACGCACCAGCTCGATGCGGTGGACCTCTCGGCTGAGGGTTTGAAGGCGGCGCTGGCCCAGGGCAAAACGAACCGCGCCTACCAGCCGACCTTCCCCTGGGTAGTGAACAACGACCCGGCCCTCACCGGGATCCTCTTCAACACGGCCAAAGCGCCGTACGACAACCCCGACGTGCGCTGGGCGCTCCTGCTGGCCATCGACATTGTCGAGTACGAAGGCCAGGCCGTCGACGGCACCGGCACGTTAACCCCGGTCCACGTCCCGTCTCTCGGTTCCTACCCCAAGGACTATATCGAACCGATGCAGGCCTGGTTGTCGGACTTTACACTGGACCTGGGCAACGGCGAGACCTTTAAGCCGTACGACCCGGATGCCCCGAACCGGCTGGTCGAATACGTAAAAGATCGGGGTTACGTCGTTTCGGAGGATCCTGCTGTCGTAGCTCAGACGTTCGGGTACGGCTGGTACAAGTACGCGCCCGACGAGGCCGCGAAACTCCTTGAGAAGCATGGCTTCTCGAAGAACGCAGACGGCATGTGGCTCCTGCCAGACGGTACCCCCTGGAAGATCGAGGTCCTGTGCCGATCCGATACAACCCACCTCTCCTTCAAGAACGCGGCTGCGGCCGTACAGCAGTGGAAGAAGTTTGGGATCGACGCGACGACGTTCCCGTCGGACAACTTCACAACACTGGGCCAGAACGGCGAATACGATGTTTCGGGCGAGTGGCCGGCCCAGGAGCCGTGGGGCGCTGGCGCGGACCTGTACCGGGTTCTGGACTACTTTAACTCGGCGTACATCGAGCCGGTTGGCTCGCTGACCAAAGCCAGCACCTCCCGCTGGTCATCTCCGGAGATGGACAATGTGATCAAGCGCTTGCGCGAGACCGACCCCGCGGACACGGAACAGGTTATCGCCATCGGCACCGAGGGCTTGAAACTGGCCGTCGAGGCCATGCCAGGCATTCCGACGTTCGGCTACATCGGGTTTGTCTCATGGGACCAGACTTACTGGACCAACTGGCCTGGATCGGAGAATCCCTACACCCAACCCTACACACACTGGGGTCCCTTCAAGTACATGACGCCGTTCCTGGAGCCAACCGGTAAATAGTTCGTAACAGACATCGCTCCACTTTCCCCGGGCGGGTGACACAGCCCGCCCGGGGGCTCTTGTTCCACAACGGATGCTGAAACTTAAGAGGAAACAACCATGACGTTCATAAGGCGCTATCTCATTCCACGGCTTATTCAGTATTTTCTGGTCATCTTCCTGGGGATCACGGCCGTGTTTTTCATCCCCCGTTTGACGCCGTCAGACCCGGTGAGTCGCACGATCGCCCAGCTCAGATCGATGGGATCCTACCTGGACCCCGCGTCTATGGATGCTTTCATCGAGGATCTTACCGAGATGTACGGGCTCGAGGGATCGATGCTCCAGCAGTACGGCGCGCTCTGGATGAGGTTGTTCCGGGGGGACTTTGGCGTCTCTTTCTTCCAGTTTCCCACGCCGGTGAGCAAGCTGATCGGAACAGCACTTCCGTGGACGGCGGGCCTGTTGCTGACGACGACGTTGCTCTCCTGGACAATTGGGAACATCATCGGCGGGTTGGCCGGCTACTTCTCCCGAAAGCGCTGGTCAAAGGTCCTTGATACCGTGACCATGATCATCCGGCCGCTGCCCTACTACATCCTGGCCTTTACACTCCTCGTTCTGTTGGCTTACGTCGTCCGGTGGTTCCCGATTTCTGGCGGGACCGACATCGGAAGAAAAATCGCCTTCAACTGGCCCTTTATCAAGGATGTACTCAGGCACTCGTTCCTTCCAGCCCTATCGCTTGTCATCATCGGCGCGGCGATCAATTTCCAGACAATGAAGCTAATCGTCCAGAACGTCAACGCCGAAAACTTTGTGCAATACGCCAAGCTCGGCGGCGTCAAACAAGGGAGGATTGTGTCGAGGTACGTGATCCGGAACGCGCTACTGCCGCAGATCACGGGGCTCGCGCTGTCGTTCGGACAGATTTTCAGTGGTGCGCTGATCACAGAGATTGTCTTCTCCTACCCAGGGCTCGGAACGCTCCTGTATAACGCCATCATCACCGGGGACTATAACCTGATCATGGGAATCACCTCCCTTTCGATCGTCGCCATCACGACGGCGATCCTCATCATCGATCTGCTGTATCCCCTCTTTGATCCAAGAATCAGGTACCTATAAGGAGCGCACGCGCCGTGAAAGTACTCAGGGATCTTTTTAGGGATTACCGATTTGCGTTGAGTTTTTGCGCCCTGTGCGTGCTGCTCATCTTTGCCGGCCTCTCCCTCTTTGCACCTTATGACCCAACCTTCTGGGGGGTCGTTCCGAGGGATCTGAAGCCATCGTGGGACAACCTGCTGGGGACAAACTCCAAGGGACAAGATGTCTTTTGGCAAGCGACGTTCGCCGTGCGCAACTCACTGACCATCGCCGTGATCGCAGGCGTGGTGTCACGGGTCATCGCCGTACTCGTAGGGATGATTGCCGGATACAAGGGTGGATTCACCGATACGGTTCTCATGTTTTTAAGTGACAGTTTCCTGGTGATTCCCCTGTTCCTCATCATCGTGATGCTGGCGATGTTGATACGCGACAAGATGAATCTCGTGACGTTGGGGCTCCTGCTGGCCTTCTTCGGCTGGGCATGGGATGCACGGGTGATCCGGTCGCAGATATTGAGTTTGCGTGAACGCGAGTTCACCCAGACTGCGATTCTCTCTGGCACAGGCACACTGCGTCTCGTACTAAAAGAGTACATGCCCTTCGCCACCCCCCTGGTGTTCTCCACCCTGATCAACAACATGGCCTGGGCAATTGGCATGGAGATCACACTCGCCATTCTTGGCTTGGTGAACATGGACATCCCGACGCTGGGCACGATGCTCCAATGGGCGATCAGCTATCAGGCGATGTTGCTTGGCTACTGGTGGTGGTTATTGACACCCATCATCCTCTCGGTTCTCCTGTTTGTGGCCCTGTACTGGCTCTCGGTCAGCATCAGCGAATACCTCGATCCCAGAACGCGGATCCAGCGCGTCGGGGCGCAGTGAGGAAGCTATGAACCAGACGATACTTCGAACTGAACAACTGAAAGCCTTCTACGTGCTCGACGTCCACGGGACCCAAAAGGTGGTGAAAGCGGTCGACGATGTCAACATCGATATCCGGGAGAACGAAGTCTACGGCATTGCCGGTGAAAGCGGCTGCGGTAAGACGACGCTTTTGAAAGCACTCGCCGCCGCCATCGAACCTCCCCTGAGACTGATTGGCGGAAAGGTCTACTATCACGTGACTGGTACCGAGCTCGACATCGCTTCTCTCAATCTCCTTCCCGTGCCCGATGCTGAGGAGGACCGGTACGTGACCAGTGGGGAGATCGACGTCGCTTCTCTGAGCGAGGAGGCCAAGAGACGACTGCGTTGGCAGTATATTTCCTACGTTCCGCAAGGTTCGATGAGCGTTCTCAACCCCGTGATCAAACTAAAAGAAACCTATCGAGATTTCATCGAGAGCCACGTGAGTGGCAAGACGAGAATGGACGCCTTTGAGATCGCCAAGGAGCATATTACAGAATTGGGACTTCCCCTCAAGATCTTGGATGCCTATCCACACCAGTTGTCCGGTGGCATGCGACAACGGGTGACGATCGCCCTGGCGACGCTTCTCAAGCCCCGAATCATCATCGGGGATGAGCCGACTACGGCCCTCGACGTCGTCGTCCAGAGGGGCGTGGTGCAGCTTCTCAAGGACATCCAGAGAAAACTGGAAAATACGATTGTCCTGGTGACGCACGATATGGGCGTTCATGCCAACATTGCGGATCGGGTCGGGATCATGTACGCCGGCAAGATCGTCGAAGAGGCGACGACCGAAACAATCTTTGGTGACCCGCTCCATCCGTACACCCAGTATTTGATCAATTCTCTGCCAAAGTTTGGGGACAAAACAACCCGCGAAAGCGTACCGGGCAGTCCCCCGTCTCTCATAAATCCCCCCAGTGGTTGTCTTTTTCACCCCAGGTGCCCCTATGCCCTGGACATTTGTGCCCAACAGATGCCGGGTCACACCAGGGTAAATGCCAACCACAGAGTTGCCTGCTGGTTAGTCGGAGAGGGGAAAAATGGAAAAAATACTTGAAATCGATCGACTGACCAAAATCTTCTCCTTGGGCAGCATGTTCTCCAGGGTTAGAATAACGGCGACCGACAATGTGTCATTTTACGTTAAACCGGCAGAGATCTTTTGTTTGGCTGGCGAAAGCGGCTGTGGGAAAACAACTACCGCCAGAATGGTTTTGGGCTTTGAGGAACCAACCTCAGGCATGATCACTCATGACGGCAAGAGAGTCGGAAGAAACGAAAAGGTGTGGCGCACCCAGGGGATCCAAGCAATCTTCCAGGACCCTTTCGGTACCTTCAATCCCTTGAGAACGGCTGACCGGTATTTCTTTGAGACGATCCAGAATTACAGGCTGGCCACGAACAAAAAAGACGCAATCGGCTTGATCGATCAGAAACTAGAGTCGGTGGGTCTTTCCTATGAAGAGTTTGCCGGCAAATACCCGAGCGAGTTCTCCGGCGGGCAACTTCAGAGGATTTCCATCGCCAGAGCCCTGCTGACAAACCCAACTCTCCTGATCGCAGATGAACCCGTTTCGATGGTAGACGCTTCCTTGAGGATGTCAATCGTGAATCTCTTCAAAAAGCTCAAGGAAGAGCTTGGTGTGAGTGTGCTATACATTACACACGATCTGGCCACAGCCTACTATGTGAGTGATCGAATCGCCATCATGTTCAGGGGGAACATCGTTGAAATGGGACCTGTGGAACAGGTATTGATGGACCCGAAACACCCATACACAAGACTCCTTAGAGAATCAATCCCCGAAGCGGATCCCAAAAGGCGATGGAGCGGCGCGGTAAAGCTCTCTGACATAGAACACGAGGAATACTTGAAAAAAGGCTGCCGA
Organism: Anaerolineae bacterium; assembly: GCA_034412795.1. Lineage (GTDB taxonomy): Bacteria > Chloroflexota > Anaerolineae > 4572-78 > NAK82 > JAUVPY01. Next base: position 9,867 of record DAOUMD010000167.1, read on the forward strand.
TTTGCAGGAAGATGCCCTCTAGTTATGGATATCTGCAAACAGAAAGTACCAGCGGATATCTACATTGACGATGTGCTCGTCAAGTGCCACTTGTACAGCGAGATATCGGACCGGCCGATTGTATCTCAAAGTAGAAGCCCGTGAGCAAGCATACAGTCTCTACGCCACCAGCGAACCAGGCAAGTGGTTTCCTGTTGCTCATATATTGGGAATGAGGTGTAACCTGTGGACGACAGCACGACATTGACACTTCAAGAACGCGTAACCGACCTGATCTCCAGAATGACATTGGAGGAAAAGATCTCGCAGATGGTCTTTGACGCTCCCGCCATCGAGCGGCTGGGCATTCCCCAATATACCTGGTGGAACGAATCTTTGCACGGCGTCGGCAGGGCCGGAGTGGCCACGGTGTTTCCGCAAGCCATCGGTTTGGCCGCGACCTGGAACCCCGATCTGATGCACCAGATCGCCACCGCCATTTCCGACGAAGCACGGGCTAAACATCACAAAGCGGCCCGCCGAGGCATCCGGGAAATCTACACGGGGCTGACCTTCTGGTCACCGAACGTCAACATCTTTCGCGATCCACGCTGGGGTCGCGGCCAGGAGACTTACGGTGAGGATCCGTACCTCACCGCCCAGATGGGGGTAACCTTTGTCCAGGGGTTGCAGGGCGACGACCCGCACTATCTGAAGCTGGTCGCCACGCCCAAGCACTACGCTGCCCACAGCGGCCCCGAGGCCGAGCGGCATAGTTTCGACGCCATAGTGGACGACCGGGACCTGTGGGAGACCTATCTCCCCGCTTTCGAAGCCTGCGTTCGAGAAGGCAAGGCCGCCTCGGTAATGGGCGCCTACAATCGGCTCAACAGCGAACCCTGCTGCGCCAGCCCAAGGCTGCTGGAGAAGATCCTGCGCCAGGGGTGGGGCTTCGACGGCTACGTGGTTTCCGACTGCGAGGCCATTCGCGATATTTTTGAACACCACCAGGTAGTCAAAACCGCCGCGGAAGCCGCTGCCCTGGCCGTCAAGAACGGTTGTGAACTCAATTGCGGTTCAGTGTACCCTGCCCTGCTTGATGCCGTAGAGCAAGGCTTGATCTCCGAAGATATCATAGACCGCGCCGTCACCCGCCTTTTCAGCGCGCGCTTCCGCCTGGGCATGTTCGATCCCCCGGAGCAAGTACCTTACGCCCAGATTCCATGCGAGATCGTCGACTCTCCAGAGCATCGCGAACTGGCTCTTCAGGCGGCGCGGCAGTCCATCGTGCTGCTCAAGAATGACGGGGATTTGCTCCCCTTGCCCAAAGACCTGGAAGCAATCGCCGTCATCGGCCCTAACGCCGACAACCTGCAAGTGTTATTGGGCAACTACAACGGTACGCCAGCCAGGGCCGTCACCTTGCTTGAAGGTATCCGCACAAAAATCGCGCCGGCCACGAAAATCTATTACGCGCAGGGTTGTGGTTTGGCCGACGGAGTTCCCCCGCTAGAAGTCATCCCCCCCGTCCACCTCCGTCCGGCACATGCCAACGCCAACGAGAAGGGCCTGACAGCGGCCTATTACGACAACCCGCGCTTTGAGGGCGACCCTATGCTGCGCCAGGTTGACGGGGTTATCGATTTTATCTGGAAGGATACTAGCCCACTGACGGGAAGATGGGGCGATCACTTTGCCGTGCGCTGGACCGGTTTTCTCGTACCGCCCGTCAGCGGCACGTATCGGCTCGGCGTCAATGGATTCAGTGCTTACACGCTCTACCTGGACGGCGAGCTCGTCGTAGACTATCGAGACATTCATCACCCTATACTCAAAACGAAAGATGTGGAACTGGAAGCCGGCCGGTTTTACCGCCTCCAATTGGACTATGTGAGCCGGGGGCTTGACCCGCAGGTACAACTCCTGTGGTCTCCCCCCGGCGTGGATTATAGAGCAAGGGCGCTGGAGGCGGTTGGAAAAGCAGACGTGGTGGTGGCCGTGATGGGGCTGTCCCCGGCCCTTGAAGGCGAGGAGATGCCGGTTGACGTAGATGGCTTCGCCGGTGGCGACCGGACCGACATCAAGTTGCCGCGCCCGCAAGAGGAACTACTCAAACACGTCCACGCCCTGGGCAAGCCGGTAGTTTTGGTGTTGCTAAACGGGGGCGCGTTGGCCGTGAATTGGGCGGCTGAGCACCTCCCGGCGATTCTCGAGGCCTGGTATCCTGGCCAGGCGGGGGGAGACGCGCTGGCGGATGTTCTGTTTGGCGACTACAATCCCGCCGGACGGCTGCCGGTCACATTCTACAAATCGGTGGAAGATTTGCCACCCTTTGAAGACTACCAAATGGAGGGTCGCACCTATCGCTTCTTCGGGGGAGAGCCTCTCTTTCCCTTTGGCTATGGCTTGAGTTATACCACGTTTGAAATTGGTAACCTGCGAGTTGATCAGGACGAGATCGCCGCCGGCGAGCAACTTAAACTTAGTGTGGAGATCGCCAATACCGGCAAGCGAGCAGGGGACGAGGTGGTCCAGATATATGCCCGTCATATAGCCGCCAGTGTGACCCGTCCGGTAAAGGAACTTATCGGGTTCAAACGGGTTTCGCTTGAACCCGGAGAAAAGAAGACAGTTACGTTCACTATTTATGCTAACCAATTTGGATTTTATAACCAGCAAATGGCATATGTTCTTGAACCTGGAGAGATCGAGTTAATGGTGGGCACGTCTTCAGTTGACATCGCTTACAAAATAGAAGTTAGAATAGTCGGAGAAAAAACTGTCATAGGGGAGGACAAGATCTTCTTTAGCGAAGCTGTATTGTGAGATGAGAGAAGATGATGTTCACACGCCTACCCGTGTTGAACAGAGGCTGGCCGCTCAACCACTATGCGCGGCAAAGGTTTCCCCTCGATCAGTGCCCGGTAGACGGCCACCAATTGCTCTCCTACCCGGTCCCAGGAAAACAGCGACCGGGCACGTCCGCGCAAACGCCGGCCCAAAGCTGCCCGCTCAGTAAGGCGCATGTCCAGTAGTTGCCTCAAAGTCGCCGTCAACGCCTGGGCAGTGCGCTCCGAAGCATACACACCCCACTCCCCCAGGTACTCGCGGCTTACCGGCGTGTCGAAGGCCGCCGTCGGCAACGCCATACTCATATAGTTGAGGATCTTGCCGCTTCCCTCGGTGGCCGAGGTTTTGGGCGCCACGGCCAGGTCACCCAGCGCCAGGTAGCGGGGCGCCTCCTGGTAAGGGATTCTGCCGGTGAAGGTGACGACATCGCTTACGCCCAAGTCAGCGGCAATGGCCCGGTAGTGCTCCACACCGGGATAACCCATCAGTAGCAAGTGGAAATCATCCCGCTCGCCCTTAAGGTGCTGGATAGCTTCAAGCAAAAGCCCGGTACCCTGGTATTCGGCCAAAAGCCCCAGGTATACAATCAACTGCTTTCCGCGCGGCACATCTAACTCCTCTTTCAACTCTTCTTTGTCGACGTCCGAGATCACCTCGGGCGAGAAGACATCCGCGTTAACACAGTCGGGCGTGGGGTAAATCCGCCCTTCAGGCACCTCGAATTTTCGCTTGAGCAAACCGGCTGCGTGCTGAGAACTGGTCAACAGAACCGATGCGGCCCGGTTAATGCGGGTCTCTAGCCACATGAGGGGCGAATAAGCCCAACTATCTTCGTCGAGAAAATGATGGTCTATCATCTCGCTGGTCAGGCTGCCCTGAAAATCAAAAACCAGCGGCGCGCCGGTAAGCTTGCTCAAAAACCAACCCAGCAACCCACCCTCGTGCAGATGGGCGTGGATGACGTCCGGCCGGTCGCGCAGTACGTGCGCCAGCCCCTTGACGGCCAGCATCACATCCAGGTACAGCTTGTGTCGCGACGAACCGACAATCACCCGATAATTAAAAGGTACGCCCCAACAGCGCCGCACATCCAATCCGGCCACATCGTTTCCGTTGGGATAGGCTAAAATGGTAACGCGGTGGCCCAGCTTGCGCAGGATCACCGCTTCTTCCAAAATACGGACGTGGCACCCATAGTCGGCGAAAAACATAGTGGGAGCCAGCATCAATACATTGTATGATGGTCTCGAAGACCCGTCCGCCACGTCGTCTCCTCTCTCCAATCTAAGCCCGGCCACCTCTACCCACCAGTACACCCTCAGGCAAATTCTGAGACTGGTAGTTGCGACTTTAGTCGCTCATTACGCGGGAAAAACGACTGAAGTTGTTACTACGAACCTATCAAAACTTATCCGACGGTGCACTGGTACAGGTCGGCGTAAATAGGCCCACACTTGTTTGCTCGCCAGAGATTGTCAAATCCTAGCCCTCAAACCGCCCAGTTGATGGCTCACGGATGAACACAGATTTACACGGATAGGATAACAATTTGAAATATCTGTGTTCATCCGTGTTCATCGGTGAGCTAATTTCCTGTCTCATTTGTCAGAGCTCTGTCTTATGAAGATGTCTAGGGATGCCGCCTGCTCCTCAAATGAGCCTTGACAGGGCACCAGTCAGAATCCAGGGTCATTGTACTATGTTCCACAAGTAGAGACAAACTTCTGGTACCCAAAGGTCACGAACGGCGGCGCCCTCCCCCGAGGAACATCTGGCGTAAGAAGCCGGCCCGCTCTACCTCGACCGGCTTGATTTCGGCAAATCCCTCGCCTCGATCCTGAGCCCATTCACGCCGGGCGACCACGGCCTTGTCAACGGCCTGGGCCAGCGGCTCGTGCTCCCCCTGAGCAACCAGGTCGCGCACCTCTTTTACTGCGACAGAATACGCATCCAGCCAGCGCACGAGATTATCTTGATTGGTCAGCAGCACGGCGCTCAGTGCGTCCGGGTCCCCCCCAAGAAGGGAAATGACTCGCTCAAAACTGCCACCCGCCAGCTTACGCATCTCGCGCCAAATAGAATCTTCCATAGTGGCTGAAGCCAAAGCAAGAGCCATTGCCTGGGGCAGATGCTCTGCACCCGCCATCAAGCCGTCGTGCTCGACCGGGTCCAGATAATAGGGTTTTCCCCCCAGCAATGCGACCACGCCGGAGACCAGGCTGACTGCGTCGGGGTGAACGCTGGACGCCGGGGTGATACAGTAAAGGCTACCCCGGAAGAGATTGGCATCGGCTGCGTCTGGCCCGGCCCCATTCGAGACCACCACCGGGTTGCCACCCACAAAACTTACCGACTCGGGCAACAACGCTTCAGCCCACTCGACCACCTGTCCCTTCAAGCTAGCCGTATCGGTGACGACACAACCCTCTTTTAGATGGGGAGCCAGTGCGCGCAAAGTCTCCTCAATGGCAGGCATAGGGATTGCCAGGAAGACGATGTCCGCTTTCTCACAGGCACCGATGAGGTTCCAATCGGTCTTATCAACCGCCTTTAACTTCTTGGCCGCCCCTGCATTTCGCGGGTCTTTGTCGTGGCCCACGATGAACAAAGGCTCGTCTGACTGACGCAGCGCCAACGCGATCGAAGTGCCAATACTACCCAGACCAACAATGCTGATTTGTATTTTTTGTTCTGCCACACTTTGCTCCTAGTTCTGATCATCGGCTGCCTGCAGCAGCCTTAGTAATCGATCTTCTAACACGTCTGACGCGTCTGGTGACGCGTCAGACGCCGACACAGGTGATTGATGTCGCCGAATCAAGGACACAGCCATCGGATGACAACCGGCCTCCTCGGCCCAGCGCGCTCCAATGGACGGATGGTCCACGTAACGCGTGAAGGGCCGCCGCCATAGGCTGACACCTCCGTGGGGAAGGCCGTGATCAGCATCACGCACCAGCCATTGCAGCCAGGTTGGACGAAACGCACTCAATAGTACCACGGCAACCCGGTGAAATATGGTGATCCCCGCTCCGCTCTTGGCCACGTCGTGAAGCAGGGCGGCCTGCATCAGAGCCGGATGCTCGTGTCCCCCAGCACGCAAGGTATTCAACAGAGCCACAGCGTGACGCTGGTCGGCAGCCGGCATACAGTCAAAGAGCTTCCGTTGCGCCGGAGCCGTCAGCACCGACTCGACCAGGACACGCTCGTCTTCGGCCACCCGGGCACCTATCGCAGCGCCCATCGCTTTGAAGAATTGGGAGGACCGGTAATAGGCTCTCTGGAGGAACGCGCTCACCCTTATTGGACTACCCCGCACCGGTATGTGCTTGTGTAGTTATTTTAGTTTAGATAAAAGCCAAGAAACCGGGTTTTTGTCATCTGACCATAGGTTTTAGCACGTTACAAGTTGCTTTTTCATAGTTGCGGTTGCACACTGAAGTTCAAAAACCCGGTTTCTTACAAGTTATCTAAACTCAAGTAGTTACCATCAGATCAATATATTCGTCAAGAGATTAGTAGGTGCCATAATCAAAGCCGAAAAAATCGGTCCCCCAAAAAAGACCAGGAAAATCAGGATCATGGGGCCGATGGGCTCCAGTTTTCTGAAGGTCTCGGAGGAGGGATAGGGCAACAGCCCGGCCACAACCCTGAACCCATCCAGCGGGGCAATAGGCAAGAGATTGAATACCAGCAAGACCACATTTAGCCCGACGAACGTAATAATGATTTGCTGCGGGTTGGGCAAGAGTCTGGAAGAAAAATAAGGCTCAATCAGGCCCATCTTCAGCGGGACGGCGGCAATGACGGCCAGAATCAAGTTGGATAGAGGCCCGGCGGCCGCCACTATCGCCATGCCGGCTTTGCCGTTTCGCAGATAATAGGGGTTGACAGGGACCGGTTTGGCCCAGCCAAACCCCACGGCCAACACCATGATGCTGCCCAACACGTCCAGATGTTTGCGCGGGTCCAAGGTCAATCTGCCCGCGTCCTTGGCGGTGGGGTCGCCCAACTGGTAGGCTGTCCAGGCATGCGCAAACTCGTGCACCGAAAAAGCGACGACCAGGACGATGGCCAGCGCAATGGTCTGGCGAATGGGGCGTCCCAGCGTGTACTGTTGAATCAGGCCGATGAGAAAGAAAGCGATTATGGGGCTCAAATCTATCATACCCACCCGGCTGAAACGGCGCAGCGGATATAGGAATGGTTCCGTAATCAGATGCATAAAACGGACGATCGGATTTTGTGAATCGATGTGAACGCCGAACCTGGGCAACCAGGTAAGCACGACGCGAGCCAGTATGATCCATTTCAGCAATTCCAAAAGAATGTAAACTATCTGCCTCAACACTACCATCACATATACTCCTGAGCGTAAACCCATTCATTTCGTCGAAAAAGCCCCGACACGAATCCACAGCCGGGGCTGCACGGGGACATTATACCACAAGACACTCAGAAAATCGAACCTGATCTGACCCCATCAGAGCTTCCGCGCTCAGACCTCCTCAACCGAGTTGATGATGATCCGTATATCTTAATGACTCTCTATTGTCTTCGCAAATCATCAGCTCCTTGGAATCCATATTGAGCCACTTCGTTACCAAAATCGGTCCGTAGGGATCGTGATATCCAACGAGGCATTGAGGGCGCCTTTGACCTGCTATGTCGTTATCGTTGAGCCGCTGTTAAACAAAGCACAACAGCGGTCTCTAACATCAGGGGGCACTGGCACCTTGACAACCGCACAAATAGGAATACGATAGGGATGACGCCCCACTTCGAGAGCGAAAACGCCGCCTTTTAGGGAAACGAAGCTGGATTCAGGCTATTTGGGGCGGTGCTTTCCCCACCAATCGGCCTACTTCAATTCCAATTGTGCAGTTACGAAGGTGCGGTCAAAGGTAATGCTAAGAGTATTCTGCCGTGGTACTACATGCAGGTTAAAGCCTCTCATCTTGAATGGAAAGACACTTGTAGCATCGGTTATCTTGGTTTCTCTCTACTTCATGCCACAAACCCTTCTGGTCTCTTGTTCCAGCAGTAACATACATTCAGATCTCGATGCTGTTCCGAGCAGGGAATATGGAATTGTCTTTGGCGCGAGGGTGCATGAGAATCAAATGCTAAGCGATGCCGCTAGAGAAAGAATAGAAGGAGCTATTCTTCTGTATGATGCGGGGAAAATTGAAAGGCTTTTCATATCTGGCGACAACCGTCATAACAACGAGGTAGATAATATCGCCCAGTATGCGCTTAATCGCGGCATACCAGAAAAAGACATCCTTACTGATGATCTGGGTATTGACACACATGATACGTGCAAGCATTTCAGGGAACTCAACGTCAAAGAAGCTACGTTGATCACCCAGGGCTTTCATCTTCCCCGCGCCATGTATATGTGCAAGATGAATGGAATTGATGGGACAGGGTTAGCAGTTAACAGATTAGGACTACTGGAGTCGCGTGGCGCTAACGTTCTTCAGATTCACAGCATCAGATTCACGAGGTTTGTTAGAGAGTCTCTGTTGACGTGGCTTTTCGCATTAGGCATATACGATAGAGTATCGAACGAAGCAGAGGAAATGCAACGCGGCATCCCTGATTGAAACACCCGCAATCTCCCCTACCGCCTGATCCATTGCTCTTCGCCAATCCATCCTTCCGGCCTTCCATCTTCCAATATGCCTACAGCCCAATGGGCAATCCTGTCTCCGTTTACGCTTTCACGGGAAGAACTGCTGCACCACCCACACCCGGACCATCACCTCGACCACCGTCACCACCTACACTTACCCTTCGACTGCGCTCAGGGCAGGCGACACCGCCAACCGGCTGGACTACTACTACGCAGACGGCGACCAGACCGACCTGACCTGGGACGACAACGGCAACTTGCTGACCCAGGACACCAGCGTGTATACTTGGGACGCCGCCAACCGGCTGGTGAGTGCGGACGTGGGCGGCGTGGTCAGCACCTTCGCGTATAACGGCCTGGGCCAGCGCACGTCACAGACCGTCGGCGGCGTAACAACTGAATACGTTCTCGATGTGGCTACCGGCTTGCCCGAAGTCATCGTCGCCACCACAGGCGGGGCGAGTACCTACTACGTGCAGATCCAGGGCCAAATCCTGGCGCAGCACGGCTCGGGTGCGTGGGCCTACATCTTGCCGGACCACCTGGGCTCGGTGCGTCAGCTTACCAACGCCGGTGGGCAGGTGACCCTGGCCCAGAGTTACGATCCGTTTGGGAACCTGTTCGAGGCGGCGGGGTCGGGCGCGAGTGAGTTTGGTTACACGGGTGAGTGGTGGGATAGCCAAGCGGAGTTGCTCTATCTGCGGGCGCGGTATTACCAGCCGAACACGGGGAGATTTGTCGCAAAGGACCCGTGGGAGGGAGATGACCTTCAGCCGCAATCGCTCAACGGGTGGAGCTATGTGGAAAGCAACCCAGTCAACCGAGTTGATCCATCTGGGCGTTGTTGGGGGCCCCTCGAATTCCTGCGAGATATTCCTTACTATGACAAGACTTGTGAGAATCTGGACATGGCGATACTTATCGCCGGACACCCTTATGCCTCTCCGTGCGATAAGGCCAGGGCTATTGCCTATGTGGAGTGGGCAGCTATCTCACATCTCATTCTTGCAGAGGCTTTGGCTATTGCTGGATACAGCGTGCTACTTGAAGCCGGCGTCTTTGGGGGTGAGATTTGTCAGAAGCAGGGCTGTTTTGAGCCACCGCCAGAAGGAGAACCGGTACCTTTGCCAACACCTCCGCAAGATCAGGGGCAAGGCCAGTGGGGACCCCGAAGAGGAACGGGTGGAGCTGAGTATGAGCGACAGGTGCGTGAGCACCTCGGAGGCCCGCCTGATAAAAACTATCACTATAATGGTACAGCTTATGATGCCTGGGATCCAAACACCAAGACCTTTGTCGATGCAAAAGATGCTAAAGGTGATTGGTATACCGATCGTCTAGATCCAGCGGTCGCATCATTTCGTGAGGAACAGGTCCTAGATGAAGCCCGTCGTCAAGTTGAGAGTGCTGATTCTAATGGCGTCGAGTGGTGGACCAACAACGAAGAGGCTGTTCGTTATCTGACTGACCTGTTTGGTCGTGAAGGTATTCCAATAAGAGTTGAGAGGCGGCCATGACCAAGAACAAATCTAAAAATCAATCGCCTTTGAAAGCCTTGCTGGAAATCATAGAAGACTCAACCTCTGCGCACGATGAAGTCTGCGAAGCTGCCCAAAATATTGCAGTCTCAGGCGACAGCAAAGCAACAGAACCGCTGCTGCATAGATTAACTCGTTACACGGATCCACCTTGGGTCCGCAGAGAGTTGGTAATCGCGCTGGGCAGTGTTGTTCTGCGAGGTGAAACACAAAACCTACAAGCAAGAAATCTACTGCTAGAACTCTTGTCTTCGACTCAGGAGGATACAGAAGTTAGAGCCGCAGCTGCAATCGCTTTAGGTCAGATCGGTGATAAGCGAGCCGTTGAGCCACTTCTTATACTTTTAGATTCGAAGCAAGCCGATCTAACATATGCTTGCGTTGCAGCATTAGAAAACATCGGAGACCCTAAGGCGATTGATGCCCTGATTACGCAGTTGAAGTCAGACAGGTTTCTCGTACCTCAAACTGCAGCCAAGGGACTCGCGAAATTTGGTAAGGCGGCTGAGCGAGCCCTTCCTGCCCTAAAGGCACTAGCAGATAATGGCAGTGAGGCTGAACAAAGATATGCCGCTGAAGCGATAGCTAGCATTACACAAGACGCAGAAGCCAAAGGTGAAAGATCAAATTCAGATTAGCTGGCTCAACGACCTGTGGCGCATGGCCTGTCGTCAGTTAGTTTAGAGAATAACAAATCTACAGAGTGCCTGCACGTCAAGCAGTAGGGTATTTTGCGCATAAGACGTTGAGAACTGCAATCCGGGTTGCGACTTTGTGAGGTTCAAATGATATTAAAATTCGATGTACTGAAAGGTAATATGGCGGAACAAATGGCTTTGAAAACCTCGTTCCGGTCGATCGAGATACACACCAGCAAGAACTCACCCCATGGTGGAGAAGCTACGGAGGACGCCCGTGAAAATCGAGAAGATGTTTGCGGGGATCTCCCTGCTTCGCCAACGACTATCTGCAGACGGCCAGTGTGAAGTAGCGCATTCTGGACGTTTATGGGTAGCAAGTTTTGAGTGGTTTCCTCTGGCTACAACTGAAACTATCGTAGAGACTCAACGACAACTCGGCAAATCGCTGCCGAAGGACTATGTCGCCTTCGTGTCGCATATCACGAATGGAGCTGTAATGTTTTATGATGTCCAATACGGCCAATGGGGGTTCAAAATCTATAGTACAGGTGAACTTCTTGAAAAACAGCATCTATGGCAACACAGCCTAGAGGGGAAATGGAAACCGCACTTTGTCGCTTTTGCAGAGAGTTATGGCGATGAACATGTACTGGCTTTTGATCTAAAACGGCCGACATCGAACGGTATCAGTTGTGCCGTTATACAAGGAAGCCCTTATGATCCGGTCGAGTATTGGCCAGTTGCATCTGCATCTTTTAATGAGTGGCTCGATCATCTTGTGACTGCCCAAGGGGCCAAATATTGGGAATGGAGATGAATTCTCTATCGTGTTGCCCAAACCGTGGATGGCACGACAACTGAATATGTGCTTGACACTTCGGCGGGGCTCAGTGCAGGCGTGGCTGGCGGCTTACCGGAAGTCATCGTCGCCACCAGCGGCGGGGCGAGTACCTACTACGTGCAGATCCAGGGCCAAATCCTGGCGCAGTACGGCTCCGGTGTGTGGGCATACGCTTTGCCCGACCACCTGGGCTCGGTGCGGCAGCTTAGCAACGCCGGTGGGCAGGTGACCCTGGCGCAGAGTTATGATCCGTTTGGGAACCTGTTCGAGGCGGCCGGGGTGGGGGTGAGCGAGTTTGGATACACGGGTGAGCTGTGGGATGTGGGCACAGAGTTGGTCTTCCTGCGGGCGCGGTATTATGATCCAATAGCGGGACGGTTCCTCAGCAAGGATCCATGGTCTGGAGATGTAAAACGATCCTAGACACTTAATGGTTGGAGTTACGTTGAAGGCAATCCTGTCAATCGATCCGACCCATCGGGACATAAACCTCCGCCTCCCCATCCTGTCGGTGGTAGGCCCGCTGCTTTTTTTCAATGCTTTGCTCTATCTGTAGGGACTGGCTTCTACCCGAATTCGATGATCGACACAAGTATGACAGTTCAAGAAGCCATCGCCATTTGTGAAACGGCCTATAACAAAAGTAGTTGGTGGCAAACTAAACGCCTACATCTACCACAGCGTATGGAATGTCTAACCTGGCGGATGTCAGCCCCCGGCTCTAAGAGGTTATTGAACTTCAAGATGGACAACAATCTATAAAGTTGCCCCAAAAAAACGAGGTGTGGTGTATGGAACTTAAGCAATTCAAGTCACTGGTAGCAAGAATCGTGGAACCACAGATCACAGCTTTGGGATATGATATGGACATTTACCCTCCTGGGCAAGATGATGAGGAAGGACTCATATGGTTCGAGAAAAAACTACAAGAAGGGATTTTCATCGTTGTAGAATTTCAACCAAGAGCTTTGCAACCCAACTACCTCATTGAGTTTGCAGTTAATTTAACCAGAAATTACTATCCTCACAGGGTTTCCAGGGACCAGATGCGGTCTGGTTATATCCTACATGGACGTTTGGCATCTTGGTTGTGGATAGCAGACCGCCAAGATCCCAAATGGGAGAGTGACCATTGGTGGCACTTTCGAAATGAAGATGAACTTGAGGGTGCTTGCCGTGATGCATTAGACAAGCTGCTGAAATATGGCATACCTTGGGTGGAGAACTTAGCTTCCAAGTCAATACGTTGAGCCAGTTCGAAAGGCGGGTATGGTCGAAGACCTGCTCATCATTTTTTGAGAAGGGCAACGGATGAAAAACAGATAAGCGGATGGGAGACGACGCATCTGCTTATCCGCTGTTCATCCGCTGCCCTTTTCTTCCGCCACCCACATCATCACCCCGGGAGACCGAGCCATGTTTTCTCTTGATGTTGAGGTGCAGTTTGCGCGTGGGTGCTGAAAACGGATCGAAGTCCAGTGAATTTCAGTGAGATCAATCGGTGGTTCCTTGGCCCGCTGGATAGCTGGCACAGTACTATCTTCACTCGTCCATCAGTAGAACAGCCCGATAGTAGCGCCGCAAGAACTCGTCGGGACTTAGCACCTCGAGCATCGCTGTCTAATTCCACCAGAAAATGGCGATTGTCTGAGATCAAATATTTCACGCCTTGCCATTCGGCAAATGCACCAATCACTGCATCTGCCTTTTGGGGTAAGCCAAGCGTCACGTACTTGGTCACCAGCGCGGTCGGCACAGGCTCCTCAATGATAGACACCCGAGGTGCTTGTACATCAGAGTATAGAGCGATTTGACCTGCTCATCATTCAGATTGCGGGTCACCTCTTTTATTACCAACCGGGGGAGCACAACGTCTAAGTGGGGTAGCAGCATCATCAATGCTTCTGAAGCCGGATCAGAGCCTGCGATGCCGAAGACGAACTGATTGCTGTCAATACAGATGCGCATATTCCTCCTCGAAAATCTGACGCCGGATCTCCCGTAGATTCGCAATCACTTCATCCTTTGTATCTCCCAGCCCAAAACCACCTGTGGCGCGCACTTGTTGCTGAAGCAGGCGGAATTCTCGTTGCCAGGCTTCATGCCGTACTTCGGCCAGATGGCGTTGCACAGATTGCGAAATGAGGTCAAGCAGGCTGGGGTAGGCAAGTTCTTCTTGCGCCCACACGAGTTCACGGTACAGATCTTCGGGGATTTCCCAGACAATTTGCTGAGACGACATGTTACATCTCCTTTTGACGGTGCAAATGCGTCTATTCCTCTGACATTATAGCATAGTCGCCATGTTGGAACAATTGGGGCCTCTTGTACGGGTGCGTTCGGGTTTGGGGGCAAATTATATGAGCCAGCATCCTGAGCGCGTCAAAGGATGCGGCTTAAGCGACGAATCTTCGCAAATCCGCACCCTTCGACACGCTCAGGGTGCTAGTGCCCAAAAAATGAACGCACCCCTCTTTCACCTTCTGGTCACAGTATGAGTCGGGTAAGGGCCAAGACTCAACTCACCTTGTGGCCGGAACTTGCCACCCCAGGACACCAGCATGTATACTTGGGACGCCGCCAACCGGCTGGTGAGCGCAGACGTGGACGGCGTGGTCGGCAGCTTCGCGTATAACGGCCTCGGCCAGCGCACGTCGCAGACGGTGGGTGGCGTAACAACTGAATACGTCCTGGACACTTCGGCGGGGCTCAGTGCAGGTGTCGCGGGTAGCCTGGTGAATACCACTTGAGCAACAACCGGCTCCACACATCCTTGAGCCGCCGTTGGGCAACACGACGGAGTGGTTGCGCCAGTCCCTCCGGGGCCTTCCCTGGACGATGTGCCACCCACAACACCGCATATTCTTGACTTTCCACTGCTACAGCCGTGTAAGGTATCCAATGTTTTGACAATTAAGCTCACAAAGGAGATGCTTTCACAATCGCGTGTCATAGCAAAAGGCAAAAGAATCAGGGACGTTAAGCGATTAATGAGAGCATATGGTGGAACTCCAAGGAAGTGGGTTAAGAAAAGTAGTCCAATCATTACGATTAACGATAGACCCGCTGAAATTCATTGGTATGAACATCCCGAAGGAGTATCCGCAAATGAAGGTTCAGCTTGACCCAGATAACTCAGGAACGGCAAAGTGCAGAGACCTGACACCTGGCAATATATATCGGGTTATTGGCATTGAAGCTGATGATTTCCGGATTATGAACGATTTAGGGATGCCATATCTTTATCCAACCGATTTGTTTTTGATGATAGACCCTGACGAGCCCAATGATTGGGAAACGGAATTCGGTGAAGACGGAGAAAGATACTCGTATCCAAAGCAGCTTGGTAGTGTGGGCTTCTTTGAAGATTACTTTGACGGTGACCGAGAAGCCACTCTTACGTTACACCGATACCTGGCGGAGAAATGGCTTTAGAGGTATGTGGAGGTGTTGAAATGGCGGGTATGGTGAAGACCTCTACCGCCTGACCGGCGCCGACTACTCCACCGGCGAGTCTTTCGCCTACGGCTACGATGCGGTGGGCAACCGCACCGTTCAAACCCAGACCATCACCTCAACCACCGTCGCCACCTACACCTACCCTTCGACTGTGCTCAGGGCAGGCGACGACGCCAACCGGCTCGACTACTACTACGCAGACGGCGCCCAGACCGACCTGACCTGGGATGACAACGTCAACTCGCGTCAAATCAAAAGATAATGTTACCGAAGGGAGATGGTTCACTCAAGTGATAATGTTACCGGGCCGTCCTCTCCTTTCGGAAGGGATAGGGGGCATCACCAGTGTGAAGAGCGCGATGAAGCTCGAACAAATAATTGCATACTCCGATGAGGAAATTCTTGAGTACATCTTAAGTAGCCGGGGTCTAAGCAAACATCCTCCTCCTTGTGCTCCTGTCTGGAGGATTTTACCATCAAACATTGTTAGGTTTCTTGCCTGTGTCCGAGAGCGGCAAATTCAGGTTGGAGATTTCATCGTTTTTAGAGCTCGCGATATAGAAAGAGAATGGGCCGTTTCGCTAGAGAGGTTGGAGGGAGATTGGATACCTATTACGCTTGGAATATCTGAAATCGGAGAGGGTTTTGTCGTCTCATATAATCGCAGTGGTGACTTCTGCATAGATCCGATCAACTTGGTTAGGGGAGGACCAGTAATTCAGGGGGAGGTGGTTGCTCCGGATTTCAACAGCTTCTTGCGCCTTCAATTGATTCTTGACACTATTGAAAGCGACCGACTGATCAACGAAGAGAAGGGTGTTGTTAATCAGTCAGGCCAACAGAAGATGGAAAGGGCTCTAAACATCTTCTATCCAAATTATGGTAAGTCCCAATATTGGAGTTCCTGGCTAGATAGATGAACGGAGGATCATTTTTTGCAGCGCATACCGGGCTCGCCAAGCTGGCTTGTCACACGCTATGCGCTAGAGTATAATCACCTCGGCTTAAAGTTAAACGTACCTGATCCTGCGCCGACAGATACCAATGCACCAGAAACTGGACACTCAGCTTCTAAGTCGCATATTCAAAGGCTATCCAGACATCCAAGCCGTATACCTGTTTGGTTCGTCCGCCTCAGGCCGCAGACACGCCGAAAGCGACCTGGATCTGGCGGTCGTGCCGCGTCACCCACGGATTCTTTCCAGAAAACTGGACATTCTCGCCGATCTGGCGCGCGTCGGCTTTTGTGACGTTGACTTGGTCTTCCTCAATACCGATGATATTGTTTTGAAGTACGAAGCTGTACGCCAGAATCAACTGGTTTATCAGAGCAAGGATTTTGACCGTGGGGGCTACTATTCCCAGGTTGTGCGCAAGTACTTGGATTTTTTGCCATACCTGGAAGTGCAACGTAAGGCTTATCGACGGAGGATCCTGTCTGGTTAGACCAGAAGTTATTCGCATCCTCTAATACCCTTTGCGCTCTCTCTTTCACGCAAGACTTCGCAAGCACAAGGAGGTCACGAACGAAGACGAATGCCTTTAGTTGGTTAGGTAGGGCGGACGTACTGTCCGCCTTTTCTTGTTCACCTCTACCAATCGCACTGCTAAGGATTGAGAATTAAATAACTTCCTCAAATGCAAGCGAAATACTGGCCTGATTCAGTCGGCCAGGTAGTGTTGACATTTGTGCATTCCCAGAGATGTATTTGGTTATCTGTTGCGGGGTTCTCAGGCGCAAAGACTCAAATGCCAACACGGCCTAATGGGTAAGTTATTAAATCCTTAGTCCTACGCGACTTGCAGCAACTTGCTGACCCAGAGAGCACCAACGTGTATACTTGGGATGCCGCCAATCGACTGGTGAGTGTGGACGTGGGCGGCGTGGTCAGCACCCTCGCGTATAACGGCCTGGGCCAGCGCACGTCACAGACGGTGGATGGCGTAACAACCGACCATAGTGGCCGAAACCCAGCCCGGGAACAAGTGCACTTTATGTGATGCAGGTTAAAGGTCCCTGCAAGAATACGGAAAATCCGCCGGCCAAGTACTTGAATCTGTGAGGAGAGACAATCTGTGCCTGACCAAAAAGGGTCGTCCTGTTCAACGAAAACTTCAGGCGACGCCGGCGTTGCCTGGTATCAGCGACTGAATCGGCGATTTGGGATAGCAGCACTGATTATGTTAGCGCTGCTATGCTGTGGAGTGGCATTAGTAAGCGCCACTGTCCTCATCAAAAAGATACCGTGGGTCGGTGTGAAACGCCTGGGCGACTTAGAGGGTCACACCGAATTTGTGTGGAGCGTAGCATTCTCACCAGATGGAACTACTTTGGCCTCTGGATCAGCCGATCGTACACTGCGGCTGTGGTCAGTGGCGGATGGAACGCTGCTGCGCACGCTGGAGCACGAACACATGGTGACTGGCGTGGCCTTCGCACCGGATGGGACGACGTTGGCCTGGGGGTCAGATGAGGTACGCTTGTGGCGTATCAGCGACGGAATGCTGCTGCGTACCCTGGAAGGACATCCATACGGCGTATATGGCGTGGCATTCTCGCCGGATGGAACGTTGTTGGCCTCAAGTGGATGTGTGGAAGTGCGGGATAAAGACCACCTATGCACCAAAGGTGCTGTGTGGATGTGGCGAGTGGCGGATGGAAGGCTGCTCTATATGTTGGAACACCAGCACATGGTATACAGCGTGGCCTTTGCACCCGATGGAGCGACCCTTGCCTCAGGTGGATGTCTGCAAAGACTGGAGGACCGTCGATGCGTTGAAGGCGCGATACACTTGTGGCAAACGTCGGATGGAAGGCTGCTGGGTACAATGGGGGGGCACACGAGTTGGGTGGATAGCGTGGCCTTTGCACCCGATGGAGCGACCCTGGCATCGGGGTCATCTGACGGCACAATCCGGCTGTGGCGGATTTCAGATGGAGGGCTCTTGGATAGTCTGAACGGACACACGGGACGCGTAAGTAGCGTAGCTTTTGCTCCAAATGGGAGTGGCATATTGGCCTCGGGCGTAAACTTTCTGGGAGATGGCGACGTACAACTATGGCGAGTGGCAGATGGGAGGTTTGTGCGGACACTCAAGGGGCATAGCGGTGCGGAGAGCATCGCCTTCTCACCAGATGGCAGCGTTTTGGCCGTAGGAAC
This sequence comes from Anaerolineae bacterium, assembly GCA_034412795.1. Taxonomy (GTDB): domain Bacteria; phylum Chloroflexota; class Anaerolineae; order 4572-78; family NAK82; genus JAUVPY01. The sequence continues at coordinate 27,974 of DAOUMD010000167.1, forward strand.
AAATGACGGTATGAAAATGCAGCAATAAGTGGGTGAGGATCGTTAAGTTCGTAAGACGGGGATGGTGAAGACCTACCCACCAAGGAAATTCAAGCGTCCTGAAATGTGCAAAGTTATTTTTGGACGCGGCCTAATTCGCAGACGTTTCGAGTTTCACGATAATCTCGTGCAGCAGACTGGGGCGGATATGAAGCGTGGAATGCTCGGAGAGATGACGCAAGATCGTGAGAATGTCGTCGCGGGTACGTTGTTGACGGCGGATGGCCCGCAGTAATATGCCGATGGTTCCGTGTACTTTGCAGCCCAAGGTGACCGCCGCCAGACGCGCCGCAGCGTCGTCGGTTAGCAGGACGGCTTGGGGATGATGCGCCATCAGCGAAAGGGCGGCCTGCTCCCCATGGCAAGCGCCATAGCTCGCACCAACGTTTGAAAAGCAACCTCAGTCGATACGATAACAGGCACCATTTGAAATGCTATCTCACGCTGCCTGAGCGCGTCAGGTCGGTGGCGTTCGACTTCTTGCCGGACCTGTTCGGGCACAAGGACACTGCGAAAGTCGGCCAGTAGATCCAGGCAGCCAAGCTCGTCGAGATGGATTAAGGGGCCAGCATCACAAACGACATCCAGGGGGACTTTATTCATCACCGTGAAGGCCCCACTCGACATCCTCGCGGATGAACTCTTCCATCAGTTCGGTACGGTGCGACTCGACAAACCGGCGTAGGGCATCCAACATCACGTCGTCGAGGCTGCGGAACCAGCCAGCATCAACCAGTTTCTGCACCTGTGTCAATAGACCGAGCGGAACTTCCGTCTTAATCGTTGCGGTTTGAGATTCGTTCATTGGGCTGTCCTTCCCGTAGGTTCAATCAGATTGGCCACACTGATTATGCTTTGAAGCAACAAGGCTGTCAAACTGTGCCTTCTGGCTGCATTCACTGCCGGGATTTGGTCATCTACTTGGCCTACATAGTGGCTTGCTGACCCACGGCACCAACGTGTATACTTGGGATGCCGCCAACCGGCCGGTGAGTGCGGACGTAGGCGGGGTGTGGTCAGTACATATGCCTACAACAGCCTCGGTCAGCGCACGTCGCAGACAGTGGATGGGGCGACAACTCGACATCTGGGGATGCCTCACCCCTCGGATCAGAGTAATTCGCCCCCAATCCGAACGCATCCGAATTAAAGCATCGGTTAGAAGTTGGTTAGAAAGCGTGGTATAATGCATCTAAGGAACGCCCCAATCCTTAGCGGGTGGTCAGAAAGGAATAGCTATGCCAAATTTAGGCTTTGACCGCATTACGTTTGACCCAGATGTTATGGAGGGGCGCGCTTGCATCCGAGATATGCGTGTCACCGTGTCGTTGATTGTCAATCTGGTTGCTACCGGCATGAGCACCGAAGAGATTATCGAAGCCTATCCGCACCTGGAGCCGGACGACATTCGACAGGCGCTGCAATACGCTGCATGGCTGGCCGATAAACCTGTCCGTGTACACGAATCGGAAACATCTTCTTCACGAATGCCGCCCCCCTGACTTCTGAAACACTCTCAAAAGTTATACACCATAGCCGCCCCAGCCGTCGCCCTGAGCCTTTTACCCACGGGGATCTGCAGAGGGGGCGTGTAATTGGAAATCAAGGAGATATGAACATTTACCAAGAACTGGGAGTAGAGCCGATCATCAACGCCGCCGGTTTGATGACCACCCTCGGTGGCTCAATCATGGATCCAGAAACAACCAACGCTATGGTTGCTGCCAGCCGTCATTTTGTAGACATCCATGAGCTCCACCAGGCAGCAGGGCAGCGCATTGCTGAACTGATTGGAGTCGAGGCAGCTCACGTTTGTCTTTGTGCTTCAGCGGGGATCACTCTTATGGCTGCCGCCTGTATGACCGGCACAGATCCAACCAAGGTGTCTCGCTTACCCGATACGTCCGGCATGAAAAACAGGTTTGTCGTGCACCAGGCACACCGCAATCCATTTGATCACGCGGTACACATCGCTGGCGGCGAGTTTGCAGAAATCTCCTCAGACCTGGGCGAGCTAAAAGCAGCCTTGACTGATGAGGTCGCCGCCGTCTACTATACCTATGCCTGGTTTTGCGTGGGCGAAGCGCTACCTCTGAAGCAAGTGACTCAAGTGGCTCATCGCGTTGGTGTACCGGTGATCGTGGATGCGGCAGCTCAGGTGCCGCCGGTGGAGAACTTGTCCCAATTCATTGAGGACGGTGCCGATCTGGTTGTATTCAGTGGAGGAAAAGCGATTCAAGGGCCGCAATCGAGTGGTCTTATACTGGGACGAAAAGATCTGATTGACGCATGCATCATAAATGATAGTCCCAACGTAGCCAGCATAGGGCGTGGGATGAAGGCTGCCAAAGAGGAGATAGTTGGGCTGGTCAAGGCCATCGAGCTGTATCTCCAAAAAGATCACGCTGCTGAAATGAGGGTTTGGGAAGAACGGGTATCGCATATTATTGGTGTCCTGGCGGAGATTGACGGGATCACGCTTCGGAGGAAACTACCTCCCGGGATTGGTTCTCTCATTCCTTTTGTTTCGGCGACATGGGATGAGAGAATGCTTGGTGTGACCTTACAGGAAGTAGTGAAGCAACTTCGTGAAGGTGTACCCCGAATTGCTGTAAAACTGGTAGATGTACGAACTCCCGGCGTGAAACACCCCCAGATATGGCTTCGCGTCCATACTCTACAAGAAGGAGAAGAAATCATTGTAGCTCGACGCATGAAGGAATTACTGTCAGAAAGGAGACACCCTTGAACATCGTTCTGGAAGTGTGTATCGATTCGGTCGAGGCCGCCATCGCCGCCCAGCAGGGTGGCGCGCATCGTGTTGAGCTGTGCGCTAACCTGCTGGAGGGTGGAACCACACCCAGCGCGGGGACCATCCAGCTCGCCCGGCGCAGCATCGACATCGACGTAAACGTCATCATCCGGCCGCGCGGGGGCGACTTCTGCTACACCCCGATTGAGTTTGAGGTCATGAAACTCGACATCGAAACCGCCAAAGCGGAAGGCGCCAACGGGGTGGTAATCGGCATTCTCAACCAAGACGGTTCGGTGGACAAGGAACGCACCCGTGAGCTGGTGGAACTGGCCCGGCCCTTGAGCGTCACTTTCCACCGCGCCTTCGACATGACGCGCGATCCGTACGAAGCGCTGGAGACCCTGATCGAGCTGGGTGTGGACCGGGTGCTCACCACGGGCCAGGAAAGCTCCGTGCTGGAAGGGCTGGACGTGATCACCAAGCTGGTAGAAAAAGCGGGTGAGCGGATCATCATTATGCCCGGCGGCGGAATCACCGAACACAACTTCAAGAAGATCGTCGAGACCAGCGGCGTTAAGGAGGTGCACTTCCTCGCCCCGGCCACCCGCGAAAGCCTCATGGCATATCGCAACCCGAACTGCTTCATGGGCGGCGAGCTGCGCCCGCCCGAGTTCAGCCTGACCGTGACCGACCCGGGGCTGGTCAAGACCTTTGTGCGCGCCGCTCAAGGGATGTAATCGCCTCATACTTGAACTCACTCAAAAAAAGAGCGTCACCGTCTGGCATGGTTCATTTTGTCAAGAGAACTGGTTGACAATTTGGCCTGCTTTGCCAGACAAATTCGTAAAACGTAAGGCGTAAAGCGTAATGATTCTGGGCGAATGCGCCT
>DAOUMD010000168.1:0-3442 GCA_034412795.1 Anaerolineae bacterium
GCGGATAAAACTGTCTCGGCTCAGATGCTGGCTGTGGGCCATCAGGTATTCGGCTTCGTCCAGAATGTGCCGCAGATACTCAAGCCACGAGCGGGACATACTCAACCTCTTTCAGAATGTAAGGTCGCAAGTAAGGACTGAGTGATTCAGGGGTGACCACCTCCACCGGTCGCCCAAGCAGATCTTCCAGCAAGAAAGCGAGATGCATGAAGTTGTCAAAGTTCTTCTGCCCCGGCTCAAACTCCACCAGAATATCTACGTCACTATCCAGCCGGGCATCGTTTCTGACGAAGGAACCAAATAGGCCCAACCGCCTAATACCCAATGCCCGAAGTTGGATCTTATAGTCCTGAATCTGGGAGAGAATTTGTTGCTTGGTCGGGACCGATTCGTCCTGCATACCCACGCTCCCTCACTTTCCAATTGTGCTCTGTTGCCGATGATTGTACCAGAATTCTTGCGTTTTTGCACCTTGGCTGTGCGGTCGCTACCTCTTGTCGGAAACCGACTCTCGATAAGCGGCTACGGCGCGCCGCGTGGTGTACCAGACTCGCCCGCGTTTGACGGCTTCCAAGCGGCCCTTACGGGCCAGCAGACTCAGGTACTCCTGGCTGTAGGGGGTACCCCGGGCTGCGTCGCGCAGCGGGATCCATTCGTCTTCAGGAGCAGGCGGACCAGCGCGCGGTGTGCAAGCTTCCAGGTATAGGGTCAGGCTCCGCTCGAGCGCCCGTCCAATGAAGTTGACCAGGGACGCTTCATTCCCCGCATCGGCCTGGGCCAACACCCGGTAATATTGGCGACGATTGACGCCCAGGATGATGGTAGGCGGATAGCCGTCACGCATCAGCAGCAGGTTCATGACCAAGCGAGCCGTGCGACCGTTGCCATCGATGAAAGGATGAAGCGCGACCAGCCGGTGGTGAGCCAGGGCGGCCCGCTCGACGGGACTCAGCGTCAGTGCAAGACCGCCTAGCCAATCGCCCCACTGGCTCATCAGACGGGGCACCTCCCAGGACTCAGGCGGCTGGTGGGTGGCCCCGGCAATAGTTACCGGCAGGATTCGATACTGACCGGCGCTCTCATCGTCGATGCGGGACAGGACCAATTTGTGAATCTGGCGCACGTGAAAGGGGGTAATGGGCTCATCACCGGCCACCAAACTCTCCACGTACTCAATGGCTTCTTTGTGGTTGATGACTTCGAAGTGCTCGCGTAGGCTTTTGCCCCCAATGGTCAAACCCGTTTCCAGGATGAGCTGGGTTTCGCGCAGAGTGAGGGTATTGCCTTCGATAGCATTGGAATTGTAGATCCACTCGATAGTCAATTGCTGGTTGAGGCGGCGCACGGCGGCGGCCGGAAGCGGGCGCAGGCTGTCGAGTTGCGATTTCTTTGCTTCGAGGCGGGCCGAAAGCCGTGGCTCGAGCATACTTGGTCTCCCGTATCGGTATCGGATAGGTGAAGATATTATATACCCGATATTGTATACCCGATACCGATACGGGTCAAGCTCACTGGCGATCCCAGCTCACCTCGATCTGGGCATTGCCGGTGTGCTCGAAGTATTCGACCTTGACGTAATGAGTCCCAGAGCGGAGATGGTATCCGGCCTGAAGAAAACGTACGCGGCCTTCCTGCCAGCTATCGATCAAGAGATCGCCGTCCACCCATAGACGGGCGCCGTCGTCCATGCACACGTTGAAGATATAGTCGCCCCCCTCAAAGTCTACGTCCTGCCTCCAGCGGACGGAGAAGTTGTCGGCGGGCACATCCGGGCCGGGCGAACCGGTGCCCCACATGAAGTTGATCAAGCCGTCGTCGCGCTCGAGGACGGGGTCTCCATCCAGCCGTTGGTTGTCGAAGTACTCCGCCTCCCAGGATGAGTCGTCCTGCACGGGTGTCCAGTTGAGAGATACCTGGGCACCATATCTGAACTCGAAGTATTCGAGCTTCAGGGTGTGGGAACCCTCGGACAGCCCGATCTCGGCGCTGAAGTCGTCGGGCGCGCCAGACCGCCAGCCATCGATGATCAACTGGTCGTCGACCCACAGCCGCGCCCCATCATCGACCACGATGTCAAAACGATAAACGTAGGCGGGGAAGTACAGGCTGCGGGTCCAGCGCGCCGAAAAGTTGTCGGCCGGCACACCCGGACCGGGCGACTCGGACCAGTCGAAGTCGATGGCCACGTCGTTGCGCACCAGGATAGGCGCACCATTCAGGCTGGAGTTGGCGAAGTACTCGCCCTTCCAGTCCGGGTAGCCCTTCAACTCCTCCCAGGCAAGTTGGGCGACGGCGTCCCCGGTGCGGTCGTAGTATTCCATCAAGAGATCGTGCACCCCCTCGGCCAGAACCACGTCGGCGGTGTAGGTGGTGGGCGAACTGTCGTGCCACTGATCAATGACGAGCTCACCGTCGATCCACAGGCGCACGCCGTCGTCAACGTAGGCGTAGAAGCGGTAGGCGTCGGCCGAGAGGTTCAGGCTCCGGGTCCAACGGACGGAGAAGCCATCCACGGGCAAACCAGTAGCAGGCGCGCCGGCACCCCACTCGAAGTTAATGTGAAGGTCATCGCGCACCAGGTCCGGATTCCCGACCAGGTCGGGGTTGGCGAAATACTCGCCGCGCCAGTTGCTAACGGTCACGGGCGTAAGCGGCACAGACGGCGGTTTTACAAGAGGCACGTTTCGGGTGTTCCGGGCGGTTATGTAGGCGCTGGATACCCAGGCGCTCTCATCGGCCACTCCGACAAAGCGTATCTGCCACCAGCCGCCGTCGGGACTGAGGCCGGTGATTTCGGCGCTTTGACCGGGTTCCAGCCAGCCCAGGATGGGGTACTCGGTGCCCGGGCCGCCGCGAACGTTAAGATAGGTGGTGGCGGTTCCGACGGGGACAGCGGACCCCGACGCCGCAGATGTCCTGGTCGACGTGGGCTCCCGGAGCAGGTCGGTTGCGCTGCCGAGTGACTGGGTCGGTGAGGGGCTGGGTTCGAGCGTCTCCGTCGGGGTGGGCTCTTGGGGCGGGCGCGGGCGGGTTGCGGTGGAGGGCGTCCCGGCCGCCACGGTCGGGGTCTCCGGCGATAGGGTCGCAACGACACAGGCGCTGAGTCCGGTCAGGACGGCGGTACACACGACAAGGGGGAGGAAAAGGGTCAACCTAAATCTTGATGGGTCTGGTGCTAATTGGCTGAATCCACACTTAGCCATCTTACACATCCTCCTGCAACTTGTACACCCCCCTCAGTTTAACATTATAGCATAGAACAGGCGAAACGTGATCCGCCAAACGGTGGATTTGGCCGTACGCGGAATCGCCTGACCTAGCAGCTTGTCGGAGAAAGACTTCGGAAGTTTACAACAGCGCCTTTGCCGGCATAGTTGCCTGAATTATTCAGTCGATTTGGCGGCAAAATCATCTTCCAAAACTTCCGAAGTCTGGCGAAATC
>DAOUMD010000169.1:0-7639 GCA_034412795.1 Anaerolineae bacterium
AATTGAAAGAGGTGATCGTATGGCCAAGTGGGAGTACACCGACGAGCCAATGCATTCCGAAAACCGCAGAGCGGACGCTCGCTATCTCGACAAAGACCTGGCAACCCAATGCCTGCACGCCGGCGAACGCTGGGAGAAGGCTTGCTTCTGGACCTCTAGCACACCTATCTATAACTCAACCACCTTCTTCTACGATAGCGTTCAGGATTTAGACGATCGAGTCTACTATAGAAAACATGGGTATGTTTACGCTCGATCAGGCTCGCCGACCAATACCACCCTGGAACGGGCGCTTTCGACCCTGGAAGGCGCCGAAGTAACGCAAATCTGCTCCTCGGGCATGGCAGCCAGCCATCTGGCGCTGCTAACGGCCGGTGCAGGAAAAGACAAACTGATCCTGTGTTCCAGCGATGTCTACGGCAGCGTGTACACTATGGTGGAGAACATCTTTCCCCACCTGGGCGGGCGCAGCATCCTTATGGACTTCTCCGACCTGGACGCCCTCGAGGACACCATCAAACGCGAAAGGCCGGCCGTGGTCTATTTCGAGGTCGTCACCAACCCTATGACCAAGGTGATTGATGCACCGGCCGTGATTGAGATGGCCCACCGCAGCGGTGCGAAAGTGATCGTGGATAACACGTTCACCATCCCTTATCTGCTTCGGCCCTTTGAGCATGGAGCCGACTTCGTCACCCACAGCGTGAGCAAGTTCCTTTCCGGCCACGGGGATGTATTGGCTGGCTCGGTGAGCTGCTATCGCAAGGATTTTGACAAGTTGCACGATATGCTGATTCAGGTGGGGTGTACGCTAGGCCCTAACGAGGCCTGGCTGGCGCTGCGCGGGTTGAAGACCTTCCCCCTGCGCATAGAGCGACAGTGCGATAATGCCGTGCAGGTGGCCAGGTTTCTGGAGGATCACCCCCTGATAGCGAAAGTGCGTTATGCGGGTTTGCCCAGCCATCCCCAACACGAGACAGCCAGGCGCATCTTCCCCGATGGAAGATACGGGGCCATGCTTAACTTCGACATCGCCGATTGCGACAAGGACAAGGCTTTTTGTTTCCTCGACTCTCTTAAGGTGATCCTGCCCGCCACCACGCTGGGCGACATCTATTCCCTGATCGTCAACCCGGCCCGGACGACCCACCACTGGCTCAGCGACGAAGAGCTAGCCAGGATTGGTATCAGCCCTGGCACGTTCCGCATGTCAGTGGGCATAGAGAATATAGAGGACTTGAAAGAAGACCTGGACCAAGCTCTAAAAACATGCCAGTAGTCGCAGTGGTTTCCAATCTTCCAGCCTTCCATCCATCCAGTCTGTATGCAGAAGCACAGTATGGATAGGCTGTGACCAAAGCCAAAGGAGGACTCAGATGTACCGCAACCGAGACATAGGCATCAACTCCATCAAGGCCCGCAAGGATCATCGCTGCTATGGTATGGGGTTGGGCATCATCATCTTGGACGACGTCTACCCCGGTTTCCCCGGTGACGTGCGCAACGCCAGCGCCTACCCCTTCCCTATCCAATATGAGATCGCCGAAGGAGTGGACATCTGGGCCCTGGTTCACGAAGAGGACAAGTCACCCTGTCTGGAGCCCATCCAGCGCGCAGCCAAAAAGCTGGAAAAGATGGGATGCCGGGCCATCGCCGCCGAATGTGGCTACTTTGCCTACTTCCAGAAAGACATTGCTGGCTACGTAGACATCCCGGTGTTCATGTCCAGCCTGCTCCAGGTACCCTTTGCCCAGCAACTCATCGGCCCGGACAAGGTAGTAGGTATTCTGGCGGCGCGGAAAAACCTTATGACAGATACACACTTAAAAGCGGTCGGCATTCAGCCGGGCAGCAATTACGTCCTGGCTGGAGCTGAGGACGACGGCCGCTGCCCGGAGTTTGAGCACCTGTGGTACGAACCAAAACGAACCGACCCACCCGGCGCTTACTACGACAAAGCCGAAAAAGAGTTTGTGGAAGTTGCCGTCGATTTCTACCAGACCCATCCTAACATGGGTGCCATGATGTTGGAATGCACCGGAATGCAGCCATTCGCCCGTGCCATCCAAAGGGAAATCGACATCCCTATCTTTAGCTGGGGCACGCTGCTGGACTACGCCTATTCGGTAGCCGTCCATCGAGATTACTACGGGCATGTGTAGTGGAAGACTGGAAGGGAGAACAAATGATCGAAACACACGGTACGAGTATGACCAGCGCCCACTATGCCCGCATGGGGCGAGCCGAGTGCGAGAAAATCCACGTGGCAACCCTGGAGATCCTGGAACGTGTGGGAGTTGACGTCCACGACGAAAAAGCCCGCGAGTTGTTGGTCAAAGGTGGAGCCAAAGCGGACGGCGTTCGTGTCCGAATCCCGGAGCACATGGTGGAGAAAGCCCTGGCTCTAACCCCCAAACGTATAACTTTGTACAATCGACACGGCCAGGTGGCCATCCGCGCCTGGGGATACAACACCTATTATGGTGGCGGTTCCGATTGTCTCAACGTCCTCGACCACCGCACCGGGAAGCGAAGGCGAGCGGTCCTCAAAGACGTCGTCGAAGCGATAACCGTGATGGATGCGCTGCCCGAGATAGAGTTTGTCATGTCCCAATTCCTGCCCGGAGACGTAGACCAAAGTATCTACGATCGCTACCAGATGGACGTCATGCTTAACAACACGAGCAAGCCCATTGTCTTCGTCTCTCCCGACTTCGAGGGCTGCGTGGCAGCCGTCGAAATGTGCGAAATTGTGGCTGGAGGCGCGGAAGCCTTTCAGCAGCGGCCCTTCGCCACATGCTACATCAATGTCACGTCGGGACTGATCGCCAACGCCGAAGCCCTCCAGAAATGTATGTACCTGGCTGAGAAGGGGCTGCCTATGCTGTACATTCCGATCAACGCGGCCGGCGTCAACGTACCAGCGACCACAGCCGGCTGTATGGCCTCCTTGAATGCAGGCATCCTACTTGGAATCGTATTGGCCCAACTGGTGCGCGAAGGCACACCCGTGGCGGTCCCCGGCTGGAACGGCGGACCGTATAACCTGAAAACCATGGTCGGCAACTACGTCCTCGCCGACGAGCAGGGCGTGTCTACCTCGATGGGCAAATACTACGACCTGCCCGTCTTCGGCCTGGGCGGCTCAACCGACTCGAAGGTGCTGGATCAGCAATGTGGCATGGAGGTATCTTTGAGCCTGATGACGGCGTTGCTCCACGGAGCCAACATCGTCCACGACGTTGGCTTTATGGACTCTGGCGTACAGAGTTCGCTCCCCTTGATCGTGATCGCCAACGACACCATCGGCTGGATAAGGGCCGCCACCGCCGGTGTATTGGTGGATGATGAGACACTGGCTTTGGACGTCATTGACGAACTGAGTCCCACAGGAAACTATATGCCCCACGCGCACACAATGAGGCACTATAAGGAGCCCTTCTACTCAAGTCTGGCGGACAAGGGTACCTACTCGCAGTGGGAGAGGCGAGGTGCGACCACTATGGAGGAGCGTGCCACTAAGCAGGTAGAGGAGATTCTGTCCAGCCACAGGCCGGAGCCGCTCCCCCCCGATGTACAGCGAGATATTAAAAAGATCGTCAAGCGCGAGCAGGACTGGATCGATCGTCGGAGGTAGCGACAAGGCCAGAGTCACCTCACGGTTTAAGACAGTGCTACCTTACGGTAAGACCTGGCTTGTTGACGGAGATAAGTGTAGATGACGATAATAGACGAATTTATTGTTGCCTTTGGAGTTTGGGAAGAGGCCCGGCCCTACCTCTACCTGATGGTTGACCAGCAAGAGATGCAATTCGTCGTCGACATGGGAGGCAAAGGGATCACAACAAACGAGGCGACTGATCTTCTGGGGGTGAGCCGCGCGGAGGCAGATGACCTACTGCGGCGCTGTTACTCGCGTTGCATCCTGAACAAGACTGTCGAGAATGAGATCACCAGGTACACGCCAGCCGATTTTGGTGCTCTGGTGGACCACGTCGCTAAGTACGAAAACTGGGATGACATCCCGGTTGAGGGCCGCCGGGCCATCAATCGCCGCTTTTTGGATGAATTTATCGCCAAGCACCGGCCAAGCGTCGAACGAAAGAAGGGTGGCCTGACAGCCGGAAACACGCTGCCAAACGACACCATCGTGCTGCTGAGCGAAATCGAAGACATGCTTGATGCCGCCACACACATCGTGGTACAGCCTTGCGATTGCCGGCGATTGGGGCAGAACTGCGATCGTCCAATTGAAACCTGCATCTGGATGGATGAGGTTGCTTTGGAGGCGTTGGACCGGGGGACTGGCCGGCGGCTCAGCAACGAAGAGGCCAAGGAGTTGGTGCATTGGGCGGACAAGAAGGGACTGATGCACACCGCCGACAGCGAATGGCGGACCCGCGGGCTGCACGCCATCTGCAACTGTTGCACTTGCGACTGCTATCCCTTCAGAGCCGCTCAAGAATTGGGCAGTAAAGGTACCTGGCCCAAGAGCCGCTACATCGCCGCGTACAACCGGGAGGTTTGCAATCTCTGTGGCGTGTGTGTCAAGCGCTGCCACTTTGACGCGTTTTACCACGACGGGACCTCGCTGGAAGTGGACGGAAAGGTCAAAAAAAACGTCCTATTTGACCCAGATAAGTGCTGGGGATGTGGGCTGTGTGCCAACACCTGCCCCTCAGAGGCCATCACCATGAAAGGCCTGGATGAATGATCAACTTGGTGTACTAGCAAGCTCGGAGCGGACGATAGTCCGCGTCCTGGGAGGTGGACTGTGGTCCACTTCGAGCCTCTAAACATCGAAGGAGACCAGTGTGACCGACTACACCCAGATGCGTTTTGAAACCCAAGCCATCCACATCGGACAAGAGCCGGACCCGGCTACAGGCGCTGTTGTTCCCCCAATCTACCAGACCTCGACCTTCCACCTGCCCGATCCCAGCCAGCCGGGTGAATATCGCTATTCGCGCGTCAAAAACCCCACCGTGGCCGGACTGGAGCAGGCACTGGCGGCCCTGGAGGGCGGCCAGCACGCCCTGGCTTTTGGCTCCGGAATGGCGGCCATCACCGCCGCCATGTCATTGGTCCAGGCCGGAGATCACATTCTTTGTACCCAGGACGTCTACGGCAGCACCTTCAGCATACTTCGGCAGCACTTAAACCGCTACCAGGTAGAACACGACTTTATGGATATGGTGGAAAACGATCCGGGGGCCATCGAGGCGGCCATGCGACCTAACACCCGGCTGGTCTGGGTTGAGACCCCCACCAACCCACTGCTCAAGATCATCGACATCGTCCAAATGGCTGAAATCGCTCATCGGCATGGGGCATGGCTGGGCGTGGACAACACCTTCGCATCCCCCTACTTCCAGACCCCGCTGGCGCTTGGTGCTGATCTGGTGATGCACAGTTGCACCAAGTACCTGGGCGGTCACAGCGACCTGGTAGCCGGGATGCTGGTGATGAACGATGGTCAGCTCTACGAGCGACTGCTTCAAACGCGGCGTTATACCGGCGGCATCCTGGGACCCTTTGACGCCTGGTTGTTGATGCGTGGCGTCAAAACGCTGGCGGTACGCATGGAAGCGCATCAGCGCAACACCTTCGCCGTGGCCCGCTTTTTGGATGGCCATGCTCGCATTCAGCGGACTTATTTCCCCGGCCTTGAAGGCCATCCTCAACATGCCCTGGCCGCCCGCCAGATGCGTGGCTTTGGTGGCATGGTCACCGTTGAGCTCAAAGGGGGGCACGAAGCGGCCAAGCGTTTTGTGGCTGCCTTGCGCGTATTTACGTCGGCGGTCAGTCTGGGCGGCGTCGAATCGCTGGCCGAGATTCCTTACTTCCTGACCCACCAGTCGATGCAAGGCACGGATGTGGCCATCGACCCCGCGACTGTCCGGCTCTCCATCGGCCTGGAGCACGCCGACGATTTGATTGCCGACTTGGATCAGGCGCTGGCTACCATCTGAATGTCAAACCCGATAATCTCGTTATGAAAAATCCCACGAGGTCCCAAGAGTTCCTATAAGATAAGGAGGCACCCAAATGACGGGCCTACGCAGCAACGACCAAGTTTACAGTACCACCCAATTCCAACGTTTATCGGACGAGCAGTGCCAGAAGCTCTACTGGGCTTGCCTGGAGGTCATGGAACGGACCGGCGTGCGCCTGTACGACCAGGAGGCGTTGGACTTACTAAAAAAGGCTGGTGTGTCCGCCAGCGACGGCAACCGAGTACGCATTCCACCTGGTCTGGTCGAAAAGGCATTTTCCACCGTCCCCAAACGGGTGACACTGTGCGACCGGCACGGAAACCGGGTGATGCCGGTAGAAGGTCACCGCAGCTTTTACGGCCCTGGCTCTGACTGCTTAAACATTATTGACCACCGTACACGGGAACGCCGCAAACCAGTGCTCCAGGATATTGCTGACGCCATGACAGTATCTGACGCGCTGCCCCATATTGACTTCGTGATGTGCATGTTCGTACCCACGGATGTGCCACCGTCAGTAGCCGATCGTTACCAGATGGAAGCCATGCTCAATTACACCACCAAGCCCATTATGTACGTCACCACTGAATTCTCGGGCTGTGTGGATGCGGTGGAGATGGCCGAAGCAGTGGTCGGCAGCCCGGAAGCGCTGCGCCAGAATCCACTGGCGGCGTGTTACATCAACGTCACCACCGGGCTGCGTCACAATGAAGAGGCACTGCAAAAACTGCTGTATCTGGCGGGCAAAGGATTGCCCATGGCCTACGTGCCCTCCGGTCAGGGTGGGGTAACGGCCCCGGTCACCCTGGCCGGTGCCATGGTTGTGGCACACACTGGGGCATTGGTTGGGCTGGTGCTATCGCAACTCAAGCGAGAGGGTGCGCCCTTTATCATGCCCGGCTGGGGTGGCGACATGCTGGACATGCGAACCACTGTTATGCCCTACGCCGAACCCGACAAGAGGGCTGTGGCCCCTGATTTTGTCCACTACCTGGGGCTGCCTATGTTCGCCCTGGCCGGGTGTAGCGATTCCAAGGTAGTCGATCAACAGGCTGGTATCGAAGCCGCCCTGACCCTGATGACCGACGCCCTATGCGGTGGGAACATCGTCCACGACCTGGGTTACCTGGAGTCGGGTCTTACCGGGTCTCTAGTCCAACTTGTCATCTGCGACGAGATCCTAAGCTGGCTAAAAACGTTTGTGCGCGGCGTGGAGATCAACGACGAAACCCTGGCCTTGGATTTGATCGACGAAGTCGGCCCCGACGGCCAATTCCTCGACAGCGAACACACCCTGAGGCACTTCCGCGAACGTTGGTATCCCAAACTCTTTGATCGGGACAACTACGACGGCTGGCTGGCCAAGGGAGGCACCAGCCTAGCCGAGCGGGCAGCCAAGCGGGTGGAGGCCATCCTGGCCGAACACAAACCAGAGCCGCTGCCTGACGACGTGGCCCAAGCCATACACGCCGTCATCGAGCGAACCGAGACAGCTAACCATCGTCCCAATTAGAACCCTAGCAGCTTGTCGGAGAAAGACTTCGGAAGTTTACAACAGCGCCTTTGCCGGCATAGTTGCCTGAATTATTCAGTCGATTTGGCGGCAAAATCATCTTCCAAAACTTCCGAAGTCTGGCGAAATC
>DAOUMD010000170.1:0-5057 GCA_034412795.1 Anaerolineae bacterium
GCTCCATCCGCTTGGTGCGACCCGTTCGCCCGAAACCGGCCGTAGCCCGGGGGAGGGGCGGCAAAGGTTGTTTGATCTTTGACAACTGTGTGTCCATATAGGTGAGATGATAGCACGTTTTGGGCAAACATCAACCCCTATCCCCTCGGTGCAGGAGTGACAGCACCCTCCCCTGGCATGCGACTGGTCATCAATTCCTTCGGCAGGCTCAGGACAGGCGTCAGAAGCGGGAAGGAAAGGCGGTAAGCCTTGAGCCAGACAGGGCGACCCCGCCAAGCAGGTGGCTGCACCTGTACCTGCACTTGCAGCGCAGGTACAGGGTGTGACTAACGCAAGTGAAGATGTGTAGGCGTCGTTATGGAGAACCAGCCCACGCTGGCTTACGTCGGCCAGAAGCGGACACGGGTTGGCCCCAAAATGGGGATGGATCCCGGTCTTGCGTGCCAAGCGGCGCAAGACGGCACCCGAATGGGACCCGGCGTAAAGCACCCACCTGAGGTCACGTCAAATGGGCACACGGAACGGGGAAACCTGTCACGCGCTCTCTCTGCCTGGTGCAGGGGCAGGCGCCCAGGCCGTAAACCGTGACGGAGTAGGATGTCCCAAGTCTGCCCTGAGCCAGGCCGAAGGGAAGCGAATGCCTGGGGTAATGCCCAGGATATGCTGACGTGGGACGGGTAACCGGGAAGGTCAGGGTGCTGGCTGAAGTCGAGCTTTAGGCAGGCGTCCTACGGGACGTACTGAAAGCCAGATGCCCCAAAGGGTATTTGCTTCTAAAGGTGCATTGACCAGGCGAACGCAGTTGAGTAATCACCGCCAGTAGTGCCTGTGACAAAGGCCCGGTTGCTCAGGAAATGATTTGGTGAGCGCATTTCCGCTTATCAGCATCCAGCCTATCATTAACGTGTCCATCTGTAAGCCAGACGAATCATCTTTGACGTTAGCCACCACTGCAAGACCAGCAGTGTCGTTCCACCCAAAACTATTACCCAGCCAATCATCGTTGGTGTTACCTCAAAACCAAGATGAAACATCCCCCGCAGGTTAGCGCCCGTGTAGGGATCACTTATAGCGATGACTGCCGCAGTCAGACAAACCAACGCCAGAACCAAAGTGGTAAATAGACAAGTTCGTCCGGCAAGTCGGCGGTATTCCTCACCCTCTGCTTGAAGATGAGCCAATTTACAACCAATGAAAAAACCTGCCGGAACAGCTAAGACTACATTGAACACCGGAACTCCCATAAAAAAACCAAGGAGACAAACGGAATAGAAACCATAAATACCCATCCAAATTTTCAGGTCGTAATTATAGGCTTGGGCTATCCATTTTCTCAGATAGACTATATCAATAGTCAAACCGGCCATCAGCCCCAGTACGGCCCAGGCAAAGATCAAATGCTCTGGCATGAAAGGAATACTACTCCACCAGAAAGCCAAAAAACCGACGACCGGCGGACCCGCCCCCAACATAAATCCTAAAGCTATTCGTTCACTTTTTTTCATTATCTCAAATCTCAGTATGACTAATTTTATCAAAGATTGAACCCGCCCAACACAAGTTTCAGCTGTGTTGCCCAGAGCGGCGAAGCCGCAGCGGGTAACATCAGCTATAAACACTTATTGGGCGGCACAAAGCCTCTCCTTACCCTGCCACCTCTCCAAGCCGGAAGTGGAAGATGCGCACTGGCTTGAACAGGCGAAAGAGAGGGGCCATCCAGCGAAAGGCGTCCATCCGAGGCTCAGGCTGGTCGAAGAAGCACCACTCGTCGAGCAGGCGGATGCCGTCGCTCCAGCCTTCGATCTCCTGGCCACGCCAGAAACTCCACTGCATGAGGCCCGCAAACTGGGAGCTGGATGCAGAAAAGTAGCGGTTGCCCAGCCAGACCTCGAATGGCCGCCAGCCGTCGAAGACCAACTCTGCGCCTGGAAGTTGGTCGCGCAGCATACGCACCAGCGACTTGACCTGCGCTTGTGTGAAGTAGACGAAGACCGTTTCGGCCAAGAACAGGAAGGGGCGCGGAGAGTGCACATTCACCGCGTCCAGCCAGACGTCCTCGAACACCGAGCAGGCCAGCAGGTGGTAGCGTCCCCCCTCGTCACCGATAAGCTCCCGCCGCAGGTCAATGACGTCCGGAAGATCGAGGTCGTACCACTCCACCTGGCCGTTATCCGCTCGTTCGAAGCGCGTGTCGAGGCCGCACCCGATGTGAACCACTACCCCGTCCGGGTGACGGCCGAGGAACCCCCGAGCGTAACGGTCCATTTCGCGAGTGAGCATGGTCCGCATTACGTAGAGCAACTCGGGCATCGGGATCTGCCTGATCCGGTCGAAATCATAGTCCAACTGCGCGACCAGCGCCTCGGCTTTCTCGTCCTTGATCAGTGCGTCTGTCCGCCGCGATTCCATCGCCCTCCAGTAGAGGGCTGCAAGCGACGTTTCAGGCACGCCGCTCAGAGTGTGGCTAGCCGTCTCGGACATGTGCGCCTCCGACTCTCGGAGTCAATCTGATCACCTAACGCTCGGCATGTACCGCCCGCCCCGAACCATTCTATCAAAACCTACTCTCCCACCCAAGACGACACACATCAAAAAACGCCGCTCTTGGGGTCGGAACCATGCCGTTGTTAGCTTGGTTTATGAATGAAAAGACATTTTTACTGCAAAGGCAAAGTCTGTAATGCCGGTTTGGGTGTCAAATCTGTTTGCCACAAACCAAAGAAGTGCTCAAAATTATACGGCTCTCCTGCTTTCGGCACAAAATCAAATGCTGTCCATATTATCCAGCCTGAAATTTCTTCAGCTTCGGCTACATTGACGGTACGCCTCAATATATCAGCCTGCCCTATTCCATCTCTTTGATCATGAGGCGCATCAGCCCAACTATGATACCCAACCTCTTGTAACATTAACGGTTTATCATTGCGTTGTTGATAATCGTCTATCCTGGCTTGAAGTTGATCTGCTTCAAACCAATGATGAAAGGAAAGAATATCAACATAAGGCGCAGTGATTGTTGGGTCTCCCCACCATCCAGCTGTCAACAAATGGTTGGGATCGTTTTCCCGAACCAATTCGCTGGTATGAGCCAACCAACTTATGACCTCACCCTGGCTGAATTTGGGTTCATCGCCCGGACGAACGCCATAATCCAAATCACCTTCGTTCCGTAAATCCCACGCCAAAATATTCGGCTCATTACGATACCGCCGAACAATGTAAACGGTTTGGGTGTCGTAATGGGGCCAATCAGAATAAAGAGGACGGAAGGTCAGATCAGGCAAATCATTCAAAGTAACAATCATCTGCAAGTTACGTTCGCGGGCTAACGCAAATAATTGATCTACTTTGGCAAAGTTTTCTTCATTGGGAATAGCATCTTCGGGTCGGCAAGTGAATAATGGTTCATACCGTAAAAATACCCGGATAGTGTTGAACCCGGCTTGATTGATGAGATTCAATTCTGTCGCCACTTTTGCCATATCCACTTCTTCGATAAAACGATGCCACGGCGCATGACGAGGATAGTAATTCACCCCTCTAACTTTGAATAATTGACCGTTTAGCTGCAATTGATCGCCTTCTACGGTAACAAACAGCGACAATTCAGGAGGGTTTGCCGGGGCAGGGTCAGGTAATGGAGCAAGGGTTGATTGACAGGCCGCAGGTGTTGGCTCCGGCAAGGCATCCAAACGCATTAGTTCCTTCAATGCTTCCGTCCGTTGCGGATTAATGAGCAAAGCAGCTTGATATTGTGCTACAGCGTTTTCTAAATTGCCTTCATTTTCGAGAGATACGCCATAGGTAAAATGAGCAGCATATTTTTTGCTGGACAAGGGTTCTACACCACAACTTTGCTCATTGGCTATCAGTTGCGCTAACGCCGCAATGACGACTTCCCAGTCGTTGCCCCAATTCGCATCAACATCAGCACAAGAATAGGTCAACTCTATTGGCGTAACAGTGGGTTCTTCTACCACTTCGATTGCAGTTGGAGTGTGAGTTGCGGTAGGATTTATTTCGGTTAAAGTAGGGATGATTTCCTCAATGGCTGGTGTGGATGTTTCAGCGGTATTGGCAGATTGACCAACTAATGTAGCAATAGTATTTGTAGGGGTTACAAATGTTTTCGTATCAGATGGGGTATTCTGTGGGGTTGCTGGTTGATTATTGACGCCACAAGCCAGCATCCCACAAATTATCAAGGCAATCAATGAAGCTTGTTTCATAAGTTAAAGTAGAAACCCTTTGAAGTTTTTACAAATATCGTTTTACATGGAACAAGCTAACGCTTGAGTTCAAGCGCCGCCCCCGATGGCTCGGTCTGGGGAAGGCTTGGCCGGAGTACAGACACCACTTCGATTATAAACCAACTTCGTCAGCGAAACCGCCCCGAATTTTAACCAACTTTGCAGGCAACACCCCACCGAATTTGAGCGAAGGTTGGGCGGTCGCTTGCAACGATTTGGTGCGACCCGTTCGCCCGAAACCAGCACAAGCCGGGGGATGGGCGGCAAAGGTCGCGTCCGATTCGCTCGCTAAAGCGAATCGGCATGCGCTTGGCGGGCAACGGACATCAAGCCACTCTGATCTTTGACAACTGTGTATCCACGTCGGTGCGATGCTCCCATCAAAACATACACTGAAACCGAGAAAACATCAACTCCGACCGCCCTCGGTGTCAGGGCGTGAGCACCATCCTACGGCAGGCGACTGGTCATCAATTCCTTCGGCAGGCTCAGGACAGGCGTCGGAAGCAAGATGGAAAGGCGGTAAGTCGCGAGCCAGACGCGGCGACCCCGTTGATCAGGCGGCTACGGTCAACGCAAGTGAAGGTGTGATGAGGCGTCGTCAGCAAGAACTTGCCTACCCTGGCTATCTGTCTGTAAGACAGGAGGCAGGCCCAAAAGGGAACGGTTCCCAGCCTGATTTGCCAACGAAAGTCAGGCAGCACTCGACACGGAACCCGGCGTAAAGCACCGGCCTAAAGCCGCGCAAAGTGGATACACGGAACGGTGGAACTCGTCGGTAGCTCTCCGGCAACGCCGGAGCAGGCG
>DAOUMD010000171.1:0-62500 GCA_034412795.1 Anaerolineae bacterium
TCTTCGCCTATGGCTACTAAGAAACAACTGATAAGCATGTCATTCTGAGCCGCAGGCGAAGAATCTCGCATCGCAAAGGGAAACGAGATCCTTCGCTGCGCTCAGGATGACGTGTCATTCGGATGACGTGTCATTCAGATGACGTGTCATTCGATGACATGATGTAGGTGTCACGTTTCTTGCACAATGAGCGACGCCCAAGCGTCTTGGCAAAGCTCAGAATGACATGACCTCTTTTGGCAGTCTGAATTGCTCATCTACTCCACTAATCTGCGTAGAGCCACTTGGCATGGTTCATTTTGCCAGGAAAAATGGTAAACAATTTGGCCTGCTTTGCCAGACACATCCGTAAAACGTAAGGCGTAAAGCGTAATGATTCTGGGCGAATGCGCCTTGCAAATGTGCCTTTACGTTTCACGTTTTACGCGGTTACTTTTTTTGATTTGACCGATAAAAAGTGTCAACCAAATAGTGAACCATCCCAGCCACTTTTTATCTTGAGTGGTAACTGCTCAAGGCATGTCATTTCGACCAACGGGAGAAATCCCTGGAGCGGTACTTTTGATGGCCAGGTGATTGGTAATCCCAAAATTTGGCTTGAATTTTTGCCAACCACCGCTCCGGCCATTATCGCTCAGTAGGGATTTCTCGGCCTTCGGTCTCGAACCCCGTCCTGAGCTTGACGAATGGATGACATGAGGTTGAGTGGTAACCTTGAGTGTTTTATTGTCGCCCCGGCGACGAAGGAGGCGAGTTTGATGAGGCGGCGGTACCCTATATGAGGACTTATCTGGACTGTTATCCCTGTTTCTTACGTCAGGCGCTGGAAGCCGCTCGTTTAGCCGGGGCGGATGAAAATCGGCAGTATTGGGTGCTGCGGGAAGTCTTGGATGAACTGCACCAGTTCGAACTGACCAGTACCCCTCCGGAAATGGGCTATCGTATCCACCAGATTGTGCGCCGGGAGATTGGCACGCGTGATCCATATCAACAAGCCAAAGTGGTCAGCACCCGGCAGGCGCTGGGCCTATATCCCAAGCTGAAAGCTCTGGTGGCTGAGGCGGATGACCCGCTTAAAACGGCTGTTCGGCTGAGCATCGCCGGGAACATTATCGACCTGGGTGTGGCACAGGAATACGACCTGGAGGGGACTATCCAGCGGGTCTTAGCCCAACCCTTTGCGATTGATGCTTATGCCGCTTTTCGGGATGGGTTGGCACGAGCTGAAGCTGTGCTATACTTGGCTGACAATGCCGGCGAAACGGTCTTTGACCGGCTCTTGATCGAGACCATGAACAAGCCAGTGACCTATGTGGTGAAAGATGGTCCTATTCTGAATGACGCCACCCGGCAAGACGCGCTGATTGCCGGACTGAGCCGGGTGGCCACCATTGTGGACAACGGCTGCGACGCGCCGGGCACGATTACCACGCTGTGTTCTCAGGAATTCCGCCGTCTGCTTGCTGAGGCAGATTTGATCATCGCCAAAGGCCAAGCTAACTACGAGACTTTGAGTGAGATGGCGGCCCCTATTTTTTTCCTGTTGCAAGCCAAGTGCCCGGTGATTGCCCGGAGTTTAGGAGTGCCGGTCAAGAGCATTATACTTAAGGACGGAGCGATGGAGTGACAGAGTTTTGAATGAAGGGAGAAGGCGTGTGGTTGGTATCGCAGCCCAGGTAAGTCTGTACCCGTTGCGGCAGGAAGCCCTGTCGCCCGCGATTGGCGAAGCCCTGCAGATCTTCCGAGACCACGGTCTGGACGTCGAACCGGGCGCCATGAGCACCATAATCACCGGCGACGACACCGCAGTGTTCGCCGCTTTGCAAGAAGCGTTTGGCCGGGTCGCCGGGCAGGGTCACGTGGTGATGGTGGTGACTTTCTCCAACGCCTGTCCCATCCCGGGCAAGACAGAAGAGGCCGTTACTTACACGGCCATCGGCCACGTCGAGAACGACTTTCGGGAGAGAGCGCCGGCGGATGAGATACGTTCTGTCGAGTCTCGGATCGTCCTTGACCCTGCCTTGACCGACGGTTTGAAGGGGCTGGAGCCGGGCCAGCAGGTTATGGTGGTGTTCTATTTTCATCGTGCGCGGGGCTTCGACTTGCTTCAGCATCCTCGTGGGGATACGACGCGCCCCCGGCGGGGAGTCTTCGCCTTGCGCAGTCCACGGCGGCCTAACCCCATAGGTGTCACGTTGGTGGACCTGGTGTCGGTAGAAGGGAACGTATTAAGGGTGCGGGGTCTGGACGCCATTAACGGGACGCCGGTCCTTGATTTGAAGCCAGCCTGACCGGGTGGCGAGGGTCTCCCTAATCTGTCAGGCAATATTCTTCTGAAATTCACTACCGGACACTTTTTTACCTAAGCGAGCGGAGGCATGCTGAGCGTGTCGAAGGGCGCTCGCGGAGGCTCCTTCGACACGCTCAGCATGCTCGCTTCGGCTCAACTGGGTCTGACATGTTGCCTAATTTTGCAAAGTGTCCGGTAGTGAATTCTGAAAGCCAGAGGTACATCATGTCAAAGTTCTCACTAGATGTCCTGCAGAGGTGTGTCTTCCCCTTCGCGCAGGCCAATGATCCTGACATCATTCTGGGTGCTGCTTTCGGCGAGGACGTGGCGCTGACGCGGGTCGGAGGCGACATCCTTGTCTCCCATGTCGACCCCATCGTCGGCGCCATTGGGGACATCGGTTGGCTGGCCGTGCATGTGGCCTGCAACGACGTCGCCGCCAGCGGTATCCAACCTCGCTGGCTCCAGTTACTGGTGCTGGTGCCGCGGATGGAAGAAGAGGATCTGTTGGAGAAAATTATGCGTGACGCCAGCCGTGCAGCAAGTGAGATCGGGGTGTCTATCATCGGAGGGCATACCGGTTATTCGGCAGGGCTCTCCCGGCCTCTGGTTGCCGTTACGGCGTTGGGGACGGCGTCGGGCCGTGAGCCGGTGTTGACCCGCGGAGCCAAGGTAGGCGACCGCGTGTTGGTCACCAAGGGGATTGCTCTGGAAGGGACAGCTATTCTGGCGCAGGATTTCTCCGATGTAGCGCGGAAGCTCGGCTTGAGTGGGGAGGAATTAGAAGAAGGCCGGCGTGTGATGGCCGATGTCAGCGTTATGCCGGAGGCGTTGGCCCTGGCGGCGAAGGATGTGACAGCCATGCATGACGTGACCCGCGGTGGAATCCTGGAAACGCTGCTGGAGATTGCCTCTTTGTCAGAGGTCGGCATCGAAGTGGAGTTCTCCCGATTGCCTATTCCCTCCATCGTCTCTCATTTCGCCCAGGCGTTCCGGTTCGACCCGCTGCGAATGATCTCCTCTGGAACGCTGGCAGTCACCGTTCCGCCGGATCGAGCAGAAGACGTGAGCACAGCTCTGGAAGAGTTGGGGACGCCTTTCGCCTTCGTGGGTCGGGTCACAGAGGGAGATGGAGTGCACATTCTTCGGGACGGCAAGGAAATGCACTACGTGGAGATCCGTTGCGAGGATGACGAATTGGCCCGAATGTGGACCCTCTACCCTCGTGATGGGCAATAAGCGCACAGATGAGCCAACAGCGACTCTTTGAGGGATACGTACAAATCTATACGGGAGATGGGAAGGGTAAAACGACGGCTGCCCTGGGCCTGGCCTTACGTGCGGCGGGATACGGAATGCATACCTACATCGGCCAGTTCATGAAAGGCCGCCCCTACGGAGAGCTGGAAGCTCTCGGTGATCATCCTTGCATCACTATTGAGCAGTACGGAGACGTGCACTGTATCCATCAGGAAGAGATCACGTCTGAGCATTCGGCCCGGGCTCGTTGCGGATTGGAACGTGCGCGGGAGGCGATGCACTCTGGCCGGTATGACTTGGTGGTGCTGGACGAGGTCAATGTAGTGCTCTGGTTCGAATTGATTGGTGTGGAGGAAGTGCTAGCCTTGCTAGACGATCGGCCGCCGAACGTGGAAGTGATCCTTACCGGACGGCGCGCCCCACAGCAACTGATCGACCGGGCCGATTTGGTGACAGAGATGCAAGAGGTGAAGCATTATTACCAGCAGGGAGTGATGGCCCGCCAGGGGATTGAGTGGTAGCCAGGGAGGGAGGAAAGCGCGATGGCTGGGATGCCCCGTCTCACAACATTTGAGGACCGCTGCATCATATCCTGCGGCATGTTGCATCCGGAGATAAGCCACCTGGTGCAAGCCGGATTCTTAAATCCACGCCGGCTTCTTTTCACACCGCCGGGACTGCACGCCCTGCCGCACAAACTGGAGGAGCACCTTCTCAGGAGGCTGACGCAGGCCCGGGCATGGTGCCCCGACCACAAGATCATCGTCGTGTATGGGAAAAAGTGCTACGTCAACACCGATGATCCGCTCAAACGGCTGGATTCGATCTTGCAGGTCCACGGCCAGGAGATCATCCGGGTGCAAGGGGAGTACGGCTACGATATGTTGGCCGGCTTCGATGACCGGCAGTGCATCGGCGGGGGAAGGCAAGACAAGATTCTCTGGTTCACACCGGGCTGGCTCAAGAGCTGGAAGGCCGTCTATCAGAGATATTTCGGCTGGGATAACGCCGACGCCAACGCGAACTTTCCAGGGTTCTACGACAAGATCGTCGTCTTGGACGGTCTCAATATCGCCGACGAGTATATGGTACAACACGCCGAGGAGATTTTGGAGTTGTTCGACTGGACGGGCCTGGAGGTGGAGTTCCACCCCATCACCCTTGACCGCTTCAAGGGAGTGCTGATAGACAGTCTTTCTCCGGCTGGGATGCAAAGTCACGAAGAGGGAAGGGATTCCAGGTCATCGACAGTCTGACCGGGTCATCCACGACTGCGATGCAGAAGGGCCAAAGGAGGACGCGAGGCCATCATTAAGAAAGAAGGAAGTTGGTGAAACGGAATCTCTGAAGGAGAGATGAGAAATGAAAGTCAGCCGGGTCTCCGAGATGAGGGGACTGGATAGGACTGCCATAGAGGAATTTGGCATCGTCGAAGAGCTTTTAATGGAGAACGCGGGGCACGCGGTGTACTATGTTTTGTTGAAAGAGCTTGGTATTGAAGGCAAAAGATTTCTCGTTTTGTGCGGGATTGGCAACAATGGGGGTGACGGCTTTGTCGTCGCCAGAAAGATCCATTCAAATGGCGGGGCAGTTAAGGTTTATATTTTAGGTGACCCTGGTAAGTTCAGAGGTGCAGCCAAGGTCAACCTCGATATCGTATCCCGATTGCCCATAGAAATCCGGCGGCTTGAATCCATCGAGGCGCTAGAAACAGATATCGTCCATTGTGATGCCGTCGTGGACGCTATCTTCGGCACGGGTCTCACCCGCGATGTGGGGGGACTGTATCGCGACGTTGTTGAACTGATCAACCACAGCCGGAAGACAGTATTTAGTGTCGACATCCCCTCCGGTGTTCGCGGCGATACGGGTCAGGTAATGGGGACAGCGGTGAAGGCGGATTATACCGTAACCTTTGGCCTGCCCAAGATAGGCAATATGCTTTTCCCGGGATATGGTTTATGTGGAAAACTCTATGTGTCCCACATATCCTTTCCACCCTCGATTTACTGCGCAGACTCGCTGAAAGTAGAAATCAACCATGCGGCGAAACTCCCGCCCAGGGATAAAGATGGGCAAAAAGGGCAATTTGGTCAAGTCTTGTTCATCGGCGGGGCTGCCAGCTACTTTGGCGCGCCTTATTTTGCCGCTTTATCTTTTCTGAAAGCAGGTGGTGGATACTCCCGTTTGGCGGCCCCCCAATCTGTTACACCCTTTATCGCTACCAAAGGAAGCGAGATTGTCTTCGTCCCTCAGAGAGAAAGCAGTTCGGGCAGTATCGCCCTGGAGAATAAGGGTGCCCTCCTGGAGCTATCGGAGAGAATGGATATGGTGGTCCTGGGCCCGGGCTTGTCCCTGGAGGAGGAGACCCAACAACTGGCCAGAGAATTGGCAAAGGAGATCAACAGGCCGTTGCTCATAGACGGTGACGGCATTACGGCGCTCTGTAAGGATTTGCAAGCCATAAGAGATCGGACGGGGGTGACCATTCTTACGCCCCATTTGGGTGACATGTCCCGGATCACAAGCAAGCCTGTCACCGAAATAAACGTCAACAAGATAGACGTCCTTCAGCGTACCGCCAGTGAACTGAATGCCATCGTCGTCCTGAAGGGAGCTCATTCACTGATCGGATATCCCGATGAGAGGGTGTTTGTCAACATGAGTGGCAATTCCGGTATGGCCACAGCCAGGTCAGGTGATGTGCTGACGGGGACGATTGCTGCTATGTTCGGCCTGGGTTTATCTGTTGAGGATGCAGTCAGGAAAGGTGTCTTTATTCACGGGCTTTCAGGAGATCTTGCGGCTGAAGACAAAGGGGAAGATGGCCTGACAGCCCAGGATGTACTCG
The DNA here is from genome assembly GCA_034412795.1 of Anaerolineae bacterium. Taxonomy (GTDB): domain Bacteria; phylum Chloroflexota; class Anaerolineae; order 4572-78; family NAK82; genus JAUVPY01. The sequence goes on from DAOUMD010000171.1 coordinate 6,402, forward strand.
ACTATTTGCCTCTGGCGATGAGGATGGACCGGGAAGGTCTGAATGAAGCCCTCAGGGACCGCTACGCCGGGGCCCGCATAGTATAATAGGGAGGCGCAATGCGAGCTTGGGTTCTTGAAAAACAAGCGGAAATTGAGGAAAGGCCTTTGAAACTGAGGGAGGTGCTCACACCTCATCCGAAAGACGACGAGGTACGGATAAAGGTCCTGGTCAGCGGAGTGTGCAGAACGGATATCCATATTGCCGAGGGAGACCTGCCTCTGAAGAAATCGCCGCTCATTCTGGGGCACGAGATTGTGGGCGTTGTTGACGAAGTCGGGGTAGCCGTCAGACGTTTCAGAGTTGGGGATAAGGCCGGCGCTTATTGGCTCTATAGTTCCTGCGGAAGGTGTAAATATTGTCTGTCAGGCAGAGAGAACTACTGCCCGGAGATAAAATGCACTGGCTGGCATGTGGATGGTGGCTATGCAGAATATGTGACGATTTCAGAAGCATATGCCTTGCCTCTAAATGATGTTCAATTAGAACCCGTGGAGATTGCCCCACTCCTATGTCCTGGAATCGCAGGGTACGCAGCCTTCAAACTCGCAGGAGCCCGGAATGGTGACAGGTTGGGGCTTTATGGCTTTGGTCCCACGGCGTATTGCGTTCTCAAGGTCGCGCAGGCGATGGGTATAGAAACCTACGTGAGCACCAGATCTCCCAAAAACATCGAAAGTGCGCAGAGAGAAGGTGCAAATTGGGCTGCGGATGCTTCGAAAGAGAGGATGCCGTGCAAATTGGACGCGGCCATCATCTTCCCCCCGGCGGGGAACCTGGTTGAACCTGTCCTTGCTCAGTTGGAGAAAGGCGGACCCCTGGTGATGGCGCCTGTGAGTGCGTCGCCGATCATGATTGAAGATTACAGCCAGAATCTGTGGGGACACTCCATACAAACCCTGTTTCACCTGAGAGGATCGGGGGCAGAGGAGTTCTTTAAGCTGGTTAACGGGTTGGAGCTAAAGGTAGGAACAAGCCTGTTTCCCTTCGAAGAAACCCAGGATGCGCTCATTCTGGCCAAACAGGGAAAACTGGAACAGCCCAATGCTGTGATCAAGATTGCCGATTGATTTTGAAGGAGGACACGCATAGGAGCGGACATGTCAACTGACGTAACGAAACCCCTTGCCTCAAGCGCTGTTTCATATAACGCGATTGAGGTAGAAAATCTGACCAAGTATTACAGCAATGTGTTGGCCGTGGATCACATCAACTTTGTGGTGCATCAGGGCGAAGTTTTTGGTTTTCTGGGACCGAACGGGGCCGGCAAGACCACCACCCAGCGCATGTTGACCACGCTGCTGGAACCAACCGAGGGGCGTATTCTCCTCAATGGCCACGATCTGGCCCACGATGCCTACGCGGCTAAACGAAAGATGGGCCTGGTACCGGAGGAGTCCAACGTCTACGACGAACTGACTGCCTGGGATAACTTGATGTTCACCGCCCAACTGTACCGAATGCCTCGCAGCGAACGGGTGGAAAGGGCACGAGACCTGTTGGAGATCTTCGGTCTGTGGGAAAAGCGTGATGTGAAGGTGGCGGATTTCTCCAAGGGTATGCGTCGGCGGCTTAGCATCGCCATGGGCATCCTGCACAGGCCGGCGCTGCTCTTCCTGGACGAGCCGACGTCGGGCCTGGACGCCCAAAGCACGCGGATGATTCGGACCTTGGTCCGTCAACTCAATGCCGAGGGGACAACCATCTTCCTGACCACGCACCAGATTGAGGAGGCCAATCAGCTATGCGATCGGGTGGCCATCATCAACCGTGGTCAGATCGCGGCCATTGATACGCCCGAGAGTCTGAAGCAAGCCTTCCGTCGCGTCCAGTCGGTGGAAGTGGCCCTTGAGCCGGACGGTCAATCGCACGCCCAGGCACTGGAGGACTTACCGGGCGTGACTACTTTGGTGAAGATGGGGGACAAGTGGCGGCTGTACACAGAAGACCCATCGGGCTTGTTGCCGCAGGTGATGGATTATGCCCGGTCAAAGGGGCTGCGAGTGGTCAGCCTGAGCACGCTCGGCCCCAGCCTGGAGGACGTCTTCCTGGAGATAACGGGTCAACAAGTGGGCGCTGTACGCCACCAGGAAGGCGGAGATGCGCGCCAGCAGGGTGGCCGGAAGAGAGGTAGGCGATGAAAAAAGATGGATGGCTGCGACGCTTGGAAGACGAATTGGCTCAGGCCTGGGTGGTGACCGTCAAAGACGTGAAGGTCCACTATCTTCGGCCGGGGATCATCATGTTTGGCCTGGTGATGCCTTTCTTTCTGTTCTTCTCCTTCTCGGTCAGGCGGGAGATGGCCGCCACACAGGGCATCGCCAGGTTGCTGGCCGTGACCATGCTCTTCACCGCAGCATCGGCCGGACCGTTCATCATCCCGCTGGAGCGGCGCATTGGCACCTACGACCGGCTGTTGGCAGCGCCGATGTCGCTGCTGACCCTGCTGCTGGGAAAAGCGGTGGTAGGGGTATTATTTGCCACCGCCGTGTCAATCGTTGCCTTGGCCATAGGTGTGCTTGCCTTTAAGGTTGCCATTGTCCAGCCCTGGCTGCTGGTCGCCGGCCTGCTCCTGGGGGCCTTCTCCTTCTCAACGTTGGGTCTGGTCTTTGGCTCCATCCCCACGCGCAACCCAGGCGAAGTGCAGATGCCCAGTACGCTCTTGCGCTGGGGCCTCTTGTTCATCAGCGGCGTCTTCATCCCGCTGCCGGATATGGGAGCGGCCGCGAGGATGGTGGCCTATCTCTCTCCGCTGACCTACGCTTATGACCTGATGAACCACGCCGTGCTGGGAGTAGGATTGCTTAGTCCGTGGCTGGATCTGTCCGTGCTGCTGCTCAGCGCTATGCTGTTCCTGGTACCGTCAATGTGGATGCATCGTCGCAGCCGAATATTGGGATACTGACAGAAATCCTCTTACCATCCCTTGCTTCTAGCAGGTATACATCCAAAAATAACATAGACAAGGAATCGTAGAATTCGTGTACTTACAAAGATTTTCTCAACGTACCATTGGCTTTGCACGACGTCAGACGCATGATTTCAAGCTCATGCTGGGACGCCGGGCATTGCACGGGGTGAGCAGCACTCTGTTTACGCAGTACAGTTCAATCTATGCCTCGCTGTTAGGGGCTGATCCGGTACAGCTAGGTTCACTTCAAAGCGCGGGCAACGCAATTGGAGCTGTGGCAGCGATTCCCGCGGGTTGGTTCATCGACTACTACAGCCTCAAGAGAGTCTTCCTCCTGAGTACAATCTTGCTGGTATTCTCCCAATTGCTCTACTTTATCGCCCCCCATTGGGTTTGGCTCTATCCGGCAATCGTCCTCTTCTACCTGGGCCTGCGTATTACGTGCACCTGTTGCACGGTCGTGTGTGCATCGGAATTGCCCAACAAAGAACGGGGTACCGGGCGCGGGGTCTGTCGCACGCTGTCGTCTGTTGTAGCCATTGTCACACCACTGCTGGCGGCCTGGTGTATCTCCAGGTTCGGCGGCATAACTGTCCGCGGCATTCGCCCGCTCTACGCAATTCAGATATTCATCTTCATCGGGGTATTTGCTCTTCTCCTGACCGGGCTGCGTAGGGCTTCCGCCAACAACGCCGCGATCGATGGCCGCCACATGCTCTCAAGCTTTGCTCAGATCTTTAAGCACGGTCCCGATGTCGTGCGCTTAGTGGCAGTGATGGCACTCATGGAATTACCCTGGTCGCTGACGCAGCCATTTATGCCTCTGTATGCCCACCAGGTCAAAGGCGCTGACGAGTTCGTGCTTGGCGCCATTTACACGGCAATCACCATTGTGCCCCTGGTGATTTCGATCCCATTAGGCCACCTGGCTGACCGCTATGGCCGCAAGAAGTTGCTTTTTTCTATGGCCCCTTTAACCTATGCGGCCAATCTTTGTTTGGTCTTTGCGCCGGCAACAAGTGGGCATGCGTCGCCGCTTCTTGTGCTCTACGGTGTGCTTTTTGGCTTCAACAGCATCAGCATGGCTTTGGCTTCCTCGATGACGGCTGAGATTATGCCCAAGGAGCAAATGGGGCGCTGGATCGGTATCATTAGCCTTGTCCGTGGCCTGTTTGCAATCCCCGCTCCTCTGGTGGGGGGGCTGATCTGGGAGCACATCGGACCGCAATACGTTTTCATTGCAGCAATTGCTATTGACGCCTTCGTGCGCCTACCACTGCTAGGCTTAGTTCGGGAGACTCTGAATCTCTCCCTATCATCTGAATGCCCTTCTTAGAAAGCTAATTGGTTCGTTGACGTCTTCGGCTACGTTGTAGAGGACGTCCAGGCGCTGCAAGGTCTACTGGGCAGCCAGGAGTAAGTAGTCGTGACACATAATCCCTTCGCTGGCCCCGCAGTAGTTGCCGGCTACGAGGACTGGTACGAAACGATAGGCCGTCGCGCCGATCGCCTGGAGAAAGCTCTTTTGGGCCGGCTGCTCACTGGCCTTCCGGGGCCGTCCACTATCCTGGAGGTCGGCTGCGGTACCGGCCACTTCACCCGTTGGTTCAGCGAGTGGGGTTTGCAAGCGATGGGGCTGGACCTGTCTCGGCCCATGCTGGTCGAGGCTATCCGCTTGGCCAGCCCGCCGTGCGTGCGCGGCGACGGGCTGGCTCTTCCCTTCCCGACCGACGCCTTCGACTTGGTCGCCCTGATCACAACGCTGGAGTTCATACCCGATCCGGTTCAGGCTCTGACTGAGGCGCTGCGCGTGACCAGGTGTGGGCTGATCTTGGGTGTGTTGAACCGCCAGAGTGTATTGGGCCGACAGCTAAAGAGAGCAGGAGGGCCAATATGGGAAGCGGCTCGTTTCTTCACCCCGGCAGAGTTGGTTCGCCTGGTGAGGTGCGCCGCCGACGAGAGGCAGATGAAGGTCCTCTGGTGCACAACCTTGTGGCCGCTTTGGTCTAAAGCGTTGCCATTGCCGTGGGGCGGGTTCATCGGCGCGGTCGTGATGTTGTCTTGAGGGTAGAAGAAGGGAGCAAGTGATGGGATCGTAGCCCAGTTCGAAAATTCCCTCTTGACAAAATCGATAATTAGTGCTATACTGTATCTAAGTATAAAGTGTACATAGATGCAAGTGTTTTATAGTCGAGGAGAATTTGATGCCCCAACGGAGACGACGACGTGGAGGTGGACGAGGGCATTCTGCCGGAGGAGCGATCCGTCGTTTTTTGGAACCCGTCTTGCTCTTGATTCTGCACCGGGAAGCGAGTCACGGCTACGATCTGGTCAGTGCCTTGGAGCCTTTTGGTCTTGGAGACGTGGCTCCGGGCCCAGTTTATCGCACGCTGCGCCAACTGGAGGCCTCGGGGCTGGTGGAATCGGAGTGGGATACTGAATCGTCTGGCGGACCGGCGCGCCGGGTGTACCGCCTGACGCAGGCCGGGCATCATCACCTGGCCGACTGGGTGGAAGAGTTGCGCGAAACAGACAGCGCGCTCCACCATTTCCTGGCTGCCTATGACCGGCATATGAATGATCACAAGAGTGATTAGGATTCTATAGTAGAACGACGAAAGGAGGTGAGGATTGATGCCTGCTTTTGATGGAACTGGCCCCACGGGCCAGGGCCCGCTAACCGGGCGAGGTGAGGGCTACTGCGCCATACGACTGCCGGATCCACGCTCAGGGCGAGCTCCCCAGGGCTACGCTGGTCGCGCTTTGGTTCCCGTGCGCCTCGGCCTGAGGCAGAGGCGCAGCCTGGGTGGCGCTTTGGGCCAGGGGCGACGGCGTGGCAGAGGGGGCCGGCGGCTTTTGAGACGACGATGGTAAGAACGATTTCAACATTATCTAGTATAGAAAGGAGGTGAATGCAATGCCGAGAGGAGACCGCACAGGGCCGGCTGGTATGGGCCCCATGACCGGACGTGGTATGGGATACTGCGCCGGCTATGACGCGCCAGGCTACGCAAGCCCGGCGCCAGGTTTCGGCCGTGGTAGAGGTCGTGGCTGGTGGGGCGGTGGTTCCGGTTGGGGTGGTGGTGGCCGTGGATGGCGTCACCGCTACTACGCCACGGGTCTGCCCCGCTGGGCGCGTTACGACTATCCGCCCGCCTGGGCCTACGGCCCTTATGGGCCGGCCATGACCGAAGAGCAGGAAGTCGAACTGCTCAAGGACCAAGCCGAAGCCCTCAGGCGCGAAATGGAAGCTATCACCAAGCGCCTGGAAGAACTCGAAAAGGGAGAATAGGCTTCACGTCGGGGCGGGTGCATTGGGCGTCAACCTTGTCACCCGCCCCGAGCCCCTAACTCGAATAGCCCCATCAAGGAGCAGCGAGGCAGGGAACACCATTATACCACCAATTAGGAGGATTTACACATATGAAAATCGTCATCACTGCGAGCGACACTCATCTGGATGCGCCGATCAGTCCCATCTTCGGTCGCTGTCCGATATACCTTTTTGTGGACACCGAAACGCTGGCTTACGAGGCCGTTGAAAACCCGGCCATCTCCGCTTCGGCTGGAGCTGGCATTCAGGCCGCTCAGTTTGTAGTCGAACATGGTGCCCAGGCGCTGCTCACGGGCAATATCGGTCCGAACGCGGCTGCCGCCCTCCAGGCGGCGGATGTGCCGGTCTATCAGATTGTTGAGGGGTCGGTCCGACAGGTCGTGGAGATGTTCCGGCAAGGCCAGCTTAATCCCATCGGTGGAGCCAATGTTCCTTCCCACAGTGGGATGAGGGGCGGCCGCGGTATGGGCATGGGCCGTGGCATGGGCCGCGGCATGGGACGTGGTATGGGTACGGGCCGCGGCATGGGCCGCGGTATGGGCGGGAGTGGCTATGGACAGGGTATTCCACCCACGCCACCGCCGACACCGCCACCCTCTGAAGCGCCGGCTTCGAGCCAGGACGAAATCGCCGCCCTGCGACAGACGGCTGATGAACTGCGTCGCCAATTGAACGAGGTCACGGAACGCCTCGAGGAATTGGAACAGGATTGAGGAGTTATTGCTTTGAACCCAAATCTTTGGGTGAGACTTTTCGGAAAGTGGCATTCATACCTGAAAGCAACCGGAATACGCAGCGCGTTCGTAGTGAGTTTTTTGCGTAGCGTAGTTTTAGTCATATCAGGCACTTTCCGAGAGATCTTGGGAGTAGAGGGGAGGTGAAAGAACTTGTTAACCATAGATCGTACCCTATGCACGGGGTGTGGGACCTGCCTGGATGCCTGTCCCAGCGGGGCCATCAGCTTGAATGACGATGACCGGATAGCCGCGATTGACCTGGCGTTGTGCGACGAATGTCTGGCGTGTATGGATATGTGTCCCAATGACGCCATCCGAGTATCTGCGTCGTCTGAGTTGATGCCCGCCATACCACGCATTGTCGTGGAGGGGGAGGTTGTCGAAGAGGAAATGATACCCGCCCCGGCGACTGGGGGGCCTATTGCAATTCGGCAACCCGGACCACTGGTGGCTTTGGCCGGCACCGCGCTCTCCTTTGTGGGAAGCTGGCTCCTACCACGCGCCGCTGACGCATTAGTAGACGCCGTTGACCGCCGATTGACGCAGCGAGCCGGCTCGGCTCCATCAACCACCAGCCTTCGCTCGAGACCCCAAGCCTCAATGAGGTACAAGGGAAGTGGAAGGGGTGGTCGATCTCGTCAACGTCGCCGGCGCCGGCGGGGTGGATGAGGGCGTCATTGGAAAAAGATGAAACCCGTATCCGGCTGGAATCGCATAATCTTGCTGCTTATCATGGTCGTCATGGGTGGATGCCAGGTCGCAACTGATGAGCTGGAGACGATGCCTCGTTCGCCTACCGCACGCGTCGAACCGAGGTCGGTACCCTCAAGCCCTACGGTAATATCGGACCCGGCCGCTACAGCAGTCACCAGGCTCCCAACGGCGACACCGATAACTGAGCCACGAGAGCCGATCGTACCCACACAAAGCCCATCATCGGCACAAGGCGAAGAGAGAGATCGCTCTGTGAAGATCAACGTCGTCTACGACAACAACCCATACGACCCACGGCTCCAGACCGCCTGGGGGTTTGGGGGCTTGATTGAGACCCAGGACACGACCATTCTCTTTGACACCGGCGGTGATGGGGCGATGCTGCTGACGAACATGGCGACCCTGGGCATTGAGCCAGAGAGCATCGAGATTGTCTTTCTGTCTCACATCCACGGCGACCACACCGGTGGCCTGGCCAGCCTCCTGGCTATGGACCTCCACCCTACGGTCTACCTACCACGCTCCTTCCCGGCCGGTTTCAAGTCCCAGGTTGTGGCTGATGCCGATCTTGTGGAGGTGGATCAAGCCACAGAGATCACTGATGGTGTTTATACGACCGGCGAGATGGGCTCGGGTATCATCGAGCAGGCGCTGGTGCTGAGCACGTCCAGGGGGCTGGTGGTCGTCACCGGCTGTGCCCATCCCGGAGTAGTTGAGATGGTACAGCGGGCCAAAGAAATAGGGGGGGATGAGATCTTCCTGGTATTAGGTGGCTTCCACTTGGGCGGGACGAGTGAAGGAAGGATCAAGGCCATCGTCAGAGATTTCCAACGGCTGGGCGTGCAGAAAGTGGCGCCTTGCCATTGCACGGGCGACAAGGCCATCGCCCTCTTCCGCGAGGCATATGCAGAGGACTTTATCCAAATCGGCGTGGGGCAGGTGATTGAGATCCCGCCCTAGACATCTTCATAAGCCAGATTCTTGACAAATGAGCCAAGTTTCCCTCACGGACAGAAAGAAACACGGACCCATCTTCCTTTTTCTGCTGTCCGTGTTCCTTTCCGTCTGTGGGGAGGTGGTTGGCCTCTCTATCAAGCGGGTGGCAATGCATCCTCGCCCAGCACTTCGACCAATATGCCTCGCAAGCGGTTTCTCGCTTCTGGCGTCAATGGTTGAATGGGCCGGCGAGTTGGGCCGGCAGGTAACCCGAGCATGCAGGCTGCTTCCTTAAGAACGGATGGGAACGAGCCGAGGCTGTATGCTGCTCGTAGCGGCGCCAGCTTGCTCTGTGCTTCCCTGGCTTCCTTCCACCGCCCCGCCTGGGCATGCTCGTAGATACTGACTGCTAACGCCGGGACCAGGTTGGCCAATCCGGGGACGGCGCCCGCGCAATCATTGATCACCGCATCGAAGATGACTGTGTCCAGTCCGGTAAACACTTTAAAACTGGGCGAGCACGCCGCCTTATACTCCAACAAGCTGGCAAAATCGTTGCTGCTGTACTTGATGCCGATCACATTCTCAAATTCGCCGGATAAGCGCTTCATGAGCTGGGCAGAAAGGGTCATCCCACCCGCTCTGGCCGGATTGGCGTAGCCCAGCACCGGTATCTTTACTGCCTGCGCGATTGTCGCATAGTGCTGGAATAGCTCTTCTTCGTTCAGATTGATAAAGAAGGGCGTAAGGACAGAGAGTCCATCGGCCCCGGCATCCTCCGCGTAGAGGCTTAATTCGATGGCATCCCGAGTGGCAATCGCTCCGGTACCGGCCAGTACGGGAACGCGCCCGTTGACCGCGTGTACCGAGGTCCGGATCACCTCTTTAATCTCTTCCAAACGCAGCGAGTAGAACTCGCTTACACTGCCGACGACAAATATCGCATGTACGCCTCCTTCAATGAGACGGTCCAGAATTTCCTGCATCGCCCCGGGTGAATAGGTTTCCTGTGCGTCAAAAGGGGTGATTACGGGTGGAATAATACCTGATAATTCAAGAGTCATCATTTGCTCCTCACATACATATAGGTTGTTGAAAAATATCGTCGATGATCCTTGCGCCTTTCGCTACGAGATAAAGAGCCGGACAGCGTCGACTCCAAAAGGAACAAAAATGTAGTCATCGGTCCAGAGAGCGGTATCCTCAAAATCGTGCGGCCATATCCGGACGGGGTCGCCGCCCTGGCGATGGAGTGGCCCCAGCAAGTTGCGCAGACTGGTGACAAGGTGCAGGGCGATTTCGTTTTTCCCCGGCCGGACGAACCGGCTCACGTCCAGCTCGTAGGGGGGAATCAAGGTGGTCCCGGCATGCTGGTTGTTGATCCAGACGTCGGCCAGCGCCGCATGCAAGCCCTCCAGCGCGAGCACAACGTGGTTCAATGTCTCAGGCAGCGCTACCACCTGGCTGAGGCTGAGGCTGCCGGCAAAGAATGGGTAGCCCTGCTGGTTAAGACCTCGGCTGCTCCCGTGTTCGACCTCGTCCGTGAGGGCAAACTGGGGGGCATACCGGTCAAAATCCATGCCGTTTACGCCGTGTTGTTCGGGACCGATGCGCCGGGCGGCGACTCCAAAGTCGCCGATGAGATAAACGTTTTCTACTTCCGTGTCCTCGCGCAGTCTTCCTTCCAACTCGATACTGTTCTGTCCCGGCTGGATGCAGGGCTGAATGTCCAGTCGCCTGAAGCTGATGTCTCGCCAGTAGCCCTTGTCCTGGTTAGAGACGGCGCTACCGTTGACCGTCACCGAATATCGCTCGGGGCGTTCCAGCACCAGCTCCACCACAACCGGGGGGCGATCCACCTGAAACTCGAAGCGCAAGGCAAAGGAGATGCTCGGCCCGGCCGACATCAGGTCGCGATGGGCCTGCCAGACCGGCCTGGCTTGGCTCCACGTGCCACTTTCCAGCTTCAGAGCGCAGGTGTCGAGCGTGATGGCATTCGGATCCAGTCGCCGAAAGCTCCAATCATCGGGCAGCGTCAACCGCTGCGATTGAGGTGTGCTCGGCTCGGGCTGAACCTGTAACGCCGGCTGATCGGGGTGCGTAAGCAGCAGGTGCGAGCCGGCGGCGGCAAATGATAGATCAATCTCTGTGTCCCGGCCGACAGGTCGCCCCGCCAGTCCCTCCACCTGGCCGGTAAAGAGATCCCATTGTTCCAGGCGACCGGCTCCCGGCACACGCAGTCGCACCTGCCGCCCCGCGCTGAGATCCTGGTTGGCCAGGAAGAAGATGTGTTGTGAGCCATCGCGCCGGTGGTGGTAGATCACATCTCCCGCTCCCTCGCCCTGGATGCTGACGGCGGCGGGCAGGGTGACCTCCAGGGCTCGGATAACCTCGTCGCGCTGATTGGGGACGTGTACCGTCTGGGGGGGCAATACGTGGGCGGCGGGACGACCCTCTACCAGGAAGGGCGCGTCTCCAACGCTGACAACTCTGCCCCCGGCGTCCGCGAAGCGCTGGAGTAGGTCGACGGTGGTTTGCGCGAGCGTCGTTGCGGGTGGGATGATAAACACCTTGTAAGACATCTTGCCCAGCTTGATCTGCCTGTCCTCGACCCGGCCGTAGCCGGCCAGGAGCGTCTCGTCGGCGAAGTGGTAGTCGCGATGGGCGGCCAGCAGCGTGTCGTTTAGCTTGCGCAGTTCCCGGCTCAGCCGTGCTGCTTTGTGGTCCGAGGCAGGCCGATAGAGGGTCCAGGCACTGGCGATGGGATGCAGCACCAGCACGTCTACTATGCGTTGCCCCTGGCTGAGAACGTAGCTCAAGCGGGTGAAGTACAGGTCAAACTGGCGGTTGTAGGGCCACCAGGGCTGCTGGTAAAAGAGGTTGGGCGGAAAGTCGCGTTTCCGGTCACCGCGCATCGAGTAGAGGGAAAGATGGGGATTGAGCAAGGTGACGCCCAGCGCGTACAGGTGGTCGCCGATCCATTTGCGGCCGGCAAAGCTGAAATCCTGCCCGGCGCAGCCGTACGTCTCGCAGAGAGCGCCGGGCTTGCCGAGTTGGCAGACCACGCTGTCCAGTTGCTTGGCGGTGAGCGGTTGGTCAATGTGCCGGCTCAGCTTATCGATGCCGGGCACATCCATGTACTCGTAGTGGGGCATGACGGCCCCGTTCGCCCGAATCTGATCTTCCAGGCTATCCTCGCGCAGAAAATGTCCTGTGAAAAGCAGGTTGTGGGCACGACACCACTCGCCGATGGGCCGGGTGAAGCTGGCGACAAAACGCCGCGTGAGCGTGCGCCAGAAGTCATAGCGCACTCGCATGTAGTCGCCGGCGTCAAAGAACAGGCTGGGTAACTCGGGAATCAAAGGATACCCGTTTTGCTCTTCGAACTCCCGCGGCAAGTCCCCGGTCCACGGCAGAATGTGGGTGCCCAGGCCCTGGTGCCAGCTCTGGATGCCGGCGCCCTGGTACCAATTCCAGCGCAGATACTGGGGCTCGTCGGTAAACAGCCCGGGGATGGACGCGCCAAAAGCGTCGCCTATCTCCCGCGCGTAGCGTTCGTGGGTACTCTCGATGAAGGCGCGGACGGCGGCGGGGTTTAAGACGTCGACGTAACAGTAGCCTTTGTGCCGGGCCTCATTGAGAGAGGTGGTCACCGGGTAGATTTGGACCCAGGCGTGGACGGCCGGATCAAAGGCGGAGGGGTCTGCGGCAGGTCGAAAATCCACCAGTTGCCCATCCTCACGGCGGGCAATCCAGGCTCCCAGCCGCTCCTGGATGAGAGTGGGTTTGTCATCGACCAGGCACCACAAGGCCTGGGCGCGGTATTCGGCGCGCTGCGCCGGGACGATACCGCCCGCGAATCCGCTCGGCCACTGATCCTCATCATACAGCCAGGCTCCCAGGCCGCGTCGCCCGGCTTCGGCGAGGCATGCCCTTACGCAGTCAAACCAGCGGCGAGAAAGATAGGGCGTTTCCAGCCCCACCCGGGCGTGCATGAAGAATCCGCCCCAGCCTGCCTCGTCCATCAAGCCAATCTGGCGAATCAACTCTTCTTCCTGGAGATCATCGTTCCAGGACCAGAAAGTTACCGGTGCATATTCTTTGGGCGGTGATTGAAAGGTGGAAATGTCCAACATTCTCCCGTTCGTTTCTCAATAGATGGGAAGGGACTGTTTGGCGGATACGCTGCATTACATTTGGAGGAATCCGTACGCCATCCAGCCGCCATCGATGATGAGCGCCTGCCCGCACATGAAGTCGGACTCAGCAGAGGCCAGGAAGACCGCGGGGCCAGTCAGGTCTTCCATTTTGCCGATGCGCTCCATCGGCGTGCGGCGTTTGATGGCTTCCAGGTCAAGCTGGCCGATCTCGATTTGGTGAAGGATGATGTCTGTTTCAAAGTAGCCGGGCGACAGTGTATTCACATTGATGCCATACCTGGCCCATTCCACACCCAACCCCCGCGTGAGACCGATTAACCCGGTCTTGCTGGCGATGTAGGCGATGCGTTCCGGAGCGCCACTGTGCGCCTGCATTGAGCCGACCATGATGATTTTCCCGTAGCCAGCCTCTTTCATCGGCTCAAAGACAGCCTGACTGCACAGGAAACTGCCTGTTAGATTAACGTCAATTACCTTTTGCCACTCTTCGATGGGCAGTTCCTGCGAAGGCATAACCGCCCTTAGACCGGCCGCGTTAAACAGGATTTCCACTTTGCCGAACTCTTTGAGAACGACCTCAACCAAACGTTTGACCTGTTCTGGATCTGACACATCCGCCTGAACGGCCAACCCCCTGCGCCCCAGCGCCTCAATCTCCGAGCCTGTCTGTTCAATCTCACCTCGGCTGCGGGCCACGACGACTACGTCAGCGCCCTCTTGAGCATAGGCGAGGGCAACTGACTTGCCGATGCCTCGTCCCCCACCCGTTACAATAGCTACCCGGTCTTTCAAGCGTTGCATAGGTTGATTACTCCTTCGTTATTCTGAGTTTTTTCGTAACTACTCAGCCTGATGGTTGCAGATATGTATCTGCAACCCATAATCGGCGGATGTATATCCGCAAATACCCGTTACGGTTGAATAACCGTAACGATCAGCGACTGGTCTGAGTAGTTACGTTTTTTCTGATTCTGCGTGGCATGGTTCATTTTGCCAAGAGAACTGGCTGTCGCGTCGCTTCATGGCTTGGCGTGCAGCGTCAGCGATTTTTCTGGCCGTCAAGCCGTAGTGTTCCAACAGCTCATCCGCTTCACCCGATTCAGCAAAGGTGTCTTGTAGTCCTACTCGCACCAGGGGCACCGGGTACTCGCTGCTCAGCACTTCCGCCACGGCCCCTCCCAATCCGCCCAGAATATTGTGATCCTCAGCGGTTACCAGACAGCCGGTATCTCGGGCCGCCCGGACCAGGGTGGCGGCGTCGATGGGTTTGACGGTGTGCATATCCAGCACCCGCGCGTTGATGCCCTCCGCAGCCAGGATGTCGGCGGCTTTTAGGGAGCGGCACACCATGTTGCCGACGGCCACCAGAGTCACATCTTCGCCTTCCCGGGCGGTGATGGCCTTGCCCAATTCCAGCTCCAGGTCGTCGGGGTAGAGGGTAGGAGTGACTTGCCGACCGATGCGCACGTACACCGGTCCCACGTAATCGGCAACCCGGTGAATCACTTTGGCCGTAACGACCGGATCGGAAGGCACAGCGACCATCATCTCGGGGAGGGCGCGCATAATGGCGACGTCCTCGATGGCCTGGTGCGTCACGCCGTCGGCGCCAATTTCGATGCCGGCGTTGGTGGCCACGATCTTCACGTTCAAGTGGGGGTAGGCGATGCTGTTCCGAACTTGTTCGCACGCCCGCATACTGGCGAAGACGCAGAAGGTGCTGGCGAAGGGGGTCTTGCCCGCCGCAGCCAGGCCGGCCGCCGTGCCCATCATGTTGCTCTCGGCGATACCCATCTCGAAGTAGCGGTCGGGGAATCGCTCGCCGAACATGTACGTGTGTGTCGAAATACCCAGGTCTGCCTCCAGGACCACGACGTTCCGGTTCTTCTCGCCCAGCGAAACCAGGGCCCTGCCATACGCTTCGCGATTCGATATCATGAGACTCATTGCCTTCCTCCTCAACAGGCCAGGTCCGCCAGCGCCTGCTCAACTTGTTCGCCAGAAATCGCCCCGGCGTGCCACTTCACCTGGTTCTCCATAAAGGAGACGCCTTTGCCCTTGACGGTCCGGGCGATGATGACGGCCGGCTTGCCGGCCGTCTGCCGGGCGGTGGCCAGCGATTCCAGAATCTGCGCCATGTTATGACCATCAATCTCGATCACCTGCCAGCCAAAGGCACGCCACTTTTCGGCGAGGGGTGCAATCTCCATGATCTCGTCCAGGGTGCCGTCGAGTTGCAGCCGGTTGTAGTCCACGATGACGGTCAGGTTGTCCAGCTTGTAATGAGCGGCGGACATGGCTGCTTCCCACACCTGGCCCTCCTGGCTTTCGCCACAACCCACCATGGCGTACACTCGGTAATCACGTCGATCTATCTTCCCTGCCAGTGCCAAACCGACCGCTACCGAAATACCTTGTCCCAGCGACCCGGTGGTGGCATCAATACCGGGTGTCTTGCGCATATCGGGATGCCCCTGCAGGCGGCTGCCCAATTTGCGCAGCGTCCACAATTTCTCCTCAGGAAAGTAGCCGCGCCGGGCCAGGGCGGCATAGACCACCGGGCAGGCATGTCCCTTGGAGAGGACGAAACGGTCCCGGTCGGGCCAATCGGGCCGGTCGGGGTCGATGCGCAGCACAGAGAAATAGAGGGCGGCGACGATATCGGCGGCGGATAGAGCGCCGCCGGGATGGCCCGATCCGGCTGTATGTATTATGCGGACCACAAGACAGCGCAGGTCGTTGGCAATTCCCTCAAGCTGTAAAATCTGATCCATTATTATCCTCTTACCTCCTGATTGCAAAATGAAAGCAGTTCGTCAAATACGGCATCCGCCTCGGCCTCGGTGTTCACCTTTGATAGGATGCACAGGCCGCGCGGAGAGAGTTCCGTAACCAGCGTTTTCATCTGGTCCAGGCCCATATAGTCCATCTCCCCTATGAGCAAAAGCCCCTTCCGTTCCTGGATGTGTTTGAATGCAGGGATCAGCTCAGTCACATCCGGCCCGGTGGGATCGATGACCACTTCGATGGCGCCGAGGGAGTCCAGCGCCAGGAGGCCGTCCAGCATGATGCGGAGTGAGGCCGAGTGCGTGTGGATCATGGTTCGATCGTAGACCCGGAGAATGGCGTCGGCCGCGGGTATAAAATATTCCTCGTAGAGTGTCGGGGATAAAAGAGAAGCGGCGTCGTCTTGATACAGTTTGCAGGTACCCTCCGTCCAAACGCGGCGGCGGTCGGCGCATTGCCCGCCGTGAAAGAAACCGCGTGCCTGGCCGAGTAATTGGCCGGCAGCCTGCCAGATTTCGGTACAGCGGACGATGAGTTGTCGCAGTTGTCGAGGATGGTCGAAGATCTCGAAGACCATACGTTGCGGCCCCAGCAGGGCGGCGACCATATCCGACACCCCGCGCATAATCGGGCCGGCGATGGGATAGCGCCCGGCCGAGTGCTCGCGCAGGACACGCGTGCACTCTAAGAGCTTCAGGAGCCAGGGATGGTTGGGGTCAAAGTCGATATGCGCCAGGCTGTCCCAGTCAGGATTGGGATGTTCCGCCCAGATACTGCCGCTAGCGGGGCTGGAGTAGACCTCGCAGCCGGCGATGGCTTCCATCCAGGGAATCCCGGCGTAGGCGTTAGCGGCCATGAAAACATCTTCGCCGCGGGCTTCGGTACAGGCGTAGCTTCGATCCCAATCCGCTAAGAGCTCACCGGGGTCGATCATATCCGGCAGGATCCGCCCCTTTTCGGTCTTAATCGCACCGAAGGCGGTTGCCGGGAAGGTAATGTTCACCGACGTTCCAAACAAAGGCCTTTGGGCAGGCGCACGCTCCCAAAATGCTTCATTTTTCCCCAGCCTGGCCTGGAGTTGGACGTCATCGGAAGTGGTGTGTCTGTTTACGTTCATATTTGCTCCTTCTGCTCAGGTCTGCTGGTCAGTCGGCCGGACAAGAACGTCGTGCAACTGAACGTGGGGCGGGCAAGAGAGCACATAGCGGACTATGGAAGCAATGTCCCCAGGTTCCAGGACCTGGAACTTGCCATAGATCTTCTGTGCCATTTCCTGGCTTTGCCAAAAGTTGGCGGCGAACTCGGTTCTCACCAGGCCGGGGCTGATGGCCGTGATACGGATACCGCTCTTCAGCGCCCGGAGTTCTCTACGCAGTGCCTCGGTCAGCGCACGCAGCGCGGTCTTGGTCGCCACGTACATGCCGTTCCCACTGCTGGCGGGATTCTGGCGATGCGCTCCCAGGGAGGAGATGTGGATGACGTGGCCATCATCCCCTCGTTCCCGCATGTCTTTGATGGCCTCGTACGTGCAGATGCTGGCCGCAAGGACGTTGACCTCCAGCATGTCCCGCCAGCGGCCGACCTCGCCGCTCAAGAGCGAGGTTCTATAGCCCAGGGCAGCATTATTGACGAGGACATCCACACCTCCCCACTGCTCTCGGACGGTCGCAAACAGCCGGGCAATCTGGGACTCGTCGCGGAGATCGGTTGGGACTGCCAGGACGGCCGCCCCTTCCGTCTCCAGCTCGTGCTGCAACACCTGGAGCCGGTCCGCGCGACGGGCGCAGACGGCTACTCGCATCTGGGTTCGGGCCAGCTCCCGGGCGATGGCACGCCCAATCCCGCTCGACGCACCCGTCACGAGCGCGACGCGGTTTTTCCAACGCTCCATGTCATGCATCTGAAGAAACTCCTCTTGCAGTCGTCCCTGTTCCCAGTAGCTGCCGGCTGGCGGCGGCAGGATGTCAGGCTGGAATGGTCGGAAGGAGGTGCTGGTCATGCTGAAGATATCTCCTGCTCGCTGGACTTGGTCAGAGCTGCATTATACTCGTCCACGATGCGACCCACCAACCGCACCCGTTCGATGTCGCCGGTGGTGCTCATTTCATCCGATATGCCCAGGATCAACTTGGGCCCGAACCGGTGGATGATGTCGTGAGTGAATGATTCCAATTGCTCCGGGGCGTACGTCGTATCGAAGTAGATGGCGGGAATGCCATCGATCAGGAACACGTTATCCGCCAGTGCGTCTTTCACTTGTCCGAGGGTTACATCCCCCTGCGGCTTGGGGGTAATGGCCTCAATGCCATCCAGCCCTGTCTGCTGCGCGTAGCGCAAGAGCGGCCCGACGTCGCCATCCCAGTGCGCATGGACGAACTTGCCGCCTGCATGCAAGCGGTCGCAGCGGTGGATATAGGCTGGTAAGGCGAACTTTTCGAACCAGGCCGGGGGCAGGGTACTGGCGTGGATATTGTCGCCAAAGTTGATAACCTCGAACTGGGGCAGGGTATTTAATAGATCGATCAACTGGTGGTGAAGCCCATCCAGGGCGGCAAAGTAGGGCTTGAACGGCTCCTCGCCCCAATCGTGCAGGGCAAAGATCGCCGCTTCGATGCCCATCGTATTGATGTACAGGTCCTGGATGTTGACGCGAGGCAGATACATGGTGGGCAGCCCCAAGTCCCCCCACTCGTCCAGCAACTGGTTATACCCTTCAAGGTCGAAAACGTAGCGGGCGTTTTCCGCGCGCCAGGTCGCCACGCGCAGATCTTCCTGGGTTTCGATTTCGTACTTGACATAAATGGGCATCCGGCAAGTCGGCCTCTGCTGTTTGATAAAGGTCTGCTCGCCGACAGGCGTCTTGATCCTCGTGCGGACACGATTACCGGACAGTTCTTGGGTGGTGATTCTCACCGCCGGGTGCTCGAGCCGGAGAAAACAGGCGTTGAAGTCGTACAGTCTGGCGGAGCAGCCCAGGTAGCGGAACATGTCCGGCACGGACAGATGCTCGTACGGCTCGGGCAGGCGTTCCCCGAAAAATCGCCTGTCCTTCCACCAGGCCGAAATGCGGGGCTGCCACAGGATCCGGCCTTGGGCTTCGCCGCGGATGACCTGGCGGTGCAGCTCCGGCCAGTTGCGTGCCAGCGAGTGCTGTTTTAGCTTCTGTGTAGACGGAATCGCGTCGCTCATTCGGCCTCCGGATAGACGCCTTCACGGCGCCAGACGTCCAGCATCAGTTTATAACGTTCCAACGCCATGCCGGGATACACGCAGTTGCTGGTGGAGAAGATGTATCCGCCACCTGGCATGCCATGCCGGAGCGCGTAGCGTGCAGATTGGATGACTTCTTCGTCGGTTCCGGTTTGCAGCAAACCGCAGTTGACGTTGCCGATCAAGCACACCTGGTCCCTGTACCTCTCCTTGACCTCGGCGATGTCCACGCCCGCCTGGGGATCGAGCGAGTGCAAAGCGTGGGGATGGCACTGCACCAACTGATCGATGATGGGCATGATGTTGCCATCCGTGTGCTTGATTGTGTAAAAGCCCATATCGCGGTAACCCCCGATCAACCGGGCCAGGTAGGGTGTGACGAACTCGCCGAATTGGGATGGGCTGAGAAACGGCCCCGAGTTGAAGCAGTAGTCGGTACATAGCGCAAAGCCATCAAACAGCCCGGCGCCGGCCAACTGCTCGGCCTCAGCCAACTTCTCGTCAACGGCCCGGGCTTGTTCTGCCTTGACTCTCTGGGGTTCGTCAGCCAGCCGGTAGCAGAATTCCATCATCGTATCTCCGCCTGGGATACCCATGGTTGCGTCTCCGTGGCGCAGCAGAAAGAACTCGTCGCCGGTCTGCTCCCTGATATACCTGGCAATTGTCCGTTCGGCATCCGGCACGCCGCGCAGGTAGTGGACGAAGATTGCCGAGTGGCCGAAGCGCCGGGCGGTCTGAATATAGACGTCGCCGGCGTCGGCAATCTGGCGCTGCTTTTCCCTGTCGCTCATCTGGGACCACTGGTCCAGGTAGCGGTGCCGGGGATGAACTTTATCCAGCAACTCCATGGTGAGGAAAAAGACCAGCTCGAAGGTTGGAACAAGTCCGGGGGGGCACTTCCTCTCCAGGGCCATGATGAACCTGTCTCTGGGCGAAAGATGGCGTTGAAAACCGCTCATAGCATGTCCTCATGGGGCAGGAGTATGCTGACGATCTCTTTAGGGCCGGCGACTACTGTATCCGGCAGGGGACCGATGGGGGTTTCGTCGAGCCGGCAGCGCATGGCGCCCTCCAGCCCGCCTGCGACTTCAAGTGCGCCCTCTTGGGACCTGCCGGAGGCGTTCCAAAAGCGCAACACCGTTGCCTCCCCTTCCTCCGCCGGCTTCCAGGCGGATAACATCCAGTTGGGATTGGACCAGCGGAGGCGGGCGCGTGGCAGGGGGGGCGGCTGGTCGAAGATCTGGATGTGGTGGGGCGGTAGATTATACTCATGCATCGCCCTCAGAGCCTGAGGCAGCTCGGCTTGCGGCCAGAGCCCCACCGCATACTCGACGTGCTGCACGCCCGGGCGATTGGCGCCCCGCGCCGGGTAGCTGATCAGGTCCTCGCGGATTAAGCCGACAAAGCGCATCAGCGAAATGCTCAGTTGTCCCCCGGTTTCATAGATGTACTCATACAGCCCGCGGTTGAAGACACCCAGCAGGCTCTGATCTGTCTGAGCGAACAGGCCCCATCGCATAGGTTGGCCCAGCCGCTGCTGAAAGCGCACCCGGTCACCTTCGACGTAGGGTTCCCCATCCTGCAAGCCACGCGCCACCAGGTCGAAGGGCGTGTGAACTCTCAGTTGTTTCAGGTCACCCGGGAAGGGGCAGGTGGTGCGTAGCCAATGATCTTGGGCTCGATTGTCGAGAGCGGCTGCGACGGATACCAGCCGGCTTCCAGCAGCCAGTCCTATGCGCAGTTCCAGGGGACAGGCGATGCCGTTACACTCGATCTCGCTCTCGATCTGAAGCACAGCGCGCAGCGGCGACTCTTCAATGACGCACACGGCGCCCGCCCGCGGCGAATGGGTACGGCCGGATACAGCCCGGGCGTGCTCATACAAGTCCCCCCGATCCACCTCATCCTGCAGGCGATTTAGGCTGCCGGCGTGGAAGCCTGTCGCCAGCTCGGTGAGGTCGAACCGGCCATCTGGATAGACAATCACCCGGATGATCCCATTATCCAGCGTATTGGCGGCGGCCAGGATGCCCCGCCGGCCGGAGGGCAGGGCTGAAGTTGAAGCCCCGTGGCCTGGCCCGGACGCTTCTCCGGCCCCGGTTGGGAGCGGGTTCTGCTTCGACCGCACGTGGATGGCGGCAAACGCTCCTGCCTCCAGCCGGGGTTGGATCAAAGCGCGCAGGTGCGGCGTTCCGGCCGCCTTGTTGTACACTTTCCCGTAGTAATGCTCCGTCCAGCGGCAGGTCTCCTCGACGGAGAGGATGTGGGAGGGGATAATCTCTCCCTCCTGCTCGAAGACCAGGCTGTTCGGGGCACTGCCGGCGGGAACATAAAGTGTCACTTCCATCGGATCATGGTGCTCCCAGGGGAGGGGATTTCTGAGGACTAAAGTGCTGGGCAGTTGCACCGGCTGCTCGGCCGGCCGCGTTCCCAGGATTTCCACAAACAGCTCCTGTTCCAGGCTTTCGCCAAGCTGCCTGGCCCGGCTCAAGCGATTCATGACGTCGGCGGCGACCAGGTCAGAGTGGCACGAGCAGATCGAGTCGTGGGCGTGACATTGCGTAACCAATGCCCACACCCGGCGCAGGCTGCCGCGATAGGCATGGCGACGTTCGGGGTGGACAAGAACCAAGAGGGGCTCGACGTAGTAGGTGAGCAGATTCTCTACAAAGCGGTTGGCGATCTTTTGCTCGACCTGGGCTGAAAGGGTGGCGTCCAACTTGGGCGCATCCGGCAATTCGCCCTGGATGGCGGGCAGATCGGTCCCATCGCCCAGATGTTGCTGCACCAGGGCCAGGTAGTCAGCCAGGCCGGCGTGCCGGATGTGAAGATCGGGAAGCCGAGTCTCCAGGAGACGGATGCTTTGCGAGAGCCGGGGAGTCGGCAGCGCCTGATCGACGCCGTTCATAAGAAGCAACACGCCCGTGGCCGCCCGCGGCTCCAGCTCGCGGATGGAGTCGACGAACCTCTCCAGTCCTGGCCCGGCCAGGTGCCGCTCCACATCGATTCGCTGGGCGTTAAAGTAGCCGTCCAGCAGATGAATGCCCAGGACCCGTTGGCCGCCCACGGAGATCCATTCGAACTCAAGGCAGGGCAACTGGCCTTCCACAATACCTCTGTACATGAGGGCGTTGTGGATACCAAAGCCGGCCAGAATGGCCGGCATCTGAGATATGTGGCCAAACGAGTCTGGCAGGTAGCCGATCCGGTTGTCCTGGCCGTAGGCGTTCATAAGGCGACGGCCCTGAAACAGGTTGCGGATCATGGCTTCACCGCTGGACAGCCACTCATCGACCAGGGTATACCAGGGGCCGATAAGAATCTTCCGGTCGAAGAGCGCCTTTTCAAGCCAGGCCGGCTTTTCGCCGCTCGTTTGCCAGTAGTCCTCCAGGGCAATGGTCTGGCCGTCCAGCCAAAAACTATGATATTCCGCCTCGGTCTCCAGAATGTGCTGCAGGTTGTCGAATAGACGCACTAAGCGAGGTCGCAACTGTTCGACAGTCAGGTACCACTCTCGGTCCCAGTGGGTATGCGCCACCAAAATAGCGGGTGTGCGAGCAGCCTGCTCGGGTTCAGTCTCCTGTGATTTCACTCAGATAGTTCCTCTGTATGTATTCAGCCGTCCGGCCATCCGGCCGCGGCAGCATCGTATCTTCTCAATATCTTGGGCAGGCGCAAGACCTGCCCTTACCCCAAGATATTGAGAAGATACGCAGCATCCCTCTCAATAGTTGGTATAGGTGCCGTCGGGGCGATGCAGGTGCGGCGGCTCCGTCATCTCGGCCGGGTGAGCTTGCGCCGCCTCGACGTTGAAGGTGACCCCCAGGCCGGGCGCGGTGGGCAGAGTCATGCGGCCATTCTGTACTTCAAAGGCACACTCAAACACATCGGGCAGCATGACGTCCGGCGAGTGTATCACTTCCTGTGGCCCGGCGTTGCTGCAGGCCAGGTTCAGGTGCAAGCAGGCAGCCGTGCACGCCGGCCCGAGCGGGTTATGCAACAGCATTTGGATGTAGTGGGTCTCGGCCCAGCCGGCGATCTTCCTGGCTTCGGTCAGCCCGCTAGCGATGCAGACGTCGACGCGGACGAAGTCGATCAGCTCTTCTTCAATCGCCTGCCGGAATTCCCACTTATTGGCCCACTGCTCGCCGGCAGCCAGGGGGACATGGAGGTGCTGCCGTATGTGCCGGTAGCTTGCAGGGTTTTCGGAACGGATCGGGTCTTCCACCGCAAACATGCGCAATGGCTCCACCTCGCGGCAGAACCAGAGGGCTTCTGGCGGGTTTAGCCGGCCGTGCAAGTCCACCATCAACTCGATCTCGTCTCCCAGCTCGTCACGCAGCGCCCCGAGTTGGGCCAGCAAGATGCTTATGGCACGGCGCGAGTCGAACATGTCGTCCTCTCGCAGCAGCCCCAGGCGGAAAAACCTGTAACCGTGAGCCAGGTAGAGTTGGGCCAGCTTGACTGTCGCCTCGGGATCTCCCCGGTCCAGCACCAGGCTGAGGAGTTCGTTTTCCTGAAGCACACCACGCCGCTCGAGAAAGCCGGGCCAGGAGAAAACCTCCACGTAGTCGCGGCAGCGCCCACCGAGTAACTCGTACAGGGGCACGCCCAGCGCCTGGGCTTTCACGTCCCAAAGGGCAATGTCGATTCCGGCAATGGCGGAACCGATGAGGCGATCTCCCGGATAGAAGCCGCCGCGAAACATGCGCTGCCAGAGGTGTTCGATGCGGAACGGATCCTGGCCGATCAGCCAGGGACGCATGTGTTCGACAGCGCCCATAATCGCCTGCCAGCGACGCTGGAGCCCCGCTTCGCCGACCCCGGTGATGCCCTCGTCGGTGCTGACCAGGACGACCACCAGGGTGCGCCCGGGCGCCTGTATGGCATAGGTGCGGATGTCCTCAATCTTCATGGGGACTCTTCAATTTTTTCAGGCCGGGGGGCGCGCAAGCGGTCCCCCTCGTAGACCTGGGGATTGAGTATAAAGCGGGGCCAGCGGCCGCGCACCACATCGATGGCATTCTGGTATGCGCACAAGCAGACGGCGTCGACCCCCTCAATGGCCCGGTTCCCGATATGTGGTGTGCATACGAAGTTGGGCAATTGAAGAAGGGGACTGTGTTTGTCCTCCGGCGGGTCGTCTATGGCGGCGCCCGCAATACGACCGCTCAAAATCGCCTCGGTTAGAGCTGCTTCGTCCACCAGTTTCTGGCGGGCCGTGTTGATCAGAAAAGCCGAGGGTTTCATCAGGGCCAATTCCCGGGCGCCAATCATACGTTCCGTATCGGGGTTCAGGCGGATGTGCAGGGAGACGAAATCGGCGCACTGCAACAGTTCGTCCAGCGGAACCAGTTCGATACCATACTTCTGTATGAACTCGTAATTGGGCTGGATATCGGCCGCCAGGACCTTCATGTCGAAGCCCTTGACGGCGCGGCGGGCCACCCGGCCGCCGATGTTGCCCAGACCGATGATACCGAGGGTCTTGCGCCATATCAGGCTGCCCATCCCCCGTTGGGCCTGTCCAGCCTGGATCAGTTGGTGATGGTGGGGGACCTGGCGTACCACTGCCAGCAACATCCCGACGGTGTGATCGGCGACCGCTTCGGCACCTTCTTCCACAGTCGAGTTGGTCACCACGATGCCGCGTTCGGTGGCCGCGTCGATATCCGCCCACTCATGGCCGCTGGACGCCAGAGATATCACCTGTAAGCTTGGCGTCCGGTCCATGTGCTCCGGCAGAAGCCTGAGCGCGGTTGAAGGTCCGACAACGGCATGGACGTTATCCAGTAACGGCTCTAACTGATGGGTCTGCATGCTTAAAAAGGATGGATCGGAGATTATCTCGACGCTCTGAGACTCGAGCCAGGCTCGGTGTCTCTCGATCATATCGACACTGCTGTTGTTAATCACTAGAAGACGGATCTTCGGCTCCACTAGACTGGTTGCCTCCAACTTATTACGAGGACGTCTGGTTTGGAATGATTCATACCATAAAACCCCGGGCACTGTTCAGCTATTGACTACGGCCATTCCGGCTGTCTTCATCAAGCTGCGCAGCTTTTCGCGGTCTTCCTGGCTGGGGCGCTCCAGCGGCAAGCGTTCGTAGCTTCCCATGGGACGTCCCGCCAGGCGGGCCATCTCTTTGCCCAGGGCCGTCATGCGGGCAAATCCACCCGAGTAAATGAAATTGCTTAACTCAACGACCTTCGACCACATCTCCTGGGCGCGCTCGAAGTCACCGCTTTCGGATATTTCCAGCATTTGCAGCGTATAAGCCGGGTCGATGTTGGCGTAAAAGGTGATGAAGCCCACTGCGCCGAGCCGATAATCGAACGGCATCAAGTAGCGGGTGGTATTGGGGATGATGGCAAAGCGGCCGCCGAGTTTGTAAGATACCTCACGCAGCTTCTCCATATTGCGCGTACACTCTTTGAAGGCCACGATGTTGTCAATCTCTGCCAGCCGGCAGAGCAAATCCACCGACAAGTCCTGCCCGGTCACGCTCGGATTGTTGTAGATCATAATGCCGATGTTGGTTGCGTCGGCAATCGCCTTGAAGTGGGCGTAGACCACATCCGGGTGACAGTTGGGGTAGTAATGGGGGGCCAGGACCATGATGCAGTCTGCACCCGCTTCCTCGGCATACCTGGCGATGCGGATGACCGGCTCTGTGGCGGGCCGGACACACCCCACGCAGATGGGCACGCGGCCGGCTGCCTCCTCAATTACCACGGCCATCAGTCGCCGGTATTCGTCCATGGACAGGGAGAACCCCTCGCCATTGGAGCCGCCGATGACCTGCAGCCCGCGGCCGTTGACAATGCCGCCTTCGATCATGAAGCGGGTATTGTCACGCAGGGCAGCTTCGTCGATCTCGGTGGCCGACTTAAACGGCGTAAATTGGATATTGTTGACACCTACCAGCAGCGGCTTCACATCTTGGGGCGTTCGCTTGGGATTTGACATAGTTGTATCTCCTGTTCAACTGAAGATTGGAAAAAGAAAGTGAGGCTAGCGGGCATGGCGGGCCGAGGTCAAGCGCCAACGCTGGACGGGATCCAGCGCGACGCCCAACCAATTGGAAAGGAGGCTAAGGGCCATGGTAGCCGCGAAGATGGCCAGACCCGGGAAAAACATGACCCACCAGGCCGTGGTGATATACTCTTTGCCCTGCGCGATGAGCAGTCCTAGCGAGGCGTCGGGAGGCTGGACGCCGAGCCCCAGGAAACTTAAGGCAGATTCCGCCAGGATGACGGTGGCCAATTCCAGGGTAGCCAGCGTGAATGTAACACATATCAAGTTTGGCAGGATGTGTTTCCTGAGAATCCACGCGTCCGTGCCGCCAATAGCCTGACCGGCGTC
Organism: Anaerolineae bacterium; assembly: GCA_034412795.1. Lineage (GTDB taxonomy): Bacteria > Chloroflexota > Anaerolineae > 4572-78 > NAK82 > JAUVPY01. The sequence continues at coordinate 32,598 of DAOUMD010000171.1, forward strand.
GACGTATTGGAAATGGCGCAATTTGAGCGTTTCCGCCCGCGTCACGCGCGCGTAGAGCATCCACCGGGTGGCAGCCAGCACCAGGATGACGTTGACAATACTCGGCCCCAGGGCATAAATCACCACCAGCGCCAGCAGCAGGGAGGGAAAGCCCATAGCCACATCGACGACGCGCATAATCGCATCGTCGAACCAACCGCCGTAGTAGCCGGCAATGATGCCGAGTAACACACCAAATGCCAGGCTGAGGGCAACGACGATGAAGGCTGTTACCAATGACACACGGGAGGCCATCAAGATTCTTCCCACCAGGTCGCGCCCGAGTTGATCAGTTCCAAACAGATGTCCCCCCTCCAGGGTGGGTGGAATAAAGCGCATCGACAGATCCATCTCCAGGGATGATGGGCCGACCAAAACGGGAGCGAGGAGGGATGCGGCGGCCAGAAGGAGGAGATAGATGAGCGAAAATAACGCGGCTTTGTCGTGTGCAAGAAGCTCCAGGGCCTGGACCCAACCGGAGGGACGGGCGACCCGATCCGGGGTTTCCCTTGCTTCAGCCTGGGCAGCGACTTGACTGAGCCTTTGTGACATCATCGTATATCCGCCTACACTTACGTATCTTCTCAATAATTCGGGGTAGGGGCAGTGCCTTGTGCCTGCCCGACAGGGCGACCACAAGGGATCGCCCCTACATTTTGAGAAGATACGCACTTACTTATATCGTATCCGCGGGTCGATGGCCGCGTACAAGAAATCAATCAGCAGATTGAGGAAGACTACCAACAGGGCAACGACGAAGACCGCTGCCTGAACGATGGCAAAATCGCGGCGTTCGAGGGCATCGATGGTCAGCTTGCCAATGCCTGGCCAACCGAACACCGTTTCGATAATGACAGCGCCGTTGGCCAGGCCGATAAATTCAGCGCCGGCCAGGGTTAAAACAGGGATAACGGCGTTGCGAGCGACGTGGGTAAACATGACAGCACGCTGCGTCAACCCTTTGGCGCGTGCGGTCGTGACGTAGGGAGATGAGAGCTGGTCCAAGACGGAGGAGCGAACGACCTGGGCCATACGACCCAGCGGCCGCCAGGCCAGGGTGATGGCCGGCAGCACCATGTACTCCAGCCCACCGGTGCCGGAGGTGGGAAGCCAGCCTAAATGAACGGCAAAGATCAGAATAAGAACGAGAGCCAGCCAGAAATCGGCAACCGTGACGCCTATTAAGCTGGCGAAGGTTGTCACGCGGTCGATCAGGCTGAGGGGATACATGGCGGAGACACTGCCCAGGATGAAGGCAATAATCAGCGCCCCAACTATGGTAGCGGCCGCCAACTCCAGAGTCAGCGGCAGGCGGTCCAGGACCAGCGGCAAGGCGGGGACTTTCTGCCACACGGACCGGCCAAAGTCGAGACGAACCACGTCCAGTAAGAAGTCTCCCAACTGTACCAGGATGGGCCGGTCGAAACCGTGCTCCTCGCGGAAGGCATCGCGTACTTCCTGGCTGGCGTGCAGGGGTAGATAGAGATCCGTCGGGTCGCCTGTCAAGCGCGCCAGAATAAAGACCAGGATGACGACGGCGAATACCACAAAAAAGGATTGAATTAGACGTCGGGCGATGTATCGTCCCACAAACTGTTCCTCGTTACACCTGGCGGTGTCTGTTTACGTTATTGCTCCAGATGTGATTCGCGCACCCCCTCAGGAGTTTAAGCATCTACAGTAGGGAGGAGGGCGCTGGGGCCCCGAGACTCAGCCCGGAGCCCCATACGCAAACAAGATGGCTACTTGAGGCTAGCTTCGTTCACCAGGATCAGGTTGTCGATGCGCGGCTGCCAATCAATTCGACCGGACAGGCCCCACAAGGCCTGGATGTGGACCATCGGGCAGTCCTGGATGATGTCGTCGCGTGCGTAAGCGAGCGCCTCTGCGATGACTTCGGCCCGTTCCTCCTCACCCAGGGCACTGGCTTCTTCGATGTATGCTTCCATTTGCTCGTCGGGGAAGGCGTTCTGCACAGCATCCTTCTGGTAGTAACCCATCAGGGTCAACAGCCCGTCGCCCGCTTCGTTGCCGTGCGAACTCTGCAAGAGGCCGAGCCGCTCGGGAGGCTGCGGCTTCTCCAGAACCTCGTCAATCCAGGCGCTGGTTTCGAGCATTTGGAGCTCGGCATTCAGGCCGATGTCGGCCAACCACGCCTGCAGAATTTCCATCGCCTCGGTTGCGTTGGGATAGATGCCCTTGCGACCGATGATGGTTAGTTCGTTGTCAACCGGTACTCCGTCCGCCCGGGCTTCTTCGATCAGTGCACGCGCTGCGTCGGGATCGTAGGGCCAAATGGGAATGTCGGGGTTGTAACCCAGCACATCCGGGGTGATGACCTGGCTGGCGGGGGTGGCGTAGCCGCCAAAGACCAACTGGGCGAGGGAGTCGCGGTCTATGGACATGCAGATCGCCTGCCGGACGCGGATGTCATCCAGCGGGGGATAGGGATCCATGCGTATGAACGGGGTCTCCGGGATATTGGCGCCCAGGGTGCGGATCGGACCGGCGTCCTGCGGCGCCAGCCAGGCGGCGACGTCGGCCTCACCCGCCCGTACCATGGCGGCGCGCACGGCCGACTCGGTGCGGAAGACAAAGGTTACTTTTTGAATTTCCGGTTCACCGCCCCAGTAGTCAGGATTGGCGACCAGGACAATGCGCTCGCCTTTAACCCATTCATCCAGCATGTAGGGCCCGGTCCCTACGGCAGTCTGCAGCTCAGGGTCGGCTTCGGTGGCTGTAGGGGATGCCATATTAGCCCAGTACATTCGTCTGGGCATAATGGGATCGGGCGACCCAGCGGTGCTGACTTCCAGTGTATACTCATCGATAGCCTGGGCGGTATACTGCTCGTTGAAGTTCGGATATACGTGTTTATTTGCTTCAGGATTGGTCAGTGAGTTGATGTTCCATGCCGCCGCTTCCGCGTTCCATGGCGTTCCATCGTGGAATGTTACGCCTTCTCGCAGCTTAAAGCGCCAGGTCGTTTCGTTAACTTGCTCCCACGACTCCGCCAACTGGGGTTCCAATTCGCCCGTTTGTCCGTTGCGGGTTACTAACATTTCGTATATGTTGCGGGTGACCGGCAAGTGGGAGAGGCCGACGTAGCCCCAATCTAAATCAGGCGGCTCTTCGGGAAGCGCGATAGTGATCTCAGCGGGCTCGGCCGCAGCCGGAACCTCCACTGTGACCACGACCTCTTTCTCAACCTCTTTTTCGACTTCGACTGTTTCTTTGACAACCACGGTCTGGACAACTGTTTGAGGCGGGGCTGGTGCTGCGCACTGGGCAGCCAGCAGCGACAGCACGACCGCCAGGGCCAACAGGACAAATGTAAAGCGCAACTTCATGTCTCATTTTCTCCTTGTCTGTGGAATATACGGTGGGTGGTGGTACAGTTGCGGCACACAGAGCTTGCCCGGATAGTCATTCTCTTCTCGATGATCACCTCCTTCCCATCTGTCAGCACTATCTTCTCAATATCTCGGGGTAAGGGCAGGTCTTGCGCCTGCCCAATTGAGAAGATACTGTCAGCGCCCTCGGTCAGTGACTTGGTGTAACTTCGTCCATCACGGCGCAGCGACCTCCAGTCCATCTGACGGACGGGCCGGACCAGGTCGAGGTCTACCATGCTCATGCAAGATATCCATCAGGAAGTCATAACGCTCTTGGGTTACGTCGTTAGAAATGGAATGAGACCCGATTACCAGCCCTCCCTCACCGGCCACGGAAAGAACGTGCTCTACGTGGGTGTGTACATCGGAGTCGCTGGCGTGCGGGAGAATCAGCGAGTTGCACAGGCCGCCCACACAGGCAAGACGCTGGCCGTAGCGGCGGCGCAACTCGACGACGTCCATATTCGCCCGCGGTTCGACCGGATTCAAGATACTGATCCCGGCATCTACCAGCCCGTCCAGCACGGCTCGAACGTCCCCATCCGAATGATAGCCGACGTGGGCAGCCCCGGCCTCTTTGAACGCCTGCACCATACGCCGGACCTGGGGTAGGAAGAGGCGCTCATAGGACGCCGGGGAGACCAGGAGCCCATCGTTGGAGGCGATGTCGTCGAAGATCCAGATGCTGGTCTCCGAAAGCTCGCTGCGGCGGAGCGCTTCCGTGCCCACGGCGATCAGGTGGTCGGTGACCCGGGTCGCCACAGCGGCTGCAAACGCCGGGTCTTCGGCGATATCTACAAACCACTGGTATTCGCCGCGCAGAAAACTGGAACGCAGGTACGGCCCCCCTATTTTGATGAAAATATAGAAGGGGTCCGGCATTTGTTGGACCCGGCGGATCGACGCGAGCATCTTTTGGTAACGATGCTCCAGATCGGGGGGCTCAAACTCCAGGCGATCCAGGTCACTCTGGTGCGAGAGGGTAAGTTCCAGGGGCATACCGTAGGGGGATGTCGCTTTCCTGCGCACTGTCCGTCCCCAGCCATCTCGCTCGATGATGTAGTTACCCTCTCGCCCCAGTTCGCGCCGGGATCCGGGCCAGGGGTCCTCGTTGGGGATGGCTTTGTACATGTCGACGTGGAAGTAGGAGTAGATCAGTTCGTCATCGTAGACGATGTCGTCCAGGGGAATATCTGTGCGAGCAGGTAGCCCGTGGCGACTCCGCCACGTGGTTACGAAGCCCCCCCAATATTGATCGAACAGGGGGACGTAGTCGGGTGGTTTGAAGTTCAAGGCCAGGCTCACACGTTGAATGGACGTCATTGTTCGCGACATAACGGGCTTTCTGGAAATTTGTATAGACAACCAGGTAGCGATATTAGATGCGGCGCGGTGAAAAACCCAGGTCGTAGGAAATGGCGGCGGCTACTTCCTTCACCTTATCGACCAGATAAGGCTGCCCGTATTTTTGGATGTGTTCCTCCAATCCGGCCAGGCTGAGCGAGGCGACGACCATCCCCGTATGATCCCGGATAGGCGCACCCATGCAGTAGCGCTCGGTGCTCTCCTGGTCATCGAACGCCCAGCCCTGCAAGCGGATTTGTTCCAGCTCTTTGCGTAGCGCTTCGGAGGATGTTATTGTCTTAGGGGTGAACGGTCTGAGTTCGACTTTTGACAAATAAGACTCAAGTTCGGAGGACGAGAGATACGCCAGGAGTACTTTGCCAAGAGCTGTGCAATAAGCAGGCCGTCGCCGTCCTAGCGTGGGTGGATACCAATCCACTTGCGGGCCACTTACGCTTTTCTGATAGACGATTTCGGTCGAGTCTAAAATGGCGACGTGGAGTATAAACTCAGGCAGTTCTTGCGCCAGGCGGGTCAAGTGGCTGCCGCAGACGCGATCGATGGGTGAATGCCGTATATAGCTCAGCCCGAGTTCCAGGGCTTTGACGCCGAGCCGATATGTACCGTCTACCGATCCCGGCGCCAGCATACCGAGGTCGCTCAGGGTGGCTAGAAGCCGGTGCGCGACACTTTTGTGCAGGCCGGTGCGGCGAGTAATCTCGGCCACGCTTAACTCGTCGTCCGTGCCGATAAACTGCTCCAGCACCTTGACGGCGCGGCCGACTGTGTTGAGGAAGTAGTATGACTTATCTTTTGCTTTTGCCATAGATGAGTGTACTCAGGGTGTCGTTGCGGTTTTTCGTCTCTATATACGAGACATCGTCTCTCTAAACGATATTATATCACGTATTGCGGGTGGAGTCAACCGGTTTGGCTCCGTTTTCACCTTAAAATTGGCTTTTCGAAGTCTATCGGGCTTCGGTTGAAAACATTCCATTAGGTCGTGCTGGTCGATCTGAGGAGTTGGCGAGCGAGGAAGTGGGGAGTGTTGTGAAGCCATCTTCAGCGAAGGCTGTACGGCTTATCAATGGGCGCCTTTCCTGGTTATTGGCAGGCCCTGACCATAGAACAGGATAGAAAATGTAGAGGTGCTCCGATGTTTCCACCGGAGCACCTCCGGGAGCCTAGCAACCCGCCCCGCAGGGGATCGGATCAGCGTAGGCAACTGCCTGGGACAAGACGAGGAGGGCCGTGGTCAGGGCCAGCAGCAGGAGTGCCTTTGCCTTAGCGGTCATCGTTCCCACCTCCTTTCTGAGTGAAGTCACCAGAAAGGAGTGGAAATTACTGAAAACCTTTCACTTTTGGGATGTGAGACGCAAAAGGTGTTACATCCTCATGCGGAATTAATCAGGTTGGGTAAGCCGGATGACGGAGCAGCTACGGGAACAATGCTGTTATGTCGGGCGCCAAGTGCTGGCCCGGCAAGGCTGGGAACTGGTACAAGATGAAACGGCCTTTACCCGCGAGGTGCTGACCCAAGTCCAGCTCCGCCTGAGATGCATGCATCCCGTGCAAAGAAACCGCCGGCCACTGGAGAAGGTCATCGAAGATGCGACGGTCAACTGTTATGGGCATCTCTGGCACGCTGCCTGTGGTGCTGACGGGACGCTTCGTCAGTGGCGGGCATTCAAAGAGTTGCATCATTACCTGTATCCCATCGCTCTCTATCGTGCCAACTATGACGTGTACGTAGCCGAAGAGAGTACTCAGGATGCGTTAATCAGCGTGTGGCAACGCCTGGACCAAGTGAGAGACTCTGGTAGCTTCGCACGTTGGGCCGGCGTCATTGTCTCCAATGAAGTGAGAGGGAAATTGGAGAAGCGCACTCAAAAGGGTTGGGAAATCAGCGTAACCGACTTACGCCGTCCCGATCATTCCGAAAGACAGCGTGCCAACGAAGCCGGAGGTTGGGGACCAGAACTTCAAGAAATAGAAGATCACCCCAGCCAGCTTGTCGTCAGCCAGAAGTCAAAAATGACCGATGAGATGCGAGCCAGCATTGAAATTGCGATCAGGGGCTGCCTTCGCCGTAGCAAACAGCAGCAGGCCGTTATCATTGGGCTTTTTCTAAATGAAAAAAGCCTGAAAGAATTGGCCGATGAGTTAGACAAAAGGCTCAACAATATATATGTACTCAAAACTAGGGCGCTAGCCCGCCTACGAGAATGTCAGGAATTCTTGAAAGTACTGGAGGAGTTTGTGTGAGAATACAAACCGGATTCCCTCGCGTACCCCCAAATCCGAACGCACCCCCGGCCGCGGCCATTTGCCCAGTCATTAACCATCAGATATAATGCGAATCAGACTCATCTTCTGTTTCGCATTCAAGAGGCAACCATGCCCCGCTTTGTCGACCGGGAACAAGAGCTGGCCGAACTGAACGCGCTCCTGCCCCGACCGGGAGCGCAATTCGTCCTCGTCTTCGGGCGCCGGCGCAACGGCAAGACCACGCTGCCGACCCCTATCTGCATTTCTGCTATCGTTTCATCGACCCCAACTTGCACTTGATTGAACAGGGTCTGACCGGGCGTTTGTGGGAGAAGGTATCAGGCAATTTCCGTGCCTTCGTGGCCGAGACGTTCGAGGAGTTGAGCCGGGTCTGGATCCTGGCACAGGCGCGGAAGGACGCATTGCCCTTCCCCCCCGGATGTGCTCGGTTCGCACTGGGCCCCTGACGCACAGGTGGACGTGTTTGCCATCAATTATCCTTCAAGTCCAGGTGTCAATATGACGAGACGAAATAAAAAGCCGAAGAGACGACGCACAACCCCATCGCCTTCGCCATTGCAGGATATAGAAAGGGTTGTGTATGTTAGTGAATATGAGATCACATCGGAGCCAATCCTGGACCGTGGCTACAAACGGTTGCCCAAAAAGGTCAAAGAGGCTATTGATCGGCTGTACGATAAGTCCCAGCGACGCCCGCGGGAGGTGATACCCGAGTTACTGGAATTGATCGAGAAATACCCGGATGTACCCGTCCTGTATAATTATCTCAGTATAGCCTATTCTATGTCCGGGCAGCGTGAGAAATCAGAGGCCATGGTTCGGGAGAATTATCGGCGGAATCCTGATTACCTGTTCGCTCGCTTGAACTACGCTGAGATGTGCCTGGCCAGAGGCGACTACAAAAAGGTAGCGGAGATACTTGAGCACAAATTTGATCTCAAACTGCTCTATCCCAAGCGCAAACGATTCCACATTTCAGAAGTCGTAAACTTCATGGGGATCGTGGGGATTTACTTCCTTGAGATAGGGGAGCGTGATACAGCGGAGAAGTATTATGACGTGCTCCAGCAGATTGGACAGCGTTATCCGATAACGCGTTATCCGATAACCAGGCAATTGCGCAACAGATTGTTCCCCGGCTTGTTCAGACGCTTGTATCTTCGCTTGACGGGGCGGTCGTAATTAGCGTGGGGCGGTTCCCGCCGGCCTGGCATTGGCCCTGGAACCCAGCGGTGCCAGCCTGGGCATGCCGCTGGCGTAGCTGAGCGATTCGTCCTTCCCCAACTTCCTCATCCCGGGAGTCGTTCTGATGGTGGTCAACGGATTCGGCAGCCTGGCGGGCGCCGTAACCTCCTTCCTCCGCTATCGGTACGCCGGGGAGATTGCCATGGGCTTGGGGGTTTTCTTGATGCTATGGATCGTTGCCCTGGTGTGGTGGATCGGGCTCTCCCACTGGCTGCAACCCTTGTATTTCGGGTTCGGGGTGGTGGAGCTGGTGCTGGGGTGGCAGTTGCGTAAATGAGCCAGTCGGTGCTTAGGAGGAGTTGGCCATGACGTCCGTAGAAGAAGTTCTGGAAAAGCTGAGGGCCAAGGCCCAACCTGACCAACTTGAGGGCATGGCTCGCTACGGGATGACGGTCGAGAAGCGGCTGGGCGTCAAGATCCCCAAGCTGCGACGACTGGCCAGGGAGATAGGCCGGGACCATCAACTGGCCCTGGCTCTATGGGAGACAGGCGTGGCCGAGGCCATGATCCTGGCCTCTATGGTTGACACCCCTGAAGAGGTCAGCGAGGCGCAGATGGAGGCCTGGGTGGTGGACTTCGACTCGTGGGACGTGTGCGACCAGGTGTGCATGAACCTGTTCGAGAAGACGCCCTTGGTCTGGGACAAGATCCGAGAGTGGGCCGAACGCGAGGAGGAGTTCGTCAAGCGGGCCGCCTTTGCCCTGATCGCGTGCCTGGCCTGGCACGACAAAGAGGCCGACGACGGAGCGTTCATCGAGCTGATCCCGGTGATCAAGGCCGGGGCCACGGATGGGCGCAACTACGTGAAAAAGGCGGTGAGCTGGGCGCTGAGGAACATCGGCAAGCGCAACCTGGCTCTGAACGAGGCTGCCATACGCGTTGCCGAGGAGCTTCGGGAGGTGGATTCGCGGGCTGCCCGCTGGGTTGCCTCGGATGTGATCCGGGATGTGACACGCGAAAAGGTGCAGGCCAAATTTCAGAAAGGATCACCATGAGGCTTGAGACTGACATCAGTACGATCGAGAGGTTGGCGCGAGAGCAGGAAGACGCCAATTGGCAGTTTCGCTGCTTTCTGAAGAATTGCGACCTGGACGAGGAGGAAATAGACGCCATTGTCCACGATCTCTACTGGGCTGTCTCCGAGCAGATAGACTGCCTGGAATGCGCCAACTGCTGCCGAGTCGTCCAGCCGCTTCTGAAACAGGAGGACATCACGCGTCTTGCCGGTGCCCTTGGCATGCCACATGAGGACTTCGTGCGTCAGTACCTGACCGAGGACGAGGAGGGTAAGGGCTATGTCTTCAAGTCCATGCCGTGCCCTTTCTTGTCTGGTAATTCGTGCACCGTGTATGCGCATCGCCCCAACGACTGCCGCTCGTATCCTCATTTGCACAAACCTGAGTTTGTCTTCAGACTCAATCAGGCTGTCTTCAACTGCTCGGTCTGCCCCATCTCGTACAACGTGTTTGAACTGCTTAAGCAGGAGATACACGCCAGGGGCGTTTCTTCATTCTTCTATGAGTTTGAATGAGCCGCACATATCGCCGCAGCGGACCGAGCACTGTTCTATTCGTCCAAGTTCTACGATTGTGATAGTCACCCAGACTGTCTAATCCTCCTCCGAACTTTGTTCCACGTCTCGGTGATCAGAAAACTCTCCCGAACGTTATCCACCATGCGCACGAACTTGGGCCAGGGTACGGCAAAGGTCAGCAGACCGGGAGAAACGCAGGGCCGGGCGGACACGTCGAACATGCCCAGCACCGCCCGGGGACACTCCGACTCAATCTCGCGGTACGGATAGTCGACGATGGAGGCACAGCCTGCGCCAAAGGGCGTTATCACCCCGTAGGGGTCGGCCTCGTCAAAGTTGGCCAGCGTAAACAGCCCGGAGAGCACGTCGGCGGGAGCAAAGAACACCACCACTGCCGGGTCGTCGTCCTCCTCTGTGAGTCTGTCCCAGCGATTGAAGACGATGTACCGGCCTGGCGCCTGGAAGGGAGGCTGGTGCTTCAAGTGCTCTTTGACCAGCTCGGGCGATTTCTTGTAGCGTTCCCCCTCCATTTTGCCCGGGATGCCGCAGGAGAGGAAGTACTCGAAGTTGGGACCCAACTTCTGTACAAAACCCAGGTAGCGCTTGCCTCCTCCGCAGCCGACCGCGTCGACGTCGAAACACCGCGACTCTCCCTGGCGCACTCTGGTCAGGTCGCAGATGACACATCGATGTCCTTTCGGTGGCCGGGCCAATTCCGCCCGGCCTTCCTGGTCGGTGTAGTAGAACGCGATGGGCAAGTCCGCACCGGGGAAATGCCCGGTCCAGAGATCGGTGAAACGTTGCTTGAATTTGGTGTCCATAGTGAAGCTCCTTGGTCGACCTCACACGATTCCTCTACAACATCGAGGCAGGTGCTTATAGGATGCTCATGTGACTTGTCGGATAGTTGGATTAGATTGAATGCCACTATTGGATTTCTTCTGTCAGGATAGCTCAAAGAACTGGTCAGTGCCCAACTTGGGGATTAGCCGGCCGGCCAGCCGTTCTATCGGCCCCATTTTGCCCAGGTCAATCCAGTCGTCATCGAAGTAAGATGCACGCCTGGCGCGGAAGGTGCGACGTTTGGCGTCGGCCAAAATGAAGCGCAGCACCGGCGTGAACTGGGCGTAGCGCTCTTGTTCAGCACGTATTCGGTCGGCAGGTCGGGATTCCCCAGTCCTTGCTGGGCTAAAGCAGCGATCAAGTCATCCGCGTCTGGCCCGACCTGCTCATAGATTTCCATTCCAAAATCCTGGTCGTGACTAAACCCAACGGACTCCCCATCCGCCCAACTCATCCTCGATAAAGGCTTTGACCGCAGCAACGTCTGCTTTGCTGGGCGTCCCAGCCTTCCACGCATCTACCACGCTCTCGGCAAAAAGGATGGGTGCATCACCCGCCCAGTCCTTGAATTGGGTGGCAGACTCGTGCTCAAACAGGTAGAACCCGGCCAACAGGCCCATGCACAGCCGCCTGGCTTCGACGGACATGCCTAGCTTCTGATACTTTTCGAGTTCTTCGAGAAAAGGTTCCAGCACCTCTTCAATCATCTCGTCGGCCGCCTCGCCCGGGTCGACGTAGCCGTGGCGCGTTGGGCCAGCCCGGTCCCAGACTTCCTCGACCTGCAAGCAATTCAGTTCATCATGCAGGACGGCAGCCACCTCCTCTGGGTCCACCTCACTCAGGTGGTCCACTGCCATCTCGGCGATGCGCCTGGCCAGCCCTTCGTCGCTATCGGCCAGCTTTCTCAGAATGACCAGGGCATCGCTAGGAGAAAGATGGTCAATGACATCATAGGGGTCTTTCATGGTCGTCGCTTCCATTCAAGCTATGCCCACTCCGCCACCAGCCCTGGCGGGAGTGGGCGTTCATCCAGTGGCTACCAGATCTCATCCTCGTCCCAGTTGGGATACTGAGACGGCGCGTCACCCACCGACTCGACTAGGCGCGGATACTCGGCGTCAGGGTCGGCATCCTCGTCGATGGCATGGACTCGTACCTTAAAGCGCCACTCGTCGCCGTAGTCAAAGAGATACAGAAACTCTTGCTTGGATTTCAGCTTCAGGTCTTCCAGAGTTGTGGTCCGAACATCGCCAGGCCTGGATGCCTCTTCCTCGGCGAGAAATTCCTCCCAGAAGGCATCCACCTGTGCCTGCATCTCTTCTACCGTCATCCCCTCGCCGCCTCCAAAAAGAGCACGCAAGGCTTGTTCGTGCTCCTCAGGGGTGAGTTCAATTTCCTCATCTTCTTCGTCTTCCTCGTCATCCAGAGGCTCTCCCCACGGGGCATAGCCTTCAGGTAGAGCGTACTCGGTGCTGCTGTCCCACGCCTTGCCGCTCATGAAGAACGAGTAGAGGTGATCAGCACCCCACTTGTAGGCACGCTGGATGGCGAAGTGCAGGTCCTCCAGGGTCTGGTCGGCGCGTAGCTCGATCTTGCGCCAGGTCCGGCCCGTGCCGGGCAGAGACACGTGAAGGGTGTAGGTCTTCATCGTTCCCCTCCCTATGTTCTCACATCCATTCTGTCCAATAGCTCGATCAATCGCCAAACAGCATTATACCTCTGGAAATCCTCCAGATGCATCTTTCACCACCGGCCCGTGCGCCGGGCACACGATATGCGCGTCCAGCGCGGCCTGCTTTTTGACCGACTCAAGGGCCTGTGTCTGGTCCCAGGTGAAGGGCTTTCGTGAGGGGATGAGTCGGTCTCCTTCCGAGACCAGCGAGTCCCCCGTGAAGAGGATACCGGCCGACGGGGCGAACAGTGAAATGTGGCCAGGCGTGTGCCCCGGTGTCTCCACCACGCGCAGACCGCCGAGCGCAGGCAGCACCTGTCCATCGGTCACCACTTCATCCACACTCGCTGGCGTGACATTAAACCAGGGAGTCGGGGCAAGCAACCATTTTGCCAGATGGCTCAGCTTGAGTTCGCGCGACATGCATCCGCTCGCGATCGCTTCGGCCTCGATGGGGTGAGCATAAACCGTAGCGCCGCTGACTGCCTTCAGCGCTGCCAAACCACCCATGTGGTCGCCGTCGGCGTGGGTGATGACGATATGCTCCAGGTCTTGGGGCGAGTGACCGAGTTGGACGATGTACTTCAAGACCTTCTTCCCGTTCCGCGCCAGCCCCGTGTCGATCAGCATCAGTCCATCTGCGTCGATGATCAAGTACACGTTGACAATGAAGCTGGGGATAAGGTGGACGTTGGTGGTGATCTCCATTTTAACCTCCGCCTGCCGTGGTGCCTGGGCTGCTTTGAGGAATTGTCACGTATGATTCGGAAATTCGATGTACTCGGCCGGGACCCTTTCCGTGAGCCAGACGCCGTTGGCCGAAAGATAGAACGTGAACCCGTTTGCGTGCATATGGCCGGCCCGAACGGTCAGCACCACCGGCTTCCCGTGACGCTGTCCCACCCTGACCGCCGTAGGCTCGTCCGGGGACAAATGCACATGAAGTCGGTTTCCCGGAACCAGACCGCGCTTCTTGATCGACTCCAGAAAGCGGGTGGCCGTGCCGTGGTACAGGAACTCGGGAGGCACCAGCGGCTCCAGGCCGAGCTCGACCGGGATGGAGTGTCCCTGGCTGGCCCTGATCCTCAGGCCATCGTCGCTGAAGGCGAAGCGCTGCTTGTCGTTTTGTTCGACCACTTCTCGCAGTAGCCCTTCGTCGAGGGACACGCCGGACCGATTGGATGCGACGATCAGCTCATCCACGCGCGCCCATCCGCCCTGATCGAGAGACAGGCCGATGGTTTCGGGCTTGTGGCGCAGCACCAGGCTCAAGAATTTGCTGATCCTGACCAGTTTTCTGTCCATACCTTGTGTCACAGTTGACAAGTCTTTGTCTTCTCTCGCCTCGCTCAATCCGTACATACGACTTGAGTGAGATGCGTTCGATCTTTTTCGGTGACCCTGGCACTTAGCAGACCGTGCTGGGTGGCTACATCGGCGACGATGTCCAGGCTCAGACGCACAGCTTGGGCGCTGCGCGGCTTCTTGACGATGAGATAGCCGAACTTGCTGCCCCGCAAAGGCTGCTCCTTGTGCTTCTCAAAGTCCCAGTTAGGAGCCGACTCCAATACTCCATAGCCGACAATCACCGGCTCAAGTTTGCTGAACTCAACGGTCGTAACCACTTCACCTAACTTGCCCTCGACCGTAGCACCCTCAAACGCAGCAAACTTGAGACTGGGGGCGATGCTCACTTTTACGTTGGTTTTGGTTTCGTCGTAGATCTCGCGGGGATATATGTCGAAGGCGATGGGGTTCTCCTGGCCCGTTTTAGGTCTCAGGTGGGCAGTGAAGCGCGCCCATTCCACCTGGCTGTCGCGTTCCGGTTTGAATGAGCAGGCCAGCAGCAACAGGTAGAAGTCCGCATCCCGCAAGAGTAGCGAAAGCTCGGCAGGCAACGTCTCACCCTTTTCCCGGGCCAGGTGAGCCAGATTCCAGCACTGAGGCTGTCCTAAGGTGACCACCGGCCCTGACGACTTGAGTTCACTGCGTATAGACTTTGCGCCTTTCTCCTGGACTGCCTGCTCAAGGGATCCCGGCGTGAATTCCAATTGCCCCTCGTAGAGGGGATTCTCGATTCCCGTTGGGGTGATGATCGTGCGTGACATTTGAGTCCTCCGTTAGATTCAGAACGGGCCTTTATCTCCAATCCCCCACCAAGATGAACGGCGCCCAGTAGTATGGGGGCTCCCGTTTCTTCCGCAGCTCTAGCATGGCCTCCTGCAGAGCTGTTACCTTGGAAGTACCCTTGTTCCCACCCATGCCCTGCAAACGACTGTAGAAGTCGGTCATCAGTTCCAACGCGGCCACGGCGTCGACCGACCAGAGTGTAACCAGCACCGAGGACGCCCCGGCATACAACAGAGCCCGGGTCAGGCCCACCAGTTCGTCGCCCGGCTGTTGGTCGCTGAGGGCCGTTTGGCAGGCGCTGAGAGTAACCAGGTCGGCGTTGAGTCTCATACCCATGATGTCGCGGGCGGTGAGTACGCCGTCAGCCAAAAGCAGGCCTGATGCCAGCGGGTCGTTGGAGCGGAAGAAGCCGTGACAAGATAGGTGCAGGATATCGTAATGTGCTCCCTGTTCTCGGAGTAGCGTCCCGGTCGCTTCTTGACTCAAACGCGCCTTTGTGCCGAAGAAGTCTGCTATCTGGACCGCTTCGCCTTCAAATACTGCACGCTCGTATTTGCTGGGCGTGTATCCCAATACCAATGCCTCACGTCCGTCACCTGTTGATTCCATCCCCGTTTTGCGCTGGATCACCCGGCTCAACACCGCTGTGCTGGGCGCGTAGGCGATGGGGAAACAGTCAGTCAAGTAGTCGCCGTTCACGCGTAAGCTATGCAGCGGCAGGTAGTGCACTAGGCCATGGGGTACCAGGTAGACCAGCTCTACACCATCCAAATGTAGAAGCACCTCTGCCAGTAGTGGTTCAGCCAACGTTTGCCAGCGCTGGCCGATGTCGCCATACCGCGGATAGTCCGCTACCTCCCGCTCGCAGTTCTGCACGAGGCGACGAAGCCGATTCTGGGCCATCGGTATTTGAACCACAGCACCATTTCGCGCTCCTGACCTCAGGACAAAAACAACAATCCGGTCAGGCAGGGTGTAAAACTCAACCAGTGCCGCCGGGACTTTCTGATCATCAAGGAACGCCTGTATCTGCCTGTAATCTCCTGGATCACCCCGTCGTAAGGCGACATAATCGGGCGCAAACACCTCCAATTGCTCCCACAATGCGTCCAGAGTCTTCCTCTTATCCCGTTGTTGGGCAAAATACTCAAGTTGTGCCTCTCCAACAGCATCACGGATCATGTCTTGTAACGCTCGCAGTTCATGGAGCATACCGGCCTCAGCACTGAGGAGTTCCTGTTGCGTAGAGGGAATCTCCGGGGTTGGAAAAGCCTCATAACCTAACTGCTCCAAAAAGGTGCGAGATTTACTCCGCTCCACGGCTTCCAGGGCGCGTTCGGTGTAGCCTTGCTCCACTAGCAGAGCAATGTAATCAGCATAAATATCGCCGATGTTCGTAAAATAGCCGATCCGTAGCTCCTCGCTCAGCAGATCCTGACGCAAGGCTTCAACTGCTTTGATAGCCTGTTCAAAATACTCCAATGCTTGTCGATAGTGCCCCAGATCAATGTAGACAGCGGCTTGGTTGTGAAGGATAAAGCCTTCGCCATCTTGGTCGCCGATGTCACGAGCAAGGGTCAGTGCCTCTTTGAAGCTGTCTAGAGAGGTCTCGTATTGTCTTAGGTTGGCCTGGATGACCCCAATATTGCCCAGAGTAATGATTGTGCCCCGATGATTCCCTACGGATCGAGCAATTTCCAGGGCCTGCTGATAATGTCCAAGTGCGTCCTCGTAGAGGTGAATCTCGCGAAAGGCCACCCCCACGGCGTTCAGGGCCGAACCCAAAAATCGGCGGGATTCCATTTCCCGCGCAACTGCCAGAGCCACCATCGCATATTCCAGCATCATCTCGGGTTGAGCCAATGCATGATAAAGGGCCGCCAGGTTATGCAAAATCTCACCCTCACTCTGACGATCTCCAAGTACACGTGCAAGTGCCAAGGCTTCCTCAAAACATGACAGCGCATCTTGCGAGCGGCCAAGGTTCTGGTACACAAATCCCAGGCTGCTGAGGGCACTCTGCTCGCTGGCCTGATTCTGGCTGGCGCGAGCTGCCGTCAGGGCTTGCTGGTAGAAGGCAATCGCTTCCTCGTACCTATACATTTCCTGGTACGTAGTGCCCAACTCACTCAGCAATTGGCCCTCTGTATCTCGTTCGGCCAACTCACGAGCCAAGGCAAGCGCTTCTTGTAGATATGCTAGTGAGACTTCGGTTTCGCCCAAGGCGCGACAAACAGTGACCAAATTACGCAAGGTTTTGCTCTCACCACGGCGGTCCCAAACCTCACGTCTAATGCTCAAAGCGTGTTGCAGATATTTCAGAGCTTCTTCGTGCCTGCCCAAGCCATAGTAAGCGAGGCCTAGGTTATTCTGGGTAATACCTTCTCCCTTGCGATCCCATACCTCTTGCCGGATCGTGAGCGCTTGCTTAAGGTGTTCCAGCGCCTTCGGGTATTCTTCCTGAGCATGATAAAGCATTCCCAGGGTATTTAGCGCAGAACCCTCAAAGGCCCGATCACCTAATGCTCGAAAGATATCCAGGGCGGCCTGCACTTTGGCCAGCGCCTCGCGTCTTGCTCCTTGAGCGTGGAGCCGCATCCCTTCTTCGTGGAGCCGAATGGCATCTTGGGTAGAAAAGTCCATTCTCGCC
Source organism: Anaerolineae bacterium (assembly GCA_034412795.1). Taxonomy (GTDB): domain Bacteria; phylum Chloroflexota; class Anaerolineae; order 4572-78; family NAK82; genus JAUVPY01. The sequence continues at coordinate 49,739 of DAOUMD010000171.1, forward strand.
TCATTCCTGGGGCTTATGCAGTCAGCCTGGCTACAACTCCAGTGATCTGGTATCTATCTCTATGGGGATTTGGGTTGCGGCAGAAGCTTTGTCCACCAAGGTCTTTACCTCATCCGTAGGTTCGAAAAATGTCATCAGGCAGATCTTGGCCGGTTTATCGCCAAACTCTTGTTTGTACCTACTGCTCTTGATGTACGACACATAATTGTGGACCTTCTCACTTAACTCACGGAGCATAACTCTCTCTCGGCTCCAGTCCCGGCTCGCTACAATCACGAGCAAAATCTCCCCGGTCGGGCTTTCAGCTGTGATATCAATGCGATTGGTTTCTGCTAAAGTCATCTTGATCGCCTCCTTCTCAGAAAGAGAGGGCTATCGCGGTCGCCACGCTATGCCGTCTCATGTAAGAGTATGTCCGTTTGAGTAAGTCACGACCAACCATAGGTGTCTGGATCTTGTTTCCGCGCTCTGGCAAAAGCTGCGTCAATTCCATCACGGCGACAGCGCATCAGCAGGTCCAGGTGGGCGCGAAAGAGACGCTCTCCTTCCTCATCACCTTCATTTCTGGATTGGGCAGCCATTATAACCAAGATATGCTTGGCGGTATCACCGAACAGAGTGTGACGCAATGTCTCAACTGCCCGCTTACACGCAGCCCAAGAGGGGGAACCAAAGAATGCCTGCACAGCGCTGTCAACCTTAGAAAACTCCTCTTGCGCCTGTGCCTCCTTAAGGCCTTGCAATGCCTCCAGAATTTCCTCAGCCTCGTCTACTGAGCGTATGTGAAACTCCAGGCTGGCCCCCTCCTTTTTATCTGTTGCCGGTTTTGACTTTCGGCGTCCGAACAGCGGCATGGTACCCTCCTTTCAGCCAACAACGTGAACCAGTTTTCTCCATTTGGGACAAGACATCTCCTTTTCACTTCGCGCTCTAAAACAACGTCATGGCCTGGCCGTAGCAATCTACGGTGAACCTCCTCAATGCGCTGGGCTTGGTCGGGGATGTGGGGGATGTCTGCGATATCGACCATAGCCTTACTCCTCCTGGGCAAGATCTAAGCTATAAGACACCAGTTTCCGCTTCTCGTTATCCCGGACGAAAACGACCATTTGATTACGGGCCAACGCCTGCTGGTACTGGTCGGCCAGGCTGGCTTGGGAACGTGGGCTCAATTCCGCCTTGAAGCCCTGATACGGGTAGGCGTATATCTTACCCTCCTGCACGTCATATAGCATCACCGGCCTTTTATCGGCAAACAGGTTATACCACATCAGGATGTGTTCCCACTGCTCGTAAACCATGTCTAAATAGGGGGCATTCATGGTTCAACTCTCCCTCTTGGCCTGGGCAGTCTCCCTAACCCAAGAGGGGGACCCACCAGCAGGGCACGCACGTCGGCCGAGGCGATGGCACCCCAGCGCACCGCGTCCAGGAAGGCGTCCAGGCGCCGGGGTGGGTCAAAGCCGGCCGGCTCCGGGAGTTCCACCTTTTCGCTGATCCGGGCGCCGGGCTCCAATTCCCAGACCACCTGCAAGCTTTCGCCCAACGCGTCGTCTTCGATGGAGCTGAGAGTGACCAGGTGTTGGGGGGCGGATGGGACGCCCAGCGGGGCGGGAGGCAGCGTGCTGGGCAGGACATCGACGACGCTGTAGCGCCGCTGCCGCACGGTGACGATTTGGCCTTGTTCAGGGACGTCGGTTAGGTTGGAGAGTGACATCAACTGATCGTTGGTCATTCAAAGTGCCTCCTGAGGGAAAAGGAGGGAGTATCGCCCAGTAATGTTGAGTTTTTCATAGCATAGCATATCACATTATACCAGGAATTTCAATAGGAGAAACGTTAGAGAGGCACTTATTCCTAACGCAAAGACGCGAAGTTTTCCAGGCGTGGTTCGTTTTGCCAGACACGTCCGTAAAACGTAAAACGTGATGCGTAATCTTTTCGGTGAACTACTTACGCATCACGTTTTACGTTTTAGGGTCATCCTTGAATGCGTATCAGGCCCAATTGCTGGCAGGTCCTTTCGATGTTCTGCCCGACCCGCGCATCGATAGTTATCCCGGACACTTCCAGACCCAGCAGAAGCGCACCCACCACCGGCTCGTATCTGGCGTTGACCAGCCGGGCGCGGGGGGCGACCATATGAATGCCGGCCAGCATCACCTCCTGGAGCAGGCTGCCACGCCCCTTGAAGATATTGCCGGAGAGCACTACCTCAACGTCCAGGGCCGTCATCTCGAAACGCTCTAACCCGGCCGTCACCAGTTCGGCCAGCCCCTCGCCAAAAGCCCTGAGGATCTGGCAGGCTGCCCAATCGCCCTCGCAAGCGGCCTGGAATACGAGGGGGGCGATGTGTTTAATCCTGTCCTTGTCCAGGCGGCCCTCGATATTGGCTCTCAGCAAGTCGTCGACGCTGGCCATGTCGAACATGTCGAGCACCCGGCCCTTCAGAAGCGTGGTCGGGCCCCGGCCTGTCTCGGCTCGATAGATTGCAGTTAAGGCGCGGCGACCCAGCGCAATACCGCCCTGAAGGTCGTAATCGTGGTAGAAGTGGTAGATGAACTCCTCACCTCGGGGTGAGCGTATAGCACAGTTAGACCCGGTGCCGGCAATGACGATGGCGCCATAGTCGGCCGAAGTCCCACCTCTTAAGGCCACGATGGTGTCGTTCTTGATCCATATCTTTTGGCACAACCCCAGTTTTACGACATTCTCGTGCAACAATTCGTATTCGTCCGCCCAATCGGCGCCCGTCAATCCGCAGAACAGAGCGACGACGTCCTGGGCGCCCACGCCAGCCTGATCCAAAGCGATGTGTGAGGCGGCCTGGATGGTTTGCATAGCCTGGGCCATGCCATGCACGGAATGGCATGCGCCGAATGTTTTTCCCACACCCAAAAGATTGCCTTCCAGATCACACACGGCCGCTCTGGTTTCCGTGTGTCCCTGGTCGATACCCAAAACGTACTTCATCGATAAATTCTCTTTTAGCTCATGTTCAGAACAAGTGCAAACGTACGAAAACAGAAGCAAATTTTAGAAAGTCTATTCATCGTATCTCACCATACTGTTACTTGTTCTGAACATGAGCCTTCATCTTATGAAAAGAATTGAGGCAGGTAGGCCCGGTTGGCTTCCAAGAGCTCGTCAAGCAAGGGTTTGGCAATTTCGTAATCCCCGACCAGGGGGTGGGCCAGCAGGGCCAGCAGGGCGGTCCGCCTGGAGCCGGTCACGGCTGCCTCGACGGCTAATTGCTCGTAATTCTTGACAGCGGCGATGATGCCCCACACCGTCCCGGGAACCTGGGGCACGTTGAGAGCCGATATGCCGGCCGCGTTGGCCGCGCAGGGGATCTCCACCACTGCGTCGTCGGGCAGGCCGGGCACGGCGCCCCGGTTGGGGACATTCACGATGACGATCTTTTCCTGGTTGGTGTGGATGGCCTTCATAACGTTGAGGGCGATCTCGGAGTAGCCGCCGCCCCCCCGCCTGGCCAGCGCCTCGGGCTTGGTCTCAACTGAAGGATCGGCGTAGGCGGCGAAGACCTCCTGTTCCAGGCGTTGGACTTCTTCACCGCGCGTATAGTCTTTTTCCTTCAGTTCGGCGACTTTGCGGGAGGTGTGGAAATAGTATTGCAGATACGGGCTGGGTACCAGGCGCAGCGTCTTGATCAGCTCCGGGTCTAGCTCTTCCCGGGCAGCCGCCTGGGCGATCCTGTCAAACTCCTCGTCGGTGACCGGCCGTCCGTCAAGCGTAAAATTGAAAGCGAAGTTCAAATGATTGAGCCCCACGTAGTCGTGATTGATGCGGTCTTGGGCTACCTCCAGCGCTTGGGCGGCTTGCCACCTGGGGAAGAGCCCACCCGAACACAGGCCGGCTATGTTTGCCCGCGTGTGTTTGGTCACCGCTTCGGTTACCAGCCCGGTCGGGTTGGTATAGTTGATGATCCAGGCCTCAGGGCTGTGGCGCTCGACGTCGCGGGCGATCTCAAGCATGACCGGAATAGTGCGTAAGGCCTTAAGCATTCCGCCCGGCCCGGTGGTCTCCTGGCCGACGAGTCCATAGTTGAGAGGGATTTTCTCGTCGAGAACACGTTGGGCATTGCCACCGACCCGGATCTGCACGTCGATAAAACGCGCCCCCCGCATGGCCTCGCGCCGCTCGGTAGTGGGGGTGATCTGGATATCGTGGCCCAGGTATTTCAGGTACCTGCGGCAGAAGCCGGTCATAACCTCCAGCCGCTCCTGGTCGATGTCTTGAAATGCGATTTCGCCAACCGGCAGGCTCTCCTTCTCCCGGACCAGTCCCTCAATCAGTTCGGGTGTGTAGCTACTGCCAGCGCCGATGATGGCCAGCTTGATTTTTTGCATAACTCCTTTTTCCTCGATCAGGTGATAGCCCCGACGCGTTTCGGCGAGCCGTCAGGTGCGCACATAGTCTACCCCTTCAGTTCAGGGGTGCTTCGCAGCGAGTGTTGCACTTAGATTTTATACTTGCTGGCGCCCCGGCGGAGCATAGGGGGCCGCCTGTAAAAAGGCATCCAGCATCACCGGGATCATGGACGTAAAGCCCAATGTTTGGGCGTCATCCTCGTCAATGGACAGGATAAAGCCGCCCTCCGGCGTTGCCCATTCTTCCAGCAACCAGGCGGCTTCCTTTCGGATGGCGGCCGCATTGCCCGACGGCAGGGTGCGCTGGATGTCGCACGCCGTTTCGAAACATAAACGCCCCCGTAAGCGCCGGCCCACCGCCTCCACATCCATCACGCGCGGCTGGGGCAGGTTCAAGACGTCCACACCAATCTCGACCAGGTCTTCCAGGATGCTGTCGATCTGGCCGTCGCAGTGCATCCAAGCATGCCAGCCGGCGGCGTGGATGGCCTGGATGATGCGCCGGTAGCGCGGCTTGAAGAACTCCCGCCACAGGGCCGGGTCGATCATCAAAGCTTGCTGCGTGCCCCAGTCCTCGGTGAACCACATGCCGTGGATCTGTCCGGGAAAGCGGCCGGCGATGTTCTGAATGATGCGGAGCTGAATTTCGACGATGCGGTCGGCCAGTTCTTCAGCGCGTTCCCTTTCGAGATAAAGGTCCATCAGCGTATTCTCAAAGCCGCGCAGTGCCTGCAACCGCTCGAACAGCAGCATAAAGATGCCGGTCATCACGTATTTGCCGTCCGAACCCGCGAAGCGCGCCTCCATTCCGGTGTAGAGATGTGCGTCGTCCGGATCGAGCCAGCGGAAATGGTCCAGCGCCTTCCAATCCTCCAGCGGGTGTTCTTTTATCTGCCCCATGTTATCCTGTTCGGAGCGAACCCACAAACATCCCCATTCATCGTAGGTCTGGCGCTGGCTGCGATCGCCCGTGCCGATGAAGTTCCACGGCACCTGGTGCACATCGCTTTGCATAGACGCGAAGGCCGGGCTGGTTGGCGGGCCGGTCAGGCGTAATGGCAGGCGGTCAGGCCCGCGAAATTCAATCGCCCGGCATACAACTTCGCAGGCGGGCATGCTCATCGCGTGCCGGTCTCTTTCGATTCGGGTAGGGGCGCGGTATGCCGTTCGGCCAGCGCATCGGCGTGATGCGTCCGGCCGCTGGTTCGCAGCCGCTCCAAATAAGCGGGCAGCTTGCCGCGCGTATGGAACGGGCCACCCTCGCGTAGCACTGTCAGCATAGGGTCCACGACGTAACAACTGGTCACCACCATCTCGTGCTGCCAATCGGCCAGCAGGCCCATGGCCCGGTCCACCAAATCCGCTCGTCCGGACGCCAGGTTCTGCTGCTGGTGGGCGTCATCGGCCAGGTTGAAGAGCATCACCGGCTGTAACGCTTTGTAGCCGTCGTGATAGGTGCGCAGGCACAGGTAATCGTCGAAGCGGACGCCGCGCTGGCAACTCCACGCCTGCTGGCTGGTGACCAGGTATGCCCGCCCCACTTCACGTCCCTCGCGCATGGCTGCGGCGAAGGATTGACCGTGCCAGTTGTCGGGCACCTCGCCGCCCAGCAGCTCGATGAGCGTGGCTGCCCAGTCGTAGTGATAGTGCAGCGCCCCGTCTACGCGTGGCCGGTCCGTCAAGCCCGGCCAGCGCACGATGAGCGGCACCCGGCAGGTAGGCTGATCGGCCGTCTGGTGATCGCCCCACACATTCAACTCGCCCTGGTTTTCGCCGTGGTCGGCACTTATCATAATGATCGTGTCATCCAGGACGCCCGCGTCGGCCAGGGCGTTGAGCAGCCGCCCAGCGTGTTCGTCGGCGTAACGGATGCCGGTGTCGTAGCCGTCGATCCAGCGTTTTACGGCGGCCATCGAGTCGAGCTGCGCGGGCAGGCGGGGATAGCGTTCGTGAGGCCGTTCACCGCCCCAGCCGTGGGGCTCTTGGGGGCTCATCGGGCCGTAGCCATGCCAGCCGCGCTGCCGGACGTCCTCTGTCAACCAGCCGGGGAGCGGGTCATCCTTAAAGGGCTCCCCGAACTCGGCCGGCGTGCGATAGGGCGTGTGCGGGTCCCAGTAGTTGACGTGCAGGAACCAGTTATCCCTCCGCGCGTGGCGCCTGATCCAGTCCAGGGCCAGGGGGGTGATGTCGTCCGCGATTTCCATGCCCCCTTTGCCCGGATTGTACATCTCCTTGAATCCGGCGTACCAGTGCCAGGCCGCGTGGCGCTCGCCAAAGGGGCTGATGGTGACTGTGTGCAAGCCCAGGCGGCGCAGGGCTCCCATCCAACAGGTTGCGTCGAACAGATCGCGAAAGCCGCGCGTCGCGCCTTCGACGAAGGGCTGGGCGGCCGTGCCGCCGTGGTTGACCACCCCGGTGTGGAAGCCGCACCGCCCGCTCCACAGCGCCGTGCGCGAGGGCAGGCAGGGCGCGTCGCTGATGTAGCAGTTCTCGAAGCGCACGCCGCCTTCTGCCAGCGCGTCGATGTTGGGGCTGGTGTCCCGGTGATAACCGTAACAGCCCAGGTGATCGGCGCGTAACGTGTCGATGTCGATGTACAGAATACGCACTTGAGATTCCTTCCTCCGATAAGCTGCTAGTACACCGTCAGATAAGGTTTGATAGGTTCGTAGTAACGACTTCAGTCGTTTTTCCCGCGTAATGAGCGACTAAAGTCGCAACTACAAGTCGTCACAATTTGCCTGACGGTGTACTAGTACCTTTTCAGGGTGGTCTTGATGCATGTCATTCTGAGCGACTAAAGGGAGCGAAGAATCTCTTCTTGCACTAAGCAAGCGGTTTCCCACTTCGTAATCGAGATTCTTCGCCTCCGCTCCGCTGCGCTGCGCTCCGGCTCAGAATGACAGGGTACATCATTTTTATCGTGAAAAGGTACTAGCCCTTGGTGGCGCCGGCCGTCAGGCCGACCACAATACGTTCCTGGAAAAGGGCGAACACCAAAAAGGCGGGCAGCGAAATGATGACCACGCCGGCAGCGATCAGGCCGAAGTCGGCGACGCGTTCGGCTTTAAGCGACGTGGCCGCTACCTGGACGGTGCGGTTTTTGCTGCTCAGCAAGACCAGGGCAAAGAGAAATTCGTTCCAGACGTGCAGGAAGTTGAGCACCAGCAGCGTGGCAATACCGGAGCGGGCCAGCGGGAAGAAAATGTAGTACATCATTTGGGGCCGCGTAGTCCCATCCAGCTCGGCGCTCTCCTCCAGTTCATGCGGCACGTCGCGCATGTAACTGGCCAGCAGAATGATGGAGAGCGACAGCATGGTGGCCGGGTAGAAGATGATCAGTGCCAGCGGATCGTAGAGCAGGCCCAGGGAGGACATGGTGATATACACCGGCACCAGCATGGCAAAAGCGGGCACCAGGAATCCGAAGCTGAATATGATCTCGCTCACCGGGCCCAGCCGGGTGGGAATACGGGCGATGGCGTAGGCAGCCGGAAAGGCGAGCAGCAAGGTCAGCACCTCAGTGGCGGCCGTGATGCCAAAGGAGTAGCCCATGGCGCGTAACAGGTCGGCCTTGCGCACGGCGCTGACGTACTTGACCAGGCTGAAGGCGTTGGGCAGCCCCAGCGGCGAGTTGTAGATTTCGTTGGTATCTTTGAAGGACGAGACGATCACGAAGTAGACGGGCACCAGGATAACCAGCGCGTAGGCGATGGCGATGGCGTAACTGCCGCCGATGAAAAAGGGTTCGTCCCGTCCCCGCAGCCTGCGGCGGGAACCAACAGTTGACATAATCGTCTCCTCACAGTTGATAGTCGCGGCGCGTGGCTCGCCGGATAAAGATGACCAGGAGCAACCCGACAAAAAAGATGAAGACGGCGATCGCCTGGCTGTAGCCCAGGCGCTGGGACAAAAAAGCTTCGCTATACAGATAGTAACCCAGGGTGAAGGTATGGCTGCCCGGCCCGCCCTGGGTCAGCAAGAGTACGATTTGGGCCGAGCCCAACAGGATCCACAGCGTACGCAGCATCATGGCCACCCCGAAGAAGTCCAGGACCAGAGGAAAGGCGATGCGCCACATGACTGTCCAGTAGCTGGCACCGTCGATACGGGCGGCGTCGTACAGTTCGACCGGCGCGCCGGAAAGGGCGGCGAAAAAGAGCACTGACTGGTAGCCGATGCTGCCCCATACGTCGGCGGCGATCACCGCCCACATGGCCGTCGCCGCATCGCCCAGCCATATGCGGGTCAGGGCGTCCAGGCCGACCGCCCGCAGCAGGCTGTTGATTATGCCGTCGGGCATGTAGATGCCGGTGAACATGAGGGCGATGCCGGCCACCGAGATCATGGCGGGGGCGAAGAAGATGATGCGCAGCGCCCGGTAGCCGGCGCGCCGCTGGCTTAGAAAAAAGCCCAGCATAAAGGCCAGCGGCATGACGGCCGGAATGCCGATCAGCAGGTGTTTGCCCGTGTTGGCCAGCGCCTGCAGGAAACGCGGGTCATCGGTCAGCAAGCGCACGTAGTTGTCCAGGCCGGCGAAACTTTTGGGCCGGATGATGCCCCGCCAGCGCAGGGTACTGACGTAGAACATATTTGCGATGGGCCACATCATCATGCCCATAAACCACAGGAAGGCCGGGCCGGTTAGCAGCACAAATGACCAGCGATCTCTGACCCGCCGTTTCTGGTAATAAGTGCGCGTCGTGCGTTGGCCGGTGGCCGATCCTCGCAGCAAGGTTTCTTTCAGCATAGGTCTCTCTCTTGAGTTAAAAGGTGCAACGCACTTGATTTACGCGCAGGGCTGAAGTGCGTTGCACCTGTCGTTATCCTCCCTAAAAACCTGCCGCAAGCGTTCGCTTACGCGGCCGCTTCGTAGGCAGCCTGGATGGCGTCCAGGATTTCCTGAGCCGTTATGTCCAGATATGCCTCCTTGGCCATGTTCAGAAGGTCGGGCCGCGCGGCCCCCGGCGCTTGACCTTGCACCGCCGGCGTCATAGTCACCTTGTCGGCCAGCTTCAGTGACTGGACGAAGAGCGGGTTAAGCTTGCTCTCATCCACCTGCACCTCCTTGAGGGGCGGCGGCATGGAGGATTGCTCCACCAGGCGCGCGATCATGTCGCCCTGGTACATAAACTCGACCAGTTTTTGGGCGGCGTCCGGTTTCTCGGCTCCATTGCGCGTGATCCACACGCCCTTAGCCGTGTAGGCGGCGAAGATGAGCGGCTTCGCGTGGGGCGATCCCTCCGGCAGCGGGAAGCCGGCCAGGGTGACGTCGGGCAGCAACTCCTCAGGTGTTTCACTGTAGACCCACGAGCCGCCGTGCATCATGGCCGCCTTGCCGCTGTAGTAGTACTCGTTCCGGCCTCCGAAGTCAAGGCCGGGCGTTTCATCGGCGAAGCCGCCGGCATCCCGGATCTGCACGAAGCCCTCAACCCCCGCGATTCCAGCCGGGTCTTCCCACAGGCCACCATCTCGGAAGAGAGGCAACCCCTTGTCGTAGTAGTCCATTTGGGTGGACAGGATCAGGCCGAATTGGGCCCATCCGGTCCAGTCGCTGCCGCCGGTGACGATGGGCGCATAACCGGCCTCTCGGATCTTGGGAATGGCCGCCAGCAATTCGTCAAAGGTGGTTGGTATCTCCACGCCTGCTTCGCCGAGGATCCGGGTGTTGTACCAGATAGGCCAGTTGAATCCCTCCAGGGGAAAGGCCGAGTAATGGCCCTGCGGGTTCTGCCACTCCTGGAGCGCCGTTTCCAAGAATTTGTCCTTCAGGTCCCAGTCTACCAGGTAATCGTCGATCGGAACGGTCAGCCCGTCTTCGGTCCAGGTCAATGAGTTGGCCATCAGGTTGTGCAACACGATGTCCGGTTCTTCGCCGGCCAGATACGCCGTTTCGACCTTGATGGGGATCTCTTCGTCGGTGAACACCTCCTGCTCCAGGCTTATATGCGGGTAGGTCTGCATAAAGTCGCTGAAGATCGACTGAAGCGGCGGCCCTTTGGCGTCCGTCTCCCCCCAGTTGTGCATAATGTGTAAGGTGATCTCCTCCGTGGCTGGTGGAGCTGCCGTCGCAGCCTCCACGGCGGCTTCGGTTTCCTGGACGGTCTCCACAACCGGGGTCTGGATGTTGCAGGCGGCCAGGGTAACGCCCGCCGAAGCCAGAGCCGAGAGGCGCAGAAACTCACGGCGACTCATTTGCTTTTTCATCTTACTTTCTCTCCTTTGGCAACTGTGCCGGTACCAGCTTGATTTACAATGACTGCTTAGCAACGATTGGCATTGACACCTCCTTCCCATCATGAGATCTCTCGGAAAGTTTACCAATCGGGGTCGACGCTTCGGCATCTAGGGATGCCTCGCTCCTCATCGCAGCGACGGAGTGAGCATCCCTAGATGCGAACGGTATTTTCCGAGAGATCTCGCAATGAATTTTGCGACTCCTTAAGCTTATAAAACTAGCGTTATAGGGCTTACCCTAAATGAAAAAGATCGATTCCATGACTAAGAAAATGCTCGCGTATATATTTTTGTGTAATCATGCTAAGTATCGTGCTCTGGGCCCAAACACCCGTCGCCGTTCCTTCCGACGGAAAAAAGCCTATCACGACTTCTTTGGCCGCTTCAGCCGCCAGGGTGAGCCACCTGCCACCGGTTTGTTCGAGCAATTTCGCCTCCATGCCGTGATGGTGGACGGTCCCCAGGTCCTCCGGCGCATCTCCATATGCCAGTAGCACGATTTCTACACCTCGTTCTTGCGCGCTGCGTAGGTGCGGCAGCAACAGTTCAATTTCTTGCTCCCATATTGCGCACATAAGGTATTCCTGGGAACGATCAATAACTTCCTGTGCCTTACCGAGAATGCGGGTAGTCCCTTCTAGATTCCAGGTTAGTGGGCGAATGTGGTTATCGGACTTCTCAGCAATCGCCTTCAATTTCACCTCAACTGATTGCAGCTTGTTCTCGGTCGTTGATCTAATTTGGCGGACTACCTCTTCTGGAGGGAGGGGGACGTAGATTGGGCGATCAGAGGAGTCTGCCAGGGTAACCACTCCGCGTTGAACAAGGCGTTCAATGTTTTCATATACCTTGGGCGCAGGCACCCCTGCAAGCTTACTAAGCTGGTGGCGGTTGATGGGGTTTTTGCGTAGCAGTGCAATGTAAACACGCGCCTCGTATTCAGTGAAGCCAAGTAACCGCAAATCCGCTAGCAATTGCGCGAAGTCACTCATCTAGTCTCCTACAAAAACCCTGATTCAGATACGCTTCTAGCCTATCCAAAGAACTTTGTTTGAAAATCCAATATGGGACAACGGTGTTCGAGTGGCCAAGTGTGCCGCGGCACTGATTGCCTCCTTTCCCTCATTATGTATACTGAGAGAACTTAAGACCACCATTTCACCACTGAAGTAGTAAAATTATTCTAGCATACTTACTCTTATGAGTCAAGAGAGCGCAATGTTAACTTAAAAACCCGACAATCCATGAGGCATAATCATGGATATGAAAAACATAACACGCATCACTTTGACATGGGAACCCGTACCCTTTAAAAACATCATCCCAATCGTTTTACTCTAGAAAATCAGTGTTTTAGATCAGTTTCGATTCACTGTTAGAATGAACTCCAATTCCTCACCGCTTTGTTGGCCGCCGGGCTGGACGGCATCGAAAATGAAATTGAACCGGCTGCCCCGGTCAACGAAGATGTAGGTCATCTTTCCGATGCCGAAGCGCAGGAACGGGGCCTGGCGTACCTGCCGCGCACTCTGTCCGAAGCCCTGGCCGCGTATGAAGCTGACCCGGTCATTGCTGAAGCCCTGGGGCCGGTTATTTTCAACGAGTTTCTCAAAGTGGTAGTCCCCCTGTAAAGTGTTGGTGAAGAAGTGAGACGCAGAATCTAACACAGAGGCACGGAGAACACCGAGAAATCTATAAAAATCTCAGTGAACTCTGTGTCCCTGTGGTGACTTTGCCCACCAACACTCAAGCGGGGCACTATCCTCAAAGTGAAGCGATCAGAACTGGCGGCCTACGATTTGCACGTGCATCCGTGGGAGAGGAATATGTACCTGGAGGTTATCTAAATTATAGTAAACGACCACCACCAGAGGTGGTGGTCGTTTACTGCCGCGAAATCGTCGATGCTCTCGAGGTAGACAGTCGTCCGGACGACCTCGCTAAGGGAAAGACCAAGCTGGCCCAGGATTTCGCGCACGATTTCCAGAGTGCGCCGCGTCTGCGCTTCGACGTCCCCCTCAATCACGCGACCGGTTTGCGGATCGCGCCCAGTCTGGCCCGCGATAAAAACGTAGTCACCCGCAACTACAGCGTGAGAGTAAGCGCCGTAGGCCGCGGGAATACTCGTGTCAGG
>DAOUMD010000172.1:0-29488 GCA_034412795.1 Anaerolineae bacterium
ATTCATAGTGATGAGGCTCCTGTATCTGGTTTTCAGCTTTTTGTACAGGTAAACCCATCACTCCTTTTTTGGCAAATCCTGTTCCTGTTCAAGCACCCTGCCCCTATTTCGGGCGAAATTTAGGTAAGTAAGCGCTGTACGAATCTTCATAAAATGCGGCATTTTCATCTTGTGGCTCAAAACGCTTGCCCAAACGAGTCAAATGCCTGGACGCCTCCTGTACAGAAGTAAACCAGCTTGAACCAGTTGCGGCACAGATAGCAGCGCCTAGCGCAGATGCTTCGGGCATCATCGTGCGGCAGGTTGGGCGCTGCAACACATCAGCTAACATCTGGCAAAGCAAATCATGTTGTGAAGCACCCCCAAAAAGCATAATGCTTTCGGGCACGCGTTCAGAAATTTCTACCAGACGGTCCCAGGCCCAGCGCACTTCGTAGGCCAGTCCCTCCAACGTGGCGCGTGCAATATCAGCACGGGTGTGAGACGCTTGGAGACCTTTGATCAGGCCGCTGGTCCCACCCAGTGCTGACCACCAGCTTGCCAAAACGGTAATTCCGTGTGCCCCAGGCACGCTGCTTTCCGCCAATTCATTCAGATCTTCCACTGATGGTAGCTCAAACAATGTCGTACGGAGCCAGTCAAGTACATTTGTCCCGGCTCCACTTCCCAGTTCCACCGCGTAGGCGTTGTCGGATAAGACTTCCAACGTACAACTGGCGCTTGCTCCTTTCATCAACACCGTCTCGATATCGTCCAACGGAAAGGACGTCAGAAAGCTGGTTCCCAGGTTAATGGTAGCATCCCCACTGACAATGGCCCCAGTTCCCAGCACCGCAGCTGGTTGATCGCCCGGCGCTGCAAAAACCGGTATTCCAGGGGTAAGTCCAATCTCATGGCCGACTCCGGGGAGAAGCAAGCCTAGAGGCTTGCTCATACTGTTCAAAGGCATCAACTGCTTAGGGTTGATGCCAATCTCGGCCAGCAGGTCGCAAGCATAGCGGCCAGGATCGGTAATATCCAAGACACCGAGTCTTAAGGCTGAACCGGGACTGCTCACGCGCTGTCCGGTCAGTCTAAGTACTACCCAATCCTGGATACTCATCCAGGCAGCTATCCAGGCAACCAGATCTGGATATTCCTGATACCACCAGAGAATCTTCGTCAGGCCATTAAAAGCAACAGGAGGGCAGCCAGTACTCTGGAACAGGCGCTCGGCCCCAATATGATCAGCCAGCCATTTGGCCTGGGGCCATGAACGTAGGTCGCTATCACAGATGGCTGGTCCAGCAGGTTGCCCCTGTTGGCCCAACGCAACGAGTGTACCACGTTGGTGTGTGACACCCATACTGCTTATATGCTGGCCGGGCTTCAGGGCGGCCAGTATCTGTTGTGTTGACTCACATAACGCATGCCACACCGCATCAAGTGGTTGTTCTTGCACGCCACCTGATGCCATATGCCGCTGATATGGAAAGGCTCCCTGGGCATGGATCGTACCATCTGTGTCAACAGCAATTGTCCGCGCACCATGTGTACCCAGGTCTATTCCTAATGCCAGTTCTCTCATTCTGATTTGATTTCAATCCCTACCTTGACGACATCGGGGGAGCCATATATATTGAAGGCTTCCTGTATCTGGGCGAGAGGAAAGACAGGGGTGCGGATGCGGCTGGCATCGATAGAGCCGTCTGCCAGCAGTTGCAACGCCTGTTCAGCATGGCGGCGGTAAAAACCAACCGTCCCGGTGAGCATGACCATCCCATAGTGGATGTGGTTAATGTCTATTGGAATATCGGCAGGTTTGAGCGCACTGGCATAGAGCAGGATTCGCCCCCCTTTGCGGATAGCCTGGAGCGACTGCTCGGTTGTTGGTTTTTGTGCCTTTCCACCAGCGCATACAAAAATCACATGTGGCCCTGCTTGATCGCCCATTTCACGTAATGCCTGGACGGGATCGACCTCAGTGGGATCAAGCGTGGTGGTTGCGCCAAATGATTCGGCCATCTGGCGGCGTTCTTCCAATGGATCGATGCCAACTATCTTGCCGACTCCCTGGAGAGACATAGCCCAGACATGCATCAATCCCATTGCTCCTAAGCCAAAAACAACAGCCGTTTCGTCCTTCTGCGGCGCGCCTGCCTCCAGGCTGTGCAGGACATCTGCTAGCGGCTCCATGAGTGCAGCCGCTTCAAGGCTAATAGAATCGGGCAGGTAATAGAGATTAGCGGCGGGGACTTTGACATACTCGGCAAAACACCCACCTATCCCTTTTTCTTTCAAGAGCTGGATCGAACCACTCACCGATCCGGCTGATGCACCAATCGCCGAAAGGTTGAGACACATGGGAAAATCGCCGGTCTTGCAATAGACGCATTCACCACATGGTAGCATAGGGTCAATAGCAACCCGTTGCCCCGGCATGACTCCTTCTACTGCGCTTCCCACCGCTTCTACCACACCAGCCGCTTCGTGACCCAGCACAACCGGGGTATCCTGACTCAGAGCTTTCGAGGATTTTTCATCCAGGTGAAAATACTTCTTGAGATCGGTAGGACACAAGCTGGCATGATGGATGCGAACAAGCACCTCGTCGGGATCGAGGTCAGGGCGGGGCAGACTGGATACCGTAATTTGTTCTGGCCCGATCAATAAGGCTGCGCGATAATCTCCGCTCATTCGGCCACCTCATTAGACTTGATCTCTGCAAGAGCTGCGTCAATGTCCTGATGATGGACACAATACTTGATACTGCGAATCATCCGGGCCGGTTCGGTATGCTGCCAGACATTTCGCCCGAAGGTTGCCCCTGCCGCGCCTTTCTGCGTTAGCGTGACAACTGCACGCAGCAGCCCTTCTTCATCAGCCTGTTTTGCACCACCCAGCACCATGACAGGCACCGGACAGGAGTTCTTGATCTGATCAAAGTCCTCAGGGTTCTCCGGGTAGTCACTTTTTACAATATCTGCACCAAACTCAAATGCAATACGGGCCATGTCACGGAGTATATTAGCCTCTTTCTTTTCTGGCCCGGAGAAACGATGTCCCCATGTGACAGGCTCAACCATCAATGGCATTCCTACTTGGCGACACCTATCCGACACGCGGCCAATCGTATCCAGATTTCGAGCCTGCATCCCAGGGTCGTCACGGCCAAATATCATCAACACTTTGATAGCGTCCGCCCCCAGCCGGAGCGCTTCTTCAACCGAGCTGGCTAACCCTTGCTCTTCCACAGCATCCGAACTGCCCGGGTAGGGATGAAACAATACATAGTCAATTGAAATGATTATCGCGGGGGAGGATCGCCCTGAGAACAAGGGTTGAAACTGGCGGGCGGTGCCCGGCGTCATGATGACACCGTCCGGACTGCCTTCCAGGATATTTACCAGGGTTTCAGCCGGATTTTCCAGGCCAGGATGCACCCCTCCAAAAACATGGTCCATAGCCACAATGACGCCACGCCCACTCTGTTGATCGAATAAACGACTGAGTCTGAGTGATATACCCGGACTCCACGAAGATGTTTGCATAATTGTCTCCTAAATTTTTTGGCTCATGTTCAGAACTAGTGATTGCTCTCGCTGGACTGACAAATCCAGCGGCCTCAGACGGCGGATATGACTATCCGCCGCGAGCGTCAAAGACACGTCTGCACTTGTTCTGAACATGAGCCAATTTTTTTTCGTTGACTAACGGTTAGTGTGTGTTGAATTTTGGAAACCCCATTGGGGATTTCACCTAAAAAAGATTCAGAAAAAAGTAAGAAGTAGCATCCCTCTCTCAACAGATAGATGCTACTTCTTACCCAGAATTCGATTGATATCTTCTCTCACATGGCTAAGGACGTTCTCGGAAAATTGGAGCGTTTCCGCATTTGATTCCAACAACTGTGTCGCGTCCATGCCCATCTTGGCCCCAACACCGTTATCAGCGGATGGGTCAAGGAGATTGCTTGTAACCCCGGGTACTATAAACAAGTCCCGATCGGCTTGAAACCGTGTTGCCAAAGCCCGCAGCACTTGCTGTTCATCGTAAACATCGATATCTTCGTCAACGACGATGATATGTTTGAGGTACAAATCCAACCCAAACAACAGCATCAATAATTGTTTAGGCTGCCCCTCCATCATTTTTTGCATGGATATGTAGCAATGGTAGTGCGTCCCCGATATTGGATAGTTCATATCTACCACGTTTGGAAAGATCTTTTTGACGGCTTCAAAAGTGATAGGAACACGTGATACTTTACTTAAGTTTAGGTGCTCGGCTGATGCACCGGGCACGACGTCCTGGAAAATCATGTCGCGCCTATGGGTAATTGCCGTGACCTGAAAAACATGCCTGGTCGAACGCGCCGAGGAATAGCCGGTATACTCGCCAAATGGTCCTTCATCTTCACGTGTATCCGGCTCGATATATCCTTCAATGACCATCTCAGCATGTGTCGGAACCATCAAGTCAACTGTCTGTGCCTGGACGACGGGTATGGGTTTCCCTATCAATGCCCCGGCTAACTCCATTTCGTCCTCGTCAATAGGCAAGCGGGTAGCCCCGGCCACAGAGATTGCTGGATGTACCCCAATCAGCACGGCAATCTCCAATGGTTGGCCACGCTCCTCCTGGCGGCGCTGGAAATCCCACAGATCGCCTCGAGAGTGGAGGCTGGCTCCAAACCTAGCTCGTCCCTGGACTTGCATCCGCGTGAAGTTGAGATTTCCCACCCCCGTATCAGGGTCTTTAGCAACTACTACTCCACCGGTGATGTAACGCCCGGCGTCTACTTTGAAGTGAACAGGAATCGGATAGCGATGTAGGTCAATCTCATCTCCTGTGCAGATGACCTCTTTGACAGGAGCTTGCGTGCTCTCAACCGGCGGGAGCCGTTTAGAAGCTCGTTCTTTCCAGCCGGAGATCAACTCTTTTTCGTCAAGGCCAATCCCCAGGCCAATGCGTCGGCGATTGGCGAAGATATTAGACACGACCGGGTAATCAAATCCCTTTACCTGTTTGAAGAAAAGAAGGGGATACTGGTGATGATGCTCAAGTTCAATGGCGTATGCCGTCATTTGGTGTTCTAAATCAACTGATTCTTCGATTTCGCATATCTCATCAGGGTGCTCTTGTCTTAGGAACTTCAGAAAACTGCGCAGGTCAATGCTCAAAACAAATCCTCCTATCTATAGATTGCTAATGCTTATGCAGCAAGCCGTGCACGCTGCCGCGCGGAAATGATGATAAGTACCAGAATCGTCACAGCATAAGGAATGATCAGGGCAAAGTAGGGCGGTACACCCAGGCTCTGAAAGCGAATCGAGAGGCTTTCTGCCAACCCAAACACAAACGCAGCTACCGTGATGATCAGCGGATTACCGCCGCCAAAAAGCAAAGCGGATAGCGCAATAAAACCTCGCCCCGCCGTCATATTTTTGACGAACTGACTGAGATAACCGAGTGCCAGATGGGCACCAGCCAGGCCGCATAGCACCCCGCACGCTGCAGAGGCAATCCAGCGTACCAGTTGTACGTTCCGCCCAGCAGCTTCGAGCGCTTCGGGGTGCTCTCCTGTTGCTCTAAGATGCAAACCGAAACGGGTATGGAAGAAAAGTACAAATAACGCTGGGATGAGCAGCCAGGATAAATAGGTAAGCGCAGTGTAGTTGCCAAACAAAGTACCTATCGCGGAGTCGACTGGGATGCCAGGCAATGGGATTCCCGGTAATTTCTGAATTGCTGGATCAGAAAATGAGGCTTTGACGCCAAACATAGCACGCATTAAGAAGGTCGTTGCCCCAACGGCCATAATGTTTATCGCGATACCCACAATAAATTCGTCGGTGCGGAAATACACGACAAACAGCGCAAATAATAGTCCGATAATTAACCCGGCCAGCGCGCCAGCCAGCACACCTGCCGCTGCGCTGCCCATATAGTAACTGGCAGCCACTGCAAAAAAAGCGCCGAACAGCATTTGCCCTTCCAGTGCGATATTCAGGATGCCTGAATAATGGGTGAATGCGCCGCCCAGTGCGGCAAGTAGCAAAGGTGTCATAATGCGGAAAACTGCACGATATGTGGTTAAGGTAAATAAAAATTCGATGAAATCCAAGAAGTTTCTCCTTTGCTCTTGAGCATTAATCTACTGCTGCCGAGCCACTGTCGTCAACTGCCAGACTTTTCGACCCTACCTGTGAGGGTGTCTGGCGATGCTTAATCCAGCTAAATAATGTAGTAATACCAACTTGTGCTGCAACTAGCAGCACGATAATGGACAACAATACCTGGCTGAGTTCGGATGGTACGTTCGTGGCTGCCTCCATTCCCAGACCACCCCCTTTTAACGCACCGAACAGCAAACCAACGGGAATCACAGCTAGCGGATCAAGCCCGGCTATCAAAGCGACTAATATACCGTCGAAACCCCAACCCGGAGAGATATCCTGAATGAAACGATGCTGTGAACCCAAAACTTCTACAGCGCCACCAAGTCCTGCCAGTGCGCCAGAGATTCCCATTGCCAGTACCTGACGGGACATAAATGCGATCCCCACATATTTGCTAAATCTGGGATTAGAACCAATCATGCGGAATTCGTATCCCAGGCTGGTACGGTTAAGCACAAACCACAAGAGCACGCACAGCCCGATTGCCAGTAGGAAGCCCACATTCAACCTCCCCTGTTTAACTAGGCGGGGCAAGAATGCGGAAGGAAGAATATCATAGGTCATCCCCAGAGGGGCACCTGGCTTTTTGAAAGGATAGGCAACCAGGTATGTGGTGAGCAAAATGGCAATATAGTTAGCCAACGTCGTGGTAACTAATTCGTTAGCGCCAAACCGTACGCGAAACCACTGGAAAGGCGCTGCCCAGATAAAACCGCCAATTGCCCCTGCGGCTAAGGCCAAGGGGATATGAACCAAGGCGCTCAGTCCACTAACATATATGCCGACAAGGGCTGCTGCTATTGCGCCCATATAAAGCTGTCCTTCACCCCCAATGTTGACGACGCCGCTTCGAAACGCCAGCGCAGCGCACAAGCCAGTGAGAATAAGCGGAGTGGATTTGGCGAGCGTCGAAGTGATGGCTTGTGGCGATCCAAGAGATGCGACAAACAGAGCTCTATAGGCTACAAGTGGGTTGTCGTCCTTAAGATAAATGATGAGAGAACCGATTAGGATTGAGAGGGCAATTGCCGAAAGTGCCTGCCCAAACTGGCGGGCGCGCCCGGCAAGGGCAGAGCGAAAGTGAAAATCCAGCCCGGTTGGTGTGTTCTCTGTCATAGCTGTTTCTCCAGCATTAGATTCTGGCGATGTGCACCGATCATATAAAGACCCAGTTCCTCACGTGTTGTGGAATTGGGTTGAAACTCACCAGCTATTTGCCCCTCGTACATCACCAGGATGCGGTCGCTAATGCTGAAAATCTCGTCTAAATCCGTTGAAACGAGCAGAACAGCTCGGCCATTATTGCGCATCTCTATAAGTGCTTCTCGAATGTATTGTGATGAGGCAATATCGATGCCACGAGTTGGCTGGGCGACGACAAGCAAAGGGGAGTCAAATGTAAATTCTCTTGCTACGACCACTTTCTGTAAGTTGCCCCCCGACAATGTCCTAGCAAGCGTATCGAAACGAGGGGTCTTGATGTCGTAGCCGTTTATCAGGCGTGAGGCAAAGGTTTTGATATGCCTTTGATCCATCAAACCGCGCCTTGAGATAGGCTGCTGCCGGTGCCAGCGGGCAACCAGATTTTCGGCGACAGTCGCCGCCAGGTTTATCCCGGTCGTTATGCGATCCTCTGGAACATGAGCCAACCCACTCTGGCGCACCGTATCCGGGGACTTTCCCGTCACTTCCTGCCCATTGACGCATATCTGTCCTGATAGAGTTGGGCGTAAACCGGTGATCGCTTCGATTAACTCGGTTTGCCCATTACCTTCTACACCGGCCAGTGTGACAATTTCGCCCTCTCTGACCTGGAGAGAAAGCCCTCGGACAGCATCTGTACCAAGACTATCCCTGACTACCAGGTCATGCACATCCAGCATAACATCGCCTGGCTTGACCGCTGGTCGCGGTATTGATTCTTTTATCTCCTCGTCGCCGACCATCATCCGGGCGAGCTCGCGCTCGGTGATTTGAGCCGTCTCCACCGTACCGACGATCCGACCTTTACGCAGCACGGTCACGCGGTCAGAGATGGTCTTAACCTCGTAAAGTTTGTGGGTGATGAAGATGATCGTCTTGCCATCGCCGACCAGCTCGCGAATCGTGTTAAAGAGTTCATCGCTTTCCTGGGGGGTAAGCACGGCAGTTGGCTCGTCAAGGATGATCGTCTCTGCACCAAAATGCAGCGCCTTCAATATTTCGACACGCTGTTGGGTACCAACAGGTAGATCACGAATAACTGCTTTAGGATTCACATCAAGGTGGTATTTTCTGGAAAGCTCGCGGGTTGTTTCTTCTGCTTGTGCGCGGTCAACCAGGCCATACTTCCGGGGTTCGTGTCCAAGCATGATGTTCTCGGCAACTGTGTATGAAGGCACCAGCATGAAATGCTGGTGAACCATTCCCAGACCATGTGCAATGGCATCTCTAGGGGAGTGTAAGGTTACTGCTTGGCCCTTGATGCGAATCTCACCACTATCCGGGCGGTGGATACCATAAAGGATATTCATCAAGGTGGATTTCCCCGCACCGTTCTCGCCAACCAGGGCGTGAACTTCCCCTTGGTGAACCTGAAAGGTGACCCGGTCATTCGCAAGCACGCCCGGAAACTGCTTGGTGATGTTGTCTAATTCGACCGCTTCAATCATCTAACGAATCTTTCTGAGGTATAGTATAATGGATAGCCTATGTGAGGGCACAGACGGGCTAGAGAACCTAGCCCGTCTGTGCCGGTGAGCGAGATCTATTTAGTTGTTTCCACGACGATCTCGCCAGCAGCGATTTCCGCATCGGCTTCCTGCATCGCTGCCACGACATCTTCGGGCACAATTTCCAACATGGTGTCGCTGTAGGTCATGCCCACACCTTCTTCAGCTAGGCCATACAGATATACACCACCTTCTAGTTCTTCTCCCTCGACCGCGCGAGCGATCAACTGGTAGAATGAGTTATCAACGCGTTTCATCATGCTGCCCATCACGTGTCCTGGGTGGTAGTCGTCCTGGTTGACATCCACGCCGATGGCGAAGCGGCCTACTTCTTCTGCTGCTTCCAGTACACCCAGGCCGGTGTTTGCAGCCACGTTAAACACAATGTCGGCACCCTGCTCGTACATCGACAGGGCTAGTTCTTTGCCTTTAGCCGGATCATCAAAAGCCCCGGCATACAGCACTAACACTTCGACTTCAGGATCGACGGACTCAATCCCTTGCTTGAAGCCTGCAATGAAGTTGTTGATGGTTGGGATATCAAGTGCGCCAACGACCCCAACGACCTTGTCCTCGTTAATGCCCTCGATTTCTGTGCGCGTGGTCATCATGGCAGCCATGACGCCTGCTGCATACGAGCCCTCATTTTCCTCGTAAGAGATCGACAGCATATTTGGTGCTTCAAAATCGGCAGCGCCATCCACGAACACGAACCTGGTGTCAGGATAGCTTTCGGTTAATTCCGGCAGTTCGCCAGCAAACTGGTAACCTGGATTTACAAAGACAACATCATATTGTTCGGCAGCAGTTTGTAGCAGGTCATAATACACCGATGGGTCTTGCTGGCCCTCAAACACTTTGAACTCTATGCCAAAGTCTTCCTGGGCTCTCAGCAAACCTTCGTTGCCAGAGTCGAAAATGCCGCTATCTCCTAGTGCACCGGAGCAAACCATAGCGAAGGATGGTAGTTCTTCTTCTTCGGCTGGGGCTGATTCTTCCGCCGGAGCTGCTTCTTTGGCTGGGGCTGATTCTTCCGCCGGAGTAGTCGCTCCATTACTGCAGGCGACTGCCAGCAAGGTTATAAGCATCAGAATTAGTAATGTTTTAGGCTTCATTTCAATTCTCCTTTTTATACATTTTCTCGTTTGATAGATATGTAGCTGTTGAGTAAATTTCTAGGCACACCTCCTTTCTCGCAATGAGATCTCTCGGAAAGTTCACCAATCGGGGTCGACGCTTCGGCATCTAGGGATGCCTCGCTCCTCATCGCAGCGACGGAGTGAGCATCCCTAGATGCGAACGGTATTTTCCGAGAGGTCTCTCATGGGCGCGCCCGTCTCAGCCCGGCGTCCAGCCCCGGCTTGGCGCACCTGGCGGCTCTCCCGTCTTAAAATTGAGATGGTTCTTTTCGATCGCGGCCACATATTCTCGAGGGGCGTGCTCGTGCCAACGTACCGATGTAAAGGCTTGCCCCAGATCCAGCATGCCCGTCACCGGCAGGCGCGCGCCCGTATCGAAGGGGTCCCGGGTGGCTTGCATCCACTCCTGAAGGCGCTCCTCCATCTGGCGGGCTATGTGGGCATAGGCCGGATCGCCCACCACGTTGCGCATCTCCAGAGGATCCGTCTCGCGCTCGTAAAGGACGCACCGGTCGCCCGGCACCTTCCAACGTGCATAAGTGTAGCGACGCGTGCGCAACCCGCGCCACGAGCCCGTCCAACTTTCCCGGCTCGGCCAGCCGGTGCCCAGCATTTGCAGATAGACCGAGTCTGGCTCTTCGCCGGAGCGGCCCAGCGCCGCGTGCGAAAGGTCGCGGCCCTGGACATCCTCCGGAATGGCTACCTCGCACAGGCCGAGAAGCGTGGGCAGCACGTCAACCGAATTGAGCATCGTATCCGTGCGGCGATAGCCTACTGCCCGGGCCGGATAGCGCAGGATGAAGGGCACGTGAATCGATTCCTCGTAGGGTGTGCCCTTAGAAGCACCCAGGCTGGGGTGCATCCAGGCATCGCATGGCCCCGGCTTGCCGTAGCCATGCGAACTCAGGTGATCGCCGTGATCCGATGAGAAGCAGAGGATAGTGTTTTCGGCCAGCCCCCACTCGTCCAGGGCATCCAGGATGCGCCCCATGCAAGCGTCCAGTGCGCTGATCATGCCGTAATAGTCGGCGATTTCGCGGCGGGCGAAGTCTCGAAACTGCCGGGGCACATTGCCCGGCACATCCACCTGTTCCGGGTCATACAGGTTATATTCCTGGGGGTAGGCGCCGTAATCTCTCTCGCTGTCCACAAAGCTCCAGTGTGGTGGTTGCCAGCTCAGAAAGAGACACAAGGGCTGCTCGGGCGCATGCTGCTGATGTTCGCGGATGTAATCCAGTGCCAACTGAGTCTCGACGTAGGGGCCAAACTCCACCATGCGCAGCGGGCCTTCCTCGTTGCGCCAGTAGCTGATCTGGTAGTGATCGTCCATGCTGTTGTAGGCGTACAGGTCGTCGAACCCGTAGCGCATGGTTTCGGTATAAGGCGGGTGTCCCAGGTGCCATTTGCCGATGTGAGCGGTCTTGTAGCCGGCGCTCTTCAACATGTGGGCCATGGTGGTCTGGTTGTCGAACAGGCGATACTCATTACATATCACCCCATTGATGTGCGCATAGCGGCCGGTGATGAGTTGGGCGCGATACGGGGAGCAGAGCGGGCAGGACGCGAAGGCCTGATCGAAAACGACGCCTTCGTGGGCCAGGCGATCAAAATTCGGCGTCCTGACCACCGGGTTGCCGTTACAGGCCAGGCCGCTGTAGCGCAGTTGGTCGGCGAAGACGTACAGAATATTTGGCTTGCTCATCGGATGGGGGTGCTCCTTCACTATATGATTACCCAGCCCTGAAGCTCGATGCACGCTACTCCACGCCCGCCTGGCGAAGCACGTGGGCGAGCACGGGCACCACCGGCCGGCCCGTAATTAGAGACTCGCCGTCGCTGAAGCCCTCTTCGCGCCCCGCCAGTTCTTCGATCAACGCCCGCCGCCAGTGGGCCACGTGATCGGCCGAGGCGGACTGGTGGGCCAGGTCGTGCAGCTCCTGCGGGTCGTCGTCCAGGTTGAAGAGTTGCTCCTGGCCCGTGCCGCTGAACCAGATGTATTTCTCGTGACCGTCCGTGAGCCAGTGCACCGACTGCCCCAGGATGGGGTGCTCGCCGTGCAGGGTGTTCCGCACCTGTGCTGCTTCGCCTCGGGCGATGGATAACAGGCTGCGACCTTCGACGCCCTCGGGAATCGGCAGGTCGGCGCAGTCGAGCAGGGTAGGCATCACGTCGCGTAACTCGACCAGCGAATCACACACGGCGCCCCGGCGGATGCCGGAGTCGTGCGGCCCTTTGAGGATGAGTGGCACGCGTGCCGACCCTTCATAGGGGAAATACTTACGGAACATGTGATGGTCGCCCAGCAGTTCGCCGTGGTCGGCCACGAAACAGAAGTAGGTGTTATCGTACAGGTCGAAGACCCTCAGTGCTTCCAGGAAGCGGTTGATCTGGTGGTCGATGTGCGTCAGGTGGCCGTAATAGCCGGCTCGGGCGCGTTGCAGAATTTGGGGAGGGACGCGCGCGAAGAAGGCGTCGTGCCGGTAGGGTCGGCGTTGCTCGGCGAACATGTCCGCCCAGTCGCCCACCGGCACTTCGGGCATGGCTTGATACAGGTACTGCTCGAAGGCCCAGGCGGGCGGGTCGTAGGGCGGATGAGGCCGGTGGAAGGAAAGGTACAGCAAGAAGGGTTTGCGTGGGTCGCGGCGGCGCAAAAAGTCCAGCGCCTGGCTGACGACGAAGTTGGTGGGGTGCACGTGTTCCGACTTGTCCCAGGGCCGGGCCACGTAGGAATTGCAGAAGACGCCGTGATCCCAGTCGTCCGCATCGCGGCCGAGCTGCTGGCGCAGCCAGGGCAGGTAGTCGTCCAGCATGTCGTAGTTCGGGTTGTGGCGACGCGCGTATGGCAGGGGGCCGTCGTGCAGGATGACGTTCTGAAAGCCCATTTGCGAGCGCTCGGGATAGACGTGCATTTTGCCGATGGCCTGGGTCTGGTAGCCGTGGCGCGTGAATTCCCCGGCCAGGGTGATGGGATAGTTCCAGGCTACCCCGTCCTGGTAACCGACGCGGCCATGGCTGCGCTGGCTCAGGCCGGTGAACAGTGCGGCGCGGGAGGCGATGCAACTGGGCACGGCGGTGTAGGCGCGCCGGAAGCGGGCGCCCTTGGACGCCATCTCGTCGAGGTAGGGGGTGTGCACCACTGGGTGCCCGTTAATACTCATACAGTCGCCACGCCAGTGCTCTGCACAGATCAACACCACGTTGGGGCGATCGGTCATTGCGCACTCCTGTTCGTCCTTCACTTATCTCTCGATGTCACTACTGTCTGTCGCAACCACACGAGCGGCGAATGACCAATTCCGTGGCCAAGAGGCTTAGCAGTTCGGCCTGGCCATCTTCGATAAGGCTCACCAGTTGGCGAACTGCTTCGCGACCGGCCCGTTCCGCAGGGACACGTACCGTCGTCAACGGCGGCGACAGATAGTGAGCGAGGTGGATGTCGTCGAAGCCGACCACCGCTATGTCCTCGGGCACCCGTTTGCTGGCCTTTTGTAGAGCTTGGATAATCTCCAAGGCTGAGTCGTCATCCCACGAGAAAATTGCATCAACTGGGCTGTCTGCTTCGAGCCATCTTGCGACTGCCTCCTGAGCCTCGCGCCCCTTGACTTGACCACTCGCAACCAGAGCCGGATCAAACTCAATCCCGTGAGCGCTCAGCGCTTCACGGTAGCCCATCTCGCGCCAATGGGAGTCTTCCTGGCTCTCCGGCCCTCTGAGAAAGGCGATCCGGTGGTAACCATGCACCTCAATAAGGTGCTCGACTAACTGGCGGGCGCTCTTCTTGTTTTCAAAGGTAACTACCGGGATGTCCAGCCCCTCGGGAGGGCTCTGGTGTAACAGCACCGTGGGGAAACCCTTCTCGTACAGGTAAGTCAGTTCTGAATCGTCCAGGGCCCCTGCAAAAACCAATAAACCGTCGGTATTGTGCGGACCCAGCGGGCGTTGAAAGCCGGTGGTGGGACCGGGTTCGCACTGGGTACAATGTATCAAGACATCGAAGCCGGCCTCTCTGGCGGTGCCTTCGATGCCTTGCAGTAGAGGAGCAAAGAAGGGGACAGAGATAAGATTCGTGATAAGCCCCAGGGCATTTATCTTGCCGCTGGCCAATCTCCTGGCGGCTGCCTGCGGCACATAGTTCAACTCCGCAATAGCAGCATGTACCCGCGCCGCCGTGTTATCGGCAATCGGAGCCGATTGATTGATCACCCGGCTGACGGTGGCGATCGAAACACCGGCGCGCTTGGCAACTTCAGCAATCGTGGCCCGGGATGGAGACTTGGACTCAGTCATCGGATGACAGCACACTCCCTTCGTTGATGTAAGCGCTTTCTGAAAGCGCTTACATTATATCACAGGCTAATGGCCCTGTCAAGACGTCGAGCCCTTCTTCAGCAATTCCAAATATGCTCAGTTTGGATTGCCAAATTTGAAATTGCTGACCCTGCCAAATCGTATTGACAAATATTCAGAAGGTGACTATAATGAGACTGCAAATTGGTCTGACCTGCGTTATAACGTATTATGATAAGCAGGCTGAAGTAGTAATACTTCTGTGAGATTTGGCTGGAGACGGCAACCTCGGGCGGACACCGGCGATAAGATCCTTGGGGGTGGGTTGTGTCGGGTACTATGACTTGTACTCAGCGCGTGAGGGCAGCTTTTGATTTCGCTCATCCGGATTACGTGCCCCTGTATGATCTATATTGGGGAGGCTTTGTGGCTGCCTGGAGAGAACGCCACAGGTTGCCATCCAGGTCAGATATTCCGCTGGATGACGTTGTTTACGACGATGAAGACATCCTGTCTTACTTCGGCATCGATATGCATCAAGTCATCCCTCACGAAGAGCCATGGCCTGGCTTAAGGAAAGAACTGAGGCGAGAGGGCGAGTACATCATTGAGCGAGATGGCTGGGGACGTATCATCCGCAGGAAAACCACATCTCCCTACGGAATACCGCTTGAGGTCAGACTGCTTGAGAAAGGCGACCTGGGTCACCTGGAGTTCGAGCCTGTCGAAATGGGATATAGATATCGGGCAATGTTTGAGGGTATGCAGCAGGCCCGACGGATGAGGCACCAACCGTACATTTTCATCAAGGTGGGCGGCCCCTATTTACGATCGAGCTTTTTCCGAGGCGAATACCAGTGGTACGTTGACATTGCAGAAGATCCGCAGTTCGTGGAAGCCGTTGCTTCGCGGGTGACTGACCACTTGATTGCGGTTGGAATAGAGGCACTGCGCCGCAGTCAACTGATGGATACGAGCATTTGGATCTATGATGATATCGCGTCGAACGCTGGTCTCTTAATCTCGCCGAGGTCATATGAGCGTTTGTTCTTGCCCCAGGTGCAGCGCATGATAAAGGCGTTCAAGAAAGCGGGGGCAGCACATGTAGGATATCATTCTGACGGAGACATTCAGGCTGTGTTGGATAGTTTGGTGGATGCCGGGATTAGCATCCTAAACCCTGTTGAACCACGGGCTAATATGGACGTGGTCGGATTGCGGCGTCGCTATGGAGAACGCCTGGCTTTTGTAGGAGGCTTGTGCAATTCATATATCCTGCCCACTGGTAGTGATGAAGAGGTACATCATCACGTGGAGCACGTTCTATCCATCGCCGATGAAGGGGGTTTGGTCATTGGCTCTCATTCCATCGGTAATGACGTGACACAGAAACGCTATGATCTAATTATGGACATCTTGGCCCAGCACGGCAGACCTCGGCCTGGTTGTCACTAGTACATCTGGGCGTAAATAGGTCCATAGTTATTTGCTCGCCAGGGATTGGCAAATCCCGGCCTATTGCGCCTAAGTGGAAGGAGCAAGGAAAAATGACCAAGAAATTTCGTGGTGGGCTGATTGGATGTGGCAGTATTGGGGAGGTCTTTGCCGATGCCATCAGTGAGATGGAAGACATGGACCTGGTAGCTTTCTGCTCACGGACCAAAGCAAAGGCAGACAGGTTCTGCGAAACGCATCATGGGGAATACAGCACCACAGACGCACAGGACATCTTTGAAGACGCCTCCATCGATGCAGTTTACATAACGACCTGGCACGACAGCCACGCGGATCTATGCATCCGGGCGGCACACGCGGGCAAACACGTGCTGGTCGAGAAACCCTTGGCTCTAACTGTGGAAGAGTGCCAGGCCATTGGCAATGCCGTCGAGGAGAGCGGCATCAAGCTAATGGTCGCTTTCAAGATGCGTTACTACGATATGATCCTTAAGGCCAGGGAGTTGATTCCTAACCCGGTAATGGTCACCATGCAAATGATGGACAATCGCTGGCCTGACGATTTCTGGGCAAGTGACCCGATTACGGGCGGGGGCAATGTGTTGAGTCAGGGCTGTCATTCGTGCGATATTCTGCGTTTTGTGGCCGACAGCGATCCCCTGGAGGTCTACGCCGTGGGAGACAACTATTACACACCAACTGGCGTCATAGACAATCTCTGCGCTACGTTCAGGTTTGAAAACGGTGTGGCTGGCAACTGGGTTCAGGGTGATGCCAATTGCCCACCGCTGACGAGCAAATTTTATCTGCAGGTGTTTGCCGAGAACAAATCGGCGACGCTCAGCGACCGCCTTTGCACCCTGACCTACAATGAGGCGGGGAAGGAACCCCAGATATTTAAGGGGACCGAAACTGGCTTTGTTGAAGAGAATCGAGCTTTTGTGGACTGTTTGACCGGCGACAGCGATCCGCCAATTGATCACATTGATGGCTTGATGGCCACACTGATGGTACTCCAGGCTTTCAACAGTCTGAAGAGTGGAAAGCCTGAGCCGGTGGCTTCCGTTATCCTTGACATATAGATTCAAGACATCCACGACGCAACCCCGTTACGCCATAAGTGACCGACCTGCATTTCAAGCTAGGAGTTCACAGTGCTTCAATCAAATGGTGCTGTGAGAGTCGCGCCATGGAAAGATGGCAAACGCTTCGCTTACTCAATAACCTATGATGAAGGCTTGATCGAGATAGCGGGGTTTGCCTGGCTAATCCACCGCGAGTATGGGATACCGGGACACATCAACGTATTCCCCAGGATGTTGGGTGAACTGGTGGGTGATACGTCGGCCGGGTTCTTACAAAGTCTCTGGAACTTGCAAAAATACGCTGAGCCGGAACAGCTTCAATTCTTGATGAGCGAAGGGTGGTCCATCGGCTGTCAGTTTGCCCCCAATCAAAAAGAACACACCGCCGACTCTTTGCTTCAGATGCGTCTGTCTCTGGAGAGAGCGATCGTTTCCCCTGTCCGAACTCTTGCCTTCGCCGATTTCAAAGCTTGCGAAGCCTACCGGCGCTTAGCCCAAGATGCAGGCTTCTGTTGGTTGTTCACTCTACACGATGACCTGAATGAAGCGGATGAGGATACCGATACCATTAAGCGATCCCCCCTTTATCATTGTGGCCCTACTCCTCTGCGACTTGCAAACGATCCTTACCGCTTGTTGGCTCTCGCGCAAGATCGAGGCGGATGGGTTGTCGACGTCGTAAGGTTGGTTGACCGCTTTCCCCAGGACCCTACCCGAGATTGTACACCTGCCGAACTTGAAGCCCGTTTCAAAGCTGTGCACAAGATAGGTGAAGATAGGGTCTGGACCGAGTCGCCTGAAACGGTTGTTGCCTATCGTACCTTGCGCCTGTCAACAGCAATTCAAGACTATGTATCCACGCCTCAAGAAATCAATTATCGCCTGGCGGTGACTAACCAAGATGATCCTTCGAACCTGGGTGGATTGACATTTATTGCCAACCTGGACCCTGCCTGGAGATTACCCAAAGCCATCGTGGCCGAAGAGATAGTACCCCTGAATCCCGGCTTAGACTCAGGCGCTTGGTTGTTTACGCATCCGGTCAGGGATGGCCTTCAGGTTAGAATAGTTAACGGCAGTGGGAGGTTGGCATGAGCGTTGAGATATGCCACTGGAAACATGGACATACGTTTGCTTACAGCATCACTTATGACGAGGGATTTGTAGATTTGATTGACCACGCCTTGCCCATCCACCAGAGATATGGTATCCCTGGTCACCTGGTCATGGTTGCCGGCCAACTGGGGCAAATGAGAGATGCCCCATCTAGTACATACCATGGTGTTCGCCGCCATCTGAGCCCCCAACAACTTCGCGACCTAATTCAAGAAGGCTGGTCGGTAGGCGATCATAGCATGACCCACGGAGACCTCAACATTGATACCTATACGGAGGTAATCGAATCCAAAAAGGTGCTGGAGAGGGCAATCGGTCAAAGGTTAAATCTGTTCCATCTTCCAGGGGCCGACTTCAGCTTTGCTCCGGCGGCTCGCTATCTGGAGGAGGCCGGCTTCCTGGCAGTATTCTTTGCTGACGACCGTATCAACAGCTACGACCCGGACCTCTTCGCGTTGAGCCGTACATTGCTCTATGTGATCGAGGGTGAACCCGTTTGCTCGCTCTACGACCCATTTCTGAGAGTCTACGATCCATATCACAGGCTCCACGAGGCGCTGGATGCTGGTGGCTGGGTCGTCGATATCACCCACTCCGTGGAACCTGAGCCGCTTGCTTTGTGGAAGGATTCCACCCCCGACGTCCTGGACGCTCGATTCGATTGCTTGCGCAGAGTGGGCAATGGGCAGGAGTGGACAGCGGAACCCGAAGAGATTGTGGATTACATTCTGATGCGGCGTGCTGTCTCGGTTAAGGATGTGCGAACAGAGACAGACCACCTGAGTTTCCATCTTGAACTTGGAGTCATCCCCGCGGCCGTCAAGTGTCGAGAGATTAGTGTGACGGCTTATTTGGACACTACTGCATCGCGTCCCGTTACGGTGTTGATCGATGGGAAAGCAGAGGCTGCGATAGATGATTTCATAGGTGACGGGCTGACATTTACCTGGCGGGCGAGAAATAGTCAACTGGTCGAGCTTGATTGGAAGGAGTAGACCCCAATAGGATGGCCGGTTTGAGACCAGTTTCCATAGCGGAAATGAGTAACCGTTGGAAGATGCCAACTTACCTTGCGCCGGTTATTGATATGCACGCCCATCCTCCATATGACCGCTCCCAAACTGAGCCGATGCTGGCTGCGGCGCGTCGGGCAGGTATTGAGCGCTTGATCCTATGTTCGCTCGGCTACAGTGATATGATGCCCTATCCATCAGTGGATGAGGTCAGGCGAGGGAACGAGAGGGTCTTCGGCCTCATAGATCGTCATCCAGGGTTTGTGTTTGGTCTGGTGTACGTTAATCCTAACCATTCTGAGACAAGGGCAATCCTGGAAGAGGGGCTTCAACACCCCGGCATGGTCGGCATCAAACTCTGGATCTCGTGTCGGGACGAGCAGGGACACCTGGATCCGGTTTATCCTGTCCTGGAGTTAGCCGCTGAGCGTGAAGTGCCTGTCCTGTGCCATGCATTTTTTCGTTCAGGCGGAAACCTGCCCGGTGAGCTATCTCCCACCGATATTGCTCATTTGGCAGCTCGCTACCTGCAGGCGAGTCTCATAATGGCTCATATGGGAGGCCAGTGGATCCAGGGCGTAAGGGCAATTAAGCCCTACCCAAATGTATGGACGGATTTCTCCGGTGGCCGGGCCTATATGGGAAGCGTCGAGTTTGCGGTCCGAGAACTTGGGGTGGGGCGGGTCTTGTACGGGTCTGATGCCTTCATCCGTGCCTTTGCCGTTATGCTGGCCAAGGTCGCGGCTGCGGAACTGGATGCGCCTGATAAGCGACGGATCGTTTGGGACAACAGTGCTGCGCTGTTCTTTGGAGAAGGCTTAGCAAAGTGATCGTTGACTTCTGTGCTTACCTGGGAAGCTGGCCACTCTACCAACTACCCATCAGCAATGCCACAGCCCTGCTCCGGGTTATGGATCGTTGCGGCATCTGGGCGGCCTGCATTTCGCTGGTCGATGGCGCGTTCTTACTCAACCCCCGGGAGGCGAATGAGCGTCTAAAGGATCTCGTAGCCCAACATCTCGATCGACTATATCCAGTCGGGACCATAAATGTGAATTTACCTGGCTGGCGTGATGACGTGTTGGATGGCATCGAGCGTCTGAATCTGACCGGTTTCCGTTTACATCCTACTTATCATGACTACGCGCTTGACTCGGCTGAGGCTATTGCCCTGGCAACACTGTTGGCCGAGTATCAACGCCCCTTGTTCGTCGCTGCCTTCATTGACGAAGAGCGTTTTCAGCATCCGGCTATTCGCGTTCCTCCTGTTTCTCTCGCCAGTATGGCCGGCTTGATACAACACGCTCCGCAAACGACGTTCGTGCTGAATAACCTAAAGGTTGAGGAAGCGATGATCCTTTTGGAGCGACCTGACCTCCCTTTGGGCAACGTGTTTTTGGACATCAATGCTATGGATACGCCCTTCAATGGTTTGGCGCAACTGATCGAACGCTATGGAAGTGACCATCTGATCTACGGGAGCCAGGTCCCATTTCTTTACCCGGAAGCAACATTGGCTTTAGTCCAGGAACCTGGCGTCCCCCAAACCGCAACAGACGCGATTTTGGAGCAGAACTGGCGTACAAATGATACATTCCGCAGACTCATAGCGGATAGTGCGCATTGATGCCTAATGTACCTTATCCGCGTTCACAAGGAGGTCAACTATGTCTGCAATGATTGAAAAACTGAGACTGGATAAGTCACAAGAACTGGAATCCCGCGCCCGCAAGTTCATACCTGGTTTTACCCAGACTATTAGTAAACGATCGGCGGCTTTCGCGCCGGGCTATTTCCCAGAATTCGTTGACTATGCAAAAGGGTCCCACGTCTGGGACGTAGATGGGAATGAATATATCGACTATGTTATGGCCTGTGGACCGGTCACCCTGGGTTACTGCTATCCATCTGTGGATCAGGCGATTCAGGAGCAACTTACCAAGGGCATCATCTTCACGCGACTTACTTCTCTCGAAGGAGAAGTTGCTGAAATCCTTTCCGAAGTTGTGCCTTGCGCCGAAATGACCCGCTTCTTCAAAGGCGGCGTGGAGGCAAATTCGGCGGCTCTACGCCTGGCTCGCGCGTTTACGAACAGGGAAAAAGTGGTGTCTTGTGGTTACAGAGGTTGGCATGACCAATGGGCGGTAGCCCACACCCCTCGTGGCATTCCCGACTGTCTCGGTGACTTGATACAAGAGTTCAAATACAACGACCTGACCACACTAGAGGTGGCCCTGACTGCTAATCCGAATCAGGTCGCTGCTGTTATCATTGATCCGGTGTCGGGAGAACGCCCAAAAGAGGGTTTCTTGGCAGGTGTCAAAGAGTTGGCGCATGAGCACGGCGCCTTGCTTATCTTTGATGAGATTGTTACCGGTTTCCGGTTAGCTGTGGGAGGTGCGCAGGAGTATTACAGTGTCGTACCAGACATGGCTGTCTTCGCCAAAGGAATCGCTAACGGCATGCCGCTCTCAGCAGTTACCGGCCGGCGTGAGGTTATGAACATGGCCACCGAAGTGTTCATTACCCTGACCTATGGTGACGAAGCACTCTCGCTTGCAGCGGCGCGGGCCACTCTGAAGGTGCTACGAGAGGATGATGTATCCGGGCACATATGGGGCATGGGTAAAACCCTGGTGGATGGTGTGAGTGAGGCCATCGCCGACACCGGGGTCCCATTCACCTTCACCGGGATCGAAGCCATGCCCGCATTTGTGGCGACCCATGTGTTTCGGGGCAATCCTCTGGGTGAAGAGATGCAGCAGAAAGCTTGGGTCTACCTCCTGGGTGAATTGGCAGGCCGTGGGGTTATTTGGCGCAAACATAGCCTGATCCTACCTTGTTATTCCCACAGCCACGAGGACATCGCCCACACAATCGAAGCGTGCCGCGAAGTCTTCACGGATTTGTCACATCTGCTGGAAGCGGGCACACTGAAAGAAGACCTCCGGTTGACCGAATTGCCATTCGGTTTCAAGCGCGTCTAAGATCTGTGCCTCATAAAAGAAGGAGGCTCATGTTCAGAACAAGTGACAGTATGGTGAGATACGATGAATAGACTTTCCCAAATTTGCTTCTGCTTTCGTACGTTCGCACTTGTTCTGAACATGAGCTAAGAAGGAAGGCGATGCTATGAATGGATACAACGTAGACGTGGTAAGGTGGGGCATCATCGGCGCCGGTGATGTTGCAGAGCACAAAAGTGGCCCGCCTTTGTACCAAACTCCCGGCTCAGAACTGATTGCAGTTATGCGACGTGATGAGGAAAAGGCTGCGGACTTTGCACGCCGTCACGGTGCCAAACGATGGTATACTGATGTTGAGTCGCTCTTGGCCGATTCCGAAATGAATGCAATCTACATTGCTTCACCTCACTATCTACATCCGTCACACGCGACCCAAGCGGCCCAGGCAGGTAAGATTGTGCTCTGCGAAAAACCGATGGGTATCAGCAGTGCCGACGCTCAAAGCATTGTGGATGCTTGCAAGGCCTATGGTGTCCCGCTAAGTGTGGCTTACTATCGCCGCTTCTGGCCTATCACACGCAAGCTCAAGGAGCTGCTGGACGAAGGTGCAATCGGTCGAGTCGTGCAAGCCCAGGTGCAGCTCTCAGACTACTTCAATGGCGACTCGAACCGCCCATGGCTCACGTCTCTCAAAGAGGCAGGTGGCGGAGCGCTGGCGAACGCCGGCAGTCATTGGGTTGACTTGGTTTGTTATCTGCTGGGAGAAATCGAGTATGTTAGCGCTTACTGCTCGTTCGCGGCAGGTGGCTTCGAAGTAGAAGACACAGCCGGCGTTCTAATGCATACGACGGACGAAGCCTTGGTATCGCTGATCTCAACCTGGCAAGGAGGCATCAGCATTAATGACCTTGATATCACTGGCACCCAAGGTCGTATTCTCGCCAGCCCTCTGTCTGGCGGCCGGCTGCACTTGTATCGCCAGGGCAAAGACCCAGAAACGTTCGAATTGGCTCGCTCTGGTCCAGCACACAGCGAACTTATTGAAGAGTTAGTACCACATCTTCGAGCTGGTCAATCCCCGCCGGTTCCAGGTGAGGAAGCCGTAGCCGTTTGGCGCATTATGGAATCGGCTTATCGGTCCAACAGAGAGGGTTGTCGCATTCGGGTCTAGCAGCTTGTCGGAGAGACCTTCCTGGAAGCTCTGGGCGGTACAACTTGAGCAAAATCCGGGCTAAACAGCGCCCAAATGCCTGGTCAGAGCGCCGTTTAAGCTTCCAGGTAGGATTGTACTGCGCGACTGTGCGGGCACGATTGAACATGTAGAAACCGAGAAGGAGGGCGGGGCTAACTGGCTGGCAATCCCCTCATTGCGCCATGTGATTGGCCTCTCGTGAATAAAAGAGCTGGCCGGATACAATCGTATGGGTCACCTGTAAGTCGGAGTCGAGAATCACGACGTCGGCGTCTTTGCCGGGCGCTAAGCCCCCTTTGCGGTGGGCTACGCCCAGGATAGAGGCTGGTGTCGCGCTGACCATGCGTAGAGCCTCCTCCAAAGGAACCTCCATCAAGCGCACGACGTTGCGCAGACAGCGATCCATAGTGCTTATGCTGCCAGCGAAGGCGCTTCGATCGGGAAGATATGAAGTCTCCTCCTCTAGAATTACGTCTATCCCCCAAAGGTTGTACCTGCCCGGCGGCAACCCAACCAACGGGCTGGCATCCGTCACAATTGCCAATCGGTTGGCGCCCTTGGCTTTGTATGCCAGCTTCATCAAACCCGGGGAGATGTGATAACCATCGCCAATGATCTCAGCCGTAAGCCGATCATCCAACAGAGCGATCTCAGTCATAGCGGCAACGCGCGTCAGGTTGACCCTACGAAAACTTCCCATATTGCCGTAAAGGTGCGTCACGTGACCGAGCCCGGCTTCAATCGCTCGTTCGATGTCGGACTCCACGGCGAGCGTGTGCCCGGCGCTAACCATAATGTCCTTGTTTCTGAGAGCCTGGATCAACGGTAGAGTCCCGGGCAGTTCCGGCGCTAGCGTCATCCAGGAGATAATGTCTGAGTATTCAAGGAAAGCCATGTATTCTTCGGGATCTGGGGTACGAATTGCATCGAGGCGGTGCGCGCCCCTCATCTCCTGGTCGATATAGGGTCCCTCGATATGGACACCCAGGATCTCAGCACCCGAGAGACGTGGCTCCGACAGGACTTGCTGTGCCAGTTCTAACGCCCGAAGAATTTCTTCTGTGGGGGCAGTGATAGTGGCAGGCACGAAGGCTGTGACACCATATTTCGGCAAGAGTCTTGTAATTGCCTCCAATTTTGCGGGGGTTGCACTCATCAGGTCATGCCCCAAGGCACCATGGGTGTGCATATCGACAAATCCGGGTGCCACGTATCCCCCTCGCGCGTCCAGGCAATGCGTGCCGGGTGGGATTTCCAATGCCTTTCGCGGCCCAATCTCCCGGATGGTTTCCCCTTCAATAAGCACCACGCCGTCCTGAATGACGCCCTCTGCAGCGTGAACAACCCCATTTTCTATGGCTAGCATCATTCACTCCTGAACTGAATACTTAGTCGCCCCCCGGCCCCCCAATGCTGAGGAGAGGCACGGTTGCTCCCCGAAACTCTACGACATTAAACCTTGGGCATTATCTCTTCTATAGGGCGCAACATTTCTAACTTCCCGGACTCTAGTGATTTCTCCGCCAAGACAATAGCCTGTGTAAGTTCAAGCGTGTGTTCCAGGGGAATGGCCTCCTCGCCTGTCTTGATCATATTCAGAAACGCGGTTAACTTGCGTGTATAGCAGCCCTTGCCGACTGTACGCACATCAGCCCAGTCCATATCACCGAATATGCGAATATTGTAATAAAACGGTAAGTAGGGAGGCACAATGGTAGCAGTCGGCCACAAGATGCGCGGCGCGCGACCTTCGTACGCGTCCCCTTCGGCCGCATCAGTCTCGTCTTCGACCATCAGCATAGTGGCCACGCGCCCGTCATTCCAGCGAAATACCAGGCCATAAGCCCTGGGGACCTTGGTTTTCCCTACAACCACCGGAGCGTGGCTGGGAAGTGCGAAGACTGATTCGATTCCCGGCCCAAAGGGAACGTACAAAGCTTCCAGGATGTGTATGATGTACCACTTGAGAGTGGCTACTCCTGTGCCAATCATGCAGATGGCTCCGGAGATGTTCCCCAGGCCTCCATCGTCGACCACTTCTTTCAGAGCTGCAACCTCGCTTGCGTAGCGCATAGCAGAGCAGGACATCAGCAGCGTCCCGTTGCCCCGAGCTAGTCGGACCATTTCGATGGCATCCTCTAACTTGTCTGCAAATGGCTTGTCAATCAGCACGGGCAGTCCGTTTTCCAGGAACGGCTTCGACAGGCGGAGGTGATCATCCGGCTCCTCCCCCCAGATGCCGTCGCCAGTGGGTTGGCGGCGTCCTCCCCCGATGAGCACGGCATCAACTTGCCCGATCATCTCTTCGACTTCCTCGACCGTGTGAGGAATGCCATATTTATCCGCAAACCATTGGGCGCGGTCCAAGTCGTAATCCCACGCATATTCCATCTTGACGCCTGGCATTCGGGACAAGACCTCGGCCCATGGCCGGCCGTGAGGTTCAACAGTTATCATCCCTACTCTTAACGGGGTTGTTGAGTTTGGCATCAGTATGTCTCCTTTTACAGTTTTGTTAACTTTTTATGATCACTGCAGGCTTATGCTCATGATTTCACCCCGTCAGCCTGTCGATCGCACGTCGAGCTGCTGCCATCAACACCTCCATAGATTCGGGTGTGACACGGCCCCACAGATGTTGGTCCACCTCGTACCCTCCTTCCGCCATAGCCTTCGGGGTGACGATGTAGCCGACGTTGTCGTTGGCTAACTCTAACACCGCAATTGCTCTGTCAGGGACCTCGGACTTGAGTGTGAGGCTGACTTCGGAAAAGACTTCGCCAGGAAAACCGATCAGGATCAATCCATTTATGCGTAGGGCCTGAATTTCGGTGTGAATTACTCGCTCCTGAAGAGTGCGAGCTGTCACGGAACTCAGCGACCAATCGGTTGAGAACTCCTGCTGCATCCGTTCCTGCTCAGCCTCAAGCAAGCGGATCCAGTCGTGTCGCACTTCTAGATCCACTAGCTCCTGTGCGGCCCCCACAATTGTAACATCTTCCACCTCGACTCGTTCCAGGCATTCCAAAACCTGAGCGGCGAAAATCCGCCCCAGGTGGCGAGCCATCGCATCGTTGCGTGGGCCCCAGTAGGGCATCTCCAGCGTTGGATCTACATCCGCAGCCGCGCCATTTGTGCACAACGCTACCGTCGGCTCTCCTAGAGCGCTTTCCAATACTGCCATTGCTTCCCCAGGAAAGTCGCCCGAGACGTTGGGGCTCATCAGTGCCACGCTGGCGTGACAGCCGAAATTGGAGATAACGGCCAATACTTCGCTATCCAGGCCTTCGATCCTGATCACCGTCAGGTCTGGGTCTATTGGCCCTTCACCGGCGATCAATTCAGGCTTGACCCGCCAGGTAGACGGCACACCGTACCGGGTGGTAAAAACCTTACCATCGGTCATTTTTTTTCGACGGGAGTGAGCCAGGCCCCGAATGGGCACCCGCCCCCACCCCATACGGGCCGGCTGTGTGTTGGCCGCCGCTTCACACACCGCTCCCGCGATTGCCGCCACCACAGAGTCCAGATACTCCTGGTCCTCATAACCTGAGCCGATGGTGTCGGGTGTGGAGTGGGAATGCGTACAGGCTATCTGGATAGCTTCTGGCGGAAAACTGATTCTTTCCTGTACCTGTTGTCTAATCTTGCTGACCAGTTCTCCGGAGATACCAAGCAGGTCACACAGTACTAACGCTATTTGTTCCGTTCCATGAGAAAGAACCACCACACGGGCATACAAGTCCCGGTACACTCCCGTGAATTGTTTGCCCTCCCAACGTAACGACGGGATTGGAGGCGTGATGGTAGCTTTACCCACGCCGACCTGCAGATAACCGTTTTGCTTGATGTAACTCACCGTAGCCAACCAGTTGCTGAATTCCTGGTCAGGTTCAAGCTGCGCCGGGCTGTCTTCCAAGGCTTTGAGGGCGGCGTCAACCGCTTTACGGGTCTCAAAGGCCAGTATGGTGTACGCTCCCCAGTTTGCTTGGTGAACGAGTCCGAGGTCTTTCAACTTCTGGCCCAATGCCTCGGCACTAAATCGAGGGAAAGGCGTTCGCTTGGTGATTCCACCATGGCTTTCCGCGTAGAGCGCCTGTACGAAGGTGGTGAAGGCCGTGTTTTGCCAGCTTGTGCCTTCCGCATCCACCAGGACCCACCAGGCATTATGCTCATAGAGCAGGTCCCAGGGACTGCCCTTTCCAAAGGAGCCTTCCCCCCAAGGGGTAGGTCTCCCCGTAGCCGACCGGTGCCCTGAGATCAGCTCCTCGGCCAGGGCTCCACGGGCTGCTATGGAGTGGGTTGGGCTGTGGCTGCGCACTACGTCCGGCTGTTTCCTGAAAAACTCCGAGAAAGGCCCCATTTCGGATGCTGAAAGGATCGGGTCAAAGGTGGGCTTGGGGTAGCCTTCGGCCGGGGTACAGGTGGGGACTACGAGAGTCCCGTCGGGGCCGACAAATTCTTGTAAGGTCGCAGCCAGGCTTTCAGGTTCGCCCTCGATGTTTTGTATCTCTCCTCTTGGTGCCTCAAATACCAACACGTTTCCAGGAGTGATGCCGATGGAGCGGAGAATATCGATTAAGTCTGAAACGCGCGGCATGTTACCTCCACAAATAATATAGGTTGTTATTCGCCTGCCCCCGGCTTCAACCAGTCTGGGGGATCGTAGTTCTCTAATTCCGTAGGACCATCCAGCGCATCGGCCGGCCTGGCAAACAGAAAGCGCAACGCTGCCATCTCCCGACTGCTGGGAGCGGTGGCCGAGAGGGTATGGGTGTCCTCACGATGCACATCCGGCCAGCGCGCTGACCGGGTGGCACGTTCCGGATGGACGTACTGGATCTTTATCTAATGGGGATGTTGGTCTGTACTTATGAAAGAAACTTACAGAAGTCAAGTATAGCACTTTTTTGATGGGTGTCAATACTTGCAATATCCACAAATATCTTCTATAATACGTACCAAGACTGGCTACCTAAGCCAAAACTTGCGTTATAAACTATCAAAAGTTGCCACAATGCGCACAAAATTAAGAACATCCACCCGTGTTGCTCGAAACATAAGTCGAGCTGAGGTTCTCAATGTAGTCCGATCCGAGGGCCTTATTTCTCGAAGTAAATTGGCTGAGATGGTTCCGGTCAGCCGAGCAACGGTATCAAGTATTATCTCGGAGCTCCTGGAAGCCGGTGTGCTGGAGGAAGTTGGTGAGGGTCAGTCTACCGGGGGGCGCCGTCCTATCAGGCTGCGATACCAACCTGAAAGCAGGCTGGCGGTTGGTTTAGTGTTGTTTGGTAGTCAAATACAGGCTGTCCTTACCGATATGGAGGGTAATCCCCTAAGCTACTTGGAAAATCCGATACGCGGCGCCGAATCTGACTTCATGCTTCATTCGATGAAGGAAGCAGCAGAACGCTTGCTCAAGGACGTGCCCTGGAGCAGAGTGTTGGGCATAGGCGTGGGCACACCAGGCATTGTTGATTTTGAGACAGGGACTATTGAAATCAGCGTCAGCGAGGGTTGGCTTGAGGGTGGAATCAAGGTCAAAGAGTTTCTGGAAGGTGAGCTGAAACTTCCTGTCTATGTTGCCAATCGGAGTCGGGTGGCGGCGTTGGGTGAGTATCAAGCCGGCATATGCCGGGGTGTGTCCAATCTGATCTATCTTTTCCTCGGCCGGGGAATTGTCGCCGGAATCGTTATTGATGGATGTCTCTATCTGGGCCCAGGTTCGAGCGCTGGAGAAATCGGTCACGTTTCTGTTGTCCCAGATGGGCCTCTATGCGACTGCGGAAATCGTGGCTGTTTGGAGGCTTACGCTAACGAGGCAGCGATTCTGGCCAGAGCGCGTGCCTTGGCCAGGGAAAATCCGGAGAGTCTCTTGCAGCGAGTGGTTGACGGCCAGCTTGAACGGCTAACCGTTGGCCACGTGATTCAGGCTGCCGGGCGAGGTGATGCCTCCGCCTTAGCATTATTAACGGATGTAGGAACCAAAATAGGCATTGCAGTATCTACTCTCGTTGCTCTTTTCAATCCTGAAATGGTCATTATCGGCGGCCCGATTGGTTCCAGTGCCGGCCAGCTCTTGCTGGATCCGATTATAAAAGAGGCACAGCGCCGGACGTTATCACGGTCCCTTCAGATGGCAACCATCATTAACGGGACGTTGGGCACCAAAGCTGTAGCGATCGGGGCGGCTGTGTTGGCCATCACCCATCCCCCGGTTGACGCTATTTTTGGTGCCTAGCAGCTTGTCGGAGAAAGACTTCGGAAGTTTACAACAGCGCCTTTGCCGGCATAGTTGCCTGAATTATTCAGTCGATTTGGCGGCAAAATCATCTTCCAAAACTTCCGAAGTCTGGCGAAATC
>DAOUMD010000173.1:0-38877 GCA_034412795.1 Anaerolineae bacterium
GACAAATGTTCTACACGAAACGGCGTTTTTCGGCTGATCCATGTTCATAACACGACATTTGCCGCCGAGAGCACCGGTCTCGGACCTGCTCGGAGCTCGTAAACCCCGCTTTTATGTTAATGTGACAATGTGGCATTGTCAAACTACTCAGACCAGTCGCTGATCGTTACGGTTATTCAATCGTAATGGGTGTTTGCGGATATACATCCGCCGATTATGGGTTGCAGATACATATCTGCAACCATCAGGCTGAGTAGTTAGTCGGGATATAGATTTGACAAACCTCTGAAGTTTGTTATGATTGTATTGCCGCAAGCACTACAAACTATTCCCGGGAGGTTTCAAAGGTGAAGACACGCATCTCACAACTCAGTCTGATTCTTGTTCTTATCTTGGTGGCCGGTTGCCTGCCGGCGCCGACGGTGGCGCCGCCGACGGTGGC
Organism: Anaerolineae bacterium; assembly: GCA_034412795.1. Lineage (GTDB taxonomy): Bacteria > Chloroflexota > Anaerolineae > 4572-78 > NAK82 > JAUVPY01. The sequence goes on from DAOUMD010000173.1 coordinate 443, forward strand.
CCCACCGACAGTGGCACCCACGCCGGAGCCGACTAACCTACCCACCGATACACCCGCGCCTGAGCCAACCGACGAACCAGCAGCAGAATCACCCGTGGTGCTCGAATTGGTCGGCCCTGATGAGACCAAGACACTGACGCTGGACGATCTCAAGGCGCTGCCCACCTTCGAAGGCTGGGGCGGTATCAAAACCAGCACCGGTGACATCATCCTGCCCACTCAGCTTAAGGGGGTAGCGATGGAGGAGTTACTTGCCCTGGTCGGTGGCCTGAGCCCTGAATTTGGGGTAAGCATCGTCGCCAAGGATGGCTATGCCATGACCTTCTCTTACGAGCAAATCGTCAACGGAGAGTTTATCACCTATGATCCTGCCACTGGTGACGAAATCACCGTTGATGATCCGCTCACGGCCGTCCTTGCCTACGAGCGGGACGGGCAGCCCTTGCCCGAAGACTCTGAAGGTCCGCTGCGGGTTGTGGTACTCACCCCCAAGGCCAATCAGGTGGTAGATGGCCACTGGGCGGTTAAGTGGACCAATCAGATCGTGCTCAAATCGCTGGGCCAGACGTGGACGCTGCACATGGAAGGTGCCATACCCGAAGAGGTGGACCGGGGGACCTTTGAGTCGTGCTCAGCGCCGGCTTGCCATCAGGCGACCTGGACCGACGACAGGGCACGTGAGTGGAGCGGTGTTCCCTTGTGGCTGCTGCTGGGTTACGCGGACGACGAGACCCGGCACGGCGACGATGCCTACCTTGAGGCGCTGGCTGAAGGGGGTTACCCGGTGGAGGTCATCGCCGCCGACGGTTACAGCGTTGAATTTGACAGTGCGCGCCTCCATCACAACGCCAATATCCTGGTCGCCGACAAGATGAACGGCAACCCCTTGGAAGATAAACAATTCCCGCTGCAACTGGTTGGCTCTGACCTGCAGAAGAACGAGACGGTGGGCCAGATCGACCAGATCGTGTTGCATCTGCCGGCCGAGGGGGTGACCGAGGCAGAGCCTGCCGCTGAGCCAACCGAGGCACCGACAGCAGAGCCACCTGCCTCTGAAGCGCCGGCGGGTGACGTGGCGCTGTTGATCAGCGGCGCGGTAGAGGAAGAACAGTCACTGTCGCTCGACGCGCTCCAGGGCATGGAAGTGGTGGAAATCACCACCGAACATCCCAAGAAAGGAGAACAGACTTACACCGGCGTAGGCCTGAAAACTCTGCTTGATCTGGCAGGGGTCAAGGCAGAGGCGAGCAAGATGGTCCTCATTGCCAGCGACGGTTATCAGGCCGAAGTCAGCCTTGCCGATGCGCAGGCTTGTTCCGACTGCCTGGTCGCGTTCGACGGCGAAACGTTGCGGGCCGCGATGCCGGGTATGGAGAGCGATGTGTGGGTCAAGGACCTGGTCGAGATAAATCTGGCGGGCGAGGTCCCCGCAGGTGATGTGGCGCTGCTGATAACGGGCGCAGTCGAGGAAGAACAAGGCCTGACACTGGAGGCGCTCCAGGCTATGGATGTGATGGAACTCAGCGTCGAACATCCCAAGAAAGGAGAGCAGACCTACACCGGCATACGTCTCAACGACCTGCTAGACCTGGCCAGCGTCAAGGCTGAGGCAACGTCGCTGCTATCTACCGCCAGCGACGACTACCAGGTCGAGATAAACCTGGCCGACGTGCGAGCCTGCACCGATTGCCTGGTAGCCTTCGCCGAGGATGACACGCTCAACTTGGTGATGCCTGACATGGAGAGCGGGCTCTGGGTAAAGGACGTCGTTGAAATTGAAGCCAGGTAACCACGGGTACGCGAGATAGCCTGTCCATTGTTCGCCTGACCGCCGACAAATGACCGCAGACCGCGCGCCGCCGTCCCGTCACCGATGCTGGTCTGCTGTCGGCTGCCGGCGGTCTTCCTTCCTAACTGTCCGTAAATAACTTTGCATTTCAGGACTGGCAGGCCTCTGCAATCGGCCTGCCAGTCCTGACGAAAAGTTAATTTTGGACAATCACTAAGGACGTGTATTGCTGCTTTAGCCGACTTTTAGCAACGTGGGCTGATTCTCAGCCTCTGCATCAAACAGGTGGATGTTGTCGGCGTTGAAGACCATATCAATCTTGTCTCCCGGCTGTACATGACCACGCGGGTCGATGCGGGCGATGTAGGAAGTCTCCCCAGTCAACAGGTACAGGAAAATCTCGTTGCCCATCAACTCGGTTACGTCCACGCTGGCCTCTACCTTTTCGGCATTGATGCCAGACGCCACGTAATCGGGATGGAAGATGTCTTCAGGCCGAATACCAAAGATGACCTTCTTGCCCACACCGTCGGTCAGTCGCGACCTGATCTTGTCGGAGACTTTGATGCGGAAAGCACCGGCGTCAATGTACATCTCGTCGCTGGTTCCGGTGACTGTGCCGTCGAAGAAGTTCATGCTGGGCGAGCCAATGAAGCCAGCCACGAAGACGTTGTTAGGGTAGTCGTACAGGTTCTGAGGCGTATCCGACTGCTGGAGGAGGCCATCGCGGATGACGGCGATGCGATCGGCCATGGTCATAGCCTCAACCTGGTCGTGGGTCACGTAGATAAAGGTAGTGCCCAGTCGTTGGTGGAGCTTGGTGATCTCGGCACGGGTCTGCACACGCAGCTTGGCGTCCAAGTTTGAGAGAGGCTCGTCGAAGAGGAACACGGCCGGCTCGCGCACAATGGCACGTCCCAGAGCGACGCGCTGTCGCTGACCACCGGAGAGCTGCTTGGGCTTGCGGTCAAGCAACATCTCAATGCCCAAGATCTTGGCCGCTTCTTGCACGCGCCTGTTGATCTCATCCTTGGGCGTCTTGCGTAGCTTGAGACCAAAGGCCATGTTGTCATAGACCGACATGTGCGGATAGAGGGCGTAGCTCTGGAACACCATGGCGATGTCCCGATCCTTGGGCGGAACGTCGTTCACCACCCGGTCGCCGATTCGAATCTGCCCATCGGTGATCTCCTCGAGTCCGGCCAGACAGCGGAGGGCCGTGCTCTTGCCACAACCTGACGGCCCAACCAGCACCAGGAACTCTTTGTCCTCGATTTGAATGTTCAGGTCATTTACAGCCGTCACATCACCGAATTGCTTTGTGACATGATCATAGGTTACACTTGCCATTGATCTTTCCTCCTTGGGAGAGTTTATTTTCTACAGCCTGGGCTCAGCGAGCCCGAGCATCCGGCACCAATTACGCAGTTCCATTCAATTTCGGTTGTAGGGGCATCCCTTGTGGGTGCCCTGGGCAGGCACACCTGTGCCTGTGGCCAGACTTGCCCCTACCAATCCATTTCGAATATGCCCAAATAAAACACACGCCGGGCATTCACAGCCACAAATCCAAACTGGTGGACTGGCGAATGATCAACGATGGCTGGACCACCACCTGCCGCTTGGCCAGCGATTCGCCCTGCGCCAGGGCGATGAGCATGTGCCCCATTAACTGTCCCAATCGATGGGCAGGTTGACGAACCGTGGTGAGCGTTGGATGCGAGGTTTCGGCCAGCGGGATATCATCAAAACCAGCTACGGCGATGTCCCGTCCGACGTCAAGCCCCTGGTCCTGGGCCGCGCTCATCACGCCCAGCGCCATCAAATCGTTGCTGGCTACAATGGCGGTGGGCGGCTCGCTCTGACTAAGCAGTGTCTGAGCTGCACCATAGCCTCCTGTCTGAGTCAAATCAGCCTCGATGATGAGACTGTCATCTTCCGACAAAGCAAAAATTTCTAACGCCTGCCGAAATCCCTCAAGCTGGTAATGAACAAAGGAAAACTCAGGAGATCCGATCACGAAGCCAATCCGCCGGTGCCCCAGATCACTGAAGTGGTGCATCAAGGCCCGCATGCCGGCTACGTGATCCACATCCACATAAGGGAAATCCGTGTCATCCAAAGTCCGGCCATACGCCACAAAGGGGACATCGTGACCCAAGAGAAATTCAATACGCTCATCGCAGCAACGGGTCCGCACCACCAACACGCCATCAAGACGCCGCCCGCTGACCTTCTGGTAATAGGCATCCAACGTATCCAGACTCGGATCGGGGATGCTGATGAGCAGATCAAAACCGGCCCGGGCGACCTCATCGCCAACTCCGGCCAGCACCTCACCAAAATGGGGGTCAGATAGGCGAGGTCCAAAGGTGGGTAAAATCAAACCCAGGGTATCGGTGCGTCGCTTCTGTAGTCGCTGGGCAACCACGTTGGGCATGTACCCCATTTCGCGAGCGGTGCGCTTGACTAAATTGCGTGTCTCTTCGTTGACATCGTCGTAGTCGTGCAACGCTCGCGAAACTGTAGTCACAGAACGATTGACACGCTCGGCGATATCCTTGAGGGTGACGGTCACCGGGGTTTCTGCCCTTTCCCTTGCCTGACCAAAACGTTTTGGAGACGCCCCAATTATAAACCAAAACGTTTTGGATGTCAAATGTGAATTGTCAGACCTGACGGGTTTTAGATGGATTGTTACTGCGTGAGAAAAGCCAAGCCACGTTCTGGGTTTACCAGCCAACCAACCAACTAACTAACTAACTAACCAACCAACTAACTACCCACCCAACTACCCACCCAACTACCCATACGGCCACGGGATGGTATTGTAGTAGATCCAGGCGATGGTATGCAGCGCCGAAGCGGCGATGAGCAGGCGAGCGACCCGCGCCAGGGTGCAATTGCTCTCTGGAGATGGGGGGCGATCTCCCAATTGGCGCGCCAATTGGCGCGTAAGCAGGTAGGCCGCCAGGAGCGTATACACAAAAGCCGAGGGAGCAAACAGATCCCAATCTCGACGTCCCCCATAGTCGGGGTTCCAGACGAAGGTCAGGAGCAGGTACATCAAACTGGCAATAGTCAAGAAAAGCGTGACGCCTGACTCTTCACGCCCCGAATGGAGGTGAGAACCGGACCGTCCGTCGTGTTGAGGGAGCCTGGCCGATTTCAGCCGAATGATGATGCCATTGAGGAGGGCCAGGAGCAAAAGAGGCAGTCCGAAAGGAGAGATGAGGAAATGTTCATTTGCCCAGTCTAGCAGGTGGCCCAGGGAGAACATCGTGTAACGTTGCCACTCGGTCGTCACTCGAAACAGAGGCACAAAGGGGATGCCATCCGCACCGCCGGGTCGGTCGTCAGCCAACATCGCCCCTGGGCCGTGGCCGCCGGCCGTCATTAACGCCGCCAATCCGGCAAAGACCAAGATAGGAGGCAAAACCAACTTCAGCCACTCAGATGCTCCGCCTCTCGCCGACACCCGTCGACCCGCAGCCCGCCACCCGACATACCCCATCGCCGGCCACAGCACAATGGTTGAAGGGTGGAAAGCATTCGTGACCGCCAACGCCAGGGACGGCCAAATGAGGCTCATCTCTCTGCCCAGACAGCGTATCGCCAGGTAGAGGGTAAGCATAAGACCTAGCGAGATAATGGTGTAGTTTTCCACGTAGCCGAAGAAGAGTTGCATTGAGCCAACGGTGATTATCAACCCAAAGATGCTCGCCTTCTCTGTCCAGTCTCGACCCAGCGAGTCAGCCAGGAGGAACAGAACGTACACGAAGCCAACGCCCGACACAACGCTGGTGATTGCGTACAGGCTGCCCACACCCACACCGAGGACGGGGTTTAGCAAGAACCACAGTTGGGCGTGTAAAAAAATGCTGAGCGGTGACTGCCAATTGTAGATCGTCCAAACGGGGCGGTCGGGGCCGGTGTAGGACAAAGCCTTCACAATGAAATAAGCGTCGCCCCAAAGCAGGTGGCGAATGCGGAAAAGCCAAAAGGGAATGGCCATCCCGAGGGCAATCGCTGCGAACCAGAGCTGCTTGTCCTCAGCCGAAGGTCTGAGATGAAGCTTTTTGGATAGGCTCACCCCCAGCCGTCGAAACCAATTTCCCACCGCATCATTGACCGGGGGCAGAACCAGGGAGGCAACGGCCAATCCACATAACCAGCCCAGCGGCACAGGCAAGGCGGTGTAAGGCCAGACGCTCCACGCCATCTCTTCCAAGAACAAGCCTGCGCCTAAATGGACCAAGACCGCCGCCAGCGCGATGAACTGAATAGCCAAACATGTGAAATTCATTGCTCGTAGCTCTTGGATAGATGCGTCAGATAGTATAAGCTGGAAGATTGCACGACCTCGCTACTCGACATACCCAATGTTCCAAACATCCAATCTTCCAACCTTTCAGCCCCCCATCTCCCAGCCGAGGAATTGTACCTCAAAGGGATAACATCCGCAAAGGGATAATGCGCAATCCCCCATAGTACGCGTCGGGAAGACATCGCCTGGATGTCAGCAAAACGTATTGACAAAAGGGTGAAACTTTATTACTATATTACGCGTAATACATTACACGTAATACAATTACAGACTAATGTCAGCCAATACACTATGTACAGCCAAACAGGAGATCAAAAAATGAGCGAAGAAACTATCATCGAAGTTGAAGCAACGGAGATCCCCGAAGACGAAGTAACGGAAACCCCCAAGCCGGAAACAACAGGGGATGAGGCAGTTTCTAAAGAACCCAAAGCAGCCGCGATTGCCTTGAAGGACGCGTTGGAGCGGGTGGAATCACTGGGCAAAACCTTGGCCGGGGCCATGCAAGACCGGGCCAACGTGGTGATGGTCCGCGTAAATGACGAGGCGCTCCAGAACCTGGATATGCTGATCGAAGCCGACATCACCAAGAGTCGCTCCGAGAGCGCAGCTTTCCTCATCAGCGAGGGGGTCAAGGCCAATCAAAAGTTGTTCGAAAAGATCAGTACCATCACCGAACAGATCGCCGCACTACGCGCCCAATTGCGCGAATCAGTGAACATCGACGTAGTAGAAGAAGAATAGGCCCAGGAGCAATCACAAAAACCAGGGGCAGGCAAAACCTGCCCCTACTGAATCCAGAACTCGACCGTTGCGCTGCCCAAACCGTCCAGCCGCACGTCCACGCTGGGGCCTAATCCTTCGGGAATGACGCGATACGTCGCCGGCCAAAGGCCGCCCACTTCGCAAGCGCCAGGACCATACTCGGGCTTAGTCCCGGTGATGCAAGTTGTGACAAAGCCTCCATTACTATCCAAGGTGACGGACAGGCCATCCACGCCTGGGATCTTCACAATGATGGTGGACCAGGCACCAGACCAGGTGTCACCACTGGTATTGCTAGTGACGGCCCCGACCCATATGCCAGATCGAGGCGTAGGCGTGGGTGTGGGAAGGACATCATAGCGAAACTCGAGCAGCAAGAACCCGCCGGGCTGTAGATGTACCGGTAGCACGGCCCCCAGGCCCTCCAACTCCACCTCAAAATCACCCCCATTGAGCCCGCCAAACTCAACGGCGTGTTCCCCATACTCAGGCTTGCTGCCGGTGAGCCCTCGTATCGACCATGGCCCTGAGCGAAGGATAACCGGCTGATCATTCATTCCCAGCACGCGCACTACGATGGTACCAACGCCAACGCCGTAGTCATCTTGCGCCACGCGTCCCACCCAGCCAAGTGCCGGCGTAGGCGTGAGAGTTGGGGTAAGGGTAGGTGTTGGCGTAATCGTGGCCACCGGGCGTGGCCGGGTAGACGTAGCGGTGACAACCCGGGCGAGACGCGCCGGAGTCGGGGTGCGGGATGGAGTTAAGGTTACTTCGCCGTCCGTGGCCTGGGCGACAACTGGCGACGCGCCAGCGCCGATGAGACGGGTAGGAATGGGAGTCGGGCTGGCCTTTTCCAGAACAGGCTCAAAGGCAACCTCAGCAAAGCCGACACCATCCATATAGACTTGGACCTCAGCCGAAATATCCACCGGGGATACGGTGTAGACACCGGGCCACAAACCGCCAAACTCGCAGGCGTAGTCACCATACTCCGGCTTGGTCCCCGTATAGCAGAATGCCTCCCAGCCGCCCGACGACCGCAGGGATACCACCTGTCCGCGCCGCCCCTCAACCCGCACGGCAATGGCCGAAGAGACACCAGTCCCGGGCCAGGGCTGGCTGCTATTGCCTACCACCCGGCCTTGCCAGATAATCTGACCCGGCGGCACCGGCTCTTGTCGAAACTCGGCCAGTACAAAGTCGCCCTGGCCAACCATCACCGGGATGACCGGCATCAGGCCCCGAGCAGTGACGTAATAGGTTCCGGACGACAGACCTCCGAACTCGCATGCGTAGTCACCGTACTCTGGTTTTTCTCCGGTAACGCACGTAATGGCCGTATCCCCCGAAGTGAGTGTAACCGGCAAATCTGGCAGGCCATTCACCCGAACCGCAATGCTGGTGAAGACTTTGCCGGAAGAGGGCCTGTCATGGCGCAGTATGGCACCCACCCACTGCATAGCAGGCGTTGGAGTCGGGCTGGGCGTGTAGGTTGGTGTGCTGGGGACATAGACAGGCATCGGTGTAGCTGTCGGTCGTGGCCAATCGGAGACGGGACGGAATTCGACGACAACAGTGGTGTACCAATCCAGATCCAAAACGATGCTGGTATTTAGTCCGGCAGGTGTAATAGTGTAGCGACCGGTGGTTAGTGGGGCAAACTCAGCCGTGTAGGGTCCAAGTTCCTCTTTTTCCCCTGTGGTCGACTGGGTGACAAAACCTGCCGGTGTGCTGACCTGAACCGTGTGTCCTGCCTGGCCCTGGACCGTCACGTGCAGAATGGCCCCGGTCAGCGATGGTCCTTCCTCTACACGAAGCACACGCCCTTCCCACGGCTCGACGCCAATTGGCGTCGAGGTGGGGGAAATTTGGGCAGCGACAGTCGCTTCAGCAAGCGTGTAGGGAGCGAATTCAACCACAACCAGGTTGTAGCCGTCAGTCTCAATTTCGACGCTCGCGCCCAGGCCCGGCAGGCTGACAGTCCAGCGTCCGGCAGGCACCGGAGCAAACTCGGCTGCGTAAGAACCGTACTCTGGTTTGGTTCCACTTAACGCGCTAAGGGCAGCATCATAGCGAGTGAGGGTAATAGGCTCGTCCACTCGCTCAAAAACGTGGACGCGCACAATAGAACCGTTACCCGATGTGGCGTAGGGCGTGTTGCTCACAATCTGTCCGCGCCAGCCCGCCACAGCAGGAACAGGAGTAGGCGAGGTGGTCGCGGTCGGATTGCGGCGAATTACATCCGTGGCCTGCCGTGCAAGCGCTACATCTGGCGCAACCTGGCCGATACGCCCCAGGAGCAGCAAGGCGATGAAGGCTAATCCACTCACGAGCCAGAGTCGCTTCAAATCAGTCAATCCCCCTTGATATGAGAATAGCCTCGGAAGCACACACTAGCATGATATTATCGCCAAGGCAAAGTGTCTATAGCCCAATTGGGCTGGCTGGTTTTGTCAAACGTGAATAGCCGCCCAACTCAAAAGGCGACCAGAAAAACCTGGTCGCCCTCGCTTTTCACATAAAACAGCGTATCTTCTCAATAATTCGGGGTAGGGGCAGACCCGGGTGCCTGCCCAAGGGCGAATGCTCAGGTTCCTGCATTTTGAGAAGATACAAAACAGCCTACCAATTCTTCTGCCAGTTGGCAAAGCAAATAGATACCTCCTCCCAGGTGAGATCACAGTACCCCACCGGCGAAAGAGATGGGGCTGCCGGGTTGCTTGCTTCATCATAATTGCTACCCTGCACCACGCGAACTTCCCAGTTACACATCGAACCGGCGTCCAGCGGGCTACTGAGAATGATGTCAAACGCCCCAGCCTCATATCCTTCGGTGGGAGCGTACAGATTGATGCCCGACGGATTTGATGTAAGCACTGTAGAGCCACATTTTGCCTGGACAAACACGCCATTGACAGGGTTGCCCGCCGTATCACGGACGTGACCTCTAATCTGTGCCAGGCCAGCGTTCCACTGCCCCTCCCAGGCAAGCGGTGTGAACTGGTAAGCCGGGGTGGTGGGCTCAGATGGCGGAGCCTCCGAGACGGGAGTCGCTGTGGGCGCAGCCGGCGTGGGGGCTGGCGGCGCTTCGACCACCGGCACGCCTTCGGTGTTGGTGGCCGTTCCGTAGCCCGCCGAAATCCAGCCTTTGGCATCGGGTCCGTCAGTGTAGGGGATCTGCCACCAGGTACTATTGGCATTGCGCCCGATGATCGCCACCGTATTCCCATCTTGCACCGCACCGATACGCTCGTAATTGGTGCCGGGCCCAGAACGTACATTCAGATTCACATCGACCGTCACAGAGGCGCCGCCGGGAACAGGAGACTCAGCCGGCGGAACTTCAGTGGTAGATGCTTCGGTGGGTGCGGGTGCCGCAGGTGTGGGCGTGTCAGGAGTCGCCAGCACCAGGGTGGGTGAGGGTGAAGGTGAGGGCGGAACCGGAGTGTTCGTAGGCGCCACAGCCACCGGCGTCGGCGGCGGCGCTGGTGTAAATGTCGGTAGTGGAGTACGTGTAGGTTGCGCCAGGCCAGACCGATTACTGAAGACAAGATTGAACAGAGAAGCAAAAATGATGTAGTTAACCAAGATGAGAACGACAACAAGCGCCCACTGTCTGCGTGACATACCTCTTTTCCTCCGGGATCCGGTTGGTTGGGGATCAACTCGCGCTGGGGAGCGAAAATAACATTCTAATTGGACATAGCCCAACAAGATAGCCGCTCATCTAAGATCGAATTCTACCCCACGCCGTCGCTATATGCAAATGTACAAACAAGTTTGTTGTCGAAGCGAGGAAGACTTGGTATAATCTTGACCGCTGGTCAGACGTTCCCAATCTGCCGGTGGTCGTCGCCTGCGAGACAGTCGAAGTAAGCGATCAGAGATAAAAGTTAGGAGATATGCAGGTACCAATGGCTGAGGAAAGAATTGAGAGTGTAGTAGGGGAGATGCTGCGGTCACGAGGGCTGACACTATCACTGGCCGAGTCGTGCACCGGCGGATTGTTAGGCCACCGGCTGACCAACGTGCCGGGCAGTTCCGACTACTTCGTCGGCGGCGTGGTGGCCTATTCCTATGATGCCAAGGAACGGGTTCTGGGTGTGCTCCACGACACACTCTATGACCACGGCGCGGTGAGTGAGCAGACGGCGCTGGAGATGGCTCGGGGTGCGCGCCGGTTGTTTGGTACTGACGTGGCCCTTTCCGTGACCGGAATTGCCGGTCCGGGCGGCGGAATGCCAGACAAGCCAGTAGGTCTGGTTTACATCGCCCTCTCCGCACGCGATCAGGAAGCGTGCCATCGATTCGCGTGGGGGGACGACCGGGGATCGAACAAAGCTCACTCAGCGCAGGCAGCGTTGGAACTGCTGGTGGCCTACCTGCGCGAACGAACCGGCGATCGCTGAGCCGTGAGTGTCAACAGAAAATCGCAGATCGTGGCAGAAATTCGCCGGATCTGAGGGGTACAAAGAATGGACGATGTATGGTTTGGGGACGAAGCGGTGGCTGTAGAAGCTCAGTTTCTTTCCGACGGAGAGATACGACCGACGGCCTTTACCTGGCGAGGGAAACGCTGGACTGTAGCCGGGCTAGGTCGCCAGTGGGATGAGGCCGACGGGCGACACGTATTAGTTGCTGCGCCTGACGCGAGTCGTTTCGAATTATGCCTGAACTCGGCACAGAGTAGCTGGCGACTGCTCCGTGCCTGGGAGCGTCCAAACCTGGCCTAGCGCCATCCTATCGCCCCAAATAAACAAGCCTTGCCCAGGTACGAACCTGGGCAAGGCTGACGGAACTTAACTCCGCCCGGTCCGCTCAATAGAGGCTACTCCAATTTGCGGTTGGCTCTGGTAACAAAACCCTCTACTTCCACCAACACCCGCTCGTGAGTACCTTGTGCCACCTCTTCAACATCATCGCAGGCAGCCACCTTGAACTTAAGACGACGTCCCTGCACCTCGGTGAGAGTGGCGCGAACCTCGCCACCCAAGCCCACTGGCGTCGGGGCAATGTGTTTTATATCAAGAGAGACCCCTACCGACGTATATTCCGGCGGCAAGTGATCAGCCAAGGCTGCCACTGCCGCAACTTCCATCAAGCGGACCAATTCGGGCGTGGCCAACACGTCCACAGTGCCACTGCCCAATTGTCGGGCCGTTGACCCATCCTCGACCTGGAATTGAATCGTAGCCGACGGTCCAGGCATTAGTTCAGGAAGCTCGGTCATTGTCATCCCCACACGTCAAGCAACTCATAGACTTGCTCCAGGGCCTGTCGTCCTTTTACCTGGATGGGATCCAAAACGTTCACTTCCACCCGGCCTTTCACTAAATCATACGTGGAGCTGCTCAGGAGAATCTGGCCACCCTTGGCGCTCTCTTGCAAGCGTTTGGCCAGGTTCACTGCATCGCCGATGGCAGTGTATTCCATCCGATCCTCGGCACCGACGTTGCCGACCACCGGCTCACCTGTGTTGATGCCAATGCCAACATCTAATCTATCCTCTTTCGGCACTCGCGGCAGATACTCGCGAATGGCCTGCTTGAAACCCCATGCGGCGAGCACCGCTCGCCAGGCGTGTTCAGTAACAGGACGTAGCGGAGTATTGAAGTGAGCCATCACCGCATCGCCCAGATATTTATCAACGATACCCTCGTGCCGATCCACGGCAGTCAGTGCGAAGGCAAAATACTGGTTGATGACTCCCACGACTTTCTCCGGGTCCGATCTCTCGCTATAGGTACTAAAGCCACGGATGTCGGCGAAAAGTGTGGTGATCTGCTGGCGCTCCCCACGCAACTTGAGCTCCGAAAGATCATCCGGGAGGTTATCCACCAGTTGTGAAGGCAAGTAGCGCTTGATCATCGCCCGCTCGCGCTCAAAACGTCTTTTCTCAGTCAAATCATCCACGACGATTGCAACGCCCAAGGTAGCATCCTGCGAATCGCGCAGAGTTGATAAGTTCATACTCAGGTTGACCATACCGCGCTCAGGCAATTCCATGTCAACCTCATAGCCGACGTAACGTCTTCGGCGACGCTTCACGTCTTCTATCAATTGCGAAAGAAGAGCGCGGTCCAGCGCAGGAAGCACCTCGTAATAGGTACGCCCCAGGGAACGATCAGCCAATACACCCAAGATGCCCTCAGCGGCGTGATTGACAAGGGTGATCTTGTCGTGGATGTCAGTGGTGATGACACCGCTGGCGATGGACGCAAAGATGTTGTCCATCAGGTTCTTCATGTTCGTGATTTCTTCAAGATTCAACTTGACGTTTTCGAAAAGGCGGGCATTTTCAATAGCCACCGCAGACTGGTCGGCGATAGCTGTTAGCAGGCGCCGGTCCCCCTCGGTGAACAATCCCGTTTTGATGCGATTGTCGGCATAGATGACACCGGTAATCTTACCCTTCACTCGCAAGGGAACGCATAGGATCGAGCGCAAGCTGTAGCTAACTACGCTGGCCTGAGTGCTGAAACGAGGATCGGACTGAGCGTTGGTGGTCAGGATTGGCTTACCTTCCTGGGCTACCTTGTTGACAACGCTACGACTGATCTCGAACGAGGAGCCAGCAATCGTCTCCCGATCCATATTGCGGGCGACGCGAAAGGAGAGTCCACCGATCTCCTCATCAATGAGCATCAGGAATCCCCGCTCCGCCCCAGTGACTTGGATGATGAGGTCCATCGTCAGGTTGAGAACCTCGCTCAGGTCGAGAGTTGAGTTAACAATCTGGCTCACGTTGTAGAGCGCAGTGAGATTCTCGTGCTCGCGCAATTGGGTTGCGAGTTCCTGATCTAGATCCTTTAACGAAGCATCCAGTTGCGGTAGCAATTGCCCTAACTGCTGAATGATGCTGGCAACCGCCAGCGTACTGGCTAGTGTGTCCTGCAACGTTTGATCTTTGCCAACAGGAATCCGCTTGCTAAGGCGAACAAGGATTTCCTGTTGGCGCGTCAGGGCGTCAGCAAAGTTGTTCAAGCTGGTCTGCAAGGCATTGATTTCGCCCCGCACTTTGTTCAATTTCTCATGCGCTGCGGTTTCTACCATGATCAAATGCCAGAGGCCAGTAAAGGCAAAATGCCTACTCGGCCCAATAGAAGATTAGTGCATCGCTGCGAGGGCTGAGGGGAAAATCAAGCTGGTCAGGGTCGGGCGCAGTATTGGCCTTCCTCACAGTGACCCACCAGTAGAAGCGGTCGTTAGCTGCCTCACCAAGACCGACCTCGTCCGGAACCTGCCACTGCGTCTCCCTCACAGGTCCTCCCCAATAATGGGGTTCCTCACCCACGAAATGCATGACCGTCACATCGTAATACTCATCTTCGTCTAGCGTCCCGACCGGTTCCCACTCCAGCGTGATGATTGTATATTCACCCCGGAACAACTCATCATTGGGCGGACTAATGAGGGTAGGCGCGGCATACTTATAAGCAGGGCGTGTAGGTGTTCCATCGGTTAGTGGAGTGACCGACGGCTGCTCGCCACCGAGTTGTCTCAATACGGCGTCCAGGCGCGAAGCCGCGTCGAGCGAGTCGGTATCGTCCAAAGTAAGGGCTTGCTGATAATCATCGAGAGCACCGTTCAGATTGCCGGACTGCTGGCGGATGTCACCGCGTTCTACCAACCCCGTGTAGAGCATTTGGCGGGCGTGGTCATTTGCATAGCCAGGGTTGGCATCTATGATCGGACCCAACTCCTGGACCATTGTGTCAAAATCCTCCGACTTCTGCGCTTTGACAGCCGAAAGATATTTCTTAGCATAGGTTTGTTGCTCGGACAGAGTCTCGTTATCCGGGCAAATCGCCAGGCCGGCCTCAAAGTCTTTCAAGGCAGATTCGATGGAATTCGTATCCGATGGGTTCGCCTGGTTGGCCACCTTGACCTGGCCCCGCTGCAAATAAGCATCACACAATATGGCCTGAGTCTCATCCTTACGGAACGTAGCATTGGTCCTGCGTAAACGACTAAGGACATTAATAGCTTTGTCCCAATCCCCTTCCCTATAAGCCGTTTCTCCCTCTTCGAAGGATTGCTCAAGAGCGCGATTGGCAATTGACTGCTTGCGCAGAGCAGCCGCGTCCTGATAATTGCGCTCATTGGCCAAGACCGCATCGAACAATTCGATGGCTCTGTCCCAATCGCCATCCTGGAAAGCCTGTTGGGCCTCACCATAGACCTGAGTCGGGTTTTCGCTGACCCGAGTGGCAAGCTCGGGGGCAACGGAGGCCCGACTATTTTGAATGATGAAGAAATAAACGCCGAGGGCCAAGGCCAGCAAGACGAGACCTAAGGCCAAGGGCAAGACAACCCGGCGCGAGACGTTCCTTTCCCCAAGCAACCGGCCTGATTTAGGCTTAAGGTGGCGTTCCGCTTCGGCCAGCAAAGACTGAGTCTTTTTGTATCCGGGCGATAGTTGCTGCACTTGGCGCAAACATTGGGCAGCTTCCACCCATGCACCGGCCTCAATGTGATCGACTCCTCTATCATAAAGATCAGACACAGCTTGAGCCACATCTTCGTCTTGCTGGGCAGTGCGTGCCTGCTCCAATAAATCGGTGGCATCGCGATAGTTGGGCTCGACCGAAAGAACCTCATTCAGTTCATCCATGGCCTCTTGCCAACGCCCACCTTCCATGGCGCGACGAGCTGCCGTGTAAAGAGCTGCCAAGCGAGCCTGGCGGCCGGCGTAGGCCAGCTTTTCGGATACTTCCTTGTGGTGGTCCGGGTTCAGCTTGGTAATCTGGTTAAGCAGATCAACTGCCCGTTGCCAATCTTCCTCTTCTATGGCCTGCAAAGCGCGCTGGTACAGTCCCTCGGCAGTGGTAACTGGGTCGGGGGGGGCAGGCGATTGAACATCAAGAGGCTTGGGAAGGGAACGCCCCTCAAGAACGCATTCGATGATCTGGCGAAGAGCCGTAGGCGTCTGAAATCGATCTTCGGGGCGCTTGGCAATCATGCGACGCATAAGCATTTCTGACGACTCGGGTACGTCACCATCCCGCAAATCAATCCGAGGCGGCTCACTGGCAATGTGCTGGCTTATGATGGACCACGGACTGGCGGCATCGTAGGGAACCCGCCCGCTCAGCATTTCGTAGAGGACAACACCAGCCGAATAAATATCAGACCGAATGTCCACGTCTTCGCCCATCGCCTGCTCGGGCGAGATGTAATAGGGTGAACCAACGAAACCTGACTGGGTCAACGAGGGCAACTTACGAATGCGAGCGATACCAAAGTCCAAAACCTTTAACACACCATCACCCGTCATCATCAGGTTTTGGGGCTTGATATCACGGTGGACAATGCCGTGCAAATGAGCGTGCTCCAGAGCCACAGCTACTTGGTCAAGGATTTGAAACGCTTCGCGCCAGGGTAGGCTGCCACGCTCATCAATGACGCTTCGCAAATCCTGCCCTTCAATGTACTCCATCACCAAATAATGTACATCGCGGGTTGCGCCGTAGTCCAACACACGTACGATGTGCTGATCAGACAGTGTAGAGGCGAGCTTGGCTTCACGATTGAAGCGTTGGATATAGGCGAGGTCTTCATTGAATTGGGGATAGAGGACCTTTACTGCGACAAGACGCCCTTCGTTGATATCTTCAGCCAGGTATACCCAGGCCATCCCGCCGCTACCAACTTCGCGTAGAATTCGATAGCGGTTGCCAAGAATCTTACCGATCACCTTGTGCTCCGTCACGCATTTCGGAGTGTGCTATTTGAGGGTGTGGACGGTGTATCAGCACAACCAAGAAATGATTATACCTTACTTTGGTCCCATAAGCAAAGGCTGAATCAAAACAACTCTATGCCCTAGCAGCTTGTCGGAGAGACCTTCCTGGAAGCTCTGGGCGGTACAACTTGAGCAAAAATTCGGGCTAAACGGTGCCCAAATGCCTGATCAGAGCGCCGTTTAAGCTTCCAGGAAGGTTAAGCGCATACCCTCTCCGACAGCCTGCTAGCATCTAGTATAGCATCAAAGCTGAACAAATTGATGTTACAGATCAGTTACAACTACAGTTAACGCGCATCTTCTCAATAATTCGGGGTAGGAGCACAGTGCCTTGCGCCTGCCCAACAGGGCGACCACAAGGGAGTGTCCCTACATTTTGAGAAGATACGTTAATGCACTTCACTGACGGCTCAACGCGAGGTTCGCCATCTCAACTCTGGCTGGCGCGGCAAGTGTCGAATGCGCCACAGCCAGCCGATCGGGTAACCGAGCATCTTAGCCACGTCGCCCGTTATGCGTATGATAGGCACCCACAGAGTGGCCCGGATTCGCTCGCTCCACCCCAGGGGACGGAGCATCGGAAACAGACGGCGAAAGGGTATCGCAAACATACCGATCATCGCCAGGCCAATGCCTGCGACCCACCACCAAGGGCTTGCCTGCCAGCCCATGACGAACAGAAGCGGCCCAACCACCAGGTAGGTGAGGTAACGGATGGCGTGACGTTTTCGCCACAGGTCAGCTTTTCCGTCGCCCCGGGCGTATTGATAATACTGTTTGAAGAAGCTACGCAAGCTGCCTCGAGGCCGGAAATGGGCAACAGCCTGGGGAGCAAAGACAAAATGCTGATAGAGATCACGCAAGCGAAAATCAAAGATCAAGTCTTCACAGTAATCGAGCCATTCTGGATAGCCGCCGCTGGCTTGCCATGCCGATCGGCTGAAGGCAATCGACCGGCTGGACGGGAGAAAACGATCTGGATCGATGTCATCCAGGGTGGGTAGCACTGTAGCCCCCATAGCGATCTCAAACACATTCTGTGGATCTGCAACAAAAAAACCGGCAACAACCTGCGGCGGATTTTCCGACTCGAAGGGGGTTACCAACTCCGCCAACCACTCCGGTGCGAGCCACACCCCAGCGTCGGTACTGGCGATGACGTCGCCTGAGGCAGCCGCGATGGCTACGTTACGCCCGCGCGAGATGTTAGCACCCGGCTCAACCAAAACTCGCAGCGGTAGACGGCCCTGATCAGCATAGACCTGCAAGGTAGCCAGGGTATCATCAGTAGAACCGCCATCCACGATGACTACTTCGTGAGGCTGGCGAGTCTGCGCCGCCAGCGAGTCGAGCAAGCGGCAGACGGCAGGACCTTCGTTGAGTACGGTAGCAATAACGGAGACTTTCATTTGGTGGATAGCATAACATACCTGCTTTGGAGAGTCAACGGAACGGGCAGTCTTTGACAGCCCCCACGAAACGGGCTATACTTTTTAGGTTAGCGAGAAGAAACCGAACATATGACATGCGATACACAAGATTACTATGCGACTGAAAGCCCTGGAGCTACAAGGCTACAAATCCTTCGCCACGAAGACCGTCTTTCAATTTGACCAAGGCATTACGGCCGTCGTCGGACCAAACGGCAGCGGCAAGAGTAACGTTGCCGACGCCCTTCGCTGGGCGCTGGGTGAGCAGAGCTACAGCACACTGCGCGGCAAAAAAACGGAAGATATGATTTTTTCGGGCTCCGATGGTCGCGCGCGGCTGGGTATGGCCCAGGCCACCGTGGTTCTGGACAACAGCGACGGCGGGCTGCCGGTGGATTTCACCGAGGTGACAATCATTCGCCGGGCGTACCGGGATGGACAGAATGAATATCTACTCAACGGCAACCGCGTCCGGCTGCGAGACATCAATGAGCTGCTGGCCGCGAGTAGCCTCAGCCGGCGCACTTACACAGTCATCGGCCAGGGGCTGGTGGACGCCGCTCTGTCACTGCGGGCCGAGGAACGACGCGTCCTCTTCGAGGAGGCAGCCGGAATCACCCTTCACCGCTCCAAACGTGCTGATGCCCTGCAAAAACTGGACGCCACCCAGTCCAATCTGCTGCGCGTCCACGACATCGTGAGCGAAATCGAGCCTCGTCTGCGCTACCTGGAGCGGCAAGCAAAGCGCGCGGCTCAACACCAAACCATCTCGACCCAACTTAAGGACCTATTGCATGTCTGGTATGGCTACCAGTGGGGCAAAGGGCAACAACGCTTGCACGAAGCGCGTCTGGCCGCAGACAAGAGCCAGCGTACTCTGGACACCCACGTTGAAAGACTGGAGCGCATTGCCAGGCAAATCACCGAATTACGCGTTCGCCAGACTCAATTGCGCGCGCAACTAGGCGAGTGGCACCGGTTCAGTGGACAGTTACACAACGAGGCGGAATCTCTTCAGCGCGACCTGGCCGTCGGCGAGGAACGCGCCCGCCTGCTGAGCGCCCAGCGTGAGGAGTTGCTGAGCGAAATCGAACCCCTCCAGGTCGCTCGCCACGCAGCCGAGGAGAGCCTGGCCGAAGCCAAAACCGGTGTGGTCCAAATTGAGAGTGAGCTGAGGGCTGCGCGCGATCAAGTTGAACAGCTTCGCACCCGGCTCAACGCACACCAAGCTGAGCGTCAGTCCCTGCTCAACCGGCAATCTCAGACCGAAGGAGAGACACGGGAACTGGCAGATCGTATCGCCGGCCACCAAGCTCGGTTAGCCCAATTGGACGAACGGCGGGCACAACTGGCCCGCGAAGCTGAAGAGAGCCAGGGTAATATCAACAGCCATCGTCAGAAGCAAGAAACACTCAGAGAGCAACTTTCTGATAAAGAAAGCCTACTTCAAAAACTAGTCGCCAGTCTGAATGAACTTGAGGCACATAAGAAAGAGCGATTAACGGCCATTCAGAAGTTAGGTGCCGAGGCAGGTGAGTTGGAAGAAAAGATCGCCGCCTGCCAGCGCCGACTAGACGGCCTCCGCGCCCGGCAAGATCTGCTTGCCAGAATGCAGCAAGATTTGGCTGGCTTTTACCAAGGAGTCCGCACCGTCCTTAAGGCAGCCCGCGACGACGCGACCCTGCCAGGCATAGTTGGAACGGTCTCCAACTTGCTACGGGTGCCTACCGACTTGGAAACCGCCATCGAGACTGCCCTGGGAGGGCACCTCCAAGACGTAGTAGTTGAAACGTGGGCCGACGCCGAAAAAGCCATCGAGCACTTAAAAACCACTCAAGGCGGACGCGCTACCCTTCTGCCCCTGGACACTCTTCGTCCCCCTGATCCTATCAGATCTCCTGATACCAAGGGGGTGCTAGGCATCGCCTCTGACCTGGTGACATGTGATGAGCGACTGGCCCAGGTTGCCCGGCTGCTGCTGGGGCGTACCCTGGTCGTGGAAGACCTGCCAGCCGCGCGGCGTGCTTTGTCGGCTATGCGCGGCGGGTTCCAAATTGTCACCCGCTCCGGGGAGTTGGTCCGTTCCGGCGGCAGTGTAAGTGGTGGCAGCGTGAGGCATGATAAGGCCAGCGGTGGTTTTCTGGCCCGCGAGCGAGAATGGCGAGAGCTACCTGCCACCATCAGTGAGCAAGAGTCACAACAACAGGCTTTCCAGGCCAGTTTGGAAAACAATCGCCGCGTTCAGGCCGAATATCAATCAACACTGGAGGAGATGGCTCACCGCCAGGCAAAACTAGGGGCAGATCAGGCAAGCATAGAACGTGAGCAAGAGTCCTTAAACCGCGAGAATGAGCGCGCTGAGGAGGCCATCCAATGGCAACAAAGCCTGCTCGCACGCCTGGACGCTGAGCGAGCCGATCTGGATCAGAGCGAAGAACGGTTACGGGCAGAGATCCATGACTTCCGGGCAGCACAGAGCCAGGCACAAGAACGAGCACGTGAATTAGCAAGCCAGGCATCTTCCCTCACCGCTGAGGCATTGCTCACCGAATTGAGCCAAGCTCAAACTGAACTGGCTGTCATCGAAGGACGACGAGACAGCCACCGCGCCACGCTCGAAAGCTACAAGGTGAACCTGGCAGAACTCAGAACACGCATCGAGGCCAAGGAACGGCGAGCAGAGGAGCTGTTACAAGAGCGTGAATCTCTGCTGGGCCGTCTGGTCACCCAGCGTGATCAGGCCAGCCTGCTCAATGATCAAATCGTGGAAATAGCCGAACGCATTGATCCAGCAGAAGAGCAACTGTCCGGCTTAGAAGAGCAACAGACCAAGCTCGAAGCCGAGGAAGGCCGGGGGAGAGAAACACGCCATCGGATCGAGACCGAACACAGCCGGTTGGTCCTGGAACATGGTCGTCGTCAGGACGAGTTGGATATGTTACGCCGCCAGGTTGAGGATGATTTGGGCCTGGTAGAAATGGAACTCAGCGAAGATCAGGTAGGCCAGCCTTATTTACCGCTCCACCCATTGATCTCCCAATTGCCAGTGGTCGAAGAGCTGCCTGAAGGCGTTGAAAATGACGTGCGGCGGCTCAAAGTCCAGCTCGGCCGGCTGGGGTCAGTAAATCCTGACGCCCCCAAAGAGTTCGAAGAATTGCATAGCCGGCACGAATTTCTCACAGGCCAGATGGCCGATTTGGAGCAGGCGACCGCCGACCTGCGCCAAGTCATAGCCGAGTTGGACCGGCTGATGGAGCAAGAGTTCTCGAAAACGTTTGAGGCCGTGGCTAAAGAATTCAGGAGTTATTTTAAGCAGCTATTTGACGGCGGTGAGGCACAACTGGTCTTGACCGACCCCGAGAACCTCACGGACACCGGGATCGATATCATCGCCCGTCCGCCCGGTAAACGCCCCCAAAGTCTGAATATGCTCTCTGGCGGCGAACGGTCATTGACGGCAGCAGCGCTCATCTTCTCACTGCTCAAAGTGAGCCCTACTCCCTTCTGTGTCCTGGATGAAGTGGACGCAATGCTCGACGAGGCTAACGTTGGCCGCTTCCGGCAGGAGGTGCAAAACTTAGCAGAAGAGATCCAATTCATAATCATCACCCACAACCGGCGCACCATCGAGGCAGCCAGCACCATATATGGTGTATCGATGGGAGATGACTCAGCGTCACGCGTGATCTCGTTGCAGCTTGATGAGGTAGAGAAGCAGAAGGTATGAGCACCAGCAATTGTAGGTGGTAATGTCGTAACAGCCGAGGTATATCACTTATGAAACGAACCTTGCCACTGATTCTAGTCGCACTCATTCTCACTTGCCTTTCAGCCATGGGTTGGAAGGGCGTGCTGGCCGCGCCACCGGCCCAGGGTGACCTGTCCATCATCACGTCGCCACAGAACAACGCCATTGTTCGAGGGCAGGTACCCATCATAGGCAGCGCTACACACCCCCAATTTCAGTTTTACAAGTTGGAATTCGCCCGCGAGCCGGCCGTCAGTGACGAGAATTTTGGTATCGTCGGAGCCATACACGAGGCACAGGTCGTGGACGGCCAGTTAGAAGTGTGGGACACCACCCAGTTGCCTGACGGTAGCTATACGCTGCGCCTGCGCGTGGTTCGACTGGACGGCAATTACAACGAATACTCCGTGGTGCAGGTGGTGGTTGCCAACGCCCAACCAACAGAGACGCCCACACCGGCTGAATCGCCCACGCCAACCATCAGCCCCACGCCCCTGCCGCCGACCCCCACCATTGTTATCGATCAACCAGCTCTGCCTGCCGACGCGGTTACCCCGGTGCCGACTCGCATCACCCCACTGCCCACACCAGCCGAGGAGAAGATCGACTTAAATCTCGACGTCACGCCCTTGCAGACCGCCTGTCTGTATGGGGCCGGAATCAGTCTGGGGATATTCTTACTATTTGGGCTTTTGGCCGCTTTGCGTAACCTCATTTATGCCATCCTCGGTCGGAGTTAGGTACGGCGGATGCCACGCTCATTTCGTTTATTTGGTCGGCGCAGATCGACGGGACCCAGGGGTCCGGTGGAATGGTTGATAGTAGGGTTGGGCAATCCGGGGCGCAAATACGCTGGAAACCGGCATAATGCTGGCTTTCATGCTGTGGAGCGACTGGCTGCCGCAGATGACCTGCGTTTCGACCAGCGACGAAACCACGCGTACATAGCCCAGGGACACATCGAGGAGGTTCGGGTCGCGCTGGTCAAACCGCAGACCTATATGAATCTAAGCGGTGAAGCGGTAGGAGCCCTGGCTCGCTTTTTCAAGGTGCGACCCGAACAGGTTGTGGTCATCTTCGATGATCTTGACCTACCGTTGGGATCACTGCGACTGCGTCTGAAAGGAGGTGCTGGGGGACATAAGGGAGTGACTAACGTCATCGCCCATCTGAATACCCAAGATTTCCCCCGGATACGGATTGGTATTGGCCGTCCACCTCATCGGACGCCGCCCGAAGCTTATGTTCTGCAAGATTTCCAGGAAGATGAAAAACCAATTATGGAGCACACCTATGAACGGGCGGTTGGGGCCATTCATGTTGTTCTCCGTGATGGCTTTGCAATGGCAATGAACCATTTCAATCAGACGATTAGCGAATAGAGATTCCAGATTGAACCTTTCCAGCCTGCTAGCTCTACTCAAGGAGATACCGGATTATCGCGAGCTTTCCGACGCGCTGTCCGATAGCCCCCCACGACTGCCTCAGACTCCCCTCGGAGTGCTATCGGCGGCCCGGCCAACTGTGCTGGCCGCTTTGCACACCCACACTCAGCGTCCGATCTTGGTGATAGTCCCTCGCGCAGACCGGGCGAGGGAACTAGTCCGTCAAATACGTGCCTGGTTGCCCCACCAGTCTGCCGTCCAACGCCTGCCTGATCCCGACGCTCTGCCATACGAACGTGTCGCCTGGGGACGTGACACGGTTCGTGAACGCGTATCTGCGCTAGCAGCGCTGCTCAGTAGCATCCCAGACGGTACCCCCCCTCCCCTGGTCGTAACGTCTACCCGCGCACTGATGCAAAAAACCGTGCCTCCTGCCAATTTTCGGACCGGTCTCAACACTTTGAAGGTTGGACAACGGATCGTTCTCAGTGATCTGCTCGACGGCTGGCTCGAAAACGGCTATCGTGCAAACACCGTCGTCGAAGAGCCAGGTCACTTCAGCCGGCGGGGCGGTATTCTCGATATATTCCCACCCAACCAACCGTTTCCAATCCGGATAGAACTCTTTGGCGATGAAATCGACTCACTTCGAACTTTTGATCCTCTTACCCAACGCTCAGAAGAGCGTATTGTCGGCTTCGATATCACCCCTGCCCACGAGGCGCTCACACGCAAAGCGCCGTCTGCCGCCGAGGGCATCCAGCAACTTGATTTCTCATCCTGTCACCCCGTCGCTCAGATGGGTTTCGAAGAGGATGTAGTGCGCCTGAGCAACTCCGAGAGCTTTCGTGGCATCGAATTCTACCTCCCCTTCTTCTACCCGCAGCCGGCTTCGGCTTTGGACTATCTGCCAACCGACGGCCTATTGATCATCGAAGATCCGGCCGAGCTAACCACCGTTATCAACGAAGTGGAGCAGCAAGCAATTGAACTGGAAGGGGATCTACGGCAGCAAGGCGAACTACCGGCCGATTGGCCCCGTCCTTATTTCACCCAGGCAGAGCTAACCACCGAATTACGCCGTCTTCCTCATCTGGCGTTGGGACACACTGTCTGGCCTGACCACTCCACCCCAATGCTCGAACTGCCGCCTGACGAAGTTGCGACAAACACACTCTCGGAGAAGAGTAGCTACGGGTTCATTCAGTCTCCAGTCTACGGCGGACAGGTGAAGCGGCTGATGGACGACCTGGCCCAACGACGGGAGGCAGGCGAGCGAATTGTACTGGTCAGTCGCCAGGCAGCTCGCTTGGCCGACTTGCTGACCGAACGAGATATTCCACACCTCCAAGGCACAGCTATCTCTTCGGAAGAGGAACTGACCGAGCCTGCATCTGACTTATCTGACGAAGACTATAGCCGACTTCCGCCGGCGGGTAGTATAAGCATCGTGCGAGGCTCGCTAACGACGGGCTGGACCTTGAGTACGGGAGACAAGAAGGACGACATGTCCGCCCTCTGGCCTTCCGACCAATCCCACCTCATCTGCACCTTGCTGACCGACGCAGAGATTTTCGGCTACCATAAACCAGAACCGCGCCGGCGCCCCAAAGTTCGCCGTGCAGTTACGCCCGAAAGCTTCTTCGCGGATATCAAAGTGGGCGATTACGTCGTCCACATCGAGCACGGTATTGGAATCTTTCGTGGCCTGGTAAAGCTCGACCTGGAGGGCGTAGATCGTGAGTACTTGCAGGTAGACTACGCCGAAAACGACAAGCTCTACGTGCCCATACATCAGGCTGACCGCTTGTCGCGCTACGTGGGTGTTGACGACCGCCCTCCACAGCTCCACAGACTAGGTACCACTGATTGGAATACTGTCAAGCGGCGAGCCAAGCGAGCTGTTGAGGAAATTGCCTCCGAGTTGTTGGAAATCTACGCTGCCCGCGAGGTTGCGACAGGACATGCCTATTCAGACGACAGCCTCTGGCAACAAGAACTGGAAGCAGCCTTCCCTTACGTCGAAACCGACGATCAACTGCGTGCCATCGAACAGGTGAAGGGGGACATGGAAAAGCCCAAACCGATGGACCGCCTGATTTGCGGTGATGTCGGCTATGGCAAAACCGAAGTCGCCTTGCGCGCCGCCTTCAAGGCGGCCATGGATGGCCTGCAAGTAGCCGTGCTGGTACCCACCACAGTGCTCGCCCAGCAGCACTATCAAACTTTTGTCGAGCGACTGAAACCCTACCCAGTCTTCGTCGAGATGCTCTCTCGCTTCCGTTCCAAAAAAAAGCAGAAACAGATTCTGGAAGGAATGCGCACCGGCAAAGTCGACATTGTGATTGGGACTCACCGCCTGCTGCAAAAAGACGTAGGATTTAAGAAGCTGGGGCTACTTATCATTGACGAGGAACAACGCTTTGGTGTGAGCCACAAAGAACGGCTGAAAAAAATGCGTACTGAGGTGGACGTGTTGACACTCACCGCCACTCCTATCCCACGAACGCTCCATATGTCGCTGACCGGCGTACGCGACATGAGCACGATTGACACGCCTCCGGAGGAACGGCTGTCGATAAAAACAACAGTCGCAGAATACGACGAAACCCTCATCCGGACTGCCATCTTACGTGAGTTAGACCGAGGTGGGCAGGTCTACTTCGTCCACAATAGGGTGATGGGTATTAAACAGATGGCACAACGCGTGTCCGTGATCGTGCCTGAGGCGACTATTGCCGTGGCTCATGGCCAGATGCCCGAACGTCAACTAGAACAAGTCATGATGAACTTCATGGAGGGCAAAAGTGATGTGCTGGTCTGCACATCCATCATCGAGAGTGGCCTCGATATCCCGAACGCCAACACGATCATCATCAACCGGGCCGACCGCTTTGGGCTGGCTCAGATCTACCAACTCCGCGGACGCGTGGGACGCGGGGCAGTACGAGCTTACGCCTACCTGCTCACACCGAAAAACTACGAATTGGGTGAGTCAGCTCGCAAACGTCTAGAGGCTATCGCTGAGGCCAGTGAGTTGGGTTCCGGTTTCCGCATTGCAATGCGTGACCTGGAAATACGCGGAGCAGGCGAACTGCTGGGAGCACGCCAACACGGTCACATCGCCGCCGTTGGTTTCGACTTGTACTGCCGCCTGTTAGCACAAGCTGTGCGCGAAACGAAGGGCGAAGCGCCAGAGCTTGTCACCAGCGAAGAAGCACTCGCTTACATCACACCTTTGAGCGAAGGAGTCCAAATCAACTTGCCGCTGGCTGCCTACCTCCCCGATGATTACGTCTCTGACGAATCCCTCCGATTGCAACTTTATCGGCGGCTGGCTGGGTTACTTACTGAGGAAGAGATAACGGTGATGGCTCAGGAACTTGAAGATCGCTTCGGTGATCTGCAAGAGCCGGTCGCCAACCTGCTGTACCAGTTGCGGTTGAAAGTGCTGGCTCTCGAGTCAGGTGTGCAGGCCATCAGTGTTGACTCTGGACAAATTGTCATCAAAGCCGAGGGGCTGGAGGACCTAGACCGAGCAGGACTTCAGCGTCGACTTGGCTCTCAAATCCGCGTCAGCCGACGGCAAATATGGATGCCGCTGCATCCCAATCCATCGCTTTGGCAGGCCGAACTTGAGAAAACCTTACGCCTGATGCGTCGCATGATGCACGATCCCGGCGGATGATACAATCCAGGTGACTACTTTGACAATGTCATATTTTGCTCCGAGCGGGTCTGTAACCCGGTTCTCAACTGATGCCCAGTCGTTGACCAAGCAAAGTCGGGGGTCGCAGACCCCCTCCGAGCGCAAACCGCCCCCCCTACCCCCCAATCCTGGGGGAATAGGAAATACTTACTAATCGGAAGGTTGAAACCTTTTGCGTGAAATGCTATAATATTTTCAGGGAAGCTGAGTGCCTCTTCAGGATATAAATCTTGCTCGAAGGCCTCTTCGGGGAAAAATCAACTGAGGGTATTAAATTTCGGTTGTAGGGGCATCCCTTGTGGGTGCCCAGGGCAGGTACAAGATATACCCCTACCAACCCATTTTGAATACACTCAAATCAATTTTAGCCTTTATAAGGACAACGTCGATCTGGCATACGATACATAGCAAGGTACAATTAACAACCTCACCATTTTCATAACTTCCCACATTGTCCAGTTCGGCGGAAAGGCGACATGTTATGCCAACTATTTTGTTTGTTGAAGACACCACCGAACAGCG
The DNA here is from genome assembly GCA_034412795.1 of Anaerolineae bacterium. Classification (GTDB taxonomy): domain Bacteria; phylum Chloroflexota; class Anaerolineae; order 4572-78; family NAK82; genus JAUVPY01. The sequence goes on from DAOUMD010000173.1 coordinate 27,863, forward strand.
AAATCTGGTGGCCATGTTTCTTGGAATGAATGGCTATCAGGTTGAAGTCGCCAACAACGGGATTGAGGGACTGGCTCAGGCCAAAAAGTTGAAGCCCGATCTCATCCTGCTGGATCTGGGAATGCCAAAAATGGACGGCTACCAGATGCTGGAAGAACTGCGCGCCGACGAGACGCTTAAAGATACCCCCGTCGTCGTGATCTCTGCCTGGGCGGCTGCCAAACATCGTGAGCAAGCCGAGGCTGCCGGGGCTGATGCTTTCATAACTAAACCCTTTGAGTTGGCCCATATCCTAACGATGGTCCAGAAGTACGCGCCCCCGGATTGATCAAATTCTCTCCTCTCTCCAACAATCAGCCCCTGCGGATACATGGCAGGGGCTTTATTATGCCCAGTTTAGTTTCTACATTGCATCTGGCTTCGTTTATACAACAATATAACAATGGGGCCTGCAAAAGATGCAGGCCCTTTTGTGCTCAACCCTCCATTGGTGGTTATGGAGGCCGAGATGAGTCCTTTATCTATTCAAGCGTCTTCGTCAAGCACAAGACCAAATCGTCGTTAACAATCACCCTCTGCCCCGGCTTAACGTAGCTATCTTTGTAAACGATACCCTTGCCATCGGGTACATAGCCACGCAACACATACATGCGCTGGGCGGCACCGTAATCGGCATACAGTCCACAACAAATCCCGGCAACGCCTGAACGCCCTCGGATGATGTTCTCCGCCTCATCAACTAATTGGGTGGCAACCCCTTGGGCAGCCGGTGAGCGGCGTAGTCTCCCTGGCGGACATAGTCGAGCTTGCCTCTCGCCTCCTGTGCCCGCTCGACATCGAGTTCAATGCCGTAGGTCTGACGGCCGAGCGCTAAGGCCAGGCTTTCAAGCGCGATACCCTCGCCACAACAAGGGTCCAGCCAGCGGTAGTCATCCTCAGGGGTCTGAAGATGACCAATGATCAGCGCGGTCACCTCGGCTGGCGTGGGATAGTAACCCGCTTTTTTGACACTTACCAATCTTGACGCGAGTGTCTCCTTTCTCTTTCTTACGACCCGATTTCGCCTTTTTGAATGCCACTGGGTATGATCTCGGCCCACGTCTCCCCTGGAACGACCGCCCAGGCGTAGGTACCCTGGCTCTGGCAAGGGGTAACCAGTTGCTTGTGTACGCCCTGCTGCCAGAGGTAGACAGTCCATTCAGGCTGGGAAGGATAGGGGAACAACGATTCCACTGAGACCAAAACTGGCCCAGCGGCGGTTCGGGGCTTCCACTCAGAACGTAGAAGAGCCGATCCGGCAGGTTGTTTTGGGTGGCCTGGCTGTGTACGATCAGCGTGTGACCCCAGTCGGTGTCCTGTAGTCGGACACTGAAGGTGTGGTACTTGGTCTCATCGGCCGTCGGCAAGCGACGGAACAGTGTACTGTCCGACAGCTCCAGGGCTTGGCCGAATCTTGCAATGTCCTTGTCAGAATGCTACAATTGTAGGGATCATTATAGGCGCAGCTTGAGCTGAGGAAGCTGACCCCTGGCCAGCTTGGTTCCCGAGGCAAGACTGCTTTGCGAGGCTTACAACTTCCGTTTCCAAGGGAGTCGCTGCCGAGAATGCGACGCTACCGGTGATTGTTCGCTTGAGAAGAGTCTTGGAGATAAAATGGATCAGTTGAAATTTGGTCTACTAGGTGTCCCTAGTGCCTTCACGAGTGAACCAGAAAACAGAATGGAAGTCTCTTGTGGGGAGATCAGACAGAGACTTCAGGATCAGATGCTTTTTACCGATTTTAAAGAATTTGGCTATGAGGCTGTCATCAAAAACTTTGATGATATTGAACATGATCCATCGAATGGCATTAGAGTGTTGGAAAATCTCAGAAGTCAATTGGCCCAAATGTTGAGAGATGGATATCGTCCTGTCCTCTTCGGCGGTGACCACACTTTGACATTCTATTCATTTATGGCATTAAATGAAATCATACAAGGAAGATATGGCCTGATCGTTATCGACGGCCACGTTGATGCAAAACCGGCAAATCGTGTCGGTTTGCCGGGAACGGTAATAAGAGATATCGTCCAACTCAAACTAGTCAAGCCAAGAGCCATCGCTATTTGTGGAGCAAGAGCAATACCGCCAATTGTGTATTCCTATGTGAAAGAAAAAGGGATCAATCTGTTTGTACATTCTGAGATTTTTGATGCGGAATTTCTCACGAATCTGAAAAGGTGTCTAAATGAAGTTGAGCAGATCTATTTGAGCATAGACATAGATATTCTCGACCCCGCCTTCGCTCCAGGAGTACTACATCGGCTGCCAGGCGGCTTAACTACGAGGGAACTCCTGACGTTAGTAAGATCAATATGCACTATCTTCGATGTGCAAGTATGTGATATAGTGGAATTTTGCCCTGCTCTTGATATAGGCCAGTTAACCGCGGATGTTGTAGCACGGCTTGTATACGAGACAATCTGGGCGATAGAAAATGGTGATGCAACTCGCCAGTAGAGTGCGCCGAATTCCTGCTAGTTGTTTTCATAGATTATGTCATTCCGTTTCAATATTTCTATAGCTTCAGTTGCTACCTCTAGGGCTTCCTCAAGGGTGGCCCGGTGAGAACCGGTCAGGTCTTCTGCGATTCTCTCCACTGAATGCTCCTTTTGGATTCCTTTTACCACTTGTGCAGTGGTCGCGTTTGCTTTGAATACTGTCCCGTCTCTAATGTTAAAAATTAGGTATATTTCTTCGCCCGGGATTTTCATAAGCATATAATCTGGTTTCAGTCCAAGTTTCATGGCGAAGAGTCCTTTCTATGCAATGCATAAAGATTCTCCCCCTCTCTTGTTGGAGTGTACCAACACTGAGGGTCAGGCAGGAAACAGTCATTGTAGACCGCATGCGAAATACATGGAGCTCCCCCACAACAAAGGATCCTTAACATCGGATCCAAAAGGAATTTGCAATGCTGGCACTTGCCTTGTTGGAACTTGTGTCTATTTCTGAGCATCCACAAGAATTCACTCCCGTACCAGATTTGGAATAATGTATGCTCCATAATGTTTCCAAGCGGTATATCGAGTCTTCTACACCCCAATACCGTACCGTCAGGCATTAGAACCAGACCAGAAATCCCAACTGGACATCGCGCTCCCAAAGAATGAGGACTCCAGTCATAAATTAGCTCAACAGCTCGTTTAGGATCGACGAGGTGCCAAAGGTCACATCTCTCTCTGACTATTCTGGTTTGTGCCCCTCTACCTGCAAGCTCATCAGCATACCTGCTGAGCTTGCGCCAGATGTCCTTTAACTCAGTCGGGGTCAATATCCTTGGAGAATCCTGGCCTCGGCCTATAGGAACATGGCGGGATATGGTTACACGATCCACACCTATCTCGGTTCCGAGCTTTGCCACTTCCAAGGCTTCATCTTTATTTAGCTCATGAATCACAAAATGGAGTGCTGTAACGTATCCTGCTCCTTTCAACATTTCTAGAGCTTGTTTGGCTTTTCTAAATACCCCATGGCCTCTAATCAGGTCGTTTGTCTCCTCAGAAGCGCCATCCAAGCTCACCTGAAAGCCCCCGACCATCCTTCCGTATTCTTTCAACCTCTGGATCGATTGTTGATCTATGGTTGTACCATTAGTCATTATGGAAACGCAGAGGGGTAACCCATCTTGATAATATCCCCTCATTTCATCGAGCAAACGAAAGAAATCTTTATGTAAAATTGGCTCTCCCCCTGTTAAAACTATATCTGCTCCAAAGCCAAGTTTCAGCACAAAGTCCAGATAATGCTTGAGTGCCTTCCTCTTCTGCTCCCAAGACATTTCGACAGTTGCAGTTTCACTTTGATAGCAGTGCCTGCAGAGGAGATTGCAGTATTCGGTGATATGCCACTGAAGGCGAAAGAACTCCAAGCTTTTCTGCGATGCCATTGTTAACTCCTCAGCATAATCGTTGCTGCCCTCAAGGTACGGCTGCTTCTGCTAGAGGCCCTTTTATGAACATAAGGGCGTGGTTCAAAGCCATTATTCCTAGGCAGAGCATCCGCACTAACGGGTCATTGTGCGTTGCATACCAACAGCCAAAGAGGTTCTGAGATTCACATAAATATCTAGCCGCTTTGACAATACACTCAGTCATTGGCTCTTTCTGAGTATCTCTGGCATATGAATACGCGCGGATTAACCGAGGCAGGATGATGGCAGTATGATAAGGGGATGAGAGCTCTAACCTCAATGGGTCGTCAACTCGGCCAAGCAGATATGTCCAAGCCCCATTCTGCAACTGGCTTTTCATCAAGAGATCGATAGTTCTATAGAAGAGCTCGCTATTGATATCTACGACATCGATCCGGCATCCGTGAAGGGAGGAAGCACACCCCAGTAGATGCGCAGCCTTGAATGGCAGGAGCTTCTCATCGACAAGTTCGTCAGACCACTTTCTTTGCAACCAATGATAAGCTTCTTGTATATGGTGCATATACCCTTCGGCAAGTCCGCATTCGACCACCAATATGATCATTATGGCTGTGCATGGTATTCGACTGACATCCACTGCATTAAAACCCCATCCTCCATCTTTTAGCCGCCTCTCTATCAAGTGGTCAACCGCATATCGAATTACCTCCTTGTGATCAGTCTCAAATGATTTATCCACGGATAAGAGAGCAGTAATGTGATTGGCAGAGGCGAGGTGATCAGGGCTGTCCGCATAGAGCGCTTTCTCCAACCGATTGGCGAAATCGATGACCATGGATCTTGAAGGATACAGTTCAGTGCCAAGTAGCGCACTTAATATAAATCCCATCCAGTCCAGATGAACCTCTTCTGCCCCCTCAAGGAAATAAGATCGGGCGAAGCCGAGGCAGAACAACTGGGCCTTTCTTAGTTTATCAGGAATTTCAGCCGAAACGTTTCGGCATGTTTGGGTATACAACTGACCTCACCTTAGGGCGATTAACGCCCGATCTTTCTCTGACGTTTCTCGAAACAGATCACATCATGCAGGAATGCTACGCACCAGAGTGTCAGATTAATGAGAAGTTCGCTATCTGGAACATACCAGAATCCGTGCTCATTTTGACTTCCAAGGATGTATTCGGTTCCCTTTAGGATCGATTTTTGCAGTCTCCTTTGAATTTCCGGGCTGAGATATGGAAACATACGTATGATTCCGATTAAAACTATGCTCGAATGCATTGGAGATGCAAGTGCCAGTTTCAAGGATTGCTCATTATTCTTAAGGATAAAGGTCCAAGCCCCATTTGTCAGTTGTGATTCGATCAATAGCTCGGCTGATGTTTCAAGCAGTTTCCTCTGAACTTCCGAGAGGCTGAACCCGTTCTCCATCAGCGCTGCGGCTGTACTGAATAGCATACCAACTTTGAAAGGCTGGCCATCATTGTCCGCAGAATAATCTTCATTCCAGCGATTGAGAGCCCAGTCATAAGCTTTCGCAATATCCTTAATGCACATTTCATGGCCCTGACAATTGAGTAGCGATTGAATGATTGCGCATGTGGCAGTAAGTCGAGGAGGCACAGCTCTGCTGATCCCCCACCCAGTCCCTGGTCTATGATTCTCGCAAAGGACATCAACAGCCGATCTGATCTGATCACCGTAGTTAGTGCCAGTACGGAGCCCCGCTTTCCCAAGGAAGCTGATGTAGCTGCCGATCTCCACGAGGTTATCCATTCCTTTACCCAATTGAAGGCACGCCATGTCCGCGACCTCTTCGAGCGTATGTCGAGGTGGTTGGAGTTCACAGTCCAATAAAGTATCAAGAAGCTTGACCATGTCTTGGACATGTAAAAGCCGAAACGCTGGACTCATCCGGTAGTATCGGTTGAAGATCGTCCAGCAGAATCCAGCCGCTTTAACGTAGTTTGCTGTGTATTGGTCAGGAGTAGAGATCATGTTTGTCGAGAGAGAGAAAGGCTAAGAGTATGACTCGTTACCCTACACTGAACAGAAGTTCTAGGTAGGAACGACTGTTGCTTTGATATACTCTAGGGAAAAGCTACCAAACTTAACCTGGAGGTATATCGTGAGCGACAGCCGCCGCCGATATTGTGCGGTAAAAGACAAACTGCGTCAACAACTGCCAGAGCAATGGACCGAATGTGAGACACGGATGATTAACCTGAGTTTGATGGTGAGCGCGATTGTTAAGGCCAAAGATCTGAGCTAGCACGCCATCGCGGCCGAGATGCCGTTGGCGGCTCAGGACACGAGTCTGGCGCAAAGACAACGTCGCTGGTTGATGAACGAGCAAGTTGACGTCCGGGCTTGCTATGAGCCGGTAGTATACCCTTTTCTGCAAGCGATGGGGCGTGCGGCCACCTTGCCCCTGATCTTGGATACGACGCCCACAGGCGCCAACTACCGGACGTTGACCCTGGCCGTGGGCTACCAGCGGCGGGCGGTACCCATCACCTGGCACACCGAACAGGGCAAGCGCGGACATACGGATGGCTGCTTCCAGATCGGTTTGCTGCAGCAGGTAGTCCCCGGATTGCCCGATGCGGCCAATATCGTGGTTCTGGGCGACGGCGAATTCGGCTGTCCAACTCATCACCTGGCTGGAAGCCCAGGATTGGGATTATTGTTCTTCGGGTTGCCAACGATACCTAAATCCAATACCCGTGAATGAATACCAGTTGATGGATTGACACAACGAGACTGATATGTGTGAATGAACTTATTCTGGAGGTGAATGGGTTGCCAAACTGAAAGAGAACGTGTATTTCTGGGCAAAACCAAGCGTGGAGCGAGTAGAGATGATATTTGCGAGCATGATCGACGCTTTTGCCCAAATTGGTGCTTCTTTCAGTTTGGCCCCGTTTTCCAACATCCTCCAGCCTCTTATTGACGAGACGCTGACAGAACAGGGCAAAGATGAATGCCGCAAAGGCACTATCCTGACACCCAGCTTGTTGGTTTGGCTGGTATTGGCTTTAACGCTGCGCCGAGACCTGAATTACCACAAGGTGCTCAACTGGATGGTTTCAGGCTTTCGCTGGCGGCAACACCTGTTGCCCAGCCAATCCCTGATTGTCAAAGACGGAGCCATTAGCCACGCCCGTGTCAAACTGGGTGTCGAAGTCTTGCGCGTGCTCTTTTACAAACTAACAGCCTCTTTCCGGCCGATTGATCCCGATTTTCACGGACGCATAAGCGTTGCGTTTGATGGCTCAACGGGCACCATGCCCGACACCGAGCACAATGGGGAGAAGTTCGGCAAGCCCTCGTCCCGGTTAGGCAATGCTGCTTTTCCACACATGCGGATGATGGCCCTGTTGGCCCTGTCGGTGCGACTCATATTGGACGTGGCCTACGCCCCTTATGTTGGCAAAGGGACTGGCGAGCGAGCCCTGGTCATCGAGATATTGGAGCGACTGGCTCGCACCGAGCTTCTGTTTCTGCTAGATGCGGGCTTGCATTCTTTCGAGATTGTGTCGAAAATCAGCCAAGCCGAGCAAGAGTTCATTGTCAAAGCCCCCAGAAGCTTGAAACTGAAGCCTATCAAGACCTTATCGGATGGGAGCTACTTGGCCCGGTTGACCAAGAAAGTCGAAGATCTTGATGCGCCGCCGCCGAAAAGTGGGCGAAAGCGATGGAAAAAGCTAAGCCTGATGGTGCGGGTCATTCGCTTTGAAATACCAGGTTTTCGACCTGTTACTCTGATTACGAACATCCTGGATACCACGATCACCGCGCGTGAACTGGCCCTCCATTTACCATCGGCGATGGGACATTGAAATCGCATATGACGAGATCAAGACGCATCAATGTGCCACGCTGAGAGGCCAATCACCCACAACCTTCCGTAGCAAACGGCCAGACTTGGTGGAACAGGAATTGTATGCCCTGTTGATAATGTACAATATGGTGCGTCTGCTCATACGCCGAGCGGCAGATGAGCATGGCAAAGACCCCCGTTCCCTCAGTTTTCTTGATGCCCTGCAGCATATCATTGATGCTGCCCCGCTGATGACGGCGGACCCGTCACATCAAAGCGAGGACAAGTTCCAGTATCTACTGGCAGTGATTGCCGACTGTGAGATCGATCGTCCGCGCCGACCTCGTATCAACCCACGGGTGGTCAAGGTGAAAATGTCAAAGTTCGGGCGAAAGAGCAAGAAGCATAAGTCTGAAGAACGAGACATCGAACAAGAACTGAAAATCATATGGGAATGCCCAGATATCACAACGGATGTTCAGGTGTTACGGGCATGAGATTTCATTCACGGGTATTGGTCCTAAATCCACTACGAAGATGAATCGCGTCGCTTAGACAGCTTTGCTGTCCGGCCCGGTGAGTTTCTCTGGCTGGAGCACGTCTACCTGACCCAAGCTGCTCCCTTTGGCCCGGTCAATATCCTGCTCACCTGGGATGAGGCCAACGACCGGCTACTGGCTCTGGTCACCAACTTGCCCCTGTTCGAGGAGGCACGCTACTGGTATCGCAAACGCTTCTGGATTGAACCCGTCTTCGGTGACATCAAAGGCCACGGCTTCGATTTGCAGACCAGCCACTTGCGTCACCCCGAACGCGTATCGCGCCTCACGCTTGCCGTCGCTTTGGCTTATCTCTGGCTCCTCTCCCTAGGTGTCACTGCTGTCATTACCAAGCTTGCCAAGCTGGTGGATCGCACCGACCGGCGTGACCGCAGCCTGTTCACCATCGGTCGTCAGACGCTCAATCGATTGTTAAAACTCGATCAACCTATTGTCGTTAGTTTCTTTCCCTACCCTCTCCTACGTCTACTTCCTCAGGCTGGTGTAGGGTAACGAGAGAGTATGATCTATCAACCGGGGTTAGCAAGAATCCTATCAAGTTGAAATCCGAGGCATCCACCTTGGCATTCGCGCTCATAGTGGTGAAGACAGGTTTTGCAAGCGTCCAGTGTCGGGACGCTCCATTTCTTCTCGTCAACCTCCCTGAGATAGTATTTCTCTAGCTCTTCCAAAGATCCAAAGTCTGCTAGATGAGCAGTGTAGTGAGGATAGACAGCAAAGCAGCGAGATACGCGTAAGTCTGGACCAACGTCGATTACCGGCGAACATTTGCCAATCTTCACGAAGCCCAGCTTTCCGATTCCTGCGGTCATCATAGTCTGGATCTGCTCATCAGTGAACGTACAGATAGGCAACGGGCAGTCCGACGTTATGGGGATGTCTATGCTTAGAATGTTCACAACGAAATTTACGATCTTGTCCGATATTTGCTGGTAATCTCGAACATCTACATAAAGATTGCGCTTCGAAGCTGTTGGGTTGGCGAGGCTCCATCGAACTCCAAGGGCATCACATGTCTCGATAAGTCCCAACAGATAGGAATGATCAAATTCCAGACGATGTATGTTATGACTGACTATGATCTTAGCTCCCATCTCCCCAAGTGTGGAAAGGTTCTCAGTTAGTAGACACCAATTCTGTTCTGTGTACTCGCTGGGACTATTGCAATTAATAATCATGACTACCTTCGGACTCGCAAGCAATGGGAATAGCTCTCTATTCTCGATCAATCCATTCGTGAAAACTGTTACGATCTCAAAAAAATCGTCCTCTACCGCGATTTCTAGCAATTCCTCAAATCGCGAATGCAGCGTGGGCTCGCCACCTGATAACTTCAACTCCCTAAAATCAGATCTTTTCAAAAAATCCAGCACGTATTCGAAATCTGCCAGGCTAATCTCTTCCGAGCCAGATCTGAATTCGTTGGCAAAGCAATATCTGCAACTATTATTACAACGCCGCGTCAGAAGTATATTCATCGTTGTGCGACCTCGCTTATCTTTTTCGATTAATCTGATCCGCCCTTAGCACAACGCCAAAGCAAAGGGGGAGAGCCGTATCGGTCTCCCCCCCATGTCGCACATGGCTGGTCTGTAAGCCAATTTATTAATCGGTTCAACCGCGGGGCTGCCGTTGATCAGCCGATAGCGGGGGACTCCGGCGCACAGCGACAATAACAGCCCTTCATAGCGAGTATTCTGGCGATTTGTAGTCTATCCGTGCCTTCCTGCAGGACCTCCACCGCATGTGGATGGTCCCCTACCTCGAGCAAAGCTTTCTCGAGCTCGGCCATCCGCTGCTTTGCCTCTTTTTCATACACGATGTAGCCGGTCTCCAACTCCTTGGTGCCTGCCATACGATCACCTCCTCTGGACTCTCACCCAGACTAGCAGCCATGTGCCAATGACTTCTGATAACCTATGCCATCTCAGTACTACAAACACAACGGCAACCAACCCTTCGTGACAAGTATCCTGTCTATTTCCGCTTCGTTCGTGCCTTCTTGCGGGATCTCCACCGCATGTGGATGGTCCCCTACCTCGAGCAAAGCTTTCTCGAGCTCGGCCATCCGCTGCTTTGCCTCTTTTTCATCCGCTGTGCTTTTCCCGTTTTCCTCGCTGCAAAAGCAATGACAGCGTTTCATTGCAAGTACTCTGGCTATCTTCAACTAGCAGGTACGCCTGAAAGTTGTCATCAACTAGCCAAGGCGGAGAATCCCCGTCTCATTATTCTTCGACTGGATGTAAATGAAAGCATCTTAAAGAAGTCAGGGCCCGTTCGGAGAATCTCGAGGATGAAAAGGAAGTCAGCTCAACAACAGGAAATGAGGTGAGGTAGAAAAGGAAAAGAGCCCGATGTTCATTCAGGAATCTACAAGAAAATTATACCACGGTTTGCAGTCAGTGTCAATGATCTTAAACGGTTGGGTGCGTTCAGATTTGGGGGCGAAATCAAGCGGCAAGAGTGAGTTGCCAGGCTTGATCCCAACGATTACTCAGGTATTCGGCGCGTAGAGCCAGCATATTCTGAGCCCCGTTGCGTGACCACCGCATGCCGGGACCTTTCATACGCCTGGTGACGAGATTCTTGCAGCCACTTTCTACCGTTCCACTGCCCAGGGGATAGCCCTCCTCGCGAAACTCTTGGTACTGCATACGTCGGGTGTTGTTGCGGAAGTAGCCCGCTTGTGTTTGGACTTCCTCTTGGGCTTTGCTAGACA
>DAOUMD010000174.1:0-8469 GCA_034412795.1 Anaerolineae bacterium
AACTTGCCGGAAAACGGCGCACGCGTCGCCAGCCGCCTGGGTAATATGAAAGAGCTACTGGATATGGCCCGCGACATGAACCTCCCGGTGCTCTATGCCATGGATGCGCATCGCCCCGATGACTGGGTCTTCACATACCTGGCGTAGTATGGCTGACGGTGGACAAGATGAGAGATGCCGATGTGCCGGTGCGTTATTTGCCCCAGTGTTGATCTTTATGCACTTTTGTGGTATAATAAGCCTCGCACACGATGGAAGTGAGATGGGATTGCGTAACGAAGACGTCACTCTGTGGGAGGAAGGGAACTAGTGAGAATCAAGACCATAGCTCGAGCTGTTGCGATCCTTCAAGAGTTTGCCCCTGACAGGCCAGTCTTGGGTATCACCGAGTTGAGCCGTAGGTTAGACTTGGAGAAGAGCACTGTCCAACGCCTGGCCGCTTCGCTTAGAGACTGTGGCCTGTTAGACCAGGACCAAGTCTCTGGTAAGTATCGATTGGGCTTGGGTCTGCTAGAGCTTGCCGGGACAATGCTGAAAAGTTGGGGCTTTCCAGAACTGGTGAGGCTCTACCTGCGGTACTTGACCGACTTAGTAGGGGAATCAACCTACCTGGGTGTTCTCGACCGGGGGGGTGTCGTTGAGATCGAGGACATCCCTAGTCGGGAGATGATACAGCACTCCGGCTGGACAGGCCGTCGATTGCCATTGCATTGTACTTCGTCCGGAAAGGTTCTTATGGCCACTATGCCGCCGGAGGCTTTCGAGCAAGCCCTGTCCACGTTGGATCTCAAGGCTTTCACTCCCAAGACTATCACGGATCTGGACGAGCTTCGCGAAGAGCTCGCCCAGGCAAGACAACAGGGATATGCCACTGACTTTGAGGAATATGCAGGCGGGACGAACGCGGTAGCGGTAGCACTTTCTCTTTCGGGCAATGCAAGGCCAGCTGCAGTTGGTGTGGTTGGCCCTACGTTTCGCTTCAACGAGCGGAAAGTACTAGAGTGCGTCGATGCCCTAAGAGCTGTTGGCAGGGAAATCTCCACAAGATTCGCCCAGAGTTTTGCGTGAGTGGAGGCATGGGTAGCACTTCTTGCGCTCAATAGTCGAGGTTGAGTGCGGAGTGCACACCCTTGACTAGACGCTCTTGGTGGGCGTATGCTGCGTGTTGATGTCTATCTCTATACTAGGAATCGGAGGAGACGCGCCGGTGGTGTTGTGGCAGCGGAGGAGCACCAGTGCTTGACCAGAACGAAGGTGCTGGAGGAAGAAGCAAAGGCCTAATCGTGCGCGGCGGAGTTGTTCTCACGATGGAAGCTGAGCAGCCCATCATAAAGGACGGGGGCGTTGTGGTGCAGGGCACCGGCATTGTTACCGTGGGGCGCTACGCCGACTTGGCAAAGCAATACCCGGCTGCGCGTGTGTTAGGATCAGAGCAAGATTGGATCCTCCCAGGATTGGTGAATGCTCACTGTCATGCCGGAATGGTTGCCGGGTCGTTTGGTCAAGGAATCGTGGATTTGCCCCTGGAGCGTTGGCTGATATGGCTGAACAACAGCCATTTGGTGGAGGGCCAAATGGCCGTGGCCTATCTCAACACGCTCAATCAGAACGTGCAACTCATCAGAAGCGGCGTTACCTGCACGGCCGACTTCTACTATGGTGATGGCAGCGAACCCTATTTGGGTGCGGAGCACGGGTTGCAGGCGTACCAGGAGTCGGGAATGCGCGTGGCTTTCGTTGTGTCGGCTCTCGACGAGCCAGCAGTGGACAATGGCAACCTTGAGATGTTTTTTCACCTGATGCCCGACGACTTGGCGGAACGGGCGCGGGCGTTAGGGCCTATCAAGTACAATGTCTCTCGAGAACGGTACCTGGCCGCGTGGGAGCGCATACACCGCGACTTCGACGACCCGAAGGGCACGATCAATGTTCTCATCGGGGCTGATGGACCAACACGTTGCACGCGCGAATTGCTGGCTAGCCTCAAGGCCATAGCGCAGGAACGAGGCACTGGCATCCAGATGCATCTGCTGGAGACCAGGTACCAGAGACTGCACGGGAGACGCGAGAAAGCAATGCCGCTAGTCCAATACTTGTATGAGTTGGGGTTCGTGGGCGCCGAGGTCAGTTTCGCACATGGCGTCTGGCTCACAGACGAGGAGATGGATTTGCTGGCTGACGCGGGCGCCTCTGTCATCCATAACCCCAGTGCCAACCTACGTCTGTTTGATGGGATTGCGCCTGCACGGGAGATGCTGGCACGCGGTGTGAACGTGGGTCTGGGCACGGACAACTTCGGCTTCAGCGACGACAACGATTTCATCGAGGAAATTCGCTTGGCTGCACTGTTACAGCGGGTGCCAGGCATTGAGGGGCAGGCTGTATCAGGGCAGACGGTGCTGGAGATGGCGACCATCAACGGCGCACGGGCCCTGGGCTTGGAAGATCGCATAGGTTCGCTGAGGCCTGGCAAGCGGGCGGATTTGATATCGGTGTCGAGCAAGCGTATGCTCGCTCCCTTCATGAACCCTATGCACGAGCCGCAGGAGATACTTTGGCGGCGGGCGCGGCGCGAGGACGTGTGCAACGTGGTTATCAATGGCCGCGTGGTCATGGAGAATGGCCAGCTGACTACCGTTGACGCGGCTGGCACTGAGGAGAGGCTAAGGGCGTGGTACGGAAAGATTTCGGAAGAGCGTGGGGAGCAAGAGCAGGCCATTTCCGAGCTGTTGGCAGAGGCAGATCCAATTGTCACCGAGTTCTTCCGCCAGTATGACGACGAGGCGCTCGACACCAACTACGTGTACAACACCCGCTAACCTAACTCCTGTCCCGAACCACCCCACCATAACACAAGCGTCGAGACAGGGGTTCGGGAAGTGTCGTAAGGCTGGTGACAACGGTGTGGATCTCCGTCGTCTCGCTAGGGATTCGTGACGATTCACTTGTTGCCGGCGCTGTATGGTGACGTTGTCCGTTGCCCTATTGGAGGAGTAATCCAACGTTGGCGGAGATCGACCGGGAAGGCCGTCACTCTACAGGCCCCGTGAAGGTTGTGCGATTCTGTGCTAGCGTGGCAGACGAGGCCGCGCATACCAGCGGCTAGTGCTTGGCGAACGACACTGAGGCGGAAAGGAGATGGTGAAAATGAATCTGTAGCGGCAGGTACATTGTGAACCCTGCCAGTAAACCAGAGAACGAGCCGGACATGACCATCAGGGAGAGTATGGAGGTGAACATGTTGCGTAGAAGTGGGCTCCTACTAGTGTTGCTGGCGATTAGCAGCCTGCTGTTGAGCGGTTGCCGCCCTGGTGTGACGCCGACTGCTGAGGCACCCATAGCAGAGACGCCCACCGCGGAGGCCAAGCTAGTCAGGGCTGCTTTCGTTTACTGGGGACCCGTCGCCGATGGCGGCTGGACCTACGCGCACGACTTGGGTCGGCTCTATCTGGAGGAAAATGTTCCGAACGTCGAAACAACTTACATAGAGAACATCCAGACAGTAGCTGACACGGAGCGCGTGCTACGACAATTTGCACGGGAAGGCTACGACATCATCTTCACGGCTGGCAATTCCTTCATGGATCCCCAGATGACAGTAGCCGCTGAATTCCCTGATACAGCGTTCGAGAACTGTGCGGGATGGAAGGTGAGCGAAAACTCCGGGAACTTCTTTGGTGCAATGGAGGAGGTTCGCTACCTGACTGGGATGGTGGCCGGCAAGATGACCAAGTCTGACCTGGTCGGCTATGTAGCAGCCTTCCCCTTTCCAGAAGTGATACGTGGCCTCAACGGCTTTGCATTGGGGGTGAAGGCGGTCAATCCAGATGCCAAGGTGCAGGTTGTCTGGACCAACACTTGGTTTGACCCGGGAATAGAGCGCGAGGCGGCCGAGGCGTTGCTCGCTGCAGGTGCCGACGTGCTGGCGCAGCACCAGGACTCTCACGCACCAGTGGAGGCGGCCGAGGCGGCTGGTGCCTACGCGATTGGCTACGATGCCGATATGGGTGAGTTCGCGCCTGACACAGTGCTCACCTCGGCTATCTGGAACTGGGGTATTTATCACAGCCTCGCTGTGCAGAGAGTGCAAGAGGGCACCTGGAGGGGTGAGTCGTGGTATGGTCACCTCGACTCCGGCATCGTAGATATCGCTCCCTTTGGGCCGATGGTGCCCCAGGATGTGCAAGACCTGGTGCTCGAAACCAAGGAGAAGATCATCAACGGTGAGCTTCAGATCATCGCAGGTCCGATTTACGACAATGAGGGCACACTGCGTGTGCCAGAGGGCACTGTGATGACCCACGATGAGGTGTATGGCTGGGATTGGTTGGTGGATGGTATCCTCGGTGCTGTGGACTAGACAGATGGGTTCGCAGGGCAGGCCTGGTCGGGGCTTGCCCTGCGTTCACCCTGATCGAGTCGATGGCAAGTCAGTGGCCGAGGGAGACGGTCGACATTCTACCGGACCAATGTGTCACTCAAATTGCGGTCGATCGACGGTAATCTGATCAGTGGGATGGACTTGCTTTCGCCACGGGAGGATCATTGCTCACCACCTGCCACTCATCCCTATGGTAACAGGGGTTGACACACGTGAGTGATACAAACATCGCCGTTGAAATGCTCGGGATTACGAAGCGCTTCCCGGGTGTCTTGGCCAACGACCACGTCGATTTCAGCTTGCGTCGCGGGGAAGTTCATGCCCTGCTGGGCGAAAACGGCGCTGGCAAGACCGTGTTAGTGAAGATCCTTAGTGGGTTATACCGGGCTGATGAGGGAGAGATCCGCGTTGATGAGCGGCGCGTGGAGATTCGCTCGCCGCGCAGCGCACTAGGCTTGGGCATCGGCATGGTCCACCAGCACTTTGTGCTGGCGACCCCCCTCAGCGTGGTCGAGAACATCACGGCTGGCCTCAGCGAACCTCGATTCTGGCTCAATCTGAACCGCGCGGCGAAGGATATTAAAGTGCTCGCGAATCAATACGGGCTAGACGTCGACCCGTGGGCGAAAATCTGGCAGCTGTCCGTCGGTGAGCAGCAGCGCGTCGAGATCCTTCGGCTGCTATTCCGGAGGGCTGACATTCTGATCCTAGACGAACCCACTTCTGTGCTTACTCCGCAGGAGGCGTCCGACCTCTTCGCAGCCCTGCGGCTCATGGCCTCACAAGGCAGGGCCATCGTCTTCATCTCCCACAAGCTGGACGAGGTGTTCGCTGTTGCTGATCGGATAACGGTGTTGCGCCGGGGCCGGGTTGTAGGAACTATTCCTGTAGCCAAGGCGAACAGGCGTGAGCTGGTTCGCATGATGGTTGGGCAGGACGTGATGTTGAGGGTAGGTAAGGAGGCCATCGAACCAGGGGAAGTCGTCTTGGTAGTTCGGGACGTTCACGCCGACAATGAGCGTGGGCTATCGGCCTTGCGGGGCATCTCATTTGAAATACGGCGAGGTGAGATCCTAGGCGTGGCTGGCGTGGCTGGAAATGGACAGCGGGAGTTAGCCGAGGTCATATGTGGTCTGCGCCCCTTGACACATGGTCAGATCGAAATCCTGGGACAGCTGTTGGAGCGCCCCTCCGCGCGCTGGGTCATTGATCGGGCCGGGGTGAGCTACATTCCAGAGGACCGAGTGCACACGGCGACGGTGCAAGGGTTGAGCCTGACCAAGAACGTCCTTCTGAAGAAGTACCGACAGGAGCCATTTGCCCATGGGGCTTTCATTGACTGGCCACGAGCCGAAGCACACACCGGCGACCTAATGTCTGCCTATCGAATCCAGGCGCCCAGCCACCGCACGAAGGCCGGCTTGCTATCAGGGGGCAATCTACAGCGACTGATCCTGGCGCGCGAAGTCTCAGCGAACTCGCCACTCCTGATTGCAGTTCACCCCACGTTCGGCCTTGACGTAGCGGCGACTGAGTTCGTCAGGCAGACGCTGCTGGATCAGCGGGGCCGTGGCGCTAGCGTCTTGCTGATTTCTGAAGACTTGGAGGAGATCCTAACCCTTAGCGACCGGGTAGCTGTGATCTGTGATGGCCAGCTGATGGGAATCGTTGACGATGATGAAGTTGACATTGAAGCCATCGGGATGATGATGGCGGGAACCCCCCAGTCGACGCTGCGAGACATGGATGGTGAGGTTGAGCAGCCACCTCCTGAAGGGGCGCGACACCTATGATCGACAGTCGGGAGACCGATCGGAACGCTCCCGTGACTTCCAAGCGGGGTGCTCGCCGGCGATTGGGTTTCGAGCGACGGGAGCGGGTACCGTTCTATTGGCCGGTACTGACGCCGGTCTTTTCCATTGCACTCAGCCTTCTGACGGCTGCCGCAGTGGTATATTTGGTGGGTGCCAGTCCACGGCAGACCTTGCTGGCGATGTTTATGGGCGCTTTCGGCGATCACTTCGGCTGGGAGGATACACTCATAAAGGCGATCCCCCTGATGCTAGCCGGCCTTGGGGTTCTTTTCGCCTTCCACATGCAGTGGTGGAATATCGGGGCTGAGGGGCAGTTGTACGTGGGTGCCCTTGCAGCCAGCAGCGTCGCCCTGTTCATTCCCGGCCTGCCGGCACCCGTGTTGATCGCGACGATGATCTTAGTCGGCTTCGTGGGCGGCGGCTTGTGGGCGTCCGTAGCCGGTTTCTTTGATGCCTATCTGAATATGAACGCGATTTTCTCGACCCTGATGCTGAACTATGTTGCAATCGCCGGTACGGATTATCTGATATACGGACCGTGGGCTGATCCTGAGGCCAAAGGCTACCCAATGTCGGTGGACTTTGCGAACGCCGCTTGGCTACCGACTTGGCCGGGTACCCGGATTCACTTGGGGTTGCTTATGGCTGTGGTTGCAGCAGGCCTCATACACGTTATACTCACTCGCACAAGCTGGGGACATGAGATTCAGGTTATCGGGCGTAGCCCAGCCGCGGCGCGATACAGTGGTATCAATATCCGCCGCAGCATCCTGCTCGTGTCTTTCCTTAGTGGTGGTTTGGCCGGGCTGTGCGGGATGGCCGAGGTGGCAGGGGTCATTCACAAAGTCGAACACGGCCTGTCGCCGGGCTATGGCTTCACGGCAATCATCGTCGCGTGGCTGGCTAGGCTCAACCCTTGGGCGTTGCTCCCCGTAGCGATCTTCTTCGCAGGCTTGCTAGTCGGGGGTGATCAGATTCAGATCACCATGGGCCTCCCTGCCTCTATCGGTACTATCCTACAAGGGATGACCCTTTTCTTCTTGATCTCCGGTGAGATGATCATGCGCTATCGTCTTCGTGTGGTAATTGTGTCTTAGCGGTCATCAAGACGCCTGCGATCGAGTTCAGAGAGTATTCATCGGTGAGAAACAGCCATGGATACAGTTGATTTCATCAGCAACATGCTGGTTGCGGGCCTGCGCGCTGGGATCCCTTTGCTGATTGCGGCACTGGGCGAGATCATGTGTGAGCGCTCAGGGGTCCTCAACCTCGGTGTTGAAGGCATGATGCTCATGGGCGCGATGACGGGCTTTGCCGTTGGACGCGCAACAGGCAATCCGTGGCTGGGGATAGCCGCGGCCCTCTTCGCAGGAGGAGGCATGGGCCTGTTGCACGGCTTCGTCACGATTACGTTGCGCAGCAACCAGACGATCAGCGGACTGGCTCTCACGCTGCTAGGCGCCGGCCTAAGCGGCTTCCTTGGTCCGTCGCTGGTTGGCACCCGGGGAGTCCAGTTCTATCCTCTGCATATACCGGTGCTAAGTGATCTGCCTTTTCTAGGACCTGTTCTGTTTCGCCACAATGTGCTAGTCTACTTGGGTCTGATGCTCGTTCCCACGACCTGGATCTGGCTATTTAAGACGCGGCCGGGGTTACACATGCGTCTGGTTGGCGAAAACCCGACCGCGGCAGATGTCGCCGGCATAAATGTATGGGCGCAGCGGTATATCTACGTGGTAGTCGGTGGCGTATTCGCCGGAGCGGCTGGTGCCTACATCTCACTCGCGTACACACCGGGCTGGAAAGAGCTCATGATTGCTGGTCGAGGCTGGATCGCGGTTGCCCTGGTGATCTTTGCGATGTGGAACCCGCTTCGCGCTGCACTTGGGGCCTTCCTTTTCGGAGCCGTCAGCGCCTTGCAGTTCGGCGTACAAATCCAGGGCGTCGATATCTCCATCTTCTTCCTGCAAATGATGCCCTATCTTTTTACGTTGATAGTGCTGGGTGTCGCCTCCCGTGACGTAGTGCGCAAGCGGATCGCCGTGCCAGCAGCGCTTGGCATCCCTTATGATCGTGAACAGGGGGAGGTATAGGTGTGAGCTATGGTTGTGCGAAACGTGAGTGGTCGAGCATTTGCAGGTGAAGACACGGCCATTGTGGTTGTGAATCTGTTGGTTGACATGGTCGAGCGGGGCAAGCCGTTCCCCATGCCCCTGGAATACGACCCGATTCTCAGTCGTACAGTGTCATTTGTCAAGGCAGCGCGCGAGGCAG
>DAOUMD010000175.1:0-128871 GCA_034412795.1 Anaerolineae bacterium
CATGGGGGGATACGAAGCCTGGCACAACGCCGTCACCCGTCAGGGGCAGGGCTGGGCTGACCCAAGCCACGTGGAGGCCCTGGCACTGCTGCAAGAACTGGTGAAGATGGGTGCCTTCACCGAGGGGACCAACGGCGTCGGGGCGATGGACGTCAACCAATCCTTCTTCGACGGCGATGCGGCCATGATCCTCAACGGCACCTTCTTCGTCGACCAGACCCAGAGTCTGGCCCCGGAGGGCTTCCTGGAAAACAAGCTTGGCTACTTCAACTTCCCCGTCATCGAGGGGGGCAAGGGGAGCGTCAAGGACTACCACGGCGGCATCGGCTCGGCCTTTGTTATCAATGCCAAGACCGAACATCCCGACGAGGTGGCGGCTTTCTATCGCTTCCTGTTCAGTCCTGAGAACATGACAGACTTAGCCGGTCGCACCAACTGGGTAATGACCGTCAAGGACACCGTGCCCGAAGACGCCAGTGACCTGCTGCTCAGCCTGGCCCAAGAGGCCAGCCAGATGGAGCACCTGATCTGGTACGCCGACCACGCCATGTTGCCCGCCGTCTTCCAAATCTACGCCGATAACACCCAGGCCGTCTTTGGTCTAAGCATCACCCCCGAGGAGGCTGTCGTCCAAATCGAAGAAGCAGCCGTAAAGGAACACGGTCAGTAGCGAATTACCTGCGTCAGGGGCGGCTGGCAGATCACCGTCTGCCGGCTGCCCCTGCATCGAAAATGGGTAGGCTATTCGGGGTTGCCGGAAGAGCATACCTATGCAAGGCATGCCGATGCGTTTGCCCAGCTATGCATACGCAAGGAGAGACATGGCCATATGGTTAGTAAATCCAAACGCACGAAGCGTAACACCAAATGGGATCATCCTGGGTTAGTACTCTTCTTTGTCGCCCCCGCCTTCATCTTCGCTGCTGTCTTCATTGCTTACCCGGCTATCATGTCAGCCTATTACAGTCTGTATCAATGGCGAGGCATGTCTGAGGCCCGTGTTTACGTGGGACCCGAGAACTGGCTGCAACTTTTCTCCGACTCAGTCATTCTGGAATGCATCTTGCACAACCTTGAACTGGTGGCTGTGTCGATCTTGATCGAAATCCCCCTCGCCTTTGCCATTGCCCTGGTACTGGCCCGCATCAAGGTTTTTGGCCGGAGGCTGTATCGGACAGCCTATTTCTTTCCGGTAGTGCTTTCGGTCACAGTGGTGGGTGTCTTGTGGTCGTGGGTCTATAACCCCCAGTATGGCTTGCTAAACGAAGGGCTTAGAGCCATTGGCCTTGACCAACTGGCCAAGCCGTGGTTAGGCGATAACAATCTGGTGATGCCCGCTGTACTGCTCGTCCTTGTCTGGCGCTTCACCGGTTTCTACATCATCATCTTTATGGCCGCTCTCGAATCGGTACCCCAGGACATCTACGACGTGGCCACCCTTGACGGTGCCAATCTGTGGCAACTGGGGGTGCGCGTCCTGGTGCCTATGTTACGCGAGGTGATCGTGGTTGCCGTCGCAATCGCCATCACAGCCTCAATCAAGCGCTTCGACCTGATCTACGTTATGACAGGAGGAGGACCGGTCCACGAGAGCGAGCTGCTGGCAACCTACATGTACAAGAAAGCTTTCCTGTCTTTCGACATGGGGTATGCCAGCACAATCGCTTTCTTTTTGTTCCTGTTGACCTTAGCTCTGGTCATCATACAGATTCAATCGACGCGCAGCAAGGAAACGGTGGAGTTCTAGACATGGCGAAAAAATCAATGACTGAAACAAAGCGCTCAGCACCCAAAGTGGAAAAGCTGAGATCATGGACACCTCCTGGCAATCTCCCGTCGGTTGTCCTTTGGAATCTCTTCCTGTTTGCTTTGCTTGTGTTGGCCTTTTATCCTGTCATCTGGATGGTCTTCACCTCTTTGCGCACCAACCCGGAGCTGTATTCGAATCCCTGGGGCCTGCCCAGCAGCCTCAATCTTGAGAACTACGTCAAAGTCTGGAACACCAGCCCCATTCCTACCTACTTTCTCAATAGCCTGATCGTCTCTACTATCTCCACCCTTCTTGTTCTCCTGCTGGCTTCGATGGCGGCCTACGGCTTCTCCCGGCTCAAATTCCCAGGCAGCAACGTACTCTTTTACGCTTTCCTGGCCTTCTACTTCATCCCACCCCACATCGCTCTCATCCCCCTCTTTTTCGTCTTGAAGGCCCTGCACCTGCAGAACACCTACTTTGTACTGATCGGGCCCTATGTGGCTTTTGCCCTGCCCTTCTCCATGTTATTGATCCGAGGGTTCATGATCACTATCCCAAGCGAACTGGTAGACGCGGCGCTGATAGATGGCTGCTCCAAGTTTGGCATCTTTTACCGCATCATGCTGCCCCTTTCCAGGCCCATACTGGCTGTGGTGGCAGTTTTTCAGTTCGTTTCTTTCTGGAACGAGTACCTGTTTGCCCTGGCTTTCATCCATAAGAGGGTTCTGAAGACACTGCCGGTAGGGTTGATGGACTTTGTCGGCGAGTTCCATACCGACTGGGCGGCCATGGCCGCGGGCCTGACGATCGCCACCATTCCGATTATCGTCGTCTATGTGATCTTCCAGCGCCAGATCATGCAAGGGATGACAGCCGGCGCACTGAAGGGATAGACCAGTTCTTCGTACCTTCTCAAGTGGGGCAGTATCTTCGAAAGGAGTAACTACTCAGCCTGATGGTTGCAGATATGTATCTGCAACCCATAATCGGCGGATGTATATCTGCAAATACCCGTTACGGTTGAATAACCGTAACGATCAACGACTGGCCTGAGTAGTTACCGAAAGGAAATAAAAATGGATCTGGAACGCATTGACCATGTGGCGATTGCGGTCAAAAACCTGGAAGAGTCTATCCGTTTTTACACAAAAATCCTGGGCATGAAACTGGACCGCATCGTCAGTTTGCCCGAGTTTAATCTCAGGGTCGCCTTTGTCACCAAGGGTGGAGCAGACATCGAGTTGATGGAATTCGAAAATGGTTCTATCCCTGTCGGCGTACGTCACATTTGCGTCCGGGTTTCCGACGTGCCCGCTGCTGCCGAAGAGCTGATGCAATCGGGCGTGGAGATTGTCAGGCCCCTTGAGCGCACCTCCCTCGGATTCTGGCATATGATGATCCGCGAACCCAGCGGGGTCATTATCGCAATCCTCGATGCTTCCCACAAAGGTCTGATGCCGACCTGGCAACCATATTAGCAAGCCGTCGTCCGAACCAGGATACTGCTTAGAGGGACGGCACGCAGGTTGTCACCCGCCCGACACAAAAAGCACATTGCTAGGAGGTTCTCGTGTCACAGTCATCAGTAGTGTCCCATCCCAATGTCGGCTATCGCGATGGCAGTTTCCTCATCGATGGTCAGCCTGTATTTCTCTACGGTGGGGAATTGCACCTCTTCCGCGTCTTGCCGGAACAGTGGGCCGACCGCCTGCTCAAAATGCGGCGTTGTTTCCTGAACATGATGGGGGCCTATCTGGCCTGGAACTGGCACGAACCGGAGCCAGGCCAGTTCGATTTCTCAGGCCCCAAAGACGTGGACCGCTTCCTAAGCCTGGCCGAAGAGGTTGGTCTCAAGATCTTTATCCGACCCGGTCCCTTTATCTGTGCCGAATGGGACTATGGCGCACTCCCGGCGTGGCTCATAAAGGAAGGCTGCGAGATCCGCACGACCGAAAAGACCTACATGAAGTTCGTGCGCCGCTGGTATCAGCATATCAACCCTATCTTGCGTCAGCATCTCCACTCCCGAGGAGGTGGCATTGTTTTGTACCAGATTGAAAACGAAGACTGGTGGAGTGACGTGCCTTATGCGCTGCAACTGCTGGAGATGGTGCGCGAGGACGGCATCGACGTGCCAGTCACCGTCAACGAGAACCCGGGCGTGCGCGGCACAGCCATCATCGACGCTCTCGACGACTATCCGCTGCCCTGGCATCCGGACCACCCCTACATGTTTGTGCCAGAGGGGGTGGAGTACAAGCTTAAGAAACTACACCGCACCCAGCCGGACAAACCTATGATGTATAGTGAGTTCGAGTGCGGATGGTTTACCCTTTTCGGGGATGACCAGCCAAGCTGTCGCATCGGCGAGATTCCACCGGCCTGGATCGATGCCCTGACCAAGACAGCAATCGGCATGGGCATCAATGCACTCAACAACTACATGTTCTGTGGCGGCACCAATTTTGCCTACAACCAGGCGCGACCGAATACCAGCAGCCACGACTGGATGGCCCCGGTCGGCGAATGGGGGCAGTTGGCCCCTCACTACTACGTAATACGTCGTATTGGAGGATTCATCAAGACCTTGGGCGCCCAGTTGGCGATTTGTCCGCCCAAGCATGACCTGACAGACGGCGACGGAGAAGAGATAACCGTGTTCAGGCGTATCGGCGAGCGATCAGCATTTCTATTTCCACGCAACATCGGCGCGACCCAGGCGGAGAGACGCTTTCAGCTTGATCTTCCCGGCTCAGGCAAGACGCTGGTGTTCCCGCACAAGGGAGTCTATACGCTTGCTCCCTTTTCCGCTGCAATCCTGCCGATCAACGTGCAGCTCACCCCGAATGGTCCGCGCTTGCTCTACACCACCTCCCAGTTGTTCCGTGCCTACGACAACAAGGACGAGATCATCGTTGTCCTTTTCGAGCGGCCCGGCTTTTCGGCGGAGATGTGTTTAGCCCTGGATGCATCCGACACCGAAGCCGGTGTTTCTGGGCCGGTCGAGCACGAATGGCTTGGCGCTGGCCGGCTGTATCTCAACTTCACGCACCAAGAGGAAACACAAGTCGTGCGCATCCACGCACAGCATCCAATTACGTTGGTCCTCACCTCGCCAGATCGAGCCGGACGTACGTGGGAATTGTCGCTGGGCGACGACTTGCTACCGCTGATCTCAAACCTCTACCTCTTGCGGGGTGCAGAGGTGGCTGACGGGCGCGTGGTGGCCGAGGTAGATGTCGAGTCAGAGGCAACAGTGGAGATAGAATACCCCTGTTCCCAGGCTCCACGACACATCTCGCTCGACGGAGAGGAAATTCCGTTCAGTTTCGACCCCGACAGCGGCCTGGCCCGCTTTGGCTGGGTAGAGACGACCGCGCCTGCCTCTGACCAAGAATTGGGCGGTCCTTGGAAACTGAAACGTGAATCCCTGCCGTCTCTCGACGCCCCTGGCTGGCAGCCCTACCAGCGTTGGGATTCGGCAGAGCAGGCGGGCTATTACCACAACGGCTACTTGTGGTACGGAACAACCTTTCAAGCGCCAACCGACGCGGGGCCCTTGCATCTGGTGCTGACCCGCTACCAGGACAATGCCAGCGTGTACGTCAACGGCCGGTACGCCGGGGGTGGGAATCAGCATCTGGAGCTGGAGATATCCCACCTGGTGCAACCCGGTGCATCGAACACCCTGCTCGTCTGTATTGAGATGCAGGGCCGGGATTCCTGGGTGGCCGGCGATGACTGCACTGGCCTGATCGGACCGATTCTGCTCTACCGTGAGCGAGAGAGTATCCCCCTGACCCTGTGGAAACGGCGTGAGCTGCCGGGCTGCCAGGAATTCAGCCTCAGAACGGCACCCCCTCAGGCTCTGCCGGACTATGACGACCGTGACTGGGAAGATTGTCTCATCCGGTCGGGCTGGGACAGCCAGATTCACGGGCGCTGGCGGGCCAAGCACTTCCTGTGGTATCGAACTCGGGTCCGGGTGCCCCGGGAGTGGGAAGGCAAGCGCATCTGGCTCGACGTCGCCTGGACCCGAGATACGACTTGGGTTTATGTCGATGGTGTCCCGGCAGGTAAGGTCACCATGTTCAGGCGACAGGGACGAGGTGAGTTTGGGGTTGATCTCACCGACTATGTGCGCCCCGGGCAGGAGGTGACGCTGGCCTGCTGTGTGCTCGGCAAGTGGATAGGCCGCAAGGGGTTCTACGGCTACGTGCGGCTGTGTGCCGCAGACGACCTGCTCCAGGAGCCGTGGCTGATCCGGGAACGGCTGGAAGGTCAGCGGGAAGGATTTCCGTTACCCGACTACGATGATGCCGCCTGGCCGACCATCTCAATTCCAGGTCCGATTGTGGCGGAAGACACGGCCGGTGGGGTATGGTGGCTGCGCAAGAAATTCGAGTGGGCCGCGCCCGCCGATTGGGAATCCCCGCTAGGCCTGGCCCTGCTTGGTTTGAACTGCAAAAGCCTCATATACCTGAATGGCCATCTGGTGGGGCGGTACAATCCGGCCGGTCCGCAGACCGTGTTCCACCTGCCCGCGCCATGGCTGAAAGAAAAGAACCAACTGGCCCTGGCCCTGGATACCCAGGGATGCCCCTGCCAGGTGGGCTCTGTTTCCACGCTAGTCCGCTTTCCGGTTCGACGCAGACGATTGAAGATCGATCTGGGCAGCCCCGACAGTTGAGAAGCAAGTGGCCGTGGTGCGGGGTCTTGGTTATGATGTCAAAAGCCATTGATGAACCTGGGGAAGACCGGTTCAATTGAACATAAAATAGCTAGAAATAGTTAAGAATTATTGCAGTTTGTTTTTCAGAAGACATTGACAAGAGTATACCGCAAAACTGTGGGAGAGGGTCCGCCATGTTTGGGACACTTTCCACCAAATGTGGAGATTTCACCATATTTCTCGTCGCCAGGTATGGAACTTGCCAGTGGCTAAATGACTTGAGTGCTTGTCCCCACACTTTTGCGGTATACCCCATTGACAAAAGTGTATTGCAACTTTGGGTCAAATCTGTTATAATGTATCCAATAAGCCTTGCTTCGACCCGACGGGCTTCTTTGACAACACATTACCTGAGCTTCTCAAAGCGCGCTGCCTGGTCGAACGGGCGGCGCTCTTCTGATATACTCAGGCTAATAGCAGTTAACGTCCTCCTGCCATTCGAGGGGTACAGCAGAGTGGAGCCGCGCGTGTTTGGGTGCGCATTGGCGATTTGTCACTTATGTTCCTCTTTAGTGATTTCGGCCCGCCAAAAGCGATTGATTTCTAACTGGGCCATGCGGTCCAACAGCGTGCCCCGCATCTGCTGTTTCCGGGCGGCTTGGGTAGCAGCGCCCCCCCGCTTCAGGGCGGCAGGGTTGGCCAGGAAGCCGACAAATTCGTCGATGATGTTTTGGTATCTATTCTCGGACTCCGATTCTCGGCCGTTGGCTAGGTCTGTACTGGTTGTGGTCATGGCTCTACTCCATTTTACGCCTGTGTTCAGGCACTTGCTGGGTCGAACCGTCTTGTGCTTTGCATATCCCACCTTCTTCACCTCCATTCTAACAGATAGCCATTGCAGAATCGTTGCACAAAGCGTTGCAGAAGAAGCCCAGATCTGAAGTATGGAGCCCTGGATCTCGCTCGCTGAGCCATCGCCCGCAGAGGGATGGGGAAACATGTCTCGCCTGGCTTTGTTTCTGCTGGGGCCACCTCGAGTTGAGTGCGACGGAAAGCCGGTCCAACTCGACCGTCGCAAGGCTTTTGCACTTATTGCCTACCTAGCGGTGAGAGGACAAAGCCACACCCGTGATTCGCTGGCGACGATGTTGTGGCCTGAGCACAGCCAGAGCCAGGCTCGTGCCGGTCTGCGCCGTGCGCTGGCGGCGCTTAAGGCAGATTTAGGCGAGGGATGGCTGGATGTTGATCGGCAAAGCGTTAGCCTTAAACACGATGCTAATATCTATATAGATGTAAGCGAGTTCGAAGACTGGCTGGCGGAATGTCACACTCACGGCCACTATGAACAAGAAGTGTGCCCGGCCTGCCTCCATCCTCTGACTGAAGCAATTTTGCTCTATCGTGACGATTTTCTAACCGGCTTCACTCTGCGGGACAGCCCCGGCTTTGATGAGTGGCAGTTTTTTCAAACCGAATGCCTGCGCCAAGAGTTCGCAAACGCTCTCGATCGCTTGGCCCAAGCATACACAAGTCAGGGCGCGTATGAGCGAGCCATTGTCTACGCCCGACGTTGGCTTTCCCTAGATCCCCTGCACGAACCCGCGCACCGCTACCTGATGAGGTTGTATGCGGAGTCTGGTCAGCGGGTCGCTGCCTTCCGTCAGTATGAGGAATGTGAGCGGGTTTTCCAAGAAGAATTGGGCGTGTCCCCAGAGGAGGAGACGGTCCAACTACACCAGGCCATCAAAGACGGCCAAGATTTGCCGGCGGTGGGAGATCGCTTCGTTACCCCTGTCGAACACCCGTCGACTGCCCGCAAGCATAACCTCCCTATCCAACTCACCCCTTTTGTAGGACGGGAAGCGGAATTGGTCAATTTGGGCAGACTGCTGGCTGACCCACATGTGCGCCTGGTGACAATTATTGGCCCAGGGGGAATGGGCAAAACGCGTCTGGCCCTGGAAGCGGCCAGAGCGGAAGTGGACCGAACTGACCGCCGTGCGCGGGACTCTTCCGCTGCGTCGCCAGTCTTTGCCAACGGCGTTTATTTTGTCTCTCTGGCCCACCTCGATTCGTCAGGGGCAATCGTGCCTGCGGTGGCCGAGGCTCTCGACTTCACCTTCTATGAAGACGTCGATCCTCAACAGCAATTGCTCGACTACCTGCGCCAGAAGTGTGTACTGCTGGTTATGGACAACTTTGAACACATGCTTGGCGGGGTCGGGTGGGTGATCGATATGCTCGAGAATGCCCCCGGCGTCAAAATTCTGGCGACTTCCAGGTCCAGGCTGAATGTGCAAGGTGAACACCTCTTTCCCCTCACCGGACTGGACTTCCCAGCCGCCAGCCCTATGTCCCCTGGTCTGTGGTCACCCCATGCTCCACAGCCAAGCGGTTTAGCTCACGCGCCAACAGACCAGGACGTCCCAGTTGTTCAGGATATTGGGCAATACAGCGCGGTTAAGCTATTCCTGGAAGCCGCGCGCCGAGTCCGACCCAGTTTTGAACTGACGACTGACAACTTATCGCACGTGATTCAGATTTGTCACCTGGTGCAGGGCATGCCTCTGGCTATTCTACTGGCGGCAGCCTGGGTAGAGATGCTCACCCCCGCTGAGATCGTGACAGAGATTGGTAAGAGTCTTGACCTTCTTGAGACGGACTTGCGCGATGTACCCGCACGCCAGCGCAGCATCCAGGCCATATTTGATCATTCCTGGAACTTGCTCACAGAGCGGGAACGAGAGGTATTCCAAAGGTTATCCGTCTTTCTAGGCAGCTTCACCAGGGAAGCCGCCAGAGAAATAACCGGCGCGTCATTGCGAGAGCTGTTAGCCTTGGTCAACAAGTCGCTGCTACACCGTGCGTCCACGGGACGCTTCGAGATGCACAAGCTGCTGCGACAATGCGCTGCCCAGAAACTCGATAAGTCGCCCGTCCTTGGTCCCTTTGGTCAAGAACAGACCGCTGGCGAAGCAGTCCACGATCAACATTGCGCCTATTATGCCACTGCTTTGCAAAGATGGGAGGCCATTCTGAAAAGTGCCCAGCAGCAAGTCGCATTGGAGGAAATTGAGACAGATATTGAGAACGCGCGTGCTGCCTGGAACTGGGCAATAAAACGTGGACAGGTGGCGCGACTAGAGCAAGCGATCGAAGGCCTATGCCTGTTCTATGAATGGCGTGGCCGCTTCCAGGAAGGGGAACTGGTATGCCGGGCAGCGGCTGAGACGCTCGATGCAATGAAGTGTGATGACTCGTTGGGTGCGCCCCTTACAAGCAGGCTACGAGTATTAATCAAGGCCTTGACGTGGCAGAGTAATTTCAAGTGGTTATTAGGATCTCCAGAAGCAGCCCGCAAACTGTTGCGGAAGAGCCTTACACTATTGGAGGACCCGGCGCTGGCCGGCGAAGATACCCGATTGGAAGAAGCGTTTGTCTTACGGCAAATGGGACACGTCGTACGTGGCTCCAACCGTGAGGAAGCCAGACGGCTATTTGAACAGAGCCTTGAGTTATGTCAAACCTTGGGTGACCGATGGGCAACGGCGATTGTGCTAGACTCACTGGGCGCCGTGACCTGCTGTTTGGGCTCCTACGCCAAAGCGAAAGAACTGCTTGAAGAAAGCTTGGCGATTCGGCAAGCGATGGGCGACCGCAGGGGAATTGCAAGCTCACTTATGTTGTTAGGCACCATCGCCATGGGGCGGCGTCAGCTTGAGGAAGGTAAATGCCTAGTACAAGAGAGCATCGAGATTCGCCGAGACATAGGTGATCGGGCTGGAGTTGCAGGTGGCCTCACCAATCTAGGTACGACACTTCTTTCAAGTGGCGACTATTCCGAGGGGCACTCATTGCTGAAGGATGGCGCAGCAATCTTCGACGAGATCGGATTCCGGCGCGGCTTGGCCTTTTCGAGCATATCGCTGGGCGAGGCAAAGATGCACCTGGGTCAATATGAGGATGCGCGCGTCCAAGGACAGTTGGGTCTGGCACTTTCTAGGGAGATTGGGTACAGCGCGGGAATCGGTTTCTCTTGCGACTTGTTGGGCTACGTGGCACTGGCTGCGGAGGAATATACTCAAGCCCTACAGCTATTCCGGGAGAGCATTGCCATATACCGAGAGATCGGACAGCGGGAAGATATGGGTTGGGCCCTTGTGGGTTCAGGATATGCAGCCCGTGGGCTCGGCGACCTTCACCAAGCGCAGCAACATTTCTATGAAACCCTGAAGCTGGCTATCGAAATTGGGACCCTTACCCAACTATTATGGGCGCTACCCGGGATAGCGCTTCTACTGACCGACCAGGGTGACGCGGATCGGGCAATAGAACTATATGCTCTGGCATCGCGCTACCCGAATGTGGCCCACTCGAACTGGTTTGAAGATGTTGCCGGACGGCACATCACCGCCATCGCCACCGCTTTGCCACGAGACGTAATTTCAGCAGCTCGAACTCTTGGCCAGAATCGTGACCTGGATGTTACCCTGGCAGAATTATTTGTCGAACTAGGTGGGTAGCGAAGCAACTCTGCAAGCTGAGTTGAACCCCGAAGGACATAAAACCTAGCGTTCTCGTGGATAGCAATGGCTTTGAATCGCAACAAGGTAAGCGTGTGCAGCAGAAGTCCTCTCAGCGCCAGCAGGACCTGGAAGCCCAGGTCGCTGAACACGACTCTGCGCCAGCGTAGGAGGCCGCCCCATTTAGATATGCCTTTCTGTCCTAAAGTGGTATCAGGCCAGTCTCGGGCGCGGCTCTTGGGCTGGCTGCTCCTTTTTCGGTGCTATGCCAAACAGGAAGCGCATAAAACCGATGTGCCTGACGAACACCTCGTACAGGAACAGAATCAAGGGGAAGGAAATCAGGGCGATGATCAGGAACTTCGCCAGGTTACCCATATCCCAGGGTAATACGTACCAGCCAACGATCAGAATAATCGTCTGGTGGAATAGGAAGAAGGGCAGCACGGCTTCATTGGCATAGGCGAGGAACCTGTTGGTGAAATTCAGGTACTTGGCCCCTAAGCTAAAGATGAAGACGACCGCGCTCCAACTGACAATGCTCCACGCCATTTGGAAGAGCACGTACAGCGCCGAGAAGCCGCCACCCGCCGATGGGTCGAAATCCAGTACGAACGTCAGTAGACCTCCCACACCCCAGAAGACCACAATCCACAACGCCAGGCCGATCCAGCCGTGTCGCTTGATGCCCTCGGTAAAGCGATCATCGGCGGCGATGAGGTAGCCGATCACAAAGAAGAGCGCGTACCAGAAGAAATCGGCCCAGGTTCGGTCGGTCGTCTCGGGCAGCCACCTGAGCGCGATCTGGACGATGGCCAGGGGGATCACGAACAGGAAGATGCCCCCTGGACGGGGGGAGCATCCGGCCAGCCTGGCGATCAGGCGCTGGCCGCGCTTGGATTTGAGAAAGAGAAGCAGCGGCAGTGTCAGCAGCGAGACGATAAAGAGCATCTGGATGAACCACAAGTGGCCGGAAAACGGGAAGGGCACCAGGAAGATAGGGTCAAGGACTTCGTTGGCAGGGACGGTAAAGAGCGCGCGCGGCAGCCCGGCATAATAGCTGGGCAGCCATTGCCAGAAGGTGCCCGTGATCCTGCCGTGCGTGAGGTCGTCGAAATAGTCCTGGGGCACCACCAAGATGAACATGCCCACTGTATACAGAGGAATCAGCAGCCGCTTGACCCTCTCGACCAGGTACTGTCCCCCGCTGCGGCGTCTCAGCGAGTAGCTGGTTGCGAACCCGGAGACCAGGAAAAAGAGTTCCATAAACCAAACACCGACGAGAAAGGTCCTCAGCAGCGATAGAAGGTCGCTCTGCTCGGCGGCTGGGACCTTGAGATGCCAGTCTTCAGTGCAGAAAAAGCGGGTGCAGTGGAAAACGAAGACGACCAGCATGGCGATCACCCTCAACCAGTCGATGTCGTACCTGCGCGTTTTCATGAGATTGCTTCCTCCTGGCCGGTTTGGGTGTCCCGGCCCTTGTAGACCTGGCCCACCCCTCCCTCGCCGATCAGGTACTCTAGCTCAAAGCGTGCGCCGCTGGGCGCGTGATCTTGCATAGGTGCGGCCCTATCCAAGTGGTTTTGGTGGTTTGAGGCGATGATCATAAGCGCCGCCGCCGTGATGCCAGGAAGCAGCGCCCACAACAAGCCCAATAACAAGGGAGTGCCAAGACTGGAGAATGAAGCCTACGTTCAAGTATGAAACGCCGAAAGGGCATTGCCAAAGACTCAAACACGCATATCATTAGCTGACAGGGATGTGTGAAGGAAGAGGAAGGTCAAGATTGAGAAAGTCCTTATTATCCTGATTATACCATAGAATTAGCGCAAAGGATCATTGAATTTTAGGACCTTTAGTCCAACTCCTCTATAAAAAGCCTGACTTTATTTCGCGCGTTCGAGGATTGATGGGGAGCCGCCTTTGCAACGACGTTTTGACAATGATGTTTTCATATGGTACAAAAAGTCATTACTCCGCTTGTGGTGCTGGCCGTGGCCTGCGTTTGCCCGGCAAAAGTCGCCCGCTCGGCGGTATGGCAGATCGGCGATAACGGATGACACTCTTACTCGCGACAAAACTACACCAACCCTCCCCACCTTCCAAGCGAGTCCAACGCCCGCATCTCATCCAACGACTGGATGAGGGTCTCGAGTCCGGCCGGCAGATTACGCTGGTATCGGCGCCGGCCGGGTTCGGAAAAACGACCTGCATCAGTGAGTGGGTGAACGCGTTGGACCGCTGGCCGGTTACCTGGCTGTCCCTTGATCCTGCGGATGATGACCCCGGTCGCTTTTTTGCCTATTTCGTCGCTGCACTGCAAAAGGTGGACGTGAACCTGGGCCGCGAGATCGAGGGCGTACTGCGCGCTGGACAACTCCCCCCGGCCGAGATCATCAGCGTGACCCTCATCAACGATATTCTCGAATTGGAAGGCCGGTTCTTGATGGTTCTGGATGATTTTCATGTGATCCAGGATCAGTTCATTCTTCAAGTCCTGGAGAGATTGGTAGCCAACCTGCCCCAACCACTGCACCTGGTCTTGCTCACCCGCGAGGATCCCTCTCTACCGCTGGCCCGGCTGCGGGCAAATAACCAAATGACCGAGATTCGGGCGGGAGACCTACGCTATACCAGCCCGGAAGCCGAGCGTTTCCTGAACGAGGTGATGGGCCTTTCCCTTTCCCAGGCGGATATCGCCGTATTAGAAGACAAGACCGAAGGCTGGATCGTCGGATTGCAGCTCGCCGGTTTGTCCGTCCGAGACCGGGCCAACCCATCCAATTTCATCGCCACCCTGAGCGGCAGCCACCGTTTCATTCTGAGCTATCTCACCGAGCAAGTCCTCAGCCGGCAGCCGGAGGAGATCCGGCATTTTTTACTCCAGACGTCTATCCTGGACAAACTGAACGGTGATTTGTGCAACGCGGTTACCGGACGTTCAGATGGTCGTGCCTTGCTGGAACGGTTGTTCAACGCCAACCTGTTCCTGATACCCCTGGATGACGAAGGGCAGTGGTATCGTTATCATCATCTGTTTGCCGACTTGTTGCGCGACCTTCACAATACGCTCCAGAAAGATAAAATGGCCGAACTCCATCAGCGCGCCAGCCACTGGTATGCCCAGGCGGGCGGCGAACGCGGAGCGTTCGTTAGCGAGGCCATCCAGCACGCTTTGGCCGCGGAAGACTATGCGCTGGCCGTGGACCTGCTCGAAAGCCACGCCCTGGGAATGATCATGCAGGGGTATGTCAAGACGGTGAATGCTTGGGTGCAGGCGATACCGGCGGAATGGGATTCGCAAAGCCCCAGGACCAACCTGGCCTTCGCCTGGATGCATTTACTGCGCGGGGCCTACCCCCAAGCATTGCTGTACCTGGAGCGGTTTCAGG
This sequence comes from Anaerolineae bacterium, assembly GCA_034412795.1. Lineage (GTDB taxonomy): Bacteria > Chloroflexota > Anaerolineae > 4572-78 > NAK82 > JAUVPY01. Next base: position 14,341 of record DAOUMD010000175.1, read on the forward strand.
CAGCCTTTGCAGATTCTCAGGGTGATGAATCCCTCCTGGGGGAAGAAAAATCCTCTCTCGAGGCCGAGTGGCTTGTCATGCAATCCTTGATCCTGTATGCGCAGGGTGAGTCAACGGAAGCCATGTCTATGGCTACCCGGGCCCTGGAAATCGCGCCGGAGCCGGATAGCCGCGTGCGGAGCCTGGCCTATTGGGGACTGGCAAGCGTCTGCCAGTTAATCGGAGATTACCCACGCGCCGTCGAGGCTTATCAGATGGCCATTCAACACGGCAGGGCGGCGGAAAACCTCGTCGCCGAAATGATGGGTACGGCCGGCCTGGCCCTGATGGCCTTTGAGCACGGCCAGTTGCATTTAGCCTGCGAGATTGCCGCCCCGGTAAGCAATCGGGTGGAACGATCCGGCTCGCTGCCCCCCATTAGCGCAGTCATCTATGGTGTGCTCGGGGAGGTCTGTTATCAATGGGTTCAGATCGAACAGGCGCGGCGCCATACCCTACGCGCCCTTCAGTTGAGCACGCTGGAGGGCTACAACTCGGGCATAGTGTTTTGCCGGGTGCTCCTCTCGCGCCTGTTCCAAATTGAAGGGGATCTGGAGGCCGCTGCCCGCGAGATCCAGCAAGCCGTCGACCTGGTGCAGATGGAAGCCCCTGATGATGTCCGGCAAGAGGTCGTCGCCCAGCAGGTGCGCGTCTATCTTGCCCGCAACCGTCCCACCGCGGCCGAGATGGCACTGCAAGGACAAGGGTTCTCTTTCCGAGACGAACTCTCTTTTCCCGATATCCCGCCCGGACAGAGCGTCTCCCACTCGATGGGGTTGCTGTACAACAGCAGTTTGCACGTTCTCCTGTACCAGGCTCAGGCCGGACGTGGTTCGACTTGCTTGAGGTCCGGGATCGAGTTGGCGAACCAATTGATCGCCGGAGCATTCCAAGGTCAGCAACTTCTGGTCGCACTGGAGGCGCTCTTACTTCGCGCCCAGATGCACGCCGCGCTTGGGAACAGCCAAGCCGAATTGGCCGCCAGCGGGCAGCTACGCAGCCAGGCAGATTACGTCCGTGCTTTGGAGTTGGCCGAGCCGGAAGGCTTCATCGGCGTTTTCGTCGAACAAGGCCCGCCCGTAGCCGAGGCCCTGGCGAACCTGGTCAAGCAGAACCAGCTTGGCACCGTTCAACCGGGCTACGTCGAGCGTATCCTGGCCGCTTTTTCCAGCTTACAGCCGCCGGGTGCAATGCGCGGCGAGCAGACCGCTCCGGATCTGCCGGTCGGGACCGGGCCAGCAGCTCTAATTGAGCCGTTAACCGACCGGGAGTTGGAAGTGCTGTGCTTGATGGCTGAGGGGCTGAAATATAAAGAAATCGCCGCAAGGCTATTCGTCTCCCTGAACACGGTGCGTTTCCACGTCAAGGCCATCTACGGCAAGCTCAACGTGAACAACCGCACGCAAGCCATCGAGGTGGCACGCCAACTCCAGATATTGTAAGTTCCTCTCCGACTAAAACCACATCTTTTTTGCAGCGCAGACTACATCTTTATGTGGTCTGCGCCGCTTCACGTTGGGATAAAATAGTGCCTAACCAGTGAATTTTATGCTTTGAGCAAGTAATTGCATATTTATTTAGTTCCGGCTCGGTAGCGAAGCGACCTTGGTAGCGAAGCGACCTTCTCCGGGTTAGGGTGTCGCTGGCGGATTTTTGCCGGATTAAGGAGCTAGAGAGAATGCACGATATCTGTACCTACCACATCGAGGTACGGGGCCAGATGGATGAGGATACCTTCAACGCAACCAGCCCGCTTGAAGTAACGGTGGTACGGGTGGATTCGGCGGCCACGCTGTTTACAATCTGCGCCGATCAGTCGGGTCTCATCGGGCTGATACGGCACCTGCACGGGCACGGGTTCGTGCTCTTGTCCGTAACCCGTGAGCGATAAGTCATTATATTCAGGAGGGAATATGTCTACCAAAACCACCTCAGTTGATTCTATCAAGAGTAAGGAGAACGTAATGGAAGGCAAAAATGCTCTAAGCAATATCAGCGCGGCAAGAATTATGGCCTCAATATTCGGCGTCTTGGCTGGGCTGGGCGGTCTCACCCACGGCATCGGTGAAATGCTGCAGGGCAACATCACCCCAAGCGGCGTGTTTATCGATTCCTGGACACAAGGGCCTATCGCTACCCACATGGGAGGGGATCCAGGGATGACCATCGTTCCGAACCTTCTTATAACGGGGGTACTGGCTATCGTCGTTTCCTTAGTCACTATCGCGTGGGCGGTGGCATTTGTCCAGAGAAAGCATGGCGGGGCAGTCTTGATTCTTCTTTCCATCGCAATGATTCTCGTGGGTGGAGGTTTCGGCTCCCCAATAGTTGGAATATTGGCCGGCATCGCTGGAACCTCAATCAATAAGCCGTTAACGTGGTGGAGCAACCATCTTTCTGTCAAAGCACAGCGTTTCCTTGCCCAATTGTGGCCGTGGGTTTTCGGCGTTTCTTTCATCAACGGTGTGTTTCTATTTGTCGGCTCAATCATCCTCGTGTATTCCTTCGGTTGGGGCAACGCGGATGTGTATCTCAATAGTTTTTTCTTTGCTGTTGTATCTCTTCTACTGGCTATCATTACTGGGATCGGGTATGATCTCCAATCTAGAGAGAGAGGAGGAACTCCATGCTGAGGTTCATAATTGGCGCATTTATGGTGCTGCACGGCCTGGTTCATTTGTTGTACTTTGGGCAGAGCTGGCGGCTGTTTGAGCTTCAACCCGGGCTGGTCTGGCCCGACGGCTCGTGGGCATTCTCAAAGCTGCTTGGAGATGAGAGAACAAGATTGCTGGCAAGCGCGTCTTGCGTACTGGCGGCCATCGGCTTCGTGGCGGGCGGCGCAGGAATACTTGCCGGGCAGGCGTGGTGGCGCCCACTCGTTGTGGGTTCGGCCGCATTTTTTGCAGTGATGTTGATTCTTCTGTGGGATGGACAAATGCAGAGGCTGGATGACAAGGGAGGGGTTGGTGTTCTTATCAACGTAGTGATTCTGGTTGCCGTGCTTATATTACGGTGGCCCGATTTCGAGTTCTAGGCCAAGTCTCTTTTGATGAACAAAAGTGGAAAGCCTGACAATGCTAGAGCAAAATCGCACCTCTTACTTATTAGATAGCCTATTGTTAGCTTGCGGATAGGCAGCCGGTCCCAAAATGGGGTATGATTCCCCTAGATGAGAAATGGTCAAGCTGGAAGGCTGAAAGAAGGGGTGCGATGTTTCGATTTGATAAACCATCCGCTAAGACGTTCCAGTTGGTAGGACGTGTCGCCGCGGTGCTGGCAGCGATCGGGATTACCTTGGGCATCATCCTGCTACGCGATCACATCAGGCAATTTGCAGTCTATGGATATCCAGGCCTGTTTGTCATCAGCCTCATCGGTAACGCCACGGTCGTATTGCCGGCGCCCAGCTTTGCGGTAGTGTTCGCGGTAGGCGGTGCACTCAATCCCATAGCGATTGGGGTCGTGGCCGGGCTAGGGGCTGCTTTGGGAGAGATGACGGGTTACCTGGCCGGTATCGGTGGACGCAGCATGGTCGAAACCCGGCCGCTCTACGATCGTTTGTGTGGTTGGATGGACAAGGGGGGGATGCTGGCGATTTTTCTGCTGGCGCTCGTTCCCAACCCAATCATTGATGTGGGGGGGATGGTCGCTGGTGCTAAGCACATGCCGGTCTTGCACTTTTTGTTGGCCGGGTGGGCCGGTAAGGCTATTCGTTTCACACTATTAGCCTTGAGCGGGCAGTTTTTGCTTGGCTCTTGATAGGGCTGAAAAGCCCACTAGTTTTAAGGGAAAAAGGGACACAAGCGAAGATACAGACTCAAAAGGAGAGACGTATGAAGCCCAACGAATACTTTAAGAACAAGGTCATCGTCATTACTGGGGCTGGATCGGGAATTGGAAAAGCCTTGTGTGAAGAGATATCACAATTCTCTCCCCAAAAAATAATTCTCGCAGATATCAATGAGGATGCCTTGCGTATGGTCCAACAATCTCTTGTGCATGTCGATACGGACATATACCCTGTCGATGTCTCTTCAGAACAATCCATGCGGGTATTTTTTGAGAGCATCATTGAGAAGAATGCTCGTCTTGATGTGGTGTTTAATAATGCGGGGGTCGCTGCTGGTGGGGAATTCCAAGACTACTCTTTTGAGGAGTGGGACAAACTACTCAGTATTAATCTCTGGGGCGTCATCTATGGCAGTACATTTGCGTACCGGCACATGCTTCTTCAACAACATGGGCATATAGTGAATACAGCTTCTTTAGGAGGTCTCGTCCCTGAACCGATGGCTTCTGTCTATGCGACCACAAAACATGGGGTCGTTGGCTTAACAACCACGCTTCGTGAAGAAGCGCGTGCCCATGGAATCAACGTCAGCGTTGCCTGCCCAGGCGTCATTCATACGCCAATATTTGATACTGCAACGTTTGCTGGAAATGTTGACAGAGAGAAGGTCAAACATGGAACCCTGGAACATGGAGTAATTTCCGCCGCCGATTGTGCAAGAAAAATTATAGCCGGCGTCACGAAAAACAAAGGCATTATTCTTGTGAAGCCAATGGATTACGTGTTTTGGATCCTGTATCGTATGTCACCAGGTATACTATCACCTATAAATCGATATATAGCCAAATATTTTAGAGAAAACTTTAAAAATAGGTAACTATTCAGCCTGATGGTTGCAAATATGTATCTGCAACTCATAATCGGCGGATGTATATCCGCAAATACCCGTTACGGTTGAATAACCGTAACGATCAGCGAAAAGTCGAGTTCAGAATCATCTTCAACAATTATGCCCTAAAGCCGGACTGGTCCTGGGTTCAAGTGGTTCCGCCGGACTATCTCATCACCATTGATGGCGTCGACCACGTGCGCTTGAGTGACCCGTCCGGCAAGTTTTAGGTCTCTCCCTCCGCTCCAGAATCCCCTCGATCCTGAACCGGTGACGGTTGCCAGATTGCCATCGCCAGAAGGTCTTGACATACAGACCGATTTGTGGTATCTTGTAATCGAAACGTTTCGACTAAGCGTTTCGATGACTTGTGTCCTCGTATAACACTCCTGTCCCGCCTCAATGAGGTAGTTATGCCTACGATGATAGATGTGGCCAAACGTGCCGGCGTGGCTGTCAGCACGGTCTCCTACGCGCTGAATGGCACACGGCCTATTTCCGAAGAGACCCGCCAGCGCGTCTTTGCGGCGATGGAGGAGCTGGGATATCGGCCGCACGCCCTCGCGCGCGGCTTGGCGAGCAAGCGCAGCAGAATCATCGCTCTCCTCTTTCCCGCTCCAGAACGTGGCCTGGGCTTCACAGAACTCGAGTTCGTGACCAGCGCGGCCGACGCCGCCAGAGAAAACGGGTATCACCTGGTGTTGTGGTTGTCTGAGATGCACGATCCGAACGAACTGCGCCAGTTAACACAGGAAGGTTTGACCGACGGCGTGGTCGTTATGGAAGTCTACTTGAACGACGAACGCATCAACTTGCTGCGTGAGATCGATTTCCCCTTCAGTATGATCGGGCGATGCGCGGACCCGACCGGCATCGGCTGTGTGGATATTGATTTTGAGCAGACTGTTCAAGAGACGGTCAGCTATTTGTCCGGTTTGGGACACACCCACATAGCTTTCTTGAACCAATCCCAGTCGGTATTCGACGCAGGTTATGGCCCGGCCGTGAGGACGCAGGCCAGTTTCGAGCAGGCGGTGCAAACCGCCGGGCTGAAAGGTGTAACACGGCTTTGTCCCGCTGCGCCACGGGCCGGATATGACGCATTCAATGAGTTGTTGGTCGAGTGCCCTAACTTGACCGCACTGGTAACCATGAATGAACGCGCGGTGCCGGGCATTGTGCAGGCCATTGCTGACCGGGGTTGGCGCATCCCCGATGACTTTTCGTTAGTCGTCATCGTCTCGTCGGCGCGCCTGGCCGAGATGATGAGTCCCCCCTTGACGACGGCGGATGCACCGGCCGCCGAGCTGGGTCGCCTGGGGGTTGAGTTGTTGATCCAACAACTGGAAGCACAAGAACAAGACACCCCACAAGTGTTGTTGCCGTGTCGCCTCGTGGTGCGCGGCAGTTCCGGTCCTTGCCGCCAAAACCCGGCGCGCCAGGCCGGCGAATAACTGAGGAAGGAACCTGCCTGATCGTGCAGCCGGCTCCTTGCCTGAGATCTCTCGGAAAATACCGTTCGCACGTGGGCGTGCTCACTCCGTCCTGGGTAATGAGGAGCGAGGCACCCCCAGGCTTCGGCGCGAGCCCTCGGCGTGAGCCCGGTCGAACGCTCAGCCGAGCGGTGCCGAAGCGTCTGCCCCGTTTGACAGACTTTCCGAAAGATCTCGCCTCGGAAAGGAGGTGAAGAGACGAGAACAGACAGCCGCTTCCCCTAACCATAGTGATCATCGGCTCGATATTGTTCACAAGGGAGGATAAGATGTCTACAAAAATGTTCAGACTGTTGTCCATCGTGCTGGCAACTGCCATGTTGATGGGATTGGTGGCGTGCCAACCTGCTCCGCCAGCGCCAGAACAGGCACCTACTGAAGCCGCCGCGCCACCTCAGGAGACACCTACCGAAGAAGCCCCACCACCTCAGGAGCAGCGTGTCCTCAAGGTGTGGCACTATGAATCAGACACTGGCGCTATGGGGACTGCCTGGGCTGAGGCAATGAAGGAGTTCGAAGCCACGCACCCGGATGTCAAAATAGAGTTTGAACAGCGAGGCTTCGAGGAGATCCGACAAACGGCCAGCATGATCTTGAACTCGGACGAGGCGCCGGACGTTATGGAGTACAACAAAGGGAATGCCACCTCCGGCTTGTTGTCACAGCAAGGCCTGCTCACCGACCTCACCGATGTCGCCAAGGAGCGCGGCTGGGACAAGATCTTGAGCCCCGGTCTTCAGACAACCTGCCGCTATGAGAATGGCATCATGGGGGCCGGCCAATGGTATGGTGTCACCAATTACGGCGAGTACGTAATGGTCTACTATAACAAAGACATGTTCGAGGAGTATGGAGTGCAGGTGCCCACCACCCTGGAGGAGTTTGAGGCCGTGATGGACAAATTCGTCGAGGCGGGCATCGTTCCCCTGGCTGTTGGCGCCAGCGAGTATCCGGCCCAGCATATCTTCTATGAACTGGTTCTCAGTCAGGCTGACCGGAACTTTATCAACGCCTTCGAACTGTACCAGGGCGATGTCGATTTTCACGGGCCGGAGTTTACCTTCGGGGCAGAAAAGACGGTCGAGTGGGTCGAGAAAGGTTATATCAGTGAGGATGCCACAGGCATCCCTGCCGAGGATATGGGCGTCGCCTTTATGAGTGGCGAACACCCGATCATGATATCGGGTAGCTGGTGGTATGGCCGACTCATGAACGAGATCAAGGACTTTGAATGGGGCACCTTCCTCTTCCCCGGTAATACACTCAACGCAGGTTCCGGTGGTAACAACTGGGTCGTGCCCACCAGGTCCGAGAACAAGGACCTGGCATATGACTTCATCGACATTACCATGCAGCAGAATATTCAGACTATCCTGGGTAACGCTGGCGGCATCCCGGTCAACGCCGATCTCGCCCAGATCACCGATCCCAAAATCCAGGAGTTGATCCAGAACTTTGATGCGATGAACAAGAATGACGGGTTTGCGTTCTATCCCGATTGGCCTGTGCCCGGTTATTACGATATACTGGTTGCCGAGGTTCAGGAACTGATCGCGGGCACCAAGACGCCTTCAGAAATGCTGGATGGTCTTGCCACTCCCTACAATGAACACATGGCAAGCATGGAGTAAACGCGGCGTAAGGCTGCTCGTGGACTGAATTGAAGGCAGTGCTCTTGGCAAAATAAGGGCACTGCCTTTAGGACTAAGGATTTAATAACTTACCCATTAGCTGACTGAATCGGGCCAGTATTTCGCTTGCATTTGAGGAAATTATTTAATTCTCAATCCTTAGTAAGGAAGAATTGATGGCACCCACAAGCTCTTCGCCGGACGTAAAGCCGATTTCTGGCACGCAGACAGGATCTGCTGCGGGGGCACCCCGGCCCGCGCGGCGCACCGGCCCGGCACGGGGCAGCCGGGACGGGCGGGCGCGGCCGTCTCCAAAAAAGGGGTATGCACTCTTTCTGATCCCCGGCCTGCTCGCGACCATTCTCATTATCGTCGTTCCTTTCCTGGTCAATGTTGGCGTCAGTTTTACCAAGTGGCAGGGAATAGGCACACCCACCTGGATTGGTTTAGCCAACTATCAGAAGGCAATGGGCGACACCACCTTTTGGGCTTCGTTCAGAAACAACCTGGCCATGATTGTTGCCATGACCGTCATCCCCACGATCATCGGGCTATTGTTATCAGCCATACTATTTGACTACATCGCCAACAAATTCAGCAAAGGGGTATCCAATGTTTTCCGGGCCGGATTCTATTTGCCCCAAATTCTGCCTGTGGCGATCGCCGGCGTTGTCTGGCGCTGGATTCTGCAGCCGAATTGGGGAGTCTTGAACTGGGCACTGAACGCGGTCGGGCTTGGTTTCCTGGCCCATAACTGGCTTGGGGATGCAGACACCGCTTTGTTATCGGTTATGGGGATTATGGTCTGGTTCCAGATCGGTTATCCGCTGGTCATCTTTGTGGCTGCCTTACAGCGGGTCGATCCAGAACTGGCAGAAGCGGCCGCGGTTGACGGGGCGACATGGATACAGAGGTTTTTCTACATCACCATCCATCAAATTCGGCCAGAAATATTCGTGGTGGTGCTGACGACCATGATCCACGCGCTGAAAATCTTTGCCCAGATTTTCGTCTTGACCCGAGGCGGGCCGGGAAGAGCGACGATTGTCCCCTCGTACTTTGCCTATCAGAATTTTTTTGAAAGAGCGAACGTGGGGTATGGGGCCACCATTGCCACGGTGATGACTATCATCATCGTCCTGCTGACTTTTGTGTTTATCAGCGTACAATCCAGGCAGGAACTCGTTGAGGGCTTGTGATATGACCAGCGCAACACGAAGTATCAAGGGCGTACCCGTCACACCACGAATCATTAGCAGAATGGGCAAATACCTGGTCCTGATAATCCTATTCGTGCTGTTGTTGATTATGCTCTTTCCATTTGCCATCGTAACGGTCAACGCATTTAAAACCCCGGCCGAATATTCCAGCAATGGCCCAATGAGCCTGCCTCAAGGTATATACGTGGATGGTCTTGTAACTTTCTGGAATAGGGTAGACTTTACAGGTAAATTATTAAACAGCGCCATCATCAGCATAACCGTGGCGGTATTGGGTGTTGGACTCTCCTTGTTTAACGCGTTTGCCTTGGGGATAGGCAAAATCAAGGGGAAAGTTTTGTTCCTGGTGTTGTTTATGATGGCGAATACGCTGCCACAAGAGGCGCTGGCGTATCCCCTGTATTATTTCGCCAAGTTCTTGAATATATATAACACACGATTTGCGGTTATCCTGGTATTCTCGGTGATACAAAGTGCCTTTGGTACGTACTTGTTGTCATCGGTATATAGCGCATTCCCCAGAGAAATGCTTGAAGCGGCCTTGATCGATGGCTGTAATAAGGTTCAATTGCTGTTTAGAATTGTCGTGCCGATCAGTATGCCATCACTCTCGGTTCTGTTTGTCTTCTTCTTTATCTGGACATGGAATGAATTCTTCCTGCCTATGATCCTGCTTGTTTCCAATTCGCGATGGACGGTCCCGCTGGCCATTGCCATACTTCAGGGACAACATAACATGGACGCCACCACGTCGAGTGCATCTGCTTTACTCGGCCTTCTTCCATGTGTAATTTTCTTCATCCTCTTTCAGAGGACACTGACAAGGGGAATTACAGCAGGTAGCATAAAGTAGAGGAAAAGACTATGAAATTTACACATGGTTACTGGCACATGCGCCCGGGTGTCACGCCGCACTTTCCCGTTCGCGTGCATGAAGTTGAGATCGAGCCGGATGCGCTGACTATCTACGGCCCGACCAGGCGTCTCACCCATCGCTTCGACACCCTGAATCTTCCCCTGTTAACGGCGCGTTTTTCATCTCCTATGCCCAACGTCATCCGCGTGCAGGTGTATCATCACAAGGGGAGGCGACCAAGAAAGCCCGAGTTCGAACTCCAGGCACACAACGCCCCGGGTGTAGAGATCCACAACGATGCCCAGGCGGCAACACTGACCAGTGGACGCCTGACCGTGCGAGTGGAAAAGGAGGGGGATTGGCGGATCGAGTTCAAGGACGGCAATCGAGTCATCACCAGCAGCGGTTGGCGGGGCATGGGCATCATGGACGTCGGCGAGGGGCTATACATCCACGAGCAACTGGCGTTGGGCGTCGGCGAGTGCGTCTATGGTCTGGGTGAGCGGTTCACGGCCTTTGTCAAGAACGGCCAGGTGGTGGATCTGTGGAACGAGGACGGCGGCACCAGCAGCGAACACGCCTACAAGAACATCCCCTTCTATATGACCAACCGTGGCTATGGCGTGTTCGTCAACCACCCGGAGCGGGTGTCCTTTGAAGTCGCCTCGGAAAAGGTCGAACGCGTGCAATTCAGTGTGCCCGGGGAGTACCTGGAGTATTTCCTCATCTACGGGCCATCGCCCAAAGAGGTGCTGACCCGGTACACGGCGCTCACCGGGCGCCCGGCGCTGCCGCCGGCATGGTCGTTCGGCCTGTGGCTGAGCACCTCGTTCACCACCGATTACGACGAGGGGACAGTCACCAGCTTTGTCCAGGGTATGGCCGACCGCGACCTGCCGCTGCACGTGTTCCATTTCGACTGCTTTTGGATGAAAGAGTTTCACTGGTGCGACTTTGAATGGGATACTCGCGTTTTTCCCAACCCGGAAGCGATGCTGAAGCGGCTGAAGGCGCGCGGTTTGCGCATCTGTGTCTGGATCAACCCCTACATCGCCCAGCGATCGGCGCTCTTTGACGAAGGGGCAGAAAAGGGGTATCTGCTCAAACGGCCGGACGGTGACGTGTGGCAGTGGGATATGTGGCAGGCGGGGATGGGCGTTGTGGATTTTACCAACCCCGATGCGCGTCGCTGGTTTGGTGACAACCTACGTGCGCTGGTCGATATGGGCGTGGACTGTTTCAAGACCGACTTTGGTGAACGCATCCCGACCGACGTGGTCTATTTCGACGGCTCGGACCCGGTCAAGATGCATAATTATTACGCCTATCTGTACAACAAGACGGTGTTTGAGATGCTGGAAGAGAAGCTGGGAAAGGGGGAAGCGACCCTTTTTGCGCGATCGGCCACGGCAGGGTGCCAAAAGTTCCCCATTCACTGGGGCGGCGACTGCACCGCCACTTTCGAGTCCATGGCCGAGAGCCTGCGCGGCGGCCTGTCGTTGGGCCTGTCCGGGTTCGGCTTTTGGAGTCACGACATCGGCGGGTTCGAGGAGACGGCTTCGGCCGGTGTGTACAAGCGTTGGTGCGCATTCGGTCTTCTGTCATCACACAGCCGGCTGCACGGCAGTAAGTCGTACCGCGTCCCCTGGCTGTTTGATGAGAAAGCCGTCGACGTGCTGCGCTTCTTCACCAAGCTCAAGTGTCGTCTGATGCCCTACCTGTTTGGCGCAGCCCGCGAGGCGCACGAGACGGGCGTCCCCGTCATGCGGGCGATGACGCTCGAGTTTCCGGGCGACCCGGCCTGCGATTACCTTGATCGCCAGTACATGTTAGGTGAATCTCTCCTCGTTGCGCCAGTATTCTCGCATGACGGCGTCGTCACGTATTACCTTCCTGCGGGACGCTGGACGAATTACTTTACTGGCGAGGTCACGGAGGGTCCTGGCTGGGTGTGTAAGACGCACGATTTTATGAGTATCCCGTTGATGGTGCGGCCCAATTCCGTCATCGCAGTGGGTAGCCATGAGGACCGGCCGGACTATGACTATAGCGATGGCGTCAGCTTGCAGGTCTACGAGTTGGCGGACGGGGAACATGCCTCCGCAGTTATCCCCTCTATAGCAGGCGGCGTGGATGTAACATTTGAGGTAAAGCGTGAAGGCGGTGTGATAACCGTGGAGCGGCGCGGGATATCCAGGCGATGGCAGCTCTTGCTGGTGGGTATCGAATCGATAGCATCTGTCGATGGGGGTGTGGCAGAAAGCAGCACAAAAGGCGTGCTTGTGAGACCAACGCACGATGCAGACTGCCTCAAAATTTCGTTGAGTTGATCATCATCCCCGACGATTTTTTCAACTCCAACGCCCCGTGGAAGACGGCAATGTCTCGGGGGTAGATTCGGCCTTTCTTGCGTCTTTGTCGCTCGCTTAGGTGAAAAAGTGTCCGGTAGTGAAAGCGCTCGCTACCTCGCACAATCTTGTCTACGTCCACGCCGTACTGGCGCAGCAACTGAATACGGGCCTCACCCAGGTCGTTGTCGGGCAGGTGGGTGACGCGTAGTCCACCGAATCAGGCCAGTTGCTCCATCCCAACTGCATCCATATCCCCGAACTCTTGGTTCTCACCGCCCATGGCCCACACAAAACTGTAATTCCTGGTACCAGCGCCGGCATGAATGGACCAACTGGGCGATATCACGGCCTGTCCATCTCTGACGACAAGATGTCTTGTTTCGTGTCCCTGTCCCATCAAATGGAATACGACGGTATCACCGGGCAGATCAAAATACATGTAGACCTCGGATCTACGCTCATGGGTGTGGGCTGCCATAGTATTCCAGACACTTCCCTCGGCCAACTCGGTAAATCCCATAACCAGTTGGCAACTGCGTATGCCTTGGGGGTGAATGCATTTGTAGATGACTCGTTGGTTCGACTCTGCTTGACTGCCCAGCCGAACCGGTTCGGCTGCATCTTGCCTGGCAAGCTGGGTTGGATAGCTCTTGTGGGCCGGCAGACTGACCAGGTAAAAACGGGCCGGATTGCTTGCGTCGGCTGATGAGAACTCGATCTCCCGGCTTCCCAGTCCAATATATAACACATCTCTATTGGACACGGTATAGGCTTGGCCATCAATATTTACAGCGCCCTGGGCGCCGATGTTTATCACCCCGATTTCGCGGCGTTGGGCAAAGTAATCGGCCGCCAATTCCGGGCCAGCCTCAAGCAAGAGGGGGGTGCTGCTAGGAACTGCTGAGCCAATTACCATTCTGTCAACGTGCGAGTAGACCAATTTCAACTCGCCTGGCACAAAAAGATCCTTTATCAAGAAGCTTTGCCTGACTTCGGCGGTATTCATCCTTTCAAAGTGCTTGGGATCAGGTGGATAACGAATGTCCATCATGTTCTTAACTTCTCCTTTTATAGCTTGATCAAATACAGATTCACGCGTCCCCCGTAGTCTGAAGCGTACAAGATACGCTTGCCATCCCAACTCCAGGTCGGGTGGCAATGACTGGATGAGGTGTGCCACGAGGTTTTGTGATTGCATAGTGTTTCAAGCCTTGCCTCCTTGCCGGAGATGTCGATGAGCACCAGGTCGTCAGTATCGTCGCCGACCAGGATGGTGTCATCTGGATTGGCGTGATAATGGTTGCAGTAGTAAGGCATTTCGATGCGCTTGGCCAGATTGCCCCACCGGTCCACCAAGCCCACAAAGGGGATCATAGTCTTCTGCTTGACCTGAACGTCGCACGCCACCGCCTGGGTGCGGTTCGACGTGATGGTGCCGTCGTGTCCCGGCCCCCGGTTGTCAAAGAAGACGTAGCTATGCCGGGTCCAGAACTCATGCCCGACCGAATCCTGCTCCTGCTGGCGGAAGCAAGGCCGAGCCTCGCGCGAGACGAAGTCGAGCAGCCAGATACGCTGGGTGACCAGGTGCCATGGCCCTTCGTGACAGAAGGTTGCCTGGGTGCTATCATCCGGGCAAAACTGAAAGTGTCCCAACCAGTGGGTATCTTTAAAGATATCCAGCCAGCCGGAGCCGTCCAGGTAAGCCAGTGTAATCCGTCCATCCTTGATCAGGTAGTAGCTATCTTTGAAACCGGCGTAGTTGGGCCCGCGGGTGACATCAACTTTCTCATTACGGCAGAAGGCCACGTAGCGCCGGTTGCGGCTGATGGAAGGGGAACCCACATGATAGTCGCCCGTCTCTTCGTATACGACGAGGGTCTCACCCATTTGCGTGTCCAGCTTCTTAAGCTGATTGCCAGTCACATAGACGACGACACAACTGTCACGCGTCTTGGTCACGCTGCGGACCCCCTCGGCTTCGTCGGTCAACTGCACGATCTCACCGGTTTCCAGGTCCATGCGAAAGAGGTTGTAGAGAGGGTCTTCGTGGGGTGCTTTGTCCTCTTCGGAGGCGCGGTCGGAGAGGAAGATAATCTCACCTTTGTGAGCATCAAAGGAATTCTCGGTGAAATAGAGGTGCACGTTGTTGCCGGTAGATGTCAATTGTCTAATACGGCGTCCCGTTTTCTCGTCGATGAACTCGCGGATTTCGGAACCCCATGTTCGGTCGAGCATATCCGTTCTCCTTGAACACAAAAGATTGTACGTCACCTGGCAGTGTGACCTACACCAGGAAATCTTCCCGAATGGGTGTAAAACAATCTACCAGCCGGACATGCTCAGTCAGTCGCTGTATCGTGTGGGGCCTGCCGGATGGAACCAGAAATACATCCCCCGGCCCCAGGCGTGCCTGTTCACCGTCTGTGATGAACAGAACCTCCCCCTCGGCCACGTAGCAGACCTGCTCGTGCGGATGGGAGTGGGGTGGGTCCGGCTGGGACCTGGGGCCATCGAAAAAGTCAACCACGACGATCATTAAGTTGTCAGTGTGCGCCACGCGGCGCTCGGCTCCTTCGCCAATCTTCTCTGGTGCTATGTCTGAGTATTTCAGGGCTGTCATAAGAACCTCCTCTTCCCTTCTCACACAATCAGCTCTCATTAGCGCGCCAGCCATCCACCATCGACGGCAACAATCGAGCCATGCACATAGCTTGAAGCGGCTGAGGCCAGGAACACCACGGTGCCTTTGAGATCCTCTGCCTGCCCCCAATGCCCGACAGGAATGCGGGCGAGTATCGCCGGGTTACGCTGTGGATCGGCACGCAGCGCAGCGGTATTGTCGGTGGCCATATAGCCCGGAGCGATGGCATTTACGTTGATGCCCTTAGAGGCCCATTCGTTGGCCATGGCGCGCGTGAGCCCGGCCACGCCGCTCTTGGCGGCTGTGTAGGGAGGGATCAGGATTCCACCCTGGAACGAGAGCAGCGAGGCAATGTGGATGATTTTGCCACTTCCCCGTTCGGCCATTACCCGCGCCCCAGCCTGTGAGAGGAAAAAGAGCGATTTCAGGTTCACCTGCATCACGTCGTCCCAATCCTGTTCGCTGAACTCCAACGCCGGGGCGCGGCGAATGATTCCGGCGTTATTGATCAAGATATCCAACCTGCCCAGCTCACGTACCACCTGATCCACTACCTGATTGAGTTGATCTACGCTGGCCTCGCTCAGATCGCATTGCACTGGCAGAAAGCGCCTGCTCAGCGCTTCGACTTGGGCCTGCGTCTCTTCGTAGCGGGTACGATACAGACCAGCGATGTCCGCGCCAGCCTCGGCCAGCCCGATAGCCATGGCCTGTCCTAAGCCCCGGCCCACACCGGTGACCAGGGCGACCTTACCATCCAATCGAAACAGGTCTATGACGTTCATTTTAGTGCTCCAATTCTGTCGTATCGCCAAAAACCAAACGTGGCTTTTCTCCTTCACCCATACCCGGCACCGAAACCCGAAACATTTTTCGGCTCAGATCTCTGCCCACAACCTCGGCGAAAAAAACCTCGCATGTGACGTAGGAGGTGCAACCGGGTTCCATGTGCCCACCATAGGCACCAGCCGGGGTAGCAAGCGTTACGTGGATATGTGGCTCGCCCTCAACCACCAAGCCGCACATGCCGAGTATTTCCACCCCACCCTCGCCCCGAACGAAGGCATTGTCTGTCGGAATGCGGTTGTGGGTCACCCAGTGAAGGTGATAAGCGGCCAACGTTCCATATCCGCCCAATACCACAGCCTGCCGAAGCCTTGCCTCTCTCAGAAAGCTGTTGATTGACTCCAGTACGTCTTCCCCCGGGTCCACGCGGAGGATATAGATCCTGCCGACGGCCATAGATCCAAATTCCATTATGAACCCTTAGGAGATCTCTGCTCGAGAGCCATGTCAATCACATTTAATCCCTTCACGTTCGAGCAGCAGAAGAGCGGATCTTCCTGCACAACGCCTGTCACGTCACGCAGAGTCAGGCCGTTGATCTCTCGACAGTGTACACCCTGAACCGCGTTGACGCGGACTCGCTCCAGAGTGATGTGCTCTATTCTTTTCTCGGACAGCCCGCAAATATCAATGGCCATGCCAGCGCCGTCGCAGGTTATGTCCCGGATATGAATGTGCCGGAAGGCAGGCGGAGCATCGGACCGGGAAGCGGCAGTGCTGGCGTCGTAGAACATGCTCAACACAATGGCTTCACGCCGCATACTCGATATGTGGATGTCCGCAAAGTAGATGTTCTCGACGATGCCGCCCCGCCCGCGCATCGACTTGAAGCGAATGCCTTGATCACCTCCGCTGAAGTGGCAGTCGTGGACGTACACGTTGCGAACTCCGCCGGACATCCCGCTGCCAATGGCCACGGCCCCATGCCCCTCGCTCATACGACAATGGCGAATCAGGATATTTTCACACGGCCGTCTTACACGCCAGCCGTCCTCGTTCATTCCGGAGTTGATCGCGATACAATCATCTCCGGTAGAAAAAGAGCAATTCTCGACGAGAACGTTGCGACAAGAGTCGGGATTCAGGCCGTCCGTGTTGGGTCCGTTGCTGTTCACCGTCACCGCTCGAACTATAACATTCTCACAGTAGACGGGGTGGATCGTCCACATGGGGCCATCCGAGAAGGTCACCCCCTCAACGAGCACGTTGCGGCAGTGGATCGGTTGAAAGAATTGGGGCCTTAAGGCGGCCGA
This sequence comes from Anaerolineae bacterium, assembly GCA_034412795.1. Taxonomy (GTDB): domain Bacteria; phylum Chloroflexota; class Anaerolineae; order 4572-78; family NAK82; genus JAUVPY01. The sequence goes on from DAOUMD010000175.1 coordinate 31,350, forward strand.
TTCCGTGCCGTAGATGCGCTGCTCGACCGGGACTCCATCGAACTGGGCGTCATACAGCACCCTGGCGGCTGCCTGCTGAGCCTGCTTCCAGTGCCACCACGCCTGGCCTTGTCCATCGAAAATCCCTTCGCCAGTAACCGCAACGTTCTGGCAATCGCGGGCATAAATCAGGGGCGAGTAGTTGTAACACTCCACCCCCTCCCAGCGCGTGAAAACAACTGGCAGATAATCGGCGCAGCGCGTGCTGAAACGAACCAAGGCCTCTTTCTCCAGGCGCAGATTGACATTGCTGCGCATGTGAATTGGGCCAGTCAACCAGGTCCCGGCCGGTACCAGAACCATGCCCCCGCCCGCGTCGTGGCAAGCTTCGATGGCTCGGCCAAAGGCTGCTGTGTTCAACGTTGCACCATCCCCCACGGCGCCAAAGCTGCGCACGTCAAAAGTGCGATCCGAGAAGGAAGGCGTTTGTATGGGGGGCATATCAAAAGGTAATGACTGGGCTTGCTCCATCCTATCCGACGACACCTGATTCATAATTATCTCAGACCTCTCACGTATAAGCCGTAGCGACACTGTCCCTTGCCTGGTCAGTTCGGCTCTATGGGTTACTGTAATCTTTCTATCTCGACACTGGCCAGCATAAACGGACCGACACCCTTATAGTCGTTGGTCACAACGGGTTCGCTGATGTAATAATCAAACGAGCCATCACGATAGGGTGTTCCACCCAAGCCTGCAACACTGCAGATCTGCTCGAGATTCACCAACCCCCCGTCGTCTATCTCGATGAAATGTTTCAGTATGCCTCGATATCCTCTCCTGGTCAGGTGCAAGTACTGCCTGTCGAGATAGCCATTTCTGACACCCTTGGCCATCGCGTACACAACCATGCACGAAGCTGAGGCCTCCAGGTAATTGCCTTCCCGGCTACCTTGATCCAGTACCTGATACCACAAGCCGGTGGATTGATCCTGAACCTTGCTAAGAGCAGATATCATGCTACTCAGAATCGCCACAATCTCTCCCCGTTCCGGGTGATCCTGGGGCAGATGATCCAACACGTCCACGATACCCATGGCGTACCAGCCCATGGCGCGACCCCAGAAGTTGGGGGAACAGCCCGTCTCGGGATTTGCCCATTTCTGACTTTTACTTTCGTCCCAGCCGTGATATAGGAGGCCGGTCCTGGGATCCCGGGCATGGCGCGCGACCAATATGATCTGATGCGCGACGTCGTCAAAAGCCCCGTGTTCACCAAAGGTTTTGGCAAACTCGGCGTAAAAGGGGGCTGCCATATAGATGCCGTCCAACCACATCTGATGCGGATAAATCTGTTTGTGCCAGAACCCACCTTCATTCGTTCGCGGATGGTGCTTCAACTGTTCCCGCAGAAGATAGGCGGCCTTCTTGTATTGTTCGTCCCCCGTTGTGAGGTATAAGGGAAACAAAATCTTGCCAGCGTTGATCTGATCCAGGTTATACTCATCCAGCCGGTAGGTTTGGATATCGCCCTCATGGTCAACAAATCGATCCACATTTTCCTTGACATAGTCATAGTACTTTTGCTGACCCGTTTCCAACCACACCTGCTCGAGGGCTTTAAGGACTACGCCGTACTCGTAACACCACCGATCTGAAAACGGTGAATGCCGTCTCACAACCGAGTCAGCCATTTTCACCGACCACCTTTGATGAGCCCCGCCCGGCCGACCTTGCCTCGATGAGCTGCTATCTATCTCCTGTCGGGAAGGCTGCGCACTGTCGGCATTCGCAGACAGTAACTCTCTCACTTGATCTCTCCTCTCGTCTTTTGCGCCAGGTGACCCTGACCTGGCCTGACTTTCACCCGCCAGCCGGTGTACTTGGGGTGATCTTCAGTAAATCGTCTCACTCCCCGAAGTTCAGCCGCATCAACTGGTCGCCAAAGTGAATTTCCATCTGCGACGCCGGCAACTCGGCCTGGCAATACGGGTTGTCGTAGTGTTTGAAGCCGGTAATGGGCTGCACTTCCCCGTTTCTCAGCAGCGGCCCCTCCCAGCCAAACGCCAATGTATCGCCCCGCAGAGTAGCACAGCGCATGGACAAACCCTCGAAGGCCACATCCAGCGCCAGGATTTTCTCTTGGAACGCGGCGAACCCACCGTCCTGTGCCGCGCGCCCCATGTGACACAGCCAGATATTGTTCTGCCCATAGGAACGCAGCTCGCGGTAGGCATCATCTCCACGTGTCATCAACTCTATCCCTCGATCGGCGGTGAGGGCCAGGTAGCCGGCCCCTTTGCGGGCGAAGGCCCAGCCGTCGCGCAGCGCATACTCATCGAAGGCGTAAACCGGGAAATAGGCGTGGGTGAAACCCATCCAGTCGTTTTCCGGCAGCTTGTGCACGGCGACCAGCATATCCTTCCATTGAGCGACTCGCGGCAGCACGACATTGCCGTGCCAGAAGTTCGGCCGGTGGGAACCCTCCTGGCTGCTACACGGCGGGTGAGTGACAAAAACGACGGCGTCGGGTCCCATGGTTGCCTGCCAGATGTGCTGCTGGACACCCCACTCACCGGGATGATAGTCCTGGGCCGAGCAGAGCATATACTCGGGCGTTTTATAGGTGACCTTGTTGACCTCCCAGGAGCCAGCGGCCCGATCGCACCACTCTTCCAGTTCGCCCGCGTGCCGCTCCCGGTTCCACACCTCTTCGGGCAGGTCGGCGGCAATCGCCTGAATGATGAGCGGCAGATCGTAGTTCTCCGCGCAGGCCAGGCCGACGGTGGCCAACACGTGCTGGTTGAAAACGCCCATGCCCCACATCAGCCGACTGACGCCTGCCGTGGCTTCCAGGCGCCCCCCTTTGATATGGGAGCTGTAGGTGCGCCCATGGGTAGAGCCGAAAGTACCCCGATACGAATTGAGGCCCATAGTGAAGAACATCTTGTCCATAATCACTGCGGACAGGTCATATACGGAGGGGGTCTCAGCCAAATCGACCAGGTGGGCCAGGGCCAGCAGGTCTTCCTCGAAGTAGCAGTTGGAGTCCCATTCCTGGAAACCACCGCTCCCCCGCTTGCGCAGCCAGGAGATGGCCATCTGCTCGCCCTTTTCTCGATGCCACCGGCCCGTCTGGCCTACATTGGTGAAGGTCCGATCAGGGAAGAGTTGACCGGCCAGAATCTCGCACGTGTGAAAAAGAATCTGATGGTTTTCTGACCAGTACCACATGGCATCACCGCCCGGCTCGTCCGCCCAATACTTGAAGTTGAGCACGCACTCTTCGAGGGGGCGTTTAAGTTCCTCGGGAAACGCCGGATCGTTCCCGTGGCGATGCAGCATGCCCAGCAGGCCGACCAGGTAAAAGTCACTGCAATCCTCACGTTGGTTGATCCTCTCTATGGCCTCAATAATGGTATCTGTTTTGACCTTTGCCCACCAGCCCAGCGCCATCTTAGCGATCTCCGAGTAGACATTCTGTTCTCTTTGGGCGGCGTCTTGGAGCGCTTCCACGCGGCGCTCGAGATAGGTGCCGTAGGGTGCCTGGGAGTAGCGACTACGAAGTGCCCACAGATTAATCTTTCGTCGGATACGCATATTCCCTTCATAATACTCTTTAGGGTGCGGCATCAAGACTGCCTGGTAGAGACCCTCCGGGAGATGATGGGATTTGCCCAGAGGGGTGGTCGGCCCAAATCTGAGTGACTCTAAGTAGATCCGCTCGGACGGTGTTTGGAGGCGAACTGCCGCGCTGGTCGGTGCAGACATACCGTCCGGCAAACGCAGAGTTATTTCGTCATCCCATACGTACACATCCCGATCAAGGTAAGCTGCCTCAAACATATGTTCAAGGGTTTGACGACGGGCGATCGCCTCATTGGAAGTAGGCAAAAACACAAAGTGCCCTTGAGAGGCATCGTCGGAGGGTAGGCCAATGATCTGTAGGGCCAGGGCATACGGACACTCGCGCGCGGCAACCGCCTCGAAGCGCACCAAGATCTCATTGTATCCTTCCTGGAGCGTGGCCGGGCAAGGGGTACTGTGGGGTATCTGATGATGGAAATGCTCTTGGCGATGGATATGTTGGCCGTTCAGCCAAAGGTCTGCCGGGCCATTGGTCGTCAAGATGAAAGTTACTTCCTGGGAAGCAGAACTCACCACGCGGGCGTATGCCCAGGCTTGCAGGTAGTGGCAAGTGTGGTAGAAGGCGGTGAGATCCACAAAGTGATCGTCGCGGCAGCGAGCATAATTCCATCCCAACTCTGTATCCCCCACCGTGAAGGTAGCTCTCTCTACGGGAGGTTGGGTGATGCCCGAATCTACCTGGTGATGGCGGCGGGCGATTTGCAGCTTGAAATCGTCTCCCGCGAAGCGCTCCAGATCCGGGACGGGGATGGCCTGGGGGCCCGCGACTAGCCAGTTGTGAATGTAGCCACTGTGTAGATCATAGCCGGCATAGAAGATAGACATACGCTAAACCTCCTGGGGATGATTGTCCTGCTTGTTACCACCTGGGGGGAAACTTGTAGTGATCGGCCATCTCCTCATGCCCCTCCATAGCCAGCAGATCATCTAACACAGCCAGCGCCTGGTCGTAGGAGCGGGTTTGGTGACTATATAGCACGTTCCAGAGCAGCATGGAGCGGTCGCCGGTCTTAAAGGCCAGCAGGTCACGCTCCATTTCCAGCCACTCAGGCAGGATGTGCTCCAGCATGATCTTGGGCGGTAAGGCATCCACGCGGAGAGGCTGGATGCCCTTCTGGTCGATCAGCGCCGGCACTTCGACCACGACGTCGTCGGGCAGGCCCTGCAGCGCCCCCCGGTTGGGCACGTTGACCTGGAACTGTCCCTGGTGGTTGTTGGCCAACGCGTCCATGATCGGCACAATTTGCTCGCCCGTCATGGTCTGTCCGCCCTGGATCTCGAGCGCCACTTCGATCAGGCTGGCCTGCGGGTTCTGCAGCGCCTCCGCGATCATGGCCAGGCGCTGCTCAAGGTTCTTGACGAAGATAGGGCGCGCCAGCTCGGTGTCGGGGCCGCCCCAGGGCTGACCGAACCAGTACTTCTTGGTCTCAATATCGGTGTGATACCACCAACCGCCCCGGCGCACCGTGTCTCCGATGGGGAAGCGGCCATACAGCTTGTATTGGTGACACGCCCCCCGCGACATCTGGATGTCGTGGGTACCGGTGGCCACGTGCGTCCGCCAGTATTCTTCACCCCGGGTCTCAATCCACTCATCAATCAGGGGGTAAGCATCCCGCCCTTCGTAGATAAAGTGGGTCAGCCAGATGTTGTGATTGAGGCCGGGGGCCTGCCAGGTGATCTGTTCCGGCTGCTCCAGGCCGATGGTCCGCGCGACGTCGTAGACATGAAGGTGGCCATGGCATAAGCCGCACACCTTGACGGCTGTCTCGCGCGTCATAAGCGTGCAACCGGCAAAGACCGGGTTGCCAGATTGAATGAGCCAGGCATCCGGGCAGACTTTCTCCATATCCCGCGCCGCGTCGAGCATCAAGCGCAATTGCTCGAAGCTGCCCAGGTGCACGCCGCCGTAGTAGTAGCCGTGTTTGGCAGTCAATTCGCGTACGCTCCGCGCGTGGTGATGTCCGCTGACGAAGGCTGTGTTGACGACAAAGTCGGCGTCCTGCAGGGCCGCCCGGCGCTCGGTCGTCGCCTCGAAGCTGAAATCAGCTCCCAGTTCACGAGCAAAGCGCTCCGCAAACTCCATGACAATTTGCATGGGCTCGGGTCGAATGTCCATAAAAGTCACGTGGCTGCCGGATAGGCTCTCGGTTCGGCACAGGTCATTGACCAACCCGGCTGAGAATTGGGCGCTCCCAGCCCCAATGACGCCGATTTTGATAGCGGTTGACATGAAGATATCCTCCCTGTGTTTGGCAATCTAGACTTATGATCAGAGACAGCAACTTATGTGCCGATGAGACGGTATAGATAGTATGTGCATGGTTCCTCTCCGACTCTCAGCGGCTGGCTGCGGCGGTTGTTCCAGTGAAAAAGGTGGAATTCGGGCATAATCTACTGAGCAATGACTACTATGTAGCGCATCGAAGTTGCACCGCTATTGACCAAGCCATGGGGCCGGGCCGGATTGAACAGGATAGCCTCATTCGGCCCCAGCGTATAACACTCATCACCGACCTCGACCGTTCCATTGCCCTCAAGTACGTAGAAAGCTTCCACCCCAACGTGGGTGTGCGGTGGGTGAGCCCGGGTGCCTGGTTCGATTTCAGAGACGTGCAGGCGCAGTTTACCAGGGTCCACATCCTCGCCCATCAGACACCTGGCCAAACCCTTAACCTCAATAGCAGAGAAGCTTACCATAGTCACCTCCACACCTATTGTCCCAACTCATCGGCAAGTAATCGGCCAAGCCCCTTCCCCCTTGACCGTCCATTTCCAGGTTCTTCCTGGATACCCAGCCGGACGGCGTTGGTCAACCAATATGTCACTATCTAGCGAGCAACTGCTCAATCTCTCTCAATTGTTCATCGCTCAATGGACCAAATTGCATGGCTTCCGCATTCTCTGTCGCCTGGGTAAAGCGCATCTTGCCTTCTGAGACCAACTCCTCCAGCATATCGCGGACTGCGGCCGCCTTTGCTGGCGAGTAGTTGTTGATGTGGAATTGAAAAAGATCGTTGATTATGTCGGTTGCCTTTCCAGGCATCTCTATGAGTCTCCTGCAGCCACCTCTTCGGCCATCAGCCAGGATGGGAAGGGTACCCCGTGATCACGTAAGTGGCTGGCATATAGAAAGCGGTATACATCGTTTGCGTAATACTGCCCAAAACGCTTCTCGGGAAGTGAATCCACGAAACGAGAGACGGCCAGTTCGGCCATCTCCTCATCCATGCCCGCTTCGACTTCATAGTCGAAGTAGATCGCCAGGTCCCTGTCTGTATCTTCGAGAATGCGCCGGACGCCATATGTCTCCGGGGAGCGGTGGACTGGTGCATAACGTTCCAACACAAACGCGCCGGGTGAGGCTGAATGGATGGCCTGCTGGTGCTCATAGGCGAAATTGACCGTCTCCTGGGCGTGGTCGATAGTCTCGCCGGGAAAACCAAAGAAGAAGAAAGTGTGGTTCCAGATCCCCGCCCGGGCGCTTTCGAGCAGAATACGGCTCATGGTGTCGAGCTGGGTGCCCTTGGCCATATATCTCATGATTGGCTGCGAAGCGGTTTCCAGGCCAAACAGCAGCATGCAGCAGCCGCCCCGGGCCATACGCTCCAGTAACTCCCGCGTCAGTGCCTTTTCGAAGCGCACGCACCCACACCAGTGTGGCGGCCGGTCCCGTCCCTCCAACGCGGCCGATACATCCTTTAAAGTGGACGGCGAGATGGCTTCGTCGGCGAAAAAGATATGGCGCACGCCATATTTCTCCTTGAGTGCCAACATGTGCTCGACCACGTGCTCACCCGGCAGCGGGCGATACGGGCAAGGTTGGCCATAGCCTACGTTGCAAAACGCACACCTCCCGTAGTAGCAGCCGCGCGAAGTCTGCAGCGGCAGCACCAGGCTCGGGGCCAGGTAACGATCGAGCGGCAAGCCTTCAAAATCGGGCATCGGAAGATGGGCGATGTTGTCCGGTGACAGGCAGGTCGTTGCACGGACCTGGCCATCGTCCCGGTAAATCAGATTGGGCACCTGCGCCAGGTCATGCCCGGCGTCGAGCGCCTCGGCCAGGCGCAACAGGGGCACTTCGCCGTCGAACAGGACGGCGCTGTTGAACAGGTCAAACATAGAGGGCACACGTGGGAGCTGTTCGCGCAGCATAGAAATGTGCGGTCCCCCCACGGTCACGTGGCAGGGCAGCCCGGCCTCCTTGATCAGATAGGCTATAGTCATTCCGGCCAGCATCTGGTCCAGGGTAGGAATGGAGATGCCAACGATGTCCGGTTGTTCGCGCCGGATGTCGGCCATGATGCCCTGGCGGAAGATAGGCAGGAACATGTTGGCCTGGGGATCGCGCACCGCCTGGAGTAGATTCCGGCTGTGATCGGCTGTCAATGCCGGCTTATAGGTTGAGAGTTCAAGAGAAGCAGGATAGAAAGGCAGCGAGGCAAGCGCCAGGCTTTGGACCACGACCAGGAAGGCGTGCAGGCCAGACGGGCCGTCCAGGAACTGCCTGCCGCGCATCACCTCGACTGCCCCCTCGACTTGGGCCGCCAATTGAGAGCCGTGGGCCAACGCCCACTGCGCCGCTTCACGCTGCGCTGGCCGCCCGTTGGCCTGCGATCTGTTATGTTGGCGGAGGTGGGCGACAGCCCGCTCGAGATAGTCCTGCGTCAGGATTTTGTCAAAGACCTCCAGGTTCAGGTCGCGTTGAATGACCTCGACCCCATGCGCCCGCAGGTAAGCGCTAAGCGCCGGCAGGGCCAGGTGCGGCATGGCCGGGGTCCAGTGGGGCGGAAACAGCAACATCACTTTCATAGGATAAGCTAACAGTTACCTGTCATAGGAATTGAAGCTCATGTTCAGAACAAGTGCGAACGTACGAAAGCAGAAGCAAATTTGAGAAAGTCTATTCATCGTATCTCACCATACTGTCACTTGTTCTGAACATGAGCCAGAATTGATAGTGGTTGAGCGTTATGTGTAAAGGACGCAGCGCACCTTGTGCCCCGGCTCGACATCGAGATAGGGCGGCTCCTTCCGGTCACACACCCCAACGATCCTGCGGTCACAGCGAGGGTGGAAGGAACAGCCGCGCGGGATGGTATAGGGATCCGGCACTGTACCACGGATGGATTCCAGTCGCCGCCGTTCTCGGGTTCGCTGCCCCAAACGAGGGATAGACTTCAACAGGGCGTGCGTGTAGGGGTGCATGGGATTGTGGAAAATCGTGTCTACATCCGCCTGCTCGACGATCTTGCCCATGTACATCACGATCACATTCTCTGCCACCTGGGCCACCACCCCCAGGTTGTGGGTGATGTACATAATGGCCATGCCCAACTCCTCCTGCAGACGGCGCATCAGCTTCAGGATCTGAGCCTCGGTGGTGACATCCAGAGCGGTGGTGGGCTCGTCGGCGATAAGCAGGCCGGGATGGCAGGATAAGGCCATGGCGATCATGCAGCGCTGCCGCATGCCACCACTGAGCTGGTGCGGGTAGCGATCCATCATGTGCCCGGGTTTAGGCAGACCCACCCGGTCCAATATATCGACTGCCTTGTGCCTGGCTTCGGCTTTAGTGACCTTCTGGTGCAGGGTGATTGCCTCCATGATCTGGTTGCCAACGCTGTGTACCGGGCTGAGCGACATCATAGGCTCTTGAGGCACCAGGGCGATTTCACATCCGCGAATGCTACGCATGGCGGTCCCCATAGGGTCTAGATCGGTCAGTCGCACCGCCTCGGTCAACACGCAGCCATCCTTGTCATTCCTGCTCGTAGCCCGGTGCAGGGTGATCTCGCCCTCCACGATACGTCCCGGCTTGGGCACGATGCGCAAGATCGAGCGGGCGGTGACCGACTTGCCGCAGCCGCTTTCGCCCACGACACCCAGCGTCTGACCGTGCCTTATGTCAAAATCAACCCCATCCACCGCGCGCGCGGTCCCCTCATCCAGGAAGAAGTAAGTCTTAAGTTTCTTGACTTCCAGGAGCAACTGATGATTATCCATAAGGGTCACTCCTAACGGGCGTAGGGGTCGGCGGCGTCGCGCAGCCCGTCTCCCACAAAGTTAAAGGCGAGAACGGCAATGATCACAGCAATGGCCGGCATGAGCACCCAGGGTGCCAGCACCAGCGAGCGCACGTTCTGAGCCTCGCGCAGCAGCACGCCCCAACTGATGGCCGGTGCGCGCAACCCCAGGCCGATGTAACTGAGCCCGGTTTCGGCCAGGATCATCTTCGGGATGGCCAGGGTGAGTGAGGCGATGATGTAGCTGAGGAAAGAGGGTAACATATGCCGCAGAATAATGCGCATCTCGCCAGAGCCAACCAGGCGGGCGGACAGTACAAAGTCCTCCTCTCGCATAGCCAGGAAACGGCCGCGAACAACGCGGGCCATCCATGTCCAGCCAATCAGGGAAAGGATGACGGTGATGGCAAAATACAGCCGCACGATGGGCCAGTTGGTCGGCAGAGCGGCGCTGAGCGCCATCCACAGCGGGATGCTCGGTATGGTGCGGATGAACTCGATGACGCGCTGGATGAGCGTATCGATCCGCCCGCCGTAATAGCCCGAGATGCCGCCCAGGACGATACCTATGGTCAGACTCAACAATACACCCACCAGGCCAATGGAGAGCGAAATGCGCGCGCCATAACACGTGCGAGAGAAAACATCCCGTCCCAGGCGGTCCGCGCCCATCAGAAAGACCCCCTGCTCCTCGTGGGGAACGGGTAGGCCAAAAAGGTGGAAGTCCATCGTCCAGAGGCCCCATAGTTCATACTCAGGGCCGTGGACGAATAACTGAATTGGGTATCGGATTTCGGTGTCTTCGGTGTAAATGTTGCGTAGCGTCTCCGGGTCTTTTTCTCGCCTTATCTTGTAAACAAACGGCCTTTGGAGCTTGCCTTCGGCGTCAAAGATGTGCATCCTTGAGGGCGGCGCCAGTTTATATTGGACAAAGTACTGTTCGGGGTCATAAGGAGCCACGAACTCGCATAAGACGGCTACGAAATAAAATATCCCTAGAATCAGAGCGCTGATTATGGCCATCTTATGCTTGCGAAATCGCCACCACATCAATTGCCAGTAGGAAGCAACGTATATTTTCTCTTCTTCCTCCGTAACTTCCTCGATGCCCGGGCTTTCTTCTAATAACAGGTCCATATCTTTACCTTCTAAGTTTGCCATTTACTTACTCTCCCGGCCGGATGCGCGGATCCACCCATGCCAGGACAATATCCGAGATGAGCGTGCCGATCACGGTCAGCGAACTCAGCAGCAGGAGAAAGCTACCGGCCAGGTACATGTCCTGGGACATTAAGGCCCGCAACATCATGGGCCCGGTCGTTTGCAGGCTGAGCACGACCGCGATCAAGGTCTGGCCGGAAATCAAGCTGGCCAGCGACCAGCCAACGGTGCTAAAGAAAGGGTTCAGCGCGACCCGTACCGGGTACTTCCAAATCAACTCGCCCTCTTTAAGGCCCTTGGCGCGTGCTGTCTCCACGTAGGGCTTGTTTAGCTCGTCGAGCAGGTTAGCTCGCGTGGTGCGAATACTGCCCGCCGTACTCTCCAAGGCGATAATTACAACTGGAATCCACAGGTGCTTGAGCATATCCACGACTTTGTTCAAACTCCATGGGGCTAACAGGAACTCATTGGAAAACAGGCCACCGACATTCTGGTTGAGCTGGCTCATAGCCAGCCACATCACAATCAGGGCCAGCAAAAAGCCAGGCGTGCCCACCCCGACAAAACTGATAACGCTCATGACGTAATCAGGAATCGAATATTGGTGCGTGGCAGAATAGACCCCCACCGGAATGGCCACGAGCCAACTGACCAGGATGGCGACGCCCGAAAGAAGCATAGTCAAAGCCAGGCGTTCCCAGATGAGTTCCTTGACCGGTTTCTGCCATTCCATAGACTGGCCCCAGTCACCCCGCAGGATGATGCCGCTGACCCACTTGTAGTACTGCACGTAGATAGGTTGGCCCAGCCCGTAACGTTCCTTAAATGCCTCGAGTGCTTGCGCATCGATTGGATCACTAGCAGCACTCATCTGAGCTGCGTAAGTGGTCAGATAATCGCCCGGCGGGAGTTGAATTATGACAAAGGAGATGATCGAGATGATGACTAGAGTTGGAATCATAAGCAAGATGCGCCGTACGATATAACCTAACATATGTTACCTCCACAAACATCACCTGGCGGCACACAAATCACGCGATAGGGTTGGAGGGCGGAACCTCGGTTTCCGCCCTCCAACTGATGCATCACCTGACTTGCTACGAATGGCTTGCAGGATCCTCCCAGTAGTAGGTCTCCGTGCCCAGGAAGTGCTCGTCGGCGACGGTGTCGTCCGATGGCATGCCGTCCAGGTAACCCCGGAAGCCGTTCTTGACGATGCACGGGTTCGGCTGGTTGCCCAGGTAGCCGGGCATAGGCAACTCCTCGGCCCAGATATCGAGGATCTGGAAGAACATCTCGTTCTGCTTATCCGGGTCGGCCTCTGCCTCGATCTGATCCCAGAGATTCCAGATGTCGTTGATCCAGTGGTCCTCGGGCGGCCTTTCGGCGTTGGGATCGTCGGGATCGTGCAGATACAGGCCCCAGGCGCAGGCCCACGGACGGTCGGTCTGGTACCCGCGGAAGATCACGGCCAGGGGCGCCAGGGGCAGCAGCGTCCGGTCGCCGCCCCACCAGGCGGCCTCGATGTCATTGGCCTCGAAGCGCTCCTGGTACAGTGAGCGCTCGTTGTACTTGTAGGCAGCCTTGACGCCTACATCAGCGAAGTACTTGACGAGCAACTGGGCCGCGTCCTCGTTGGGAACGCCAGGCTCCCAGGTGCCCACGATCTCGAAGTTCAAGGTATCGCTGCCATCCTTCCACAGGCGGAAGCCGTCGGCGTCCTTCTCGGTGTAGCCGGCCTCGTCCAGCAAGCGGTTGGCCTCATCCAGGTCGTAGTCCAGGTAGACGTTCGATAGCTTGGGGTAGTATTGGGGCGACTCGTCCATCGGGCTGTACTGGCGCGGCGTGTAAAGACCATCGTAAGCCAGCTCGTTCATCTCGTCGCGATTGACGGCCAACGAGAGGGCAATGCGCACGTTCCGCTCGTTGAAGAACTCGCGCAGCGGCTCGTTCTTGGTAGTGAGGTTGCATTGCAAGCAGATGTGACTGGCCGTCTTCTGAACGAACACGTGGTAGTCGCCACCCTCCTCGCTCTCCTTGTAGAGCGTGTAGTTCGCCATAGCCATCCTGCGGGCCTGGAAGTCGATCTCGCCGTTGGTGACCCACAGGTTGAGTACCTCGTCTGCCTCGAACAGGCGATGTTGGATGGTGTCAAGATAGGGAAGCTGGTTGCCCTCGGGGTCCACACCGTAGTAATATGGATTGCGCTCCATCACGAACAACTCTTCAGAGAGCGCGTTTTTAGCCAGCCATGGGCTGAGACTGGGTCGATCGGGGTTCATGTACCACCAGCCCCTATCGAGATAGTAGGCTGCCCAGCTTTCAAACCCGGCTGCCGTGGCCTCCGCCTCCAATGCCGCCGGGTCATCAGCAAAGTCGATGTGGAACTGCTTCATGTAGTGGCTGGGCGTGAGGCAACCAACGCCGAACGATTCCATGCCGGTGCCACGGGTAAGGTCATATATGAACAGTGTTTTGGCCCGGGGGAACTTCATCTTGACGGTGTATTTGTCGGGTGCTTCGAGGTCCATAAAGACCTTATCTGCGCCAACGGTGACGGTCCACTTGATGTAGGGCGAGGGCCACAGGTCCTCGTTGCTCATCTCGTTCTCGTACCACCACACGATGTCGTCGCTGGTGAACTCTGTGCCGTCGGACCATTTTACGCCCTCGCGCAAGTGGAAGGTCCACTCGCTGGCGTCGTCGTTAACCTCCCAGGACTCGACCAGGCGGGGGATCAGGTTCAGGTCTTTGTCAAACCAGGCTAAAAAGTGGTCGTTCGCCTTGGTAGGCCCCCAGCGGTCCGAAACGCCCCTGAACGCCCGGTGCATGGTGCCGCCGTAGTTGCCGATGCCATCATGCACCGGCAATACGCAAGGGTTCTCAGGTAGGCGCTGGTCCACCGGCGGCAGTTCGCCCTGTTTCACCAATTCGGCCAGCATGGGCGCCTCTTGATATTTGCTGGCCGAGGGCGCCGGGGTAGGGGTGGCCGCCGACACTGGCTCTGCTGGGGGTTGTGTGGGTGCCGGCGTTGCGACGGGGACGCACGCAGCAGACACTGCACCTGCCGCGACCACCGCCGACGCTTGCAAGAACTGGCGTCGAGTGATTCTCCTTCTCTGTTCCATGGTTCTATTCCTCCTTAGAACAATCGGTAGCGGCTCTTGGCCATAAAACAACGTTATCTACACACGCCACTTGCGCTTATGTCATGCACCACCTCCTCGTGTCTCACGTGCCAGCCCCCTTAGGGCTGGTCAATGCGGCTCCCTCAAGCGAAAGCTCAGTCAGTCAACTCGGCCGGGCCGAGTACACCGATCAGTTTCAACTCTTCCGCTCGATGACAACTCACAAAGTGATCCGGCGCGATCTGCCGCAACGCTGGCTCCTCTGTCTGGCAACGATCCACGCAGTATTGGCAGCGTGGGTGGAAGTAACAGCCGTCCGGGGGGGTAGCCGGGTCGGCTACATCCCCGGGCAGGTCAATCGGCTCCGTATGCAGGCGCGGGTCGGGCTTGGGCACCGCCGAGAGGAGCGCCTCGGTATAGGGATGCCTGGGATTGATGAACAGCTCCTCGGTGGCGGCATGCTCTACCAGCTTGCCCACGTACATCACTGCCACCCGGTCGCTGATGTGCTCGACCACACTTAAGTCGTGGGAGATGAATAGGTAAGTGAGGTCAAACTCTTCCTGGAGGTCCTGCAGCAGGTTGAGGGTCTGGGCCTGGATGGAGACATCCAGGGCCGACACGGGCTCGTCGCAGATGACAAGCTGGGGGTGAAGGGCCAGGGCGCGGGCGACGCCGATGCGCTGGCGCTGGCCGCCGCTGAAGGCGTGGGGGTAGCGGGTCATATACTCCGAGCGTAAGCCCACTACCTTCAGGAGTTCGGCTACCCGATCTTTCAGTTCCTGTCCCCGGGCGACCCCGTTCACTCGTAACGGTTCGCCTACGATCTCCAATAGGGTCATACGTGGGTTGAGGGAGGAGTAGGGGTCCTGAAAGATGAGTTGCATGTTGCGCCGCAACTGTTTGACCTGCTGCTTTTCTAGAGTGGGAACATTAACCCACCCCAGGTTGCGGTCGGCAAACCAGACTTCTCCGGCGCTCGGCTCGTAGGCGCGCAGGATCACCCGACCAGTTGTCGTCTTGCCACACCCGCTCTCGCCAACCAGCCCCAGCGTCTCGCCCTCGCGAATGTAGAAACTCACCCCGTCCACGGCCCTGACATAGCCAACTGTCTTCGACATGAAAAAGCCCCGCTGAATAGGAAAGTGCATTTTGAGGTTTTTCACGTCGAGCAGCAGCCCGTCGCTCACAGCAGATTCGGCCAATTCCCCTTCCCCTCCTGGTCAGTGTATTACTCACTCCCCTCAAGCGATGTGCCTTGAGAAAGCACACCCGCATTTCCCAGGACTCTCACAAAATCATCGTACATCGCCAACCTGTGCAAATAGCCGGCCACGCCTTCGACTTCGTCACCTATGTCATCATCCGAAAAGGAGAAAATTACGATTGGTATATCGCGTGTGGAAGGTTCTGCCTTCAGGCAACGTACTACTTCGCGGCTGGCAGCGCCTAGAAGTCTGGCTTCCATGATAATTAGTGCTGGGTTCGTCTGTCGGGCCAGGTTCAACACATCAGTGCCCCGGCTGGTTTTTACCGCCTGAAACCCACTCTCTTCTGTATAACGCTGCAGCAGGTACGTAATGTGGGGATCGTTAGTCGCAATCAGGATCATCCCGGGCATAAGACCAACCCCGCCTGAAGCCGGTCAATGGTGTAGAACGTCAAATGCCGAAATGCCCTACCCATAGGAAGCGTCCAAGAATAATTCTCTGTTTTCAAGCTAAAATTCCGGGTAAAACCCTTAAAAATGCGCAAAGTTATTTTTGGACGCGGCCACATCCGTTAGGGCAAGCGGATGCTATATCAAGCAATTACAGTATACTGCAACGACTATTCAAAATCTTGCACTTTTGGAACGGGTTGTGATAACTTTGGGACAAGTTATAGGGGCGTTGCATGCAACGCCCCTACGAGTCGAAACTCATTGGTGATTCGTGACTACCTTGACAATGTCATATTTCTCCGTTTGCTCGCCAGGGATCGACAGATCCCGGCCTTTCTCCACGGAGTGACGCTTGCAACGGGGATTTGGCAATCCCCTTCGAGCGAATATGACTTTGTCAAAGTAGTTACGGTGATTCTATTTAGAGGCTGGCCGCTTGCCGCGTTGGTAAGCACGGGGGGAAACGCCCACTTCGCTCCGAAATACCCGGGCGAAGTAACTACTGTTGGAAAAGCCGACGTCTCCGGCCACTTGGGTGATGCTCCTGTCTTCCTGCCGCAACAGTCGCTTGGCCTGCTTTATACGGTAGCGGTTGAGGTAGGTAATGGGGGATACACCCACCTCCTGGCAAAAGCAGCGGGTCAAATGGCGCGCGCTGACGTCGCCATAGGTGGCCATATCTTCGCGTGAAATCGGCTCGGCATAGTGCTCGTGGATGTAGGCCATCACCCGGCGCACCGTCCGTCGCATGTCATCCCCCAGGCTCTTGTTTCGGGCCAGGGTCTGCTCGATGTGAGCCAGGGTCTCTTCCGTGCTGAACAGCCCCTTCTCTAACACGGCCGCTACCCCACGGTTCAGGCGCGCCATATCCTCTTGGGTCAAAAGCTGCGCAGTAAGCACAATGACCGGGATGGCGCGAGTTCGCTCGTCGGCCTGCATCGCCTCCAGCACGCCAAACCCATCCAACTCGGGCATCATCAGATCCAACAAAACCAGGCCCGGCTGCTCCCGTTGCATGATCTCCAGGGCGATCCGGCCGTTGGCAGCCGTCAGCACCTGGCAAGCTGGCAAGTGGGTTTGCACCACCCAAGCATGCATGTCCAGGATGGCAGGGTCGTCGTCCACAACCAGGACAGTGCTGCGCTCCTGACAGCCGCCGTCGCCCAACCCCAGCCGCTGCAAGGCCTGCGCCAGAGCGGCTGTTCCCAGCGGCTTGGTCAAGTAATCTAACGCTAGCACTGAGCCGCTGTCTTGTTCTTGTAGTAGGGAATAGAAAAGCACCGGGATATCTTGCGTGGTCGGGTTTTCCTTTAACGCCTGAAACAACTCCCAGCCCCATTCAGAGGCGGGTTGACAGTCCAGCACCACCGCCCCGGGGGGCGAGGCCAGCACGTGGGGCAGCCAATTCGTCATCTCGCTAACCACAAACGTCTCAATGGCAAATCCCTGCCGTGCCAGGTATTCCTGCAAGCGGCCCCCATCGCCCGCATGTTGGGTCAAGAGCAGTACGCTATGAGATCGCGTCGGTTGGTCGGCGGCTTCGGTCACTCGGTCGGCGATGGCGGGCAGAGTGAAGTAAAAGATCGAGCCGCCCTCCTCCTCGCCTGAGGAGTGCACCCCGATCTGGCCCCCGTGCAGCTCCACCAGTCGCCGGCAGATGGCCAGCCCTATGCCCAGGCCGCCGTATCCGCGCGCCGCTGTGCGCTCCGACTGGCGGAACTCATCAAAGATGACTGCCTGCTCCGCCAGAGGCACGCCCAGCCCGGTGTCCCGCACCGAGACAGTGACAGTCTTCTCCCCTAACCCCTCAACAGGACCTCCCGCCTGGACCCGAATCGCCACCTCGCCCTGCGCCGTGAACTTCACGGAGTTAGTCACCAGGTTGAGCGCTACCTGCTGCAGGCGCGTTGCGTCTCCCCACACCTTGGGCAACCCAGAGGGGATTTCAGTTCGCCAGGCCAGCCCTTTGCTGCACGCCAATTGCTCTCCCACCAGGGCCACAGCTTTCAGTGTCTCGCCCAGGTCCAGGGGCTTTTGAGCCAGCTTGAGTTGCCCCATCTGGCTGCGGGCCAGGTCCAGCACGTCTCGGACCAGGCTGCCCAATTGCTGGGCGCCGACATGCATACGCGCCAGATCCTGCCGGTATGGCTCTGGCAGAGATGGCCTGTTTCCGCCCCCCTCTCGCAGCATCATCTCGCTCAATCCCGTCAGCAGCACCAGAGGCGTGAGCAGTTCGTGGCTTACCATCGAGAGAAAGCGACTTTTGAGGAGATTGGCTTCCTCGGCCAGTCGCTGTCCCGCCTGAGCCGCTCTTTGGGCTTCCAGCGCTTGGTGGCAGAGTTCGACGTTTTCCGCCAGGATCTGCACCCCCTTGAGCGCACTGCTGATGTGGTCCCTCAGCACCTGGGTCACATTGCCTCTCAAGGACGTCCCGTCCAGCAGGACGAAGCCCAACTGTTCCCTGCGGAAGTAGAGGGGTGTGATGACCAGGCTATGCTGCTTGTCGGGGGACAACAACTCGTCGGGCACCAGGCGGCGGGCGGGGAAACGCCAGCCGTCGGCTTCCAATTTGACGCGACCGGCCTCATCGTAGGCCAGGACCAGCCTGGCCCATCCATCCGGTTTGTGAGGGTCCTCGTACAGACAGAGACAGCAACGGCCGATGCCCAATTGAGGCAACTCCCGGGCCAGGATGTCCATCAACTCGGGTACATCCAGGGCCACGGTCAATGCCTCACCGATGTGATGCAGCTTGTCGGCTTGCTGCCTGGTCTGCCAGCCCCGATAGGCTTCCGCGCGGCGTGCTCTCTCTCCAATCACAACCCGGGCCTGGTGCCAGAGGTCTTCAGCGTACAATAACATCCGGGGGTCGTCCAACAGGCCAGGTAGCAGATGGCGGCGCATCTCAGAGGTGGCCCGCTGCCAAGCGACCACGTTGCTGCCCACTTCCGTGACCTGGCGTAACACATTCTCCAACGTGGATAGGAAGGTGCCCGGCGTACCTCCCTGCAACTCGGCCAGAAACGCGTCCAGGAGTTGGCCGGCCAGTTGCGGCACCCCGTCCGCGGCTTCCAATGCCTGCTCCATGTCGCGAACGATGGGTTCCTGTTGCGCAGCGAGCGGCATCCCCGCCAGCACTTTGGAGTCGGGCATGGGCCACTGCTCGACGTAGTCCCGCGCCTTCGCCTGGACCGCAGCCGGGTCTAAACAGCCACACGACTGGCGCACGATCAGTCGGGTAGGCAAAGACACAAGCTCCGGCACCGGCTCGCCCTCAATCAGCGCGAGCAGCATCCTGGCTGCCTGTCCGCCCCGCTCGTACATGCGCAGCGGGACTGTCGTCAAGGGAGGTGTGACCAGGCGACAGACGGGCTCATTGTTGAACCCCACGAGGGCGACGTCGTCCGGCAAATGGACTCCGCGCATGCGTAAAGCCTGCAAGGCGCCAAACGCCAGCCTGTCGTTGACGGCTACAACGGCATCAAACCGGGCCTGGCGCTGATCGAGTAGCACCTGGATAGCGTCTACGCCCCCCTGTTCCGCCCATCCGTAGGGCGGCGAAACCAGGTCGGGGGTGAAAGGCAAACCATACTCTCGCAACACGTCGGTATAGGCGCGATACCGCTCGGCCGCATCCCGGTGGCCTTCGGGTCCATGAATGAAAGCCAGGCGGCTGCGGCCATGCACCTCAATCAGGTGGATGATGGCCTCGCGCATGCCCTGGTAACTATCCAAAACAACGCTGGGGATGCCTTCTAAGGCCATACCGATGCTTACGATTGGGAGAGGACGATAGCGGTCACAAAATGTCCGGATAGCTTCGGGGCCGACGAAACTGGCCAGGGATGAAGCCCAGATGATCAGGCCATCGACCCGCTCTTTGTCAATCAGGTCATAGAGGACATTGCTGTGTGCGTTGAACTCGTAGGGGTCGTCGAGATGCCCGCCGGCGAAGCCAAGGAGGTTTGCCCCTCGCTTATGGGCTACCTCCAACACCCCCGACCACAGGTAACCAGAGTTGAGTCCGCTGATGACCTGGTTGACCAATAAGCCAATGGTTGGTCGCCCAAAGGGGGGATCCTTACAGGCTGAACTCCTGGCTGGCCAACCATCCATTGCTTGGCATCTCCCTATCTGGCTAGAGGTGCCGCTCTATACCTGTGAGTGGCACCGCGCGGTAAGGCATACCGGCGCTTCTTTCACTGGTCTTTCTTTGCAGACACGAGCGGGGAAGTTACCGATGCAATTTAGGACTAAGGATTTAATAACTTACCCATTAGCCGACTGAATCAGGCTAGTATGTCGCTTGCATTTGAGGAAGTTATTTTATTCCCAATCCTTA
Organism: Anaerolineae bacterium; assembly: GCA_034412795.1. Taxonomy (GTDB): domain Bacteria; phylum Chloroflexota; class Anaerolineae; order 4572-78; family NAK82; genus JAUVPY01. Next base: position 51,297 of record DAOUMD010000175.1, read on the forward strand.
GTACCCTTTCGCAAAACTGATCTTGACTTCTTTGGGTTACCCGTATGCTGAAGAAGTGGTGGTCTGTTACGTGAAAGGGTGTTAGCTATATTATGAAGCCTAAACGCTCGCTTGTCAATATCCTTGAACTGGTGGTCAAGGCCCGTGTGACATCGCCTCCCTGGCAAGATCGCAAAGAGGCCATCCCTTGGTAACTGATGGGGGACGGCCTCTTTGTGTCAATGGCTTAACTTGACAATTGGAAATGTCGCGGATCGGGGCGATGATTTGCAGGCAAATTCCTCAAGTGAAAGACGACAATGTCTCGGGGGTGGATGCAGTCAGCTCAGGCAACATCCCCAAACCACAGATCGGTCTGGCTAAACTTTTGTTCGAGGAAGCGACCGTGGGCCATAAGACGCTGGGTGTCGTTGCGGTAGAAATCCTCCACTATCTCTTTCATTTCCTGATCTAGCAGGTTCAATTGCTCCAACAGTAGTTGCTTCGCCGTTTTGCCATCCTGAACGGGGTGAAGGGATCGGAAAGCCGGTGGCAGCTTGAGATAATTCTCCAAGGTTTCCGGCAGGTAATCCAGGGCCGTCTGACGAATGGTGTAGATGCTATAGTCGCTGCTACTCAGGTCAACGATGTTGGGCAGTATTTCCAGGATGGAATCCTTGATACTCTCCACCCTGGTCAGGATGTCGCCGGGTACCTTGTTGCGGATGGAATTGACCAGGTTCTCCAATCCGTCCCGAATCTCTTCGGCCGTAAGTTGGTGGCGCAGGCTCAGTTCGGTAGCCGGGCTTTCCATCAACCACATCGCCAGCCACCCGATGGCGTACATAGCTGGTACGATAAACAGCAATAGCGGGCTCCCCCCTAACATAAGAGACAGAACGCAGAAAACGAGCAATCCCAGGATGCCCAGGGCTGAGCCCACAATATTGCCATTGCTGTAAAGAAAAAGCAGTGTGCGTTGTTTACCCGTCATAGCCTGATTCTCTACTGGTATCCGCGAATCTGCTTGAAGATAAAATTGAGCGACTCGGATTTGGCGTCAAACATCCTTCCACCGGTGGCCTCAGCGATAGATTCCATCGTCTTCTCGTCTGCTTTGCCAAACAGAATGGTGAAGGTCTTGATCCGCTGCGCATCCTCCCGCAAGGCCCCATAGTAGGACAGAAAATCAGATTCGGAGAGGCCACCCGTGTTCTTTCCGTCGCTCATCAGAACGATAGAGTAGTAGCGATCCGGGTCCCGTTGTTGGGCCTGGGCAGCCAGGATATAAGCTTCTCGAAGTGAGGAGAAGATAGCTGTACCGCCGCCGGCCTGCAACGAATCCACGTAGCTCCGAATTTGCTGGAAGCTCTCCTGGCTTTCAATGTCAACGTCAAAGTCACGGATGTCCCATACCTGGTCGTTAAAAGGTACCATGGTGATGCGCTCACGGTTTCTAAAGCGGGCGAACTGGCCGGTCAGACTCGTGTCTGTGCCGGTCAGGTTTACCAGGGCAGCTTTTAGATCATTCAGGCCTCTGCCTTCCATAGAACCGCTTACGTCGAGCACGAAGATAGCGTGAGCGGGGATGCGTTGCTCGTCCAGGTAAGAAAAGAGCAGGCGGTCGACGACCTCGAGGTTGTTGGGGAAGGGTAGCTCAACCAGAAGTTGTTGGGGGAACTCGTCGCTCAACTGAGCTTGCGGAGTCACCGGGCGGCGCAGTGTGCGCTCCATAATCTCTTTTTGGAACTCAGGCGAGCGCAAGTATGCCACCAGCTCGTCATACTGCTCGCGCCTGTCCTCATTGATCAACATCAGGGGATAATCAGCCGTGATAATCCCCTCCTTGGGATAAACCAGATAAAGCTCCTCTCGCAACTGACCGCTCTCGTTCAGGCCCAGTAACACCGACTCGTAATTGATCATCCCATCCAGCCGGTCTTGCTCCCGCACATAGCTCTCCGCCAGCCAGCCAGAACTGCCCGAGGTCAGAGCCTGTCCCTTAAAAAATTCCTTGAGTGGACCGCTGACGTCGTCGATGTCTTCCGCCTGAAGAGCATCCGCACTACCCGACAGAGCCGAGGCCACCCCAATCAGAGCGGTGAAGCCGGTGTTGGAGGAGGCTGGGTTAGTCATACCATAGCGTAACTCGCCGCTGCCGGCCTTGTCCACCACATCGCGCCAGGTCAGGTCGGGGTTATCGACCCAACCCCAGGCCTGCGCCTTGCTCCTCTTGACCCCCAACACCACCGGGGAAAGCATGATCTTTTCCTGGGCCACCACCCGCCCCTTTGCCCCTTGCAAGAGGGTGAGATACTTGGCGTGGGAAAACCAGGCCAAATCGACCTCTTCTCCGGCCATCAGTTTCTCTGCGCCATCTAACGTGCCGATGTAGTGCAATTCCAGTGAGATGCCGGTTTCTTTGCGGATTTGGCCCAACATAGGTTCCAGGTCTTTCAATTCTGACCCGGCCAGTACCGTCAGTTGGTTCTTTGAAGAAGAGCCAGCGCAGCCCGCCAGAACATATGAAGCGAATAGGGCGACCAGCAAGATAAGGGCGAAACTGGTGCGGTTCCGCATGATGTCCTCCTTAAAAATCAACCACCCCGTCATCCGTTTCCGGGGCGGCGAGCAGATCCAGGTCACCGGTGGCGCTGGCCAGTTCCTCGCTCCGCACCCGGTCCAGGTAGGTGTGGGCCTTGTCTACCTCGGCTGATAGAGCATCTACCGTCTGTTGCATCGTGTCCAACGCCTCGACCTTGTAATTGGCGATCATGTCCATCGTCTCATAAATGTTGCTGAAGGCAGCCTGTAGTTGCTCCATGTTCACGGCCGCGCTGGTCGCCTGCTCGTGAATGTCGGCGGTTTGCCTCTTGAGCAGCACCGAGGTCGACTCGATCAGGTTGCTCGTGGTCGCACGCAAAGCGGTGATTTGGTCGAGGACGAGTTTCTGGTTGGCCAGCGCCTGAGCGACCATCACGGCGGTGCGCAGGGCTGAGACCGTCGTCGTCGTGGCCCGATCTACGCCTTTGATCAGCTCCAGGTTGTTCTTGCGGATCATATCCAGTGCCAGATAGCCCTGGATGTTCACCGCAAGCTGCGTCAGGAGGTCTTGTACTTTCTGGCGCACGTAAAAGAGCATCTCCTCCTTAACCACGCGGGCCTTTTCGGGGTCCTGCACTTCGATCTCGGCGATGCGTTTTTCCAGCGCCGCATCAATCTGTTTGCCTACATAGATGTACTGCTGCAACTGCTGCATAAGCTGCCAGATATTCACCTTCTCTTGCTCGATCACGGCGTTATCTTTACGCAGTTCGTCTTGGCTTTCATACAGAGTATTGATGATGGCGTTGATGTGAGTTTGCGAAGACTGGTACTTCATGAAATAGTCGCGCAGCCGGTCGCCCAAAGGAATCATCCCCAGGATCTTGCGCGGAGACAGCAGGTCACCTTGATTCGCAGGGTCCAGGTCTTCGATGGTGTTGCGCAGATCGATCAGGGAGCGCGAAACTGACGAACTCTCGTCAAAGAGCCCACCTTCCATAGCCTTGACAGGCCGCTCTAGCATGCGATTGGATACACTGGCAGAAGCGCGAATTTCTTTATTTCCCAGGTTATGGATGGCGGTGACCCGGTCCTCGAAAGGCTGGCTGTGAATCTCGGCGCTGAGGACGACGTCTACGAACTCCTTCACCTTGGTGTCCAGGCGCTCAAGGGTGACTGGCTCCAGCTTGACCATGCCGTCGGCCTGGTCGTGCTGAACGGGAGCGACTGGTGCTGGGGGGCTAAGACTTTCCGGGGGTGCTAATTCAGTTGCCATAATTCTACTCCTCTAGAATTTTTGCTCGATAAGTTGTATCATATTTTCAAGTATTTCGTAACTGGGTGGCTCTACTATGTTTACCAGGGTATTCGGCATAGCCAGTTTGAGGCCGCCTGTGAACTCTCGAAAATAGGCCACGTCGTTGTTGCGGAAGCCGTGTTCGATGGCCAAGCGCTGTAAATCGGGGTCGTTCTGTAGCAATTCTCCCAGCCGCTCGCCGCCCTGGCTGAACGTGACAAGCACGTGCTTGGAGAAGATGGTGGGCTCGGGATACATCAATACCATGTCGTCTGTGAGGCTGCCCTCGGCTGCGGCGGCGATGAACTGGGCCTCATAAATCATGACTACGGGCGCCTTGCCCATCCCCATGACCAGATAGTCCTGGAAAGGGGCTTGCGAAGAGCCGGCCTGGAAACCTTGTTCCAGAAACAGGGTCTCCATCAGGGGCATCACCTGGTCGATTTCGGCCTGGTTCTGCACGATGTTGTTGTCGTTGGCCACAAAACTGGCCAGAGAGAGATACATCGCCGCCGAATTGGACTTGCGCACGTCGGTGGAGGTGATGAGGACGCTCTTGTTCACCGGGTAGGCCGTGTTGTCCTCGAGATCTTCCCAGCGCTTGCCGTCGGCGACAAGTTGCAGCAAGTGCTCTATGTCAAGCGTATAATATCCCCCCTGGTCTTGAGCAACGCCATTGACTTCAAGCAATTGGGCAATCGGCTTCCAGGACGCAACGGCCATGGGTGTGAAGAAGACATCGTACGACTTGCTGCCTTCCTGCTCACGCCGCATCTTCTCCGCCGCCGGAACACCGGCCGGAAAGGCAAAGTCGTATTCGGAGAGATCGTAGCTGGTGGCAATCTGACGCGAGCCAGCCTTCTCAATCTTCACCTCCAGCCCGCCCTTGCGCAGCACCTCCACCACGCGGGGATCCTCGAAGAACGCCTCCTTCTCAGAGCCGATCAAGCCCCGCACAGTGACGATCCGCCGGGACGCAATCTGCTGCCGAACCGTCAGAAAGATGGCCGCTCCCACCCCGAGAACGAGAACGACTAATAGAATAGGACCAAGTATGCGCTTCATAGATAGACTCCCGAATTTCCTGGGCGTTCACCGGTTTTCAGTACTTCTGCTCGATGCGCTGGATCATCTCCTCAAGTATTTCGTAACTGGGTGGCTCCACCACGTTTACCAGGGTGTCCGGCATGGCCAGTTTGAGGCCGTCTGTGAACTCCCGAAAATAGGCCACGTCGTTGTTGCGGAAGCCGTGTTCGATGGCCAGGCGCTGCAAATCAGGGTCATCTCGCAACAGATCTCCCAGTCGCTCACCGCCCTGGCTGAACGTGACAAGCACATGCTTGGAGAAGATGGTGGGCTCGGGATACATCAACACCATGTCGTCCGTGAGGCTGCCATCGGGGATGGCGGCCTGGTAGATGAATTGTGCCTCGTAAATCATCACCATCGGGGTTTTGCCTATCCCCATGATCAGATAATTCTCGAAGGGCACCGCCGAAGAGTACTCTACGTAACCCTGCCCCAGAAACAGGGTCTCCATCAGGGGCATCACCTGGTTGATCTCGGCCTGGTTCTGCACGATGTTGTTGTCGTTAGCCACAAAACTGGACAGAGAGAGATACATCGCCGCCGAATTGGACTTGCGCACGTCGGTGGAGGTGATGAGGACACTCTTGTTCACCGGATAGGCCGTGTTATCCTCAAGCTCGCCCCAACGTTTACCCTCTTCAATGGCCTCCAACAGCCTGGCCATGTCGAGGGTGTAGTATCCCCCTTCATCTCGGGCTATGTCATTGGCTTCAAGCAGTTGGGCAATCGGCTTCCAGGACGCAACGGCCATAGGTGTGAAGAAGACATCGTACGACTTGCTGCCCTCCTGCTCACGCCGCATCTTCTCCGCCGCCGGAACACCGGCTGGAAAGGCAAAGTCGTATTCGGAGAGGTCGTAGCTGGTGGCGATTTGACGCGAGCCGGCTTTCTCAACCTCCACCGCCAGGCCGCCCTTGCGCAATGCCTCCACCACGCGGGGGTCCTTGAAGAAGGACTCCTTCTCAGAGCCGATCAAGCCCCGCACAGTGACGATCCGCCGGGACGCAATCTGCTGCCGGGCTGACAGAAAAATAGCCGCTCCCACACCGAGAACGAGAACGACTAATAGAATAGGACCAAGTATTCGCTTCATTAAGCGGACTTCCTGATCGTTGGATTATGTTTGCGGACTACGCTGCTGCATCTATTCACAATTGGACTATCCTGATGACTGTTTTGGGCTATGTAGCCTTGATTGTGCATAGAATAACATACTTTGTTTAACACCTCGTTATCAAATGTTTAACAGTATATTAACAATGAGTTCAAAGAGCTGTATATCGGATCACTACACACCAATCATAGCCCGATTCATGCCTTGAGGCTCCCAAAAGCCGATAATTCCCGTATCTGGCACATCGGCGTATCAGCCTCCAAGTCACTCGCAGCACAACAGTTCCAGCGGCTCCAGCGCTATACCTTGACAGCAACCACTTTTTGTGGTAATATAGGATATGTACTATATAGGATAATTCATATATAAGACTTTTCCAATAGAGGCAATCTGTATGTCACTCGAGTACGCCATTCTGGGTTTCCTTAACTACGGCCCCCTTTCGGGGTATGATTTGAAAAAGATGTTCGATGTTTCGGTGCGCCACTTTTGGTCGGCCGACCAGAGCCAGATCTACCGAACGTTGTCCAGGTTGGCCGAACGGGAATGGGCGGAGATCGAGGTCATCGAGCAGGAGGACCGGCCCAACCGCAAAGTCTACCACATCACCCCCGCCGGGCGGGAGGAATTACGCCGCTGGCTGACCACCCCGGTGCCGCTCCCCGAACCTCGCAATGCCCCGCTGATCCAGGTCTTCTTCGCCGGGCAACTCGGCGACGAGGAGATCCTGGAGATATTCAGGCGAGGGGCCAGCCAACTGCGGGGTATGTTGGAACGCTATGAGCAGGTCCCGGAGGAAAGTCGCGTCTATGTCGAAGAACTTGGCTCCCGGCGCGAGGCCTTTTTCTGGCTCTTGACCCTGGAATGCGGAATTAAGATGGGGCAGGCGCAGTTGGATTGGCTGGAGAGCGTCATCCGGCGTATCGAGAACAAAGAACATCCCGCTGACTGATAAGGTCGCACTGCAAATAGTATTCGGTGGTTCAGTGCAGTCCAAGATTTCTACCCCCTCAATCCCCCCTGCAAGGGGGGAAGCGTTCAGTCCTCCCCCCGGTGGGGGAGCCGGAGGGGGGCGAAATGTTCTCAAACCAGAAAAAAGAGGGCAACCGGATATTAGGAGATAAAACATGAGAGTCACCATACTGAATGGCAATCCACATGCACACGATCAAGCCTTTGAAGCCTACCTGGGGCGACTGGCCGATGCCCTGGTGGCGAGTGGGCATCAGGTCACTGCGCTCACCCTAAGAGATATGGACATCAGGTACTGCATCGGCTGCTTTGGGTGTTGGGTCAAGACTCCTGGTCAATGTGTGGCGGCGGACGAATCGGGCCAGGTGTGCCGGGCGATGATCAATTCCGATTTCACCCTGTGGGCCTCGCCGCTCATAATGGGCTTCCCCAGCGCCCTGCTCAAGAAGACTATGGACAAGTCTATTCCCCTGATTCATCCCTACTTCGTCGTGGATCACAACGAAGCCCACCACCGCGCCCGCTACGCCCGCTACCCGCTGTTGGGGCTGCTGCTGGCCAAAGGTGAGGATACACATGACGAGGACATCCGCATCATCACCGACATATTCAGCCGCACCGCGCTCAACCTGAAGAGCCGCCTGGCCTTCTCAGCGCTCACCGATCAGCCTGAGGAGGAAATCGTCCGGGCTATTGTCACTGGGCCAGCTTCGAGCGTCAGGTTTGACCGGGAAGTCGCCCCCAGCGCGGGCACGCCTATAACGCCGCCGACCCGGCTGACCGTCTTCAACGGCTCGCCGAGGGGAAAGAAGGGGAACACCCCCATCTTGCTGGAGCAATTTCTAAAGGGCTTTGCGGACAACCCCGGCCACAGCTATGAGATATTTCACCTGAACCGTTTGAACGAGATGGAGCGCCACCGGCAGGCGTTCCGTGAGGCTGAGTGCGTCCTTTGGGGTTTCCCTCTATACACCGACGCCATGCCAGGCATCGTCAAGGCTTTTATCGAAACGCTTGAGCCGTTGCGGGGCAGGCCGGGCAATCCTCCCATCGGATTTCTGGTCCAGTCGGGCTTCCCGGAAGCGGCCCACTCCCGGTACGTGGAGCGATACCTGGAGAAACTGGCTGACAGGTTGGGCAGCCCCTACCTGGGCACCATCGTCAAGGGCGGCGGCGAGGGGGTGCGTATGATGCCCGAGCAGCGGACCCATACGCTCTTCACAGCTCTGTTCCAAATCGGCAAGACCTTTGGGGAGAGGGGACAATTTGACCCGGCCCTGTTGCGTGACCTGGCGAAACCGGAGCGCTACCCGGCCTACTCAGCTCCCGTTTTTAGACTCTTTGCCAAGACCCCGATGGCCAGATCCTATTGGGACAATCAACTCAAAGCCAACGGCGTTTACGAACAACGTTTTGCCGAGCCTTATGCCAGATAGTCTAACCTGAGCTCGGAAATTCTGAACGTGTCATTCGGGTTCAAAGCCCTACCTTCTGTTTTGGACCCACCGAATTAGACCAAAGATGACGTGTGAAAATGAAGTTGCGACTGGAGCACTGATCTTCCACCATCGTCAGGTTCAACGTTTGCCCATCAAAAGCCCATTTGTATGAGCCAGCCATCTTCCCGGCCCAACTGCAGGCCATCGGCCCTCGCTCATCGGTAAACACAATTAGATTCTCTGCCATAGTACAGTGCCCCTCGGCTACATAACGACCGTTCTTGGTAACGACATAGCCATCTTTCTCAAGCAGGATCAGTTCCCATACGCCGGTAAGAAAAGATGCTGAACCAGGTGATATATTGGGGGTAATATCGGCCTCGGTGATCGTGGTGGAATAGGTCCCCAGCGGCAGAGAATGCGGCGGTAACGAGGTCGTCGCACACGCGGTAATCACCAATGAGAGTGCAATCACCACGCCTGGCGTAATCAATACTTTGATTTGAGATGGCTTTAGCATCATAACCCTCCGTCTCTCGCAGCTTTGACAATATCCAGCGTCATTGCAGACTACGCTTTGCTTATATCATATAGGTGCATTCAAACGAGTTGGTGAACTGCTCCAAGTGAACGACAGTCCACGGCTCGACCCGCCGGATTGTCATCCGGCTAGAGCTACGGTTCTAACTGGTTTTGAACACACCCATATCATATACCCTCAACGTAGGTAATAACAGAGGCAGAACCTGCGAATTGCCATCATAACAGTTTATCTCTTACATGAACTGTACTGATCACAAAGCAGACGAACTGTACCTTGTGAGCCGTACAGGCAGATAGTATAATGGATGGTATGAGTGGGAGTGCCAGAGATTACAAATACGAGCAGCTAGCGGCTGATATTGTCCAACTGATAGAATCCGGCACCTTTCGTCCAGGCGACCGCATTCCTTCCGTGCGCCAACTGAGCCGCCAGGAGCAGGTCAGCATCTCGACTGTGATGCAAGCCTACTATCTGCTGGAGGCCCAGGGATGGATCGAAGCCCGTCCACAGTCGGGTTTTTACGTTCACCATACACTGCCTATCGCCCTGCCGGAGCCTGACATCTCTGCCCCTGCGCCTGATCCCACTGAGGTGAGCATGTGGGAACTGACGATGATGATATTGCACGACTCGTATAATCCCAATCTGATCCAGTTGGGCGCAGCTTATCCCAATCCGGCTCTCACTGCTACGAACAAACTGAATCGCATACTCGCCTCTATCGCTCGCCAAATGAGGAGCCAAAGTAGCCTTTACGAGTTGCCACCGGGAAGTGAAGCGCTGCGTGTTAAGATTGCTCAACGTGCCGTCGGCGCTGGCTGCCATCTATCGCCGGCCGACATCGTCATCACGTCGGGCTGCTCAGAGGCAATTAATCTCTGCTTACGTGCGCTCTGCCGTCCGGGAGATACGGTGGCCATCGAGTCTCCGATCGGTTTTGACCAGTTGCAGTGTTTAGAAACTCTGGGACTGCAAGCGCTAGAGATTCCGACCCATCCGCGTGATGGGATCAGCCTGGACGCCCTGTGTTTTGCCATCGAGCACACGCCAATACAGGCTTGTATGGTTATCTCGAATTTCAACAATCCGCTGGGAAGTTGCATCCCTGACGATAACAAGAAAGCATTGGTAGAGCTGTTATCCGAGCACGAAATCCCCCTAATAGAGATCAACGTCCTCGGTGAGATCTATTTCGGCGACCAACACCCCACGGTGGCCAAGGCCTACGACCAAAAAGGGCTGGTGTTGCTTTGTTCCTCCTTCTCCAAGGATCTATGCCCGGGCTATCGGGTAGGCTGGGTAGTTCCCGGTAAGTTCAAGTCGGTCATCGAGCAGCTCAAGTACGCCTCGACCTGTACCTCTGCTACGCTGCCCCAGCTTGCCATTGCTGAGTTCCTGACCAGTGGCGGCTACGATCATCACTTGCGCCGCATTCGTCGCGTGTATGCCCGCCACGTAACATCGTTATCCCAGGCAGTCAAGCGTCACTTTCCAGAAGGAACTAAGATGACCCGGCCCGCCGGCGGATTTGTGTTGTGGATTCAGTTGCCCGATTCGGTTGACTCGCTAAAACTATACAAGCAGGCTTTGAAAGCGGGGATTGCGATCACGCCTGGCCACATCTTTTCGACGACAGACCAGTACCGCAACTTTATTCGGCTCAACGCGGCGAACTGGTCAGACGAGGCCGAGCGTGCTGTCGAGCGGCTGGGCGAGATAATTGCTGAGTTAGCTTCACCGACAGCCCCGACAGCCGTGAGGTTTAGAGGGTAACAGTCATTTCAGGCGAGGTTCTCTATAAGGACAATGTGGTTAAAATTGCTGGTTTAAGATTGCTGTAGACCAATTATGTCAAAACCTGTAAGGTCTTGGCAGAAACAACGTGTCATTCTGAACGGTCGGAGTGGAGTGAAGATCTCTTAGATTAGGTAACATGCCCCTTGTCCTTGGTTTCGTCGTTAAGAGGTGAGGCTATGCTCAAGCCGCTCGTTTTTGTCGTCGCGTCTGCCCTCCTCGTCTATATATCGAGAGCGTCCTTGCGCACGCCTGGTTCCCACGGCCTTTATCGATTCTTTGCCTGGGAGGCCATCCTGGCTCTGGCCTTGCTAAACTTGGATAGCTGGTTCCGCGATCCCTTTTCCTGGCATCAGCTTATCTCATGGCCCCTGCTGGTCACCTCTCTCTTCCTGGTGATCCACGGCGTCCAGTTGCTCAAACACATGGGGCAGCAGGACTCTCGACGGGATGACGCGCCCATGCTCGATTTCGAAAAGACCACCACGCTGGTTGCCGTGGGCGCGTACCGCTACATTCGACATCCCCTGTACAGTTCCCTGTTCTTTCTGGCGTGGGGCGTTTTTTTCAAGAAGCCGTCGTGGCTGGGCGCTGGCCTGGTACTGGCAGCAAGCGCGTTCCTGGTGATAACGGCTAAAATCGAGGAAACGGAGGACATCCGCTTTTTCGGCCCCGCCTACCAGGCGTATATGCAACAGACCAGGATGTTTATCCCCTTCTTGTTCTAAGTACATCGACTTGAAGCGAATTGTGAGATACGTCGTATTGGATTAGATCAACACTTTCGAGTGCGTCTCTGTCCTGTTACTGAAACGCAGACTGCGGTAACCCATGTAGATCTCTGGCAAGACTAGCAGTCTGATCCTAAGCCAAACTCCAGCAAGGATATCCGCGGATAGGATTGCAGATTGTATATCTTTGTAGTAGTAGGCTAGCTTGAGGTGACAAGATTCAACGGCCTGCGCTATGCCAAGTTTTTTGTCAAGCACTCAAGTGCAGAGTTTCCGAACTTGAGTGCTTGATACCTACTGTAGTTTGAGTTACGATGAGCGTAGAACTACGGGACGGAGTTCAGGATGGAAGACCATTGCTGGCACTGACGTGGTTCTCGGAGTTTTTCTATGGCCTGAATACGTCACTGACTAGATTCGGGCCAGTACCCTACTTGATATCCTATTGTGAAGAGAGGATAATCTTCTTGCACATCCTTCTCATCAATCCACCGCACCCATCGATCGGAAGCCGAATTCCCCGTGAGCACTTACCGCCTCTCGGTTTGCTGTCGGTGGGCGGTCCACTGATCGATGCAGGGCACGAAGTACGGCTTCTGGACGCGGAATTTGGTCCCATGCCTACCAGAAAGATCGTGGAACAGGTTGTAACACGCGCTCCCGAAGCCATTCTTGTGGGCCATTCCGGTTCGACATCTGGACATCCCATCGTGACCGACATCACCCACGCCATTCGCGCCGTGCTGCCTGAGAGCTGGATTGTCTATGGCGGGGTATTCCCAACCTATCACTGGCAGGAAGTTCTGGATGAGGAACCGCAGATCGATGTCATCGTACGGGGTGAAGGGGAAGAAACGGTGACGCGTGTTATCCAGGCGTTGGAGACAGGCGCTCCACTCGAAGCTATTCCTGGGATTGCCTTTCGGAAAAAGGGCGTACCGTTGGCTACACCACCTGCTCCACTCATCCATGATCTGGATGCCTTTCGCGTTGGATGGGAGCTTATCGACCACAGCCGTTACAGCTATTGGGGAGATCGTCGTGCCGTCGTGGTTCAGTTCTCCCGTGGTTGTCCGCATGCGTGCAATTACTGCGGTCAACGCGGATTCTGGACTCGCTGGAGGCACCGGGACCCACAGGCATTCGCGGCGGAGCTGGCCTGGCTCCATCGCACCCATGGGGTTGAAGTGATTAACCTGGCCGATGAGAATCCGACGTCCTCCAGAAAGGTCTGGCGCACTTTTCTTGAAGCCCTCATTGCCGAAGAGGTTCCTCTGACCTTAGTTGGTTCAACCCGGGCGGATGACATTGTCCGTGACGCTGACATCCTGCACCTTTACAAGAAAGCCGGTGTCGCCCGCTTTCTGCTCGGCATAGAGAGTTACGATGAGGAAACACTGCGCAAGATCCGGAAGGGCGGAACAAGAGCCAAAGATCGTGAAGCTATCCGGCTACTGCGTCAGCATGATATTCTCTCGATGGCGACCTACGTTGTCGGGTTTGAGGAGGAGACATATCACGATTACGTGCGAGGGTTGAAACAACTCCTCTCCTACGATCCTGATCAGATCCAGTTGTTGTATTTGACCCCACATCGTTGGACACCGTATTTCCACATGGCGGCCGAAAGGCGGGTCATTCAGACTGACAGGCGGAAGTGGGATTATAAGCACCAAGTGCTTGCCACCCGTCACATGCCAGCCTGGCGTGTTCTGATATGGGTGAAGTTCATCGAGGCCGTTATGCAATTGCGCCCGCGGTCTCTTTGGCGCGTCCTCACCCATCGTGACCGGCCAATACGCGATGCCATGCGTTGGTATTATCGAATCGGACGACGGGTGTGGCCCTACGAAATATGGAACTTCCTTTTTCGAGACCGATATCAAAAGGATGGTCCTACGCTCGCAGATTTCTGGGGTGCACCACAAGACAGCGAAAGGGTATCTTTCACTGTCACGCAATAAGGAGACCTGCTGTGGAGACTGAACGGATTCGAAGACGCATTCGCTATCTTCTTATACTCTTTAGCCTGGCACTCGTCATCAGTGGGCTGACGGCGGTGCCGATCAAGTGGGAGATAGATATTCTTCAGGACATAATTGGGGAAGGGACTTGGATGGAGCAAGTGTGGGCACCCATGGCGCACTGGATTTCGTTCGTTCACCGTGGCCTGACAGAGACGTCTCAAGAGTATCCTTTTATATTCTATGGGACCGATTGGCTTGCCTTCGCTCACATTGTTATCGCTGTGGCCTTCTTGGGGCCGCTGCGAGATCCAGTTAAGAACCTGTGGGTTGTTGAGTTTGGTATGATCGCATGCGTGCTGGTGTTTCCTACGGTAATGATCTTCGGTCCAATTCGGGGCATTCCGTTCTTCTGGTGCTTGCTTGATTGCTCTTTTGGGATGCTGGGCATCATCCCCCTGTGGTTGTCTCGGCGTTATATACAACGACTCATGGTACTGGAGGCGACTTAAACAGAAATGGTTCTTCCCATGTACCTGATGGCAGCATTCCTGCTGCTTCTTGGTGGATTCATCGTGTTCCGCGTCTTGGTTCGACGTGACTATCGGCATAGGGGTTACCTGACACCGCTGACATCCTTCTTAGAGCTTGTTATCTGGCTGCTGTTTGTCTGCTTCCCTGACATCTACAATCCTCCTGACTGGTGGTTGGTATGCTTTGCCAATACACCCGTCAGTCCGGTCCACAAGATCATTGGATCTACCTTGGTGGCGGTGGGGATGGCTGTAGCGCTGATCGCCATGGCCGGGCTTGGGGTGCGCACCACCATGGGGGACAAGGTACAGGCCCTCCAGCAGACAGGCTTGTACCGCGTGAGCAGGAACCCCCAGCTCGTGGGAGGCGGTCTGGCGGTCCTCGGAGTTGCCGTGTTGTGGCCATCGTGGTATGCCCTGGGCTGGGTCGTTCTGTACGGAGTCATCGGACACCTGATGGTCCTTGCCGAAGAAGAGCATCTGCGCTCGACGCACGGTGAGACATACGTGAAGTATTGCCGAGAGATACCGCGCTACATAGGCATCCCACGCAAGTCAAAGAACGCTACCGCCTAATCAGCGCATACAACTTTCGTTCTCGCGGCGGCCTGACCAATATCGGCGTCGGCCATGCTCGTTGAAGCGCGCGTATACTTGCAAATGTGGTATAATAGAATAGGATCATTCTACCGGAATCACTAGTAGGCAGTGGTCTGGAGATGACCATGAGCGAAACAGGCGATGAGCAACAAGCCGGGACACCAGGGATGCCGAGCGAAGATACCGGCCCGAACCGACGGTTGAGCGCCCTGCTGGGAGGCATAGTTTTTCTGTTTGGCCTTGGTTTTGGGCTATATCTGACCGTTCTGGTAATGAGTGCGGAAGCGGCCGCTGTTTTCTCGATGTCTGCCAGCGAGATGCCGACGAACCCACTGAGAAATCTCATATGCCCCCCGCTGTTGGCCAAGCACGAGACAAGAAGTGTCACGGCTACCATCTTCAACCCACGCGACAGAGTGACGGGATATTCCGTCCACATGTTTGGGACCGTCATCGGGGACGATGGCCAGCACACCGGCCCTGTCGTCCTTTCAGATCCGAACAGCAGCAGGGCCAGGTTGACTTCAGTCGGTGTTAGTGACCTGGGGTATTGCTCGACATGTGCCTCGAAGACGGCCGAGGTTACCATACCCTCGGGCGAAACCGTTGATATGACTTGGCGGGTGGGGCTTGAGGACGAGATCCAGGGGAAGCAGATTGCGTTACGGCTGTATGCGTTTGGGAGGGGTGACGACAGGACTCACACTCTCGGCTTTCACGCCTGGGACTTCTCATATCAGGGAACGTGTGGCATAACCATCATCAACCTGCTTGGTCTCACCGGGAGACAGGTCAGTGGCCTGGCTTTGTTGAGCATGTTGCTGGGGGGCATAGTCTGGCTATACGGACGCACACCGTTGGGCCGTCTCGGCTATATCGCAGCCATCTCAGGCGGTCTCCTTTGGCTCATTCTCCTGTCGCGTCTCACGATATCGATAGGTACCGTCAACTTCCTTGGCCCTATCCTTTCTGTTCTCACATGTTCGACGCCCTTCCTTGTTCTGGCCCTCCTGGTCGTCTTGGTGATTCCCCTTGTGCTCAGGCTCTACCGACGGGCATAACCTGTCTCAGGTTCGACTTCTTATCGGGCACGCTATCTGCGAGTTGGTTTAACGATCAAAACCACGTCCCTGTGCGATAAGCCCGGTAGTCATCACCGAACTGTGATTCCAGCGCCTTTTCCTCCAAGCCTTGCCAATAGAGGATATTTCCGATGCCCACCAGTCCGGCAGCCAAACTGACGATCGCGCCGTGATACATCACCGAGCCAATGATCCAGAGAATGAAGCCGGTGTACATAGGATGGCGGATCTTTGAGAAGAGCCCGGTCTTCACCAGGTGGTCGATGTTTTCCAGGCCTCTCAGTTGAATCACCGATACGATGGCCAGACCCCAACCCAGCACCTGAACACCCAGGCCAATCCATGGCAAGGGGCCAGGCAAGGTAAGCCGCAGCGGGTCCAGGGGGCACATGTTGAACCAGCCCGCCCACATCAGGAACATAGAGGCAAAGATCAAAGCAAAGACGATTCGGCTGGAGTTATCCACCCGGCCGGCTTTTTTGAGCCGTTCGTAGCTGGTGCGGATCACCAGACCCAGTACAAAAAGACCCAGGAAAATAAGGTAAGCGGTATTCATCTCTCGGTCCTTTATCACACCCCTCTCTCTGCCCGGCGCTTGATGGCCTTCAACCACATGACCCGGATCCAGCCGCTCCCCAGGGAAATCAAGCGCCAATAGAAAGCGAACTTCTTGCGCACGACATCGTTGGGTGCCCAGATGCGCGTTTCGGTGCTCAGCATTGTCCCTTTCCCGGCCGGCTGCACGAGCAGGTTGGCTGCCACCTTGGCGTACGCATCACTATCAAAGTCGATAAATGCCCCTGGGTCCGTCACCTCGACGCCCTCGCCCCCGGTCAGCTTCCAGAACTGCCCGATCAGCCCAAAGACGATCTCCTCGTCCTTCACCTCGGCCAGGGGGATGAAGCCTTCATCGTAAAGCTGGACCAAAAAGGTCTTGTCTTCGGTCCTCGCCTGGGTTGCCTTGCCGACCAGCTTGGCCGGCAGATCGCGCAGATTGAGCATCAGGTACACCAGAGGCGATAGGTCGGAAGGCAACAGATCTTTGACGGCGGCGAAGGTTTCCTCCGGCGGCGCGTCAACGGTCACCTTGTGGACCTCGTTGAAGTCATAGCTGGGAAGAAATTCATCAATTTTCATGTTCACCCTTTTGTAGTCATCTGTGCTTCATCCGCTCTTCCTCTATACCTGTCTCGGTTCTCCAATCAGGTCAGCGTTTGGGCCGTTTAATACGGGCTTCTGGCGGTGAGAAAGACTCTCTGGCCCGTATGGGAGACATATCTTCTTCTTCGTATTCGGCGGCCAGCCAGCGACGGCCGACCAGATAGAGGACCAATCCGGCAAGCAGGATCAACGATACGCGCCAACCTGAGATCTGCGCCAGGGCCAGGTCGTGGCCCAGCAACGTATAGGCCAGCATGCCGGGCGCGATGCCAATCAGGTTGGCCAGCATATAACGTCCAAAGCGCATACGGCTCAGCCCGGCCAGGTAGCCGATGAAGTCCAGCGAGATGACCGGTGTCAGCCGCGCGGCTAGCACGATCCAGAAGCCGTGCACTTCGCCCAGCCGGTCGATGCGTTCTATGTAGCGCGGCTCAATCCAGCGCCCGACAACTCCCTCGCCTAGCAGGCGGGCCAGCCAGAAGCTGGCCATCGCCCCGGCCAGGCCACCGGCCCAGGAGAGCAGCGAACCCCACCAGACTCCGTAGAGTACGCCGTTGGCCCCGGCGATCAGCGAGCTGGGCAGCGGCGCAATGACCGCCTGGGCTATCATCAAAAGCAAGCTGACGGCTGGCGTCCACAGGCCGAAGCCGCGCAGATAGCCGGCCACCTCATGCACCGACTCGGCGTCGAAAGCCATCTGCACGGCTGCCGGCCAACCCGGCTTAAGCAAGAGCAGGGCCCCCGCTGCCAGGGCCGACGCCAAGATGGCGAGCCGCCATCGCCGGTTTCTAGTCGAATTGATTTTAATCCAGTCCTGTTTGGGGTATCTTTGCGCGTGCACTGTAGCCCTGATTGTGCATAGCATAACACACTTTGTTTAACATCTCTTTATCAAATTTTTAACGGAAAATTAACGATCAGTTCAGAGAACTGTTCATACATTTGCTCTTTCAAGATCATCCGCATGGCCGGAGATAAGCGCCATCATTTTCTGGTGGGAGTCCTTGAGTTCCGCCGCAACGGTCTCATACGGTTGATGGCGGTGCTCTTGGAAGATCTTTTCGTTGAGCTCCGGTGTGGTCTTCCAGGTATACACCGGCGCGGGCATCTCCGGTTTCACCCCCCGGCCCCCCTCTTCGTACCAGGTGAAAAACAGATGGTGCCAGGCTTTGAGGTGGGCCAGGATGTCTTTAACCGACCATTCGCCATTAACGCCCGGTTTGTTCCGATCCTCAGATGACAGGGGCTCGATTAACGAGAAGAGACGGTCAAAGTTCTCTTGGGATAACGATAAGAGTTGTTCCTTGGTTTCGGGCCTTGGCATTGCTCCTCCTCCAAAGTGAGTCCTCTATTTCAGTTTTGCCCGTGCTTTTGGATTGCTGAACTCCTTAAGGCAACGTTTTTTCCAACGCCTCCGACGTTTGCTCAACCAAGCCAAACAAAGCGTCAAAAAAGGCTTCGTCGTTATGTTCTTTTAGGTCAATGTAAAAGTCACGATGCCGCCCTGATGGCAAAAAACCAAGATCACGTAGATTCTCGCTCAGTTGTTCCAGGTCAAAACCAATCACTCTGGAATAATATTGGTTGACCGGAAACCAAATGCCTTGCCATGTTTCTTCTATTACTACGTAAAACACTGATAGTGGATACGGTTTTGGATTCTCCCAATGCTCCAATTCCGACAATGCGCGTTGCCTAAATGGAACCCATGCTTTTGCCCCTTTCTTGGGTTCAAGGCCTAGTCTTCTACATTTTCCTAGAAACACTCGTAGACGACTGGCAACCGCTGCCCCAATCTTCTGTTCAACCGCTGCTACGGCACGCTCAACACTCTCAGGAAATGAACCTGGCGGTGGAAGCTCTTCCACACGATCCAAAAAGGTCAGTAATAGGTTTATGAAACCCAAGATAGCCTTGGCTTCTGCTGAATTATATCCCACAGCGCCGTGAGCAGTGGGGTTGCGAAACAACTGGAAGGCCCCAGTGTACAAATGGTATATGCCCTCTTGTTCTGACTTACGGCTCGCAAGGTGCTTGGCCAGTGTACCGGTGTCGGGATCAAAAGCGTATTTCGCCAGCCGCACTCCCATTAATCTGTCATTGTGTGCAGCTTTCCTAAGTCGTTCTTCCAGGAACACGCAGGCGCTTCGTACCGCTTCGTCGTGATTACCGATATGGATAAGGTCGCCACATCGATGCAGCAGTTCCTGGTTCAAACCAGCTCGGGCTTCAATGCTGCGCCGAATTTGACGCATTTCATCGTCAGTTAGGATCATAATGTGTCTCCCTATTCTTGTCTGGTGCCAAACGAGGCAGCTGAGCCATAATTCTTCACACCCCCCTTAAACGCCTTCCCCAGAATCGACGGCAGCGCACAGCAAGAGCTTAGCATCATTAATAATACTGCTTAATGTAGCCATAGGCTTTGATGAACAACTCTTGATCCTGGTGGAGCTTGTACTTGAACAAGGTCTTGCGCAATGCTTTCTTGACCTCGCGCTCGCCGGCGCTGGTGGTCTGCCAGTCAGGGAAGCGAACGCGGCGCACGATCTCGTCAATGTCGTTGACGATACGCTCCACGATGATGGGGGTGTCCTCGTGGCGCACTTCTTCAAAGAGTTCGGTGAGGGCCGCTATGCCGCGATCCTCGTCCTCTTCGGGCGGCACGTATTTCTCTATGTGCACCAGCTCGGCGGCCAGATCAAGCAGTTGTTTGAGGAATTCGATGCTGTGCAGTTGACCCCGTTCATGGCGCTCCTTGAGGGCTTCCAGCCGCTCGGACAAGGCGCGGAAGCGGGGATCGCCCATATGTTTGCGCAGCCGACGCGCCACCTTGATCTCGATCTCTTTGGCCTTTTTGCGAGGGTCGGGCGTACCCAGCACCGCTTCGAGCAGTTCGGCGTCGAGCACGATTTCGTCCAGGTCGTCGTGCACGGCTTCGACGTGCACGTGCTGGTGGATGAGCTCCACAGTCTTGGCCCCCAACGCGTGCCAGATGAGTTGGCCGTCGCCAGTGGTGGGCTGTACCGAGACGTATACTTGCGAAAGCCAGCGATAATCGGCCTCGTAATCGCCCAGGATGGGATCGGGCGACAGGGCCTCCCACAGCTTGGAGAGGTAGCTGTAGTCGACGGCGAAGGCATCGCGCACGTCGTTGTTGGGCAGGCATTCCTGGGCGGCGATCAGACCTTCGTAGCCGCCAGCGGCGCGGTCCACGCCGGGGAAGTAGGCCAGGCATGTCTGCATGGCCCCCGGCAGTTTGGTCTTGAGGTTTGCGATGTCGGACACCACCTGGCGAAAACCTTCTTCGTCGAATTCCAGCGACTTGGCCACGTCGTCAAAGACGCCCAGATAATCCACGATCAGGCCGTGGGTCTTCGCCTCGCCGTAGGTGCGGTTGGTGCGGGCTATGGCCTGCAGCAGGGTATGGTCGCGCATAGGTTTGTCCAGGTACATGGCTTGCAAGATGGGCGCGTCAAAGCCGGTGAGGAGCTTGGCGGTGACGACCAGGATTTGCAGGGGGTCGTTGGGATCGCGGAAACGGTCGAGTAAGGCCTCTTCGGCGTCGCGACCACGCCGGTAGGGCCGGTAGCGCTGGTCCTCGCGCTCCTTGCCCGATACCGAAATGACGATTTCGCTGGCTTCCGACGGGAGGTGCTGGTCCAGGGCGGCTTTGTAGAGCAGGCAGCTTTCCTGGTCAAAGGTGACGACCATGCCTTTGAAGCCGTTGGGCTGCACCTTGTCCTGAAAATGGGCCGCGATGTCGGCGCAGATCTTGTCGACCCGTTCCGGCACTTTGACCAGGACCGACATCTTGGAGGCCATACGGGTCAGGTGCTCCCGGTCCAGGTCGGTGAGACTGCCGGTCAATTCTGCATAAGCCTCGTCGATGGCCTCTTTGTCTATGTGCAGGTCGATGAGGCGCGGTTCGAAGTGCAAAGGGAGGGTGGCCCCATCGCGGATCGATTCCTCAAAGCCATAGCGGCTCATGTAGCCGCGTTCGTCCTCATCCGCGCCAAAGGCGTAAAAGGTGTTGCGGTCGCGGCGGTTGATGGGCGTACCGGTCAGCCCGAACAAAAAGGCGTTGGGCAGCGCGGCCCGCATCTTCATGCCCAGGTCGCCCTCCTGGGTGCGGTGCGCCTCGTCGACCAAAACGATGATGTTGGCGCGCTGGTTGAGCACGCCTTCGGCCTCGCCGAATTTGAAGATGGTGGTGATGATGACCTTACGAATGTCCTGCTGCAACAGCCGTTCCAGCTCCTCGCGGGATTCGGCTTTGACCAGGTTGGGGATGTCGGAGGCGTGGAAGGTGGCGCTGATCTGGGCGTCGAGGTCGATGCGATCCACCACGATGAGCACCGCCGGGTTGCGCAGGGCTGGCTGGAGACGCAGCTTTTGGGCGGCAAAGACCATGAGCAGCGATTTGCCCGAGCCCTGAAAGTGCCAGATGAGGCCCTTGCGCGGCCAGCCAGCCAGCACGCGCTGGACGATCTTGTTGGCGGCTTCGTATTGCTGGTAGCGGCAGACGATCTTGAGGCGGCGTTTCTTCTTGTCGGTGGCAAACAGGGTGAAGTGGGCCAGGATGTCGAGCACGACGCTGGGGCGCAGCAAGGATTGCACAGTTTGTCTCAGGCCGCCCAATCCAGCCACCGGCCCCACATCGTCGGGCCGCCACGGCCCCCAGAGTTCGACCGGCACACCGACGGCGCCGTAATGTAAGTCCTTGCCCTCAGTGGCAACGCTGAAGACGTTGGGGGCAAAGAGCTCGGGCACGAAACGCTCGTAGTCGTTATGGACCTGCAAGGCGCCATCCAGCCAACTGACGGCATCGCGCACCGGGGTCTTGGCCTCGACCAAGACCAGGGGAAAGCCGTTGATCAGCAAGACGACGTCGGCGCGGCGCTCGGCGGCCCCGGCGCGAAAGGCATACTGGGTGGTGACCACGTACTGGTTTTGGTCCAGGTCATCGAAGTCAATGAGCTTGACAGTGACGTGCTCGTAGTTCTCCCCGAAAGGCATGGAGCGGTCGCCGCGCAGCCAGGCGGTGAACTCCTCGTTGGCGCGGATGAGGCCGTCGCTGCGCACGCCGAGCACGATGGCGCGCAGCTTGTAGAGGACTTCGTCGGCGCGTTCCGGCTGGGCGGCGATGGCCGGGTTGAGGCGGATGAGAGCCTGGCGGGCGTATTCCTCGACGAAGACGTCCTGGATGCGGCGGGGGAGCTGCACGGCAGGCACGTAATGCCAGCCGAGCCCAACCTTGGCACGGCCGGCGACGACGTAGGCGACCGGCGCTTCGGCCACCCGGTCAGCGAAAGGTTGGGCCCCGCAGAGCAGGTCGCGGAGGAAGGCTTCGACGGTGTTGGCTTCGTTGAACGTCATAACTCCCCCTCCAAGACACGACTTAGTAGAGTTCTGTGGATTTCCTTAGCATTCCTGTATCTACTCTGTGTAGTTAGGATGGATTGTCTGATCTGAGATAGTTGATCCGATACGATGTCTTGTCTTTGCCGATCAACTAGTGGTACCTTCACCTTTTTCAATTCTCCAATGTTAATACCTCGCACAGCCATCCCCGTGGAGCGAGATATTATCTGACGTTGAACGTATACGCTTTCCATCATAAATCTTATGTAATCGTGATTCACAGACTTGAGCAATGAAAGTCGGGCTGTGTCTTGCGTAATATTTGCGCCGTGAAGGCTTGATGGAACGAACGTCAACCTACCAATTGTACCTCTGATGGATATCAGCATATCTCCAGCTTCCAGTCGTGAACGTCTATATTCTGCATCTATGTCAGGAGAAGTGAGGAGTAGCCCATTCTCCTCAACCTCTCCGTTTGGATAGTCTTTCACTTTGATGACAGGAATCCCTCCAGGATATCCCGTTCCCGGTTTCAAGATGCCATATGTGATGGGTTTATCTCTCCTAACAAGTTGTTCAACGCTGACCGTAGTTCCCTGTTTCGCAGCCAGCTCTGCCACGCTTTCAACAGCTGCTTGAAGCAGAACTTCTGTCGAGTGAAGGGCCTCCAAAGCATAATGAACTGATGCTTCACTTGCATTTAGCATCTCTGCAAGCCGCAGTTGCTCCGCCAGCGGCGGTAGGGCGAAATCGTATTGGGCAAGGTCGGAGAAGTTGATGTAGGGGTTGACCGAGCCTTTTGAGTTTTTGATGGAATAAGCGTGAAACGCTTCTGTTTGCATGATGAAGGGCAGCAATTCCGGCAGAAGCACGGTCGAGTCTTTGGATTCCAACACAAAGGTCGTGTTGGCGCAGATACCTTCAAAGTCGGGCACGGCCACTTTGCGCAGGTAGGTTCGACGAGAGCCGTAGAGCACCTGCCCGGGCTTGAAGCGCATATGGAAGGCCGGCCCCAGGTAGTCGTCGTTGATTTCACCCCAACGCCGGATGCGCAAGTCATCGGTGTCCATATGCTCACCGGCGATATAACGGTTTAGCCCAGAAGTCTTCGCGTCGACCTTGTCCTTCACCTGCTGGACGACATCGCCGAACCTGACCTTGGTCCAAGTGGGTTGTGATGAACAATTCTCCACGGCGGCTGTTACCTGACTCCTTGAGTGAGCACTCCCTGTCACGATGCGCGTGCACCGGCTGCGGTACCCACAATGCGTGAGACAATTGCCCGCCAACCGAGCGGGCCAATGCCGGGCTCGCGTTCAATGCGGTCATTGTCCGTCTCAATCCATGTGCCGTCGGGCTTCTGTACCAGATAGCCCTGATGGACCGCTTCAAGCATGGGCAAGTCGTTTTTCCCGTCGCCCAGCCCATATGCGTGCACGGCACCGAATTTGTAGCCGTAGAATTCAAGGAGCATCCTGGTGGCTCGGCCCTTGTCCGTTTCTGATCCCGTGATCGTGAGATATTTCGTGCCTTGTGTGCATTGGAGGCCGGCCAGGGCAAGGAGCCTCTTGAACTGCTTGAACGCTTCAGATTGGAAATCGCCGGAGAGAAGCGTCGAGCTATACTCCCGCTCTTTTGCCCTGCGCGCAGCCTGTAAATCAGGCAAACCGGTCTCCTCGCGGACCTCTTCTGGCGGAAGCTCTTCAAGTCTCTTGAGTTGGACACCGGTCGCCTGTTGCGCCTTTGTAACCAGTTCGTTCAAATCTCCATAGCGTATTCCGAGTTCGATGATCAGGAATGCCTCGGTTTCCCGGTCGAACGCAAACTCGAACGGGAAATAGTGCTTGGGTATCACTATTGCACTACCGTTCTCCACAATGAACGGATCAGCTATGTCTAGGGCAGCGCGATAATACTCCTGCTCTGTTCTAGTCTTCGAGGAACAGAAAACCAACGGGATGCCGGCAGCTACGAGATTGCCAACAGAAGACTGGACCTGGTGGTACGTATAGGTCTTGTGTTCCAGCAAAGTGCCATCCAAGTCGGTGAAAACAATCGGCTTTGGTAGGCTCTGATCGGTCATAGTTGCTCAGAAGTGTCTGTGAATGGTCACCCAGTCGCTATCCTGCCATTCGCGATTTATATAGTATGAAAGGGACTCGGTACCAGTTCTGGCAGCGCAGGAAATGACATAAGCGAAGTCCCGATCAGCCGCTTTGTCCAGAATCTCTTGCCAGTTCATCATCAAGTATTCAACAGAAGCCGCTGTACCTCTAATCCCCGAACCGCCAAGATAAAGAATTGCGCGACCATTATCGGTGAAACGTTCGATAATTCCCAGATTCGCGTTTTGTTTTGGGGGAAACATATCTTGTCCTGATCCGTCAAGGATAAATGCCGTGTGCTTGTCTTTGTCCACACGCCCAAGCCGTACCTGACATGCTTCTTTGCCATAACAGAAATAGAAAGTGGCATGGTTGGCCCGAGGCCCGCCGATAAGAATGAGTGAGCCGGGTGCGAACTCCTCGACTTTGTCAGGACATATATCAAAGTTGATCTTGATACGGTTTGTTCTTGGCTCAAGGCGGTGCAACTGTGACTGAAGATTCACTGGTAACCGTTCGATCCAGGCCGGGCGGGAAAGAAAACTCTGCAAACGAAGGAACTCAAACATCTCTACGGCCGCAACAGCCTTAAACGGCTTGGGCGTGAATGCCTGTAGATCGGCCTTTAGGAGTAAGTCTTCTTGCTCCTGGACACTCGCTATGCGTTCCAAAGACGTAAGCGAATCCCTTGCGTTTGGGGGTATTTCGATCCTGGGAAGCGTGGTCGCGAATGCATGTCTGGACAAATAGACGGTGACTTCTGGCTTTTCCGGATTGAGTCCAAGAAGCCTTATCAATCTCGACCGCCTGCTCACAATCCAACGCCGGGCAACGATGTACACGAGACCAAGTAGCAGCAAGAACCATACCGCACTGCCGACCGTACTGGCGAGTACGCCGAGACCGAGATCACACCAAAATTCGTTCAATTTATCACCTCCCTCATAACTCTGACCACTTCAGCTTCCTGGAAGCTCTAAAGCTTCCAGGAAGCTGACCAGGTCGTCCATCTCCTGCCAGAACAGCCGCCCGCTCTGCTCCCACTCGACCCACAGCTCCGGCAAGGAGCGATTTTCGCCGTCGTCGTCCCCTTCCACCACTCGCTTGACATAAAGCGGGATGGAGAGGCTGTAACCCTGGGCGGCGATTTCTTCTTGGCTGGCAGCCCGCGCGAAATTCGGCTCGGCGCCGAAATCGCGGCAGGCGTCCAGGATGCGGGCCTGGTGCTCGGGCTTGAGGAAGCTCTGCGCCCGCTCGCGGGCCACCTGGTTGACGGCATCGACGAACAGGATGCGTCCCCGGCGCTCGGGCCGTTTCTGAGCGCGGCAGACCACCACGCAGGCCTCCATAGGTGAATTGTAGAAGAGGTTCGGCCCCAGGCCCAGCACGCACTCCACCAAGTCGGCCTCGACCAGCCTTTGGCGCATCGCGGCCTCCTCCTTGCGAAAGAGCACCCCGTGGGGGAAGAGAATGGCGCAGCGGCCTGTCCGGGGGTCCAGACTGGCCAGGATGTGCTGGAAGAAGGCGTAATCGGCCCGGCCCTGGGGCGGCGTGCCCAAAAAGTTGCGGCCCCAGGGGTCGCTCGCCCAGGCGTCGCGGTTCCACTGCTTTATGGAGTAGGGGGGATTGGCCAGCACCACGTCGAAGGTGCGCAGCCGGTCGCGCTGGGTGAAGGCCGGGCGTTCCAGCGTGTCGCCGCGCACGATGGCGAAATCTTCCACACCGTGCAGCACCAGGTTCATGCGCGCGATGGCGGCCGTCATGTGGTTGCGCTCCTGGCCGTAGAGGCGTAGCGTGCGGTGCTCCCCGCCGCCGCGCTTGACCTCGTCCAGGGCGGAGATGAGCATGCCACCCGTGCCGCAGGTGGGGTCGTAGATGCTCTCACCCGGCTGGGGTTGGAGCATGTGGGCCATCAGGTACACTACGGTGCGGTTGGTGTAAAACTCTTGCGCCGTGTGACCGCTGTCGTCGGCAAACCGCTTGATCAGGTACTCGTAAGCGTTGCCCAACTCGTCCTCCGGCACGGCGGCCAGCGAAAGGGCGTGAGCGGAGAAGTGCTCCAGCAGATTCTTGAGGGTGGCGTCGGGCAGGCGCGCCTTGTTGGTCCAGGGGGCGTCGCCGAAGATGCCGTCCAGGCGGTCGGGGTTGGCAGCCTCGATGGCGCGCATGGCGTCCTGGATAGCGCGGCCCACGTCTTTCGGCGTGGCCCGCACCTCGTTCCAGTGGGCGCCCTCGGGGATAACGAAGCGATCGTCCGCGGTATCGCGGGCATAGGCTTCGTCCTGGGAGTAGGAGAAAGCCTCGGCGTATTCCTCATCCCACACGTCGGAGAGGCGCTTGTAGAACAGGAGTGGAAAGACGTACTGTTTGTAGTCGCCGGCATCCACCAGGCCGCGCAGGATGGTGGCCGCGCCCCATAGGTAGGACTCTAGTTCCTGTTGGGTCAGGCGCTCAGGCATTGCCCCCACCTCCGTCCTTCCCCCCCTCAGTCCCCCCCACAGGGGGGGAAGGCGGTAGCCAGCCTCCCTCTTCCATCACCGCGCGCAGGTGGTCTTCGGCCTGGCGAGCGCGGGCCAGCGCGGCCTTAAAATCGGCGATGGCTTCGGGGAGGGGCGGAATATCCTCGCCGATGGGCGGCAGCACGTAGCGAGAGATGTTGAGGGTCCAGTCCTCTTCTTTGATCTCCTCCACGGAAACTACGCGCGCCCGGTCCTTGATATCTTCGAAGGCCTTCACCCAGCCGAGGATGGTTGCAGCGTGTTCGGGGTCTAGGTAGTTCTGCGCCCGCCCCTTGCGGAATAGCGACGAGGCGTCGACGATGAGTACCTGCCCGGCGCGGGTGGCGTGCACTGCAAGCCCTGGGTCCTTGCGGCGACGCAGGACCAGGATGCAAGCGGCCAGCCCGGTGCCGTAAAAGAGGTTGGGCGCCAAGCCGATGACGGCCTCGATCAAGTCCATCTCCAGCAGCTTGCGCCGGATACGGCCCTCGACGCCACCTCGAAACAGCGCGCCCTGGGGCAGCACCACCGCCATGCGGCCCGTGTAGGGGGCCATCGACGTGACCATGTGCTGCACCCAGGCGAAATCGCCGCTGTTGTCGGAGGGCAGGCCGGCGAAGGCGCGGCCCCAGGGGTCGTTTTCCCAGATCTCGCGCCCCCAGGCCTTGAGGGAAAAGGGCGGATTGGCGATGACGCAGTCGAAGGTGGCCAGGCCGCCGGTGCTGGGGTCGGTGAAAACGGGGCTACGCAGCGTGTCGCCGCGCTCGACGGAAAAGTCCTCGATGCCATGCAGGAGCAGGTTCATGCGGGCCACGGAGGCGGTGGTCAGGTTCTTTTCCTGGCCGTAGAGCTTGCCGAAGAAGGTGCGGGGATCGCCGCTGTTGTCGCGCACGTGGGCCACCGCCGCCAGCAGCATGCCGCCCGTCCCACAGGCCGGGTCGTAAATGGTCTCGCCCTCCTGGGGATCGAGGATGCTCACCATCAGGCGCACCACGCTGCGCGGGGTGTAGAATTCTCCTGCCTTGCGATTGGTGGCGTCGGCGAACTGTTTGATCAGGTACTCGTAAGCGTCGCCGATGACGTCGCTAGCGACGCGGCTGTTGCCCAACTTGAGGGCGGAAAAGTGCTCGATCAGGTCTTTGAGCAGGGCATCCGGCAGGCGGTCCTTGTTGCTCCACTGGGCATCGCCAAAGACGCCGTAAAGGTGCTCCTGGTTGGCGGCCTCAATGCCGCGCATGGCGTTCTGGAGGGCCGTACCCACACTGGCCGGGGTCTCGCGCACCACGTTCCAATGGCAGTTTTCCGGCACCTGGAAGCGGTGCTCATCGGGGTAATCCTCGCCGTAGGTTTCGACCGTTTCCTGGTACTCTTCATCCCAGACGTCGCAAATGCGCTTGAAGAAGAGCAGGGGGAGGATGTAGGTTTTCCAGTCAGTGCGGTCCACCGGACTGCCGCGCAGGATATTGGCCGCTTGCCACAGGTGGGATTCGAGTTCAGATAGGGTGATGGTTGGATGAAGCAAGGGCGGTTGTACCATTTTGAATCCTCATCCCAATTATATCACGTTTCACTTCGAAAATCTACCGGATTTGATAGTTCCTTGGGGCTGGTTTGGGTACCTTCACCACCGACGACAAAGGAGCTGACACCCTCGCGTCAGCTCCTTTTCTTATTGAGGAAGGCGTGGTGAGCTGTACCTCTCTTTCATTCTTCAGCCTCACCCCCCGGCATCATCGTGACATTCTCCTTAACTGTACCTCTCTTTCATCTTAGCTCATGTTCAGAACAAGTGCGAACGTACGAAAGCAGAAGCAAATTCGGGAAAGTCTATTCATCGTATCTCGCCATACTGTCACTTGTTCTGAACATAAGCCTTCATCTTTAGATGCTGAAAGAAAACGATGCCTATCATCAAATAGACTATTGACAATACCAGCGTCGCCGCCAGCCGAAAACTGATTTGTTGGAAGTTAGCGCCGTAACTCAACACCTGTTGCAAGGCCAAAAAACCGTGCGTGGCCGGGATAATGTCGAACAGGTCTATTTGATGCCCCAAAATCACAAACAGCGTCATGGAAGGAAACTGGTAAAACGACCCCGATAGAAAGACCTGGGTCATGGTAACCGCACTCCCCACGTTGATAGCCTGGCTGTCGTTTTCAATAAAACAGGCCACCAGCAGCCCCAACCCAACCGACGAAAAACTCACAGCCAGCCCCACCAGGATCGCCAGCCATAACTGGCCCTGGTTATTATAACCTAGCAAGATGGCGGCCCCAAACACCAACACCACCATTAGCACAGCGACGACCATTTGGGCCAGGCCGATGCCGGTCAGCAGTTCCCAGGCGCGGAGCGGGGTCAGGCGCAGGCGTCGCAATGTATTCCAGCGAATCTCGCGGGCCACCAACATGGCAGTTTGGGGGATGAGGAGCAGCAAGGCAAAAATGATCATCCCCGGCGCGTAGAGATCAAACTCGGTTTGGGGACCTTGCGCCACAATGGGTTGATCGAGGATTTTGATCACCTCCGGCCGGCCCGACATCTGCTCGGCGTAGCGATAGAGCAACGTGTCCAGCATGACGCTGGCCCGGTAAAAGCGTGGATGGAGCGGATCGCCGCGCACGCTGATGTGGGGCAACCCCTCCGGCGACTCGGCGGGCGTAATAGCAAGCAGCGGCGTGATGCTAAGCAGCATGGTGGCGGTGCGGTTTTTGAGCGCTTCTTCGGCGGCAGCGGCGTCATGGGTGCGGGTCACCGCAAACACGGGGCGGCCGTCGGCGTAACGTTGGGCCGCCAGCTCGGCGATCAAGGCCTCACCCTGGATGGTAGTGTTGATGACCAAAATCGGATGCGTTACCAGCATCGGCGACTTGTAGCCCAGCGCGGTGATCACCAGAAAGGCCAGCGGCAGCAATACCACCAGGGCCAGCAGTTTCGGCTCGCGCCAGATTTCCACCAGGTATTTGCGGGCCACCAACCAAAGCTTCATGCGCGCAGCCTCCGCCCGGTGAGCTGGATAAATACATCTTCCAGCGTGTTTTCGCGCACGCGGACCTCGCCCGCTTGTTGCCCAATCTCTTCCAGCCGCTTCAAAATGGCAGGCAACGCGGCGACGGCATTGAGCGCCCGGATGGTGAGCAATTTGCGGTCCGCGCTTACCGCAACCGTGGTGGACACGGCCGCGTCCACCACGGCTTCGTCCACTTGAGAGGCCAGAGCTTTCTGGATGCGTTGGGCCACATCGTCATCAAGCGCGCCACCCAATTGGATTTCCACCACATCACCTTCGCCGACCCGTCGTTTGAGTGCGGCGGGCGTATCCAGCACCAGCAGTACCCCCTGGTCAATAATGGCAACCCGGTCGGCCACGCGCTCGGCCTCGTCCATATTGTGAGTGGTGAGGATGACAGTCTTTCGGCGGGCCAGCGACTGGATGTACTCGCGCACCTTCACCCGGCTTTGCGGGTCAAGCCCGGCTTCCGGCTCGTCAAGCACCACAATTTCGGGATCGTGCACCAGGGCCATGGCCAGGTTGAGCCGCCGCTGCATGCCGCCCGAAAGGGTGCGCGCCTGTTTGCGGCGCTTGTCGGCCAACCCCAACTCGTCCAGCAGTTGTTCGCCCCGCCGTCGGGCATCCTGTCCGGTCAGGCCGTACATCTGGCCCATAAACTGCAACTGCTCCAGGCAGGTGAGCCGCTCCCACAGCACAATGTCCTGCGGGCAGACACCCACCCGGGCGCGGATGTCGTCGCTGCCGTTGGTCACGGCCTGCCCCCGGATGGTGACCTGTCCGGCATCGGGCCGGAGCAGCCCAACCATCATATTGATAGAGGTGGTTTTGCCCGCCCCGTTGGGGCCGAGAAAACCAAAGACTTCACCTTCAAACACCTCCAGGCATAGGTCTTTCACGGCGGTGAGGGAGCCGTAGGTTTTGGTCAGATTTTGGGTTTGTAAAACAACGTTGGGCATCGTATTAAACCTTCTTCAGTTGTAACTTGAGTTTAGACAACTTGTAAGAAACCGGGTTTTTGAACTTCAGTGTGCAACCGCAACTATGAAAAAGCACCTTACAACGTGCCAAAACCTATGGTCAGACGACAAAAAACCCGGTTTCTTGGCTTTTATCTAAACTCAAGTTGTAAGCGCTGGTACAATAGGATTCCCCCCACCAAAATTATGGCCGACAGCCCGGTTAGCATGACCAGTTCGTAGCCAATGGCCGGCAGACCGTCGCCAAAGATCATCACTCTACGCAAGGCCTCGGTGGCGTGGGTGGCCGGAGAGAAATCGTAGGCTTGTACGGTAATAGAACCGATGGTAAAGAGCGGGGCATCGGGCATGGGAAACAAAACGCCGGAGAGAAAGACTAGCGGCACCAGCACGCCCGAGGCCAGGTTGGCGGCCTCGCCGTCGTTGCGGGCAAAACAGGCCACCACCAGCCCCAGCCCAATCACCGACAGGCTGAACAGCAGCCCAATGCCCACGGTCAAGGACAGCGAGCCGTTGTTTTCAAAGCCCAGGGCAGTGGCGGCGCCAAAGGTGATGAAAATCTGCACCAGGATCACCACCATCTGCGCCAGCGCCACCCCCACCAACACATCGCGGGCCGAGGCCGTGGTCAGGCGTAGG
The DNA here is from genome assembly GCA_034412795.1 of Anaerolineae bacterium. Taxonomy (GTDB): domain Bacteria; phylum Chloroflexota; class Anaerolineae; order 4572-78; family NAK82; genus JAUVPY01. Next base: position 82,739 of record DAOUMD010000175.1, read on the forward strand.
CGGCGCAGCGTGCCCCCCACATTCTCGCGGACCAGCGCCGTGGCGGTGGTGATCAAGGCAAAACAGATGCCGAAAACAATGATGCCGGCGACGCCAAAATCAAAGTCGGACATGGTGCCGGTGCCGGGCAGAAATTCATACGTGGCGATTTCCGGGGGGAGCGCGCCGGTTTGGGTTTCCCCCACAAAGCCGCGGATGACGCCCTCCAGCATACTGCGGGCAAAGATAAAGCTGTCCGAATTGGGGTCGCCCAGCAGCGCGATGGTTGCCGGGGGGGATATCTCTCCGGCCAATACGTGGCTGAAATCAGGCGGGATGATCAACAAGAGAGAGATTTTACGCTCGCGCAGCGCAATCTCGGCGGCCTGAGGGTCGGCCACTTCGGTTACGTTGAATACGGGCTGGCCGTCAAACTGTTCGGCGCGGATGGCGTTGATCAGTTCAGCCGCGGCCCGCCGGGCTGAGCCATCGGCCAGCGTGGCGCCGGTGTCGTTGTTAACGACCTGCACCACCAGGTAGGTGGCCAGACCCTCCTCGGTATGACCAAAGGCGATGTAATAAAAAACGAGCAGCACCACCGAAAACAAGAGCATCAACCCCAGTAGCAAGGGTTCGCGCCACAGTTCCAACAGCGATTTGCGGGCAAAGCTCATTATTTTCATGGACTGATACCGTGCAGAATAAAATCCAACAGCGCGTCGAGCAGGCGTTCCGGTGATACTGCCTCATCGGTTACCTGAAAATACGTGTTGAGGTAAGGCATAATCTGGCAGTCGCCCACTGCAATCATCAGGGCGTTGACCACGCGTGTGGTGGCTTCCAGGTCAATATCCGGCCGGACCTCGCCGCGTTCAAGGGCGCGGGTCAGCATGCCGTGCATCATGTGGCGCATGGTGTCGGCAATGGGGCGGACTACGCGCTCGGACATTTGGGGATCGCCACGATAGGCGGCGCGGACAAAAAAATGCATCAGCCCGGCCTGGGTTTGGCTCCACTCCACGCCGCCGGTTAGATAGGCGGCCAGCGCCTCGCGTAGGGGCATCTGTTCCAGGTAGGTACTATAATAGTTGAACATGTCGGTCACATAGCGTACACATAGCTCCACAGCAAAATCGAGCAAGCCGTCTCGATTGCCGAAATAGGAATAGAGCGACCCCACAGCCACACCGGCTCGGGCCGCAACCTCTTTGATGTTGATAGCGGTTGGTCCTTTTTCGATGGCCTCGTCCAGAATGGCCGAGAGAACGGCCTGCTGCCGGTGAGGGTCGAGCCGCCGGAAAGTGCGGGTGACCAGACCCTCTTGTTCAAATTGCAGAATGTGCGTTTGGATTTGTGACCAGTCGCTGAATGTCATAGTTATAGAACCTCTGGGTTATGATCTCTTAGTTCATAGTGTATGAACCGTTCATAGTGTATGAACCGTTCATATTATATGAACCTTTGGTTCATTTGTCAAGATGCAAATAGTTTACTTCCTTATGCCCCGCTGAGACACACCGCCCCACCACCGCAGATGCGGCCAGGGATGCCTCAGCCACGAAATCTTGCGCCAGAACCTGGTTAAGAGTATATTTCTCCCGGTGCGAAAAAGTCTCCGGCCCGTAACGGTTGGCGATGACGATGACCGCCGGAATGATGAATCCGGTCACAATCGCCGAAATCTCGTCCTGCGCCCCGGCCACAGCCGCGTTGTACGCCCCGTGCCAATTGCAAGCAAAATCACGCTAAGAAAGAGTTTCCTGAGGAGGTCACTATGAAAATCACCGATGTGCAGAGCGCCGTTCTGTCCATCCCATTGCAAGAACCCACTGCGTTCGCCACCACCCTGGTCACAGCGCGCGAGTACGTCGTCGTCTGGGTTGAAACCGACGAGGGACTGCGCGGCCTGGGCTTCACCGTCGGCGGGCGCTACCCCGGCGAGGGACATCTCATCCACACCGCCATCCAGCACAACCTGAAACATCTTGTCGTCGGCGAGAACCCTTTCGCCGTGGAGCGATTGTGGGAGCGTATGTTTCAGACCACCCTGCTGATGGGCCGGCGCGGCGCGGTGATACGCGCTATCGGCGCTCTGGACATCGCCTTGTGGGACATCATCGCCAAAGCCGCCGGGCAGCCGCTGTATCAATTACTCGGCGGATATAACGACCAAGTCCCGGCCTACGCCAGCGGCGGATACTACCGCGAGGGGAAGGGGCTCAAAGGATTGGCGGCCGAGATGGAGCGCTATATGGACATGGGCTTCACCTCGATGAAGATGAAAATCGGTCGGGCTGATCCACGGGAGGACGCGGAGCGGGTGCGGGTGGCACGCGAGACGGTCGGTCCTGATGTGCGTCTGGCCGTGGATGCCAATAACGCCTGGTCGGACGCCGCGAGCGCCATTCGCGCGGCGCGGATGCTGGAGAAGTACGACATCTGGTGGTTAGAAGAGCCGGTCTTCCCCGACAACATCCCGGCCAGTGCCGAGGTGGCGGCTGCCCTGGACGCCCCGGTGGCCACCGGCGAAATTGAGGCCACCCGTTGGGGATTCCGGGATTTGCTGGAGCGTCGCGCAGCAGACATCCTGCAGCCAGATGCCACCGTGGCAGGTGGAGTCACCGAGTGGATGAAAATCGCGCATATGGCTGCCTGTTGGGACATCCCCATCGCTCCCCACTGGATGGCCAACATCCACGTTCACCTGCTGGCAGCGGTGCCCAACGGGCTCACCGTCGAGTTTTTCGTCCTGGAAGAGGACGTATTCAACTTCGAGCGGATGGTGCGCGAACCGTTGCAGCCGGTCAATGGCACGATCCGGGTCCCGCAGCGACCGGGACATGGGGTCGAGTTGGACGACGAGGCCGTAACGTGTTACCGGATCGAGTGAAGTGTTCTGAGAAAGAGTATAATCTCAAAGGATGGTTCAGAAATAGGGTAACACTTTCTCAACTGGACGAATGACGAATGACGAACGACGAAGAGACCTAAGCCAGTAATTGGTCCTTCGTCTTTCGTCCTTCGTCGGCAATTGTTAGCCTAATTTCTGGAACTTCTGAACCATGCCAATCTCAAAGGCTAATACAAATTGATCGACTTGGTTTTTAGCGACATAGACGGGTGCTTTGTACCCCAGGGCTATGACCCTCTGGGATTCGTTCAAACTGACCAGGACTCCGAGCCCTATTTCGAGTATTATCGACATTACTCCGGCCCCCAACTCGTTTTGTGCACGGGACGGGCCTGGGTAAACACACGCGGGATTCTACGCCGAACCAGCTTCTTGCCCAATCAACGGCGGATTTGGCCGGATCAACCTACTCTGTGCGAAAATGGAATAGACGTGATCACCGACCCGATCAACGGCAAAAAAACGTCATTGATCGACGAAATGAAAGAGTTCGATCACCTGAGACCCGTGATCGAGCGTATCAAAAGCACTGGCGGGGAACTGGAACCCGTTCTGGACAAGATACGTGAAGAGCTCGAAGGGGAGTTCGGAAGAAGCATTACTCCTATCCAATTGATCGAAAAGGATTTCTGTGTAACAGCAAGAATACCCCACTTCGAAGGGACCGCCCAGCAGGTGGACCCGTCACGCTTTTACCAAAGCCTGACAAGAGCGGTTCAAGAGCCGCTTGGCTCGTTGGTTGAAGATGGGTGTGTCCGAATCATTTTGTCGGCAAGCGCAGTAGACATCACACTGCCAATCGGGAAGGGAGATGGGGTCAAGTACCTGTTAAAGAGATATGGCACCTCCCCCTCGCGAGCCGCCTATATCGGGGACTCAGCGCCCGACATCGAAGGGATGAAAGAGGTGGGCCTGGCCTGCTGCCCTTCAAACGCAGTCCCTGCTGTGAAGGATTTTGTTGCATCACTGGGCGAAAGAGGTTACGTTTCTCCTTTGAAATACGCTGACGGGGAAATCGATATTTTGAACTACATCGATGATCCAGATCTGAAAGCCCCTTAGGTACTGGAAACGTACTGCACCCGGTGGTGGGACCTGCGGTGTCAGTTTCTATGGACCTCACTAAGAGGCAGTAGTCCCATTTGGATAGCCTTCACAGAGGCTTCAGTCCGGCTGGAGACATCCAGCTTGTCGAGAATATTACTGACGTGAACTTTTACGGTGCCTTCACATAGGTTTAAGGCTTGGGCGACCGCTTTGTTGCTCAGGCCATTGGCAATCAGTCGCAGCACCTCCGTCTCTCGCTTGGTTAAGAGACTATCTACGCTCGGGGTCAGGTCTGCCACCAAGTGCCGCGCCGCGCGCGGGTGAAGAGGTGTATCCCCCTGCAAGACCGCCTGAAGAGCTTTTAACAGCGTCTCTCCGTCTGCGTCTTTCAACAGGTAGCCATCTGCTCCGGCGTGGATAGCCGCCCTGACTGTCGGTTCATCCCCAAACCCCGTGAGGACAACAACTTTGACGACTGGCATACAACGCTTGATCTCGGCTATGGCCTCCACACCAGGTCCCTCAGGCATCAGCAAATCCATCAGGATCACATCCGGCTTCAGGCTTTTGGCCTGGCGAACCGCTTCCTGACCGCTTTCGGCTTCGCCAACCACTTCAAGGCAGGGTTCAGTCCCCAAGAACATTCGGATGCCTTTGCGGACGACAACATGGTCATCCACAACCAACACGCGTATATGATCCATCTCGATTCTCCACTAGTTCCCAAAGAGTATCTTCTCAATGATTCGGGGTAGGGGCAGACCCGGGCGTCTGCCCCAAAGTTTCGATGATGATCACACCGTCCACTTAGCCCGTCTGACCCATCGCGCTGAAGCGCACTGATCCAGGCGAACCGTGGCGCGACCTGTCGCAAAGAGATACATCCACATGCCAAGGATTGGGAATTAAATAGCTTCCTCAAATGCAAGTAAAACATTAGCCTGACTCAGTCGGCCAATGGGTAAGTTATTAAATTCTTAGTCCTAAAGGGCCTGTCTTTCAGAAATCGATTTAGGGGGCTCTTGTTGTCGTTGAAAAGGTAGTGATAGCGAGGAATAGGGAAAGTGAGGTAGTGGCAGAGAAGCGGGATACAGGTCAAACGGAACCATTCCCCCTGCTTTGACGTACCATAAACTATATCATGATTCGCTTCTGCGCACAAGATTCTGTGGTTCAGATCCTAAACACCCAACGTGCGGGCAAAGGCTTCTACCTCGTCACGGGTTGGTAGAGATGGCATTGCACCCGGTTTCTGGGTAGACAGCGCACCAACCACATTGGCGAAGTGGGTAGCCTCCTCCAACGTCTGGCCTTCAGCCAGCGCAACTGCCAGCCCGGCCATAAAAGCGTCCCCGGCGCCGGTTGTGTCCAACGCATCCACCCGGACACCCGCCACGTGCAGTGTCTGATCAGGACGCACGATAAGCGCGCCCTGCGCGCCCAAGGTGATGATAACGGTCTGAACACCCTTGTCGAGCAGCATCTGGCCAGCCGATTCGGCACCTTCCAGTGTGTCGGTGGGTATATCCGTCAACGCCCTGGCCTCGCCTTGGTTGGGAGTGAGCAAGTGGACTTTTTCGAGGATACGGTCGGGTAACGGACGGGCCGGAGCTGGGTTGAGAACACACAAGGTGTTGTCCCCCTTATGCGCGATGTCAACCGCCCGCTGGATGGCGTCCAGCGGGATTTCCAACTGCATCAATAGGACATCGGCGGCGCGAAGTTTATCGGCGGCACTCTCGACGTCAGCGGGAGTGATACGCATGTTTGCACCCGGCACCACCACAATGCTATTCTCCGCCTGCTTGTCCACCAGGATCAGTGCCACACCCGAGTCGGCCTCTTTGTCAACCCGGATGTGATCGCACGCTATACCGTGCGAACTGAAGTTATCCAGCATACGTCGGCCAAACAGGTCGTCACCCACCCGCCCCACCAGCGTCACCTCCGCGCCCAATAAGCGCGAAGCGACAGCCTGGTTGGCTCCCTTGCCACCCATCGCCATCCTGTAGGCGTCCCCTATCACGGTTTCACCCGGCTCAGGCATGCAGTCGGTATAGAAAAATACGTCCATGTTGGAGCTGCCGACGACTACAACTTCAACGTTTGACATGTGTCACTCTCCGCGTCAAAGCAGACCCTTGGAAAACAGACTTCGGAAGGTCGAGAGACTTCCGAAGTCTGGGGCAAGGTCGCGGGGCGTTGAAACACCCCGCTGACATACAAAACTTATTAGAAACAGGTTAGCAGCTACAGTTTTAGTGCGTTTTGAACGCACTTCCTTATATCAGCCGATGATTTCAATCATTGGCTCAGGCTTTTTGAGAAGATACCTCAGGCATTATCTGGCACAGTCTTCGGGACAAGTCGACCCAAACTCACCGTACTCTGGCTGACACACTCCGTTGCCGCAAGCATCGCCACAGTCTACCTCACAGGACCAGGGGGTCTCGCCTCCCTCTTTGTCACACACCCCATCGCCGCACGTGGCTGGACAGTCTCCCGGACAAGTTTCTGTAGTCTCGCCAAAGGCCTGTTGGCATCGCCCGTCGCCACACAGGCAATCATTAGGACAGTTTTCCGGATTTTCGTTGGCGTCGCAGTCGCCATTGCCGCAGCGGCAGTCTCGCGAGCACCATTCGTAGGTCTCGCCGCGTGCCGTGTCGCACTTCTGGTCGCCGCAGAGTTTGATGGGTAACTCGCAGCCTGTCAGAGAAATACTTAACGCCAGCAGAAGCAGAACTACGAGCATCCGTTTCTGCCCGATTCTCGAAAATAACAGAGACTTATTCCACTCTTGTTTCATGGCATCAATCTCCCGCCGCTGCGGCTGCTGGCACTGTTGCTGTTGCCGCCGATGCGACGGCCGGGGCCGCGTAGCGCACTTTTTGAGCGTCGATGAACATAGCGATCAGGATGATCACACCCCGAATCGTGCTGATCCAAAACTCAGAGACATCCATCAAGTTCAGGCCTGTGCCGATGGCTGACAGCAGAAGCACACCCCCAAAGGCACCCAACATGGTGCCGCGCCCTCCATTCAAACTGACTCCGCCGATGACCGCTGCCGCCATCACCTCGAAGACCATCCCATCGCCCAGGTTGGGGATGACCGATCTGAGGCGTCCCGCCAGCATCCAGCCACCGAAGGCCGCCAACAGGCCGGCGATGATGTAGACCTGGCGAATGCGCTTGTCGGGATCCACGCCAGAGGCCCGTGCCGCCCCTTTGTTGCCGCCCACCGCATACAGATTACGCCCAAATGGTGTGTAACTCAAGACAATGTGCGCGATGGCGAAGGCTATCAGGACCACGATGACCGGTAACGGTATAGGCCCAATCTTTGTGGCACCCAGCACATTGTACAGCGGCGGTGTACGGTAAATAGTGTTGCCCTGGGGTACCAAGAGCATCAAACCTCGCAGCAAAATGAGCATCCCCAGCGTCACCACGAAGTTGTTCATCCTGCCTCGGGTGATCAGGGTACCGTTGACCCATCCGATCAGCGGGCCTAACAGCAGGATGATAGCCACGGCGATAAAGGGGTGCATCATCAATCCACTGCCGTTTTCGGGCGGTCCCATGGGCAGGACAAGCCAGGCACTCAGCATGGCACAGAATCCCAGTGTCGACTCGACGGACAGATCGAAGTTGCCGGTGATCAGTACGAAACTCTCACCGATGACCAGCAGGCCCAACACCGCGGCGTGAACCAAGATGTTGAGGAAACTGCCGGCGTCCAGGAACCCCTTGGCGAAGATCGAGAAGAAGATGACCACCCCCAACAGTAAAATCCAGATCAGGTTGTCGAGAATGGTCGGTACATATTTATTTAGATTCACGAGACCAACTTCCTTTCTCCCCTTTGTTCTCACCAGCTTCGTGCTGCCTTGGCACGCTATCTGGTGATCCGGTCAATCACTGGCCGGAGCGGGTGCGGCTGTTTTGATCTTGGCAGTTGTTACCAATGGGACTCTATAGCGAACCTTTTGGGCGTCGATAAACATGGCGACCAAGATGACCAGGCCACGCACAGACATGATCCAGAAGGACGACACCCGCATCAAGTTAAGGCCCGAATCGATGGTCGACAACAACAAAACACCTCCCAGAGCCCCGATCATGGTGCCACGCCCACCCTGCAAGCTGATGCCACCGATGACCGCAGCCGCAAACACCTCAAAAATCATGCCTTCGCCCAGGCCCGGCACCACCACCCCCAACCGACCGGCCAGCACCAACCCCGCCAGCGCCGCCAGAACGCCGCTGATCAAGTATACCTGGCGTATACGCTTTTCGGGGTCAATGCCCGAGGCCAGGGCCGCGTCGCTGTTACCGCCCACCGCGTACAGGTCGCGACCGAAACGCCGGTACGTGGTCACGATATGGACGATGGCAAAAGCCACCAGGAACGTGACGACCGAGAGGGGGAATGCCCCAACTTTATCGTGGCCCAACATCTTAAAGCCCGCCGGGAGCTGAGCAATGGTCTCGCCCTGGGTGAAACCAAGTACAATGCCCCTCAGAATAATGAGCATGGCCAAAGTCACGATGAAGTTGTTCATTTTGGCCCGCGTGATCAGGGCCCCGTTGATCCAGCCGATACCCAGTCCGATCAGTAGCATAACCACTACAGCGATAATGGGAGGAACATTCCAGCCGCTGCCGTGGGCAATCCCGCCCGCCGGGGCCACAAGCCAGGCACCTATCAACGCCGTGAAGCCGATGGTCGACTCAATCGAAAGGTCAAAATTGCCGGTGAGCAGGGTGAAGCTCAGGCCAATCGCGGCGATGCCCAACACCGCAGCGTGGATAAAGATATTGGTGATATTCGTCTGGGTGAGGAATCTGTCGGTGAGCAGCGAAAACAGCACAACCGTGCCCAGCAGGAGAATCCATATCAAATTGTCCAGCAAGACCGGAATGTATCGCCTTAGGTTCATCGCGTCATCAGCCCCCTTCCACAGCGTACAGGATTTTTTCTACGGTAGCGTCGGGGTCCCCCATCTGAAACTCGGCGGTAATCGCACCGTTATACATGACGACGATGCGATCGCATACGTCCAACATCTCCCGGATTTCCTCGGATATGAACGCCACAGCTACCCCTTGGCGAGACATCTCGTCCACAATTTTCATGATCTCGATCTTGGCCTGGACGTCAACGCCCTGAGTCGGTTCATCCAGTAACAACACCTTGGGCTCAGTACCGGCCAGCTTGGCAAAGACAACCTTCTGCTGATTGCCGCCACTCAGAAACTCAACGGGCTGTCGCAGCCCAGGGGTGATGATGCCTAACGTGTCGACGTAATGCCTGACATGTTGCCGTTCTTTCCTGGTTCTCAACAGCCCGAGGACGTTGATCAACCTCTCCAGGATAGATAGTGAAATATTCTCAAGCACCGACCGAATGCCGACAATGCCCAGGCCGTGGCGGTCACGAGGCAGGTAGGCTACACCCTTATCCAGAGCGTCATCAGGCAACTCTGCCACATAAGGCTGCCCTTCCAGGGTAACTTCACCTTCACCCAGCGGTTCCAGCCCATACAGGCCGCGTGCCAGCATGGCTTTGCCACAACCCTCCAATCCGGTCAAGCCGACAATCTCGCCCGCTTTGAACTCCAGATTGACGTCGTAGTAAGCACCCGGCCGGCTAAGGCCTTTGATCTCCAGGACAAGTTTGCCGTCGAGCTCGACTCGCTCGCGCTTGAAGCGCTCCAATTTGGCCCCGCTGATAAGGCCGATCAGTTCAGGCATGTCCAGGCCTGAAACCTGATAATCGCCTACCAATTGGCCATCCCGCAGAACGGTGACGGCATCGCACACTTCAAACACTTCTTCCAGGTAGTGCGAAATATAGATAAAGGCCACGCCTTGATCACGCTGCCGGCGCACGAAGTCGAACAGCATTTCCACTTCGTTCTTGGGCAGTGGGGCCGTGGCCTCGTCCAGGATGATGACGCGCGCATCGGCGAACATGGCGTTGGCAATCTCGATCATCTGTTTTTCCGCAACACTCAAGCCTTCCACCCGCCTTTTGGGGTCAATCCCGAGGCCAATCCGTTCCAGGCGCTCACCCGCCTCGCGGTTCATCCTCCTCCAGTCAACAAAACCGGCGCCGTTGGTAGGCTGGTCGCCACAGAAGATGTTCTCGGCAATGCTCAGGGCAGGGACGAGCTGCGAATGCTGGTGCACGTAGGCAATCCCTACTTCCTTGGCAATCGCAGTCGTCATAGTTTGTATGCGCTCACCGCCGACCCATATCTCGCCCCGATCAGGCTGATAGATACCGGTCAGGATGTTCATCAACGTCGATTTTCCCGCGCCGTTCTTGCCCACCAGGCTGTGAATCTCACCCGGTCGCAGACGGAAATCCACGTGATCGAGGGCACGCACACCGGGGAAGGTCTTGTCGATGTCGCGCATCTCCACCACGTACGTATCGGTTGTTGTATCCATAGGCCTCACTCTTTCGGGAGACAGACCCTAAGGGTCTCAAAAACACCAGGGACAGACCCCAAGGGGTTCAGGCGAACTGCAGGCTTCGGCGTGAGCCCTCGGCGTGAGCTCGGTCGAACGCTCAGCCGAACGGTTTGCGCACCCTTGGGGTCTTATTCTCTATAGAACTATCCCAACGTCTGGTTAGCCCACAACCCGGGATCCTCGGTATTTTCCTCGGTGACGGGTGTGGTGGACAAGAACAGCTCCGGTGTCCCATCATCGTTGACAATGATCACGGCCGGTGACCACAGGGCGCCTTCCTGCACAACCTCACCTTCCTCGATCACCTCGCCGTTGACCACCACTTTCTCGACCCACTCGACCGCCTGGCGGCCGAAGTCCGGCACCGGCTGGTTGGACGACTCATCCTGCCAACCTTCTCGGATAGCCCGAATGCCCGCCGGGCTGCCGTCGACGGCGGTCAGGAAGATGTGGCCCTCCTCGCCGCGCTGTTTGAGCGCGTCGAATTGCTCGAGCACAGCCATGGTGCCCTCCACGTAAACCGCGTCGGAGTGCATGTAGATGCCATCCAGGTCCGGGTTAGCGTTGAGCACGTCTTCCACGATCTGTACGCCCAAGGCCGCGTCCCAGTCACCCGGCTTGGTGATGACTTCGATGTTCTCGTACTCGTCCAGAACGTCGTGGAAGCCATCGCGGCGTAGCATGCCCACGTTCTGACCCAGGTTGCCGGTGATCTCCAGGACCTTGCCCTTCGGCTCGCCGTACTTCTCGGTCAGCAAGTCGACCATGGTCTGGCCAGCCTGCTGTCCGGCCAGCCGGTTGTCCGAAAGGATGGTCATGTCAATCGCGCAGCCGATGGGCGAGCGGTCGACGGTGAAGAACGGAATGTCAGCTTCCTTGGCCTTCTCGGCGGCGGCGCAGATGCCAGCGCTGTCAAACGGGACGGTCACGATGGCATCGACGCCCAGCGAGATGAAATAGTCGATATCGTCGTTCTGCCGCTGTGCGTCACCGTTGGCATTGGTGGTGATGACCTGCCAGCCCTTGGCCTCAGCCTGCCTGGACACACCTTCCTGGATGTCGACCTGGCCGCCCACCAATGAAGGCGCAGCATAGCCAATGGTGATGGGGCTCTCGGCCTCAACCTCGACCTCCACGGTAACCACCTTCTCAACTTCAACCTCTTTTTCTACCTCGACGGTAACCACCTTTTCAACCACTTCAGGTGTGGCCGGCGCGGCACACGCCGTAGCCATCGCCAACAGCGCAAACACAACGAGCACAACCAGAATGCGGGTTTTCATTTGTCTTCCCTCCTAGATCGGATATGGGTTTGACGGCACACTACTATGCGTGCCATACATCTTGGACATCGGACGACGACTTGGTTCGCTTATCCCCTACTCTTTTTTGATTCCTCACCCCCTTCCTCAATGACGACTTTCTGCTGCCATGCCACCCGGCTTCAGGCCAACAAGTCGCTGGCCGTCCCAAAGTCGATGATCAGCACGTTTATCAAACAACCTTCGAGCACCCCTGCATGGCTTACCTTCTCACTAGATCAACCGATACGCCGATGATCCGCTCAAAACATTTGAGTGGCTCCGGGGAAATGCCTGGAGTCCGGTCGCACACCCCACGTGCCGGTCAGCCATCATAACCTTCACGCTTCTGACTCCCCATGATCCCAGGTACCGGTAGCAACGTCAGCTTGCAGCCCAACGCATGTGGTATGCGCCGGGCCAGTTCGGTGGCGTGCAACTTCGGCCTCAGGTAGACCTAAGCCACCGACCATTTATACAATGTGGATGCTGGGAGCTGCCCGGGGAGACGGGCCTGTCCCTGCTCGTAATAAAGCATACTCATTTTGGTTAGGACTAAGGATTTAATAACTTACCCATTAGCCAACTGAATCAGGCTAGTATTTCACTTGCATTTGAGGAAGCTATTTAATTCTCAATCCTTAGTAGCGGAGTTCATCACGGCGGGTGTGGTTAGCCATAGCTCCATTGCTGCACATTTGCTCAGCACTGCGCATCTGTTCAGGCCTGCCGATATTATAGCCAATAATCGTATTTTGTCAAGACTTACCGGTAGGAGGTCAGTCCAGATGTGCAATCTTAATCATCACCCATCTCTTCTGGCCGGATCCGATCCACCTGTCCGTAGATGAAGACAATATCCACATACCCGCCTTCATCGTATTCGAAGACGTGCCACTCCAGCGACGGGTTATGCAAAACCATACCCGATTCTAATGGAACGGGATCACCCAGTTTGTCCTTTTCAGGTCCATAGCGTACCCAGCCGTTTTTGGCGTCTACTACGTAGATGACCTCCTCTGCGTGATGATGCGGTTCCATGGGGCCGCTCTCGGCAGAGTAACGCGCAAAACCCACCGTCATCTTACCACTCTTGGCAGGACCATCCTTGCCCACGGCTGTCTGAATGACGCGGCCGGGCAGCATAACTTTTTCGAGATCATCGCGTCTAAAAGATTTCAAACCATTACCTCCTATATTGCTAGACACCGAGGTGTAAATGGGTCTATAGCTCGTAGTAACGACTTTAGTCGTTTTTGGGCTGGTTAAGCGACTGAAGTCGCTACTACAAACTATTGGCTTACTTACGCCTCAGTGTACCGGCGGCTTCTGAAATAGCTCAAGGGGAACTTTGTCCGGACCCGCGAAATAGATGGCGTGTGCCCCCTTATTGACGCCAGCCGTTACTTCTGCGGGAGGACCAACAAAGTGGACACCCCGCTCGCTCAACGAAGCATAGTCCGCCATAATGTCATCAACCAGAAAGCAAAGGTGGGCGCTTCCGACGTTGTACTTAGCCACCTCGGCTGGTCGCCCGCTTGGTGTCCGGAACTCCCAGAGTTCAACGTACACCTCCATACCCGGAAGCAGCAGCGCAGCCCCACGGATATAGTTGTCTTTCAAGCCCGCATTATGGCGAAGGTATTTACTCTCGCCCTCGTACCTGGATTTCTCTTCCAGGCTCAACTGGCTACAATAAAAGTCGACTGCCTGGTCCAGGTTGCTCACTGTCAGACCAAGGTGGTGTATCCTAACCAGACGCCCCACCCCATTCCGTACTCCGGGCAGCTCGATCAACTCACTCAACAATCCATCGGGATCACGCACAAAGACCCCTCGCGCCTCTCCCCAAGGGCCATCAACCAGTAAATGAGGTTCACCGCACAAGCTGACGCCGTCTGCCAAGAGTCGCTCATAAGCCGCATCCAGGTTGTTTACCTGCCAGCACAGGTGAGAGGTCCCGGTAATTCCAAAGCCGGTCAGCGCCCGGCCGGGCGCAGGGTTTACGTATTCGATGAACTCCAGGGGAACATCGTCCCCTTCGATACGAGCAAAGCCGATCTTCAGGCTACATCCCGGCACACCGGTCACCAACTCCAGGTAAGGCTGATCGCTCACCTGACTTACTGTATGCTCGATTCCAAGGATACCACCATAGAACCGCAGAGACCTCTCAACATCTGTAACTGTGATACCCGGATGCGCTGCACCGATAATCATGATCAACTCCTATCCAAACATTGCCCCCGACCATCGCCTGAGCGATGCTTCAGGCTGCCGTGTGTCCACCATCGACGTTCAGCACAATGCCGGTGACCATCGACGATGCCTCTGAAGCCAAGAAAACGGCCGGACCAACGATCTCACGAACCTCACCGATCCGGCCCAGGGGTATGTTTTCCAGGAAGTAGTCGAGGACCTCCGGTTTGCGCTCGATCAGCTCAGTAATCAAGGGAGTCATAAACTGAACGGGAGCGATGGCATTAACCCGGATGTTGAATCGTGACCATTCGATAGCCAGGTTACGCGTCAACGCGATGACCCCTCCCTTGCTGGCGCAGTAATTCGCATTTCCCGTCTTGAGACCCACCTGCCCGGCAATAGAGGCCATATTGATAATGCTGCCGCCCTCACCCCGCTCGATCATGTGCTTGCCGACTTCCTGATCGAAAAACCACACTCCCGAGAGATTGATGGCGATTACCCGCTCCCATTGCTCAAACGTCATCTCCTCGGCAGGGTTGCGATCGCCAATCCCGGCTACGGCAGCCAGAACGTCAATCTTGTCGAATTCTTCCAAGGTTTTGGTTACCGCCGTCTGCACCTGATCCTGCTTTGAAACGTCACACTGCACCGCAATCGCCTGCCCGCCAGCGGCGTTGATACCTTCGACCACGGTGTGCGAAGTTTCCAGGTTGAGATCGACCACAGAAACTGCCGCGCCGAACTGGGCCAACCCCTCTGCGATTCCCCGGCCTAAGCCTTGCCCCCCGCCGGTAACCAATGCGACCTTACCAGACAGATCAAACAAATTCTTCACATTCCCAATCATCGGCTGGGTTCCCCCTTCCTGGGCCATCTTAGGCTTTTCCAAGAATTAAATTGCGCAAACGTCCCGCTAAGATACGTTGAAACAAAGCCAGACAAGCAGCCTGATACTTGGAAAAGCCTAAGCAATGCCCGAAGCCGTTCACATACTGGGTTCACTTGGACTGATGCGAGTTTGTGCTTTGGGCTATTATTTTTCTTGGCATTGCCTTAGGGCTGTAACAAGATCTTCATCACACTATGCGACTTGACCAACTCGAAGCCTTCCTGGTATTTCTCTATCGGGAGCACCTTGGTGATGAACGGTTTCAGATTAAACCTATCCGACTCGATAAGCTGTGTCATTCGACGCCACGTCTCCCAGGTCCTACCGATGCTTCCGACCAGTCTAACCTCGCGCCGCGTCATCTTGAAAAACGGATTAAACGTGACCGGCTGGCCGAAGGTACCGATGGTAACGATGGTTCCCCTGGTCTTCACCATCTCGAAGGCTTGATCCAACGCAGGCGGGCTACCGGTTGCTTCCAAGACAAAGTCAACCCCCTGCCCATGCGTCATATCCCCGATCTTCTGCACCGCATCTTCTTTGCTGACGTCAATCACCGTGCCGCCGCTGATCTCCTTGGCCATAGTCAAGCGTGACTCGACCGTATCGGTCAAGACGACATTCACCCCCTCGGCTACCAGGGCCTGAGCTGCCATGATCCCGATAGGTCCACAGCCAAGGATCGCTGCCACGTCCCCTGGGTCATGGGATACGTGTTCAACCGCGTGCACCGCGACGCCCAGGTTCTCCAACAGAGCGACTTCTTCCATATTCAGCTTATCAGGTACCCTGCAAATTACCCTCTCCGGCAGGACCGCGTACTCAGCATACGCACCACGTCGCTTGCCGTATATCTCTCGATTATCGCATACGTTGGAATGCCCAGACCGACATTGGTAACAGCGCCCACAATGTATGAAGACATCAACCGTAACCCGATCACCCGCTTTGAAATCCGTCACGCCGCTGCCCACGTCTTCGACGACCGCGGCCACCTCATGGCCCATTACCGTCGGCAGCTCTAGAGTTGAGTCAGTGGCCGCCCACTCACCCCAATCATAAACCTTTACCTCACCCACGCATATGCCGCAATATTCGACCTTAAACAATACATCGTCAGGGTTCTTGATTTTGGGTTTCTCTATGTCCAACAACGATAGGCCCGGCTCAGGCCGCTCTTTCACTAAGGCTTTCATATGACACCCCTCTCTACAGTGCCGCTCGCGCGACAGAGGAAGCTCTTGAAAGAGTATTTCACCATTCCTTGTGTGGGGTGACCAGTATCTTGATCTGGTCGCGGTCTGCCAGGAGCTTATCGAAACCCTCTCCGACGGCATCCTCAATATAGACCCGGCTGGTGATCATAGGCTCAACGTTGATCCGCCCATCGGCCAGGTACTGTACAGCCCACTTGAATTCCCGGTCAAAGGAGTGAGAAACCGTACCAACGATTTCCTTCTCTTCGCTCACCACGTCCCAGGCAGAGATAGGCACATCGCTGGCGACCACACTATTGAACACGCAACGTCCCCGGCGCATAGTCAGATCTACGGCCAGGCGCATAGCATTTACGTTCGCCCCAGCGTCAATGACCACCTCCGAACCTAAGCCATCAGTGATATCCAGGAATTCCTCTTTCCAGCCCTCCTCATACGAATTCAGTATGTGGGTGGCACCCATCAGCTTGGCGACCTCGGCCCGCTTACCGCCGTGAGCAATGACGATGATCTTGCTGGCGCCGGCCACCTTGGCAGCCGCAACTCCCATCAGGCCAATCGCCCCCGCTCCGAGGACGGTCACCACGTCGCCGGCCATAACACGTCCCTTACGCACACCACGCACCATTACCGCCAGCGGCTCAGCCAGTGCAGCCACGTCATCGGGCATATCGTCCGGGATAGGAATGCAGTTTTCAGCGGGCACGACAAAATACTCCGCCATGCCGCCGTCATCCATCTGGCCAATCGACACCTGGTTGAGACAGGAGGCATACTCACCCCGCTTGCACCAATAGCACCGGTGGCATGCCCTGACACATTCGGCCGCCACTCTTTGGCCAACTTCCACCCCCTCGACGCCAGGGCCTATCTCCGCAATGCGCCCCGAATACTCGTGCCCTATCACTATAGGCGCCATACGCCCCGATTCGGGGTGTGGCTCACCGATGGGAATAACCGCACCCTGCCTATAATCCTCCATGTCGGTGCCACAGATGCCACACCATGAACTGGCAATCTTTACCTCGCCCGGACGTAGCGGGCGCGGTTCGGGCCAGTCGGGTTCGTAGCGAATATCATTTACGCCATGAAATACAATAGCTTTCATATTCACTTCCTTTCTTCTATTCTTGCGATGTGCGGGCTTCGACCCGGGCCAGATCTTCTATGATGTTGATAACCGCTGAATGATCCAGGTCACCCCTGTCAGAGGCAATCATCGCGTTGAACAAAGTATGGGCCACAGCGGTAGCCGGAAGCGGAACATTGAGCTCTTTGGCCGTCTCCATAATGATGTTCAGGTCCTTGTAGTGGAACCTGCTCTTGAATCCGGGCTCGAACTCACCCTTAATCAGCTTGGGACCGCGCACGTCCATCACCCGGGTTTGCGCATATCCACCGCTCAGGACTTGCAAGATAATCGCCGGATCAACACCCGCCTTCGCCCCCAGCACAAACGCCTCGGCCATACCCACGAAGTTCAGAGCGACCTGGATCTGGTTGCAGGCCTTCACCGTCTGGCCAGCGCCGTTGCCCCCACACAAGGTAATGGTCTTGCCCATGACCTCGAATATGGGCTTCACCTCGTCAAACAGGTCTTCCGGGCCACCCACCATGATGGACAAAGTGGCGTTCAAAGCGCCAGTCTCCCCGCCGCTTACCGGTGCATCCAGGCAGCGGACGCCTTTCGCTCCCAGTGCTTCAGCCACTTTGATGGCGACACCGGGCGCGATGGTGCTCATATCCACATAAATCAAGCCTTCGCGCGCCGACTCGATAATACCATCCTGGCCAAGTGCGACTTTCTCGACGTCAGGCGAATCGGGCACCATCGAGACGACCAGGTCGCTGCGCGCCGCGATGTCCTTACAAGATTCTCCCCTTTCGGCACCCTTTGAAACAACGAAGTCCAGGGCCTCAGGCACGACGTCGTAGGCGACAAGCTGGTAGCCGGCCTCCAATAGATGAGACGCCATATGCCGTCCCATAATCCCTACACCAATAAAACCGATTCTGGGTTTCATGATTTCCTCCCTCCTCTGGAAAACAAGATTTAAGTCTCACACACTGCCTGATCTGACCCAATAGCGAACACCCTGGTTCGCCCCTACTTTTCGAGAAGATACGGCGGACTTTGTATCAGATGTTTGACACGCTGCAAGAACTTGGCTGCCGCAGCACCATCCACCAGGCGGTGGTCGAAGGCCAGCGTCAGCGACATCATAGGCCGGATCTCGATCTGGTCATTCACCACCACCGGTTTCTTGACGATGGCTCCAACCCCCAAGATGGCACATTCGGGAACGTTAATAATGGGCATGAACTGCTCGACTTCCAGGCTACCCAAATTGGTGATGGTAAAGGTGCCACCTTCCAGGTCCGTCAGCGTACTTTTACCTGACAGAGCTCGTTCGGTTAACCCCGCGTACTCCTCTTGAAGCGCAGTCACCTCTTTTTTGTCAGCCTCGCTCAATACCGGCACCAACAATCCATGTTCCGCATCGACGGCAATCCCAATGTTGATATCATCGATTTCCAAGATTGTATCGTCATCAACAAGCTGGGCGTTCATGTAAGGGAATTCCCGCAACGCCACAGCCACCAGTTTGGCCAGGAGCACGTTGTAGCTAACTTTCGTGCCCTCGGTCCCCAACCGCTCCCGCCAGTCGATCAAGGCGGCCACGTCAGCCTCCAAGGTAAGCCCGACCCGCGCCACCGATCTGGCGCTGTGGTCCATATGCTCCGCGATTCTGCGGCGCATTCTTGTCATCGGCTTTTTGGATCCCTTTATGACAGGGCCACCTTCGGCCTGCGCGGCTTCATGAGCCGCCAACACGTCCTCTCTCTTTATACGCCGGCCGCGAGGTGTTATCTTTGTTATGTCAACCCCAAGCTCCTCTGCCAGTTTTTTGGCCGACGGTGAGATGTTGACACGTCGAGGTTGTTCGCTCTTTTCTTCTCGCTCCTCGGAAACGGCGGACTGGGCCGTATCGACCTTAACTTTCACGTCAGCTTTCGGCGCTACGTCTTCGGCAATCGTGTCTGGAATATCCTCCGGCACATCCTCGCCTGGTTCGATGATGACGGCCATCACCACGTTGCACGGGATTGTCTCGCCCTCGTGCTTCAGGATGCGCGCCAATACACCGCTTGCCGGAGCCTCGACCTCTTGTGTGGCCTTGTCGGTTTCGATGGCCAGGACGACCTGGCCCGCATCAACCCTGGCACCTTCCTGGACGAGCCACTCCACAATAGTCCCCTCGACCATATTCATGCCAAGCTTGGGCATCGCAAAAAACGTTGCCATAACTGACTCTCCCAGGCGAACCTGCGCGTTCGCCCCTAGTCCATCAACTCCAAGATAGCGTCTCTCAACCGCTCCTCGTTGGGGATCACCATCGACTCAAGCGTCCGGTTGTAGGGCATAGGCACGTTGCGCCCGGCAACAATCACCGGTCCCTCGTCCAACTCGTCAAATGCCCGCTCCGTAACTTGAGAGACAATTTCGGCACCAATGCCGCTGCGCCGGGTGGACTCGTGGGTCACCACCAGCCGGTGAGTCTTGGCCACCGATTCAATCACCGTGTCGTAGTCAAATGGGTAGGCAGTGCGCGGATCGATCACCTCACATTCGATGCCCATCTGACTCAGCTCCTCAGCAGCCGCCAAGGCCCGGTGCACCATGATTGATACCGCCACGATGGTCACGTCGGAACCCTCGCGCCGGACGACCGCCTCGCCAAAGGGGATAGTGTAATCCCCTTCCGCCACCTCGCCCTGGATCTCATAACCTCTTTTGTGTTCAAAGAAGAGCACCGGATCGTTGCTGCGGATGGCCGTCTTGAGCAGACCTTTGACGTCATAGGGCGTAATGGGCATGACGACTTGCAAGCCCGGGACGTGGCTAAACCAGGATTCAAAAGATTGGGAGTGCTGAGCCGCCTGACCACCCCCCGCTCCCACCGGGGCTCGAATGACCAACGGCACCTCGATCTTGCCGCCGAACATATACCTGATCTTGGCAATCTGGTTCACCAACTGGTCCATGCCGATAGTGATCCAGTCCGAAAATAGAATCTCGCCTATCGGACGCAGCCCGGTCGCAGCCGCCCCCAGACAGGCTCCGATAATGGCCGCCTCAGAGATGGGGGTGTCCCGCACTCTATCAGGTCCAAATTTCTCGTATAAACCTTTGGTGACTCCGAAAGGATTGCCGCGAATGGCAACGTCGCATCCCATAATGATGACAGTTTCATCACGCTGCATTTCCTCGTACAGCGCTTCGTTTAACGCTTGCTTGATGGTCATAACCCGGGTCATAAGTCTTCACCTCGGCTCTGCAAGAATTCGGGAGAGTAAAGCCCTTCGTATAGGGTATCCGGGGATGGCTCTGGGGCCCCTTTCGCATATTCGATCGCTTCCTCAACTGCCGATTGGGCCTCCTCGTAGATGGCATCTACCCTTTCCTGGCTGGCAGTGCCCGCTTCAACCAGGTAGTCGGCCATTCTGCGAACCGGATCCAGCTCCTCCCAGGGCTCATTGGTTGCCGAATCCCGATACTGCTCATCGTCGGCCACAAAATGTCCGATATAGCGGTAGAACCTGGCCTCAATCAGGGTTGGGCCCTCTCCATTTCTTGCCCGAACTGCCGCCTCCTTCACAGCCTTGTATACGGCAAAGGGATTGAAGCCATCCACTGTAACACCGGGGATTCCGTAGCCAATTGCTCGATCGGCAACTCTCGGGTTCTTGGCTGCCTGGCTGTAAGGGAAGCTGATGGCCCATTGATTGTTCTCACACAGGAAAATGACCGGCAGGTCCCACGTCGAAGATAGGTTGATAGACTCGTGCCAGATACCCTGGTTGGTCCCACCGTCTCCGTGGAAACAGACCGTCACAAAATCCTTCTTCAGGACTTTCGCGCTTAACCCGGCACCGACGGCGATCGGCATACCGCTGCCCACAATACCCGTTGCGCCCAGCATGCCTTCGTCCACCGCCGCGATGTGCATAGAACCACCCTTGCCACGGCAATAACCGTCGTATTTGCCCATCAATTCGGCCATCATCTTCTTCAGATCGCCGCCCATGGCAATAGTATGTCCGTGCCCACGGTGGGTACTGGTGATGTAATCACCATCACGCATCGCGGCACACGCCCCAACAGCCACTGCCTCGGCTCCAACGTACGAATGTGCCAGGCCGTAGATGAAGTTTTGCTTCCACAACTCTTTGACACGAGTATCAAAGACGCGAATTGTGGCCATCTTCCTGTAAATATCCAGTTGATCTTCGACGGAAAGTTCAGGAGGAGGTTGCATAGGAGCCAGAACTTCTTTCTTGAATTCCTCCAGGGCCGCTTTGGACTCTTCCAAGGTAATAGACGACATCCTTACCATAAGAACTTGCCTCCGTACAAGATTGGGTGTGATTTTGTAACTACTCAGCCGCCCCCCTACAGTTCGAGCTCTTCTCCTGGTTTCATAACTGAAATCTTCGGGCTATAACCACCCGACGCGGCTGCTTCTTTGGCGAGTTTTAGGAATTTCTTCACGTCCTCGGTCTCCGGGTCGGCGTAATGACTGGCGATGACGTGATCTAGCCCCAACCACTGGCTGGCTAAGAGTGTCTCATACACGGTAAGCTCGCCACAGCGATAACACTCCATGTGAGGTAAAGAGCCCTCCGGTAGGGTGACGTGCATAAGGCCCACCGTCGGCTTGTAGAGTTCGCCCCACAACTTCATATCATAAGTGATGGCGGTATCGCCGGGGTGATAGATGCGCACGTCGGGCGCAGCTTCGACGATGAAACCCATTGCCGGCCCTGATAGCAACTCGCCATCCGGCGTAACCCCAAAGGACCAATGATGGCTCTCAATCGGTCGCACACGCACCCCAACAACCTCCATCTCCATGCCCCAGATGGTCACGCGCATCAGGTCTGGATCGATACCGTGTATGGTGGTTAAGGCGTGGACCACATCTTTGGCACATATCACCGGGCAATTGTCCCGGCGGATGATCTCGGGCGCATCGCCCAGGTGATCGTAGGCATTGTGCGTAATCAGCAGCAAATCAACCTTATCCAGGTCCTTTGCTTTGATTGGGGAAACCGGGTTGTCGTTCAAGTAGGGATCAATGATGATGTTTGTCCCGTCACCGCTCGTTATTTTGTAGGCGGCGAAACCGAAGAATTGGATTTTGACTGTCATTGTAACCTCCCTTTCATACCAGAATTAGCTCTGGGTCGAGCAACACCATGCGCGGCGGTGAGTCATCGCCCCCCAGGCGCTGCATCAAAAACTCGACCGCCTTGCGCGCCATGCGCTTCATATCCTGGTTCACCAAAGGCAAAGATGGCTCGAGAAGGGTATCCCAGGGAGAGACAAAAAAGCCACCAATGATTGCAACCTGTTCGGGAACACGCACGCCATGCTCTCTGAGCGCTTTCACAGCCCCGACGGTATGCGTCTGGTTGTTGCACATAATACCGTCAGGCAATCCATAAGTGTCGCTATACTCCAGCAAGGCTGACATGCCCGTTTCACCGGCCGGGTCCGGGATCACCAAAATCATCTTTTCGTCTATGGGAAGGCCGTGCTCCCGTAACGCCTGACGGTAGCCCTCAACACGATCTACCGCCGCCGATGCTTCGTGACTGAAAGAAACACAAACGATGTGGCGACAGCCCTGCTGGATGAGGTGTTCAGTAGCCTGCCGGCCGGCCTTGACGTTGTCGGTCATAACCGTATCCGCCGCCACACCGGGGATGTGACGGTCTACAAAAACGACCGGCACGCCATCGTCGACAAGCTGCACCACCTGATCACGAAGGCGCGGGCTAGACGGCGTATACAGCAGACCATCAATGGACTGGGAGACCATCACGTCCAGCATGCGGCTTTCCCGGTTGCCGTCTTCGTGGCTGCTGGCCAATACCAGTGCATAATCGTGACTGGCCAGGCAGTCTTCGACTTCGTTAATCAGGTAAGCAAAGCCGGGACTTAGTAGGGTCGGTATCAGCAAGCCCACGGTGCGGGTGCGACCTGTCTTGAGGCTGCGGGCGATAGCGTGGGGCCGGTAACCGAGTTGCTCGATGGCGTCCAAAACCCGCGCTCTGGTCTCTCCGGAGACGGGACGAGGCCCATCGTTTATCACGTAAGATACCGTTGCAGCAGATACGCCTGCCAGCCTGGCTACATCGTCACGCGTTGGCCGCTTTGCCACTCTTAACACCTTTGATGCTGTCAATAACTATGATTTGCAGGATAATGTTGGGGAGATTTACCCTGCTTTGAGGATCGAGTTGATAAACTGGGAACAAAAGGGGTCTACTCGTGATGTCTACTCGTGTAGAACAATCATATCACACTACCGACGCGCTGTCAATAGGGTTACCTTAAAATGTGAGAAATTAGTGCACGGTAGAGGCAAAATCTGCATCCTGTCACTTCAGCGCTTAGGATTTATAAAAGAATAACTTCCCGTGTGTCATTTCGACCGAAGGGCTTAATCCCTCCCAAGGTTGATTGCGCGGCCAACGCTGATGGGGATTTCTCGCTATCGCTCGAAATGACATAATTTAGGTGCGGGAACTCATATATTTACGGACACTTAGACGTGAAACAATGACCGAAGCCACCCTCGTTAGAGTCCGGGTGGCTTCGGTTTTACGTAAGGCCTTTTGCAGGAGGTGAAGGATGGCTCGACTAGACAGCAACAATCCTATCTTGCCTCAGTCATAGTGTCCAACCTGCTCATCCAAGAATGAGAGGCAAATAAATGTGAGGTGATTCATCTTCAAGGCTCGGGGCTGGATCCAAATAGTCCGGGATTTCGTCACCGTCGGTGTCGCCGGTACCCTCTTCGCTGTCCGGAATGCCATCGTTGTCCGAGTCAGGATCGACGAAATCGGGCAGCCCATCACCGTCTGTATCCACCGGCGGCGTGCTGGGATCGTCGTCGCCGGCTTCGACGCTGTCGGGGATTCCGTCGTTGTCCGAGTCGGGGTCGTTTCTGTTGGGGATGCCATCCTCGTCACCATCGGTATAACTATCTTCGTCGCCGTTGAGAATGCCATCGCCATCTGCGTCGCCGGCGGGCCCGTCGTTGTCGTCGTTGTCTACGTAGTTGGGGATGCCGTCGCCATCCGCATCGCCAGTTCCTTCTTCGCTGTCAGGGTTGCCGTCGTCATCGGAGTCAGGATCGACGAAGTCGGGTAGCCCGTCGCCATCCGTATCCACCGGGGGGGTGCCGGGATCATCGTCGCCGGCCTCGACATTATCAGGAATGCCATCGTTATCCGAGTCGGTGTCATTTCTGTTGGGGATGCCGTCCTCGTCACCGTCGGCGTAGCTATCTTCGTCGCCGTTGGTGATACCGTCGCCATCAAGGTCCCCGTTTTCGCCCTCGACGTCCGGTATGCCATCCCCATCCGAGTCATCGTCCAGGTAGTTGGGTATACCATCGTTGTCAGGATCGTCGGTGCCTTCGGTGCTGTCGGGAATGCCATCGCCATCCGAGTCATCGTCCAGGTAGTTGGGTATACCATCTTCGTCAGGGTCACCGATGCCTTCGATATTGTCGGGGATACCATCGCCGTCGGAATCGCCATCCAGGAAGTTGGGCAACCCGTCATTGTCGGGATCGGCGCTGCCTTCCGTGGCATCGGGGATGCCATCTTCATCCGCGTCGAGGTCCAGGTAGTTGGACATGCCGTCGCCATCGGCATCGTTGTCCTGGCAACTGGGAATACCATCGCCGTCCTGGTCAAAGGTGAGGTTGGTGCACAAATCATCGTCGGTCGAAGCATCCTGATCGTTGTCCCATTCATCGGCATCGGGTATGCCGTCACCGTCGGAGTCCTCATCCAGATAGTTGGGCGTACCATCTCCATCGGTGTCGCCGGCCCCCTCCTGGCTATCGGGGATGCCGTCGTCGTCAGAGTCGGAGTCGACAAAGTCGGGGAACCCATCGCCATCACTGTCAACCGGCGGCGTGCTGGGATCATCGTCGCCGGCTTCGACGCTGTCGGGGATACCGTCGTCGTCAGAGTCGGGATCAGCTAAGTTGGGAATGCCGTCCTCGTCGCCGTCATCATAGTCATCTTCGTGATCGTTGATGATACCATCGCCATCGACATCGCCGTTGGGGCCATTGTTATCGTCATTGTCCAGGTAGTTGGGGATGCCATCACCGTCAGAGTCATCGGTCCCCTCGGTACTGTCGGGGATACCATCACCGTCGGAGTCATCGTCCAAGTAGTTGGGTGTACCATCCCCATCAGTATCGCCGGCCCCTTCCTGGCTGTCGGGAATGCCGTCATTGTCAGAGTCAAGGTCGATAAAGTCGGACAGCCCATCACCATCACTATCAACCGGCGGCGTGCCGAGATCATCGTCGCCGGCCTCGACGCTATCAGGGATGCCGTCACCGTCGGAGTCCGTGTCCAGATAGTTGGGCGCACCGTCCCCGTCAGCATCGTTATCCTGGCAACTGGGGATACCGTCGCTGTCCTGGTCAAAAGTGAGATTGGTACACAAGTCATCGTCACTTGAATCGTCCTGATCGAAATCCCACTCATCAGCATCGGGTATGCTGTCGTTATCGGAATCGGGATTCGAAACACCAAAGCAATATGGCCCGCGGATGTAGCCAGCAGCCACACCGCTAGAAGCGACCAGTCGAGCTTTGGCGGCTACCTGCGTCGTGCCCACCGGATAAAGGGTGTCAAATGTGATGGAGAAGGCTCGGCTATCGGATCCGTTTTGACCATCTTGGTCATAGTCATTCGCCGTCTCCCACTTGATGCCATTGAGACCCGTCGATGGATCAGGATGACCGGGGTCAAGCAGTAACTCCACACCATTAATCCCGGCGTCACCATTCATAGGATCCCAACCAGCGACCCTGTCGGTGTCCGTTATGCACAGTCCCAAGACCCAGTTGCCCAGGTCCCTGCCGACCAATTCGCTCACCCGGTAGTTCCAGGTATATCCCCCATTGCTGGTACCCAGGAACTCAAGGCCATAACTGGAACCGGCGCTCGTGGTAAGAACGGTAGACAATGGCCCAGGCACAGCGTCACCGCCACTCTGACCAAGCACCGGGCTAACCAGCCCCAGTGCCAACAGAAGCGTTACGAAAATGCCTATGAAAGCCCGTCTGTTTTTTAAAAACATTCTCTTCCTCCCGCATATAAGATTATTAAGGTCCGGTTGGAACTGATAATCTCAGTATATCAGGGGGAAGTTTGAAACAAGTTTGCAGGTTCTAAAAAGATAACTAGAAAAACATTTGAAATTCGTGTGAACCGGGACCGATTAGGTCTGGTTTCAGTCGTATCTTCTCAAAAAGTAGGGGCAAACCCTTGCGGTTGCCCGCTTGGGCAGGCGCAAGACCTGCCCTTACCCCGAGATATTGAGAAGATACATTCACTCCCTCGATTGGAAATTGCCCCGAGTGATTGGGTGCGTCCCAATTTTTAGGCAGTTGGGCAAACCAGGGGGGAATCGGGGGGACTCACCCCGCGCCCCCCTGTGCTTTTCCAAATTTTGGGACGCACCCGAGTGATTTGACACAGTTAAACTAATTCGTACAATATTGCACAAGTAAGAGTCCGGCAATCCGAAAAACTTAGACCTTGGAACATTTCGATACGCCCTTTTGCAGACAAAGTCGCCACCATTATCTGGTTGTTTAACTGGCATAATTGCTTCTTGAAAACCTCCAAGGTCTAGACATCTTCATAAGCCAGATCTCTGACAAACGAGACAAGAATCTAGCTCACAGATGCTCACGGATGAACACAGATATTTCAAATTGTTATCCTATCCGTGTAAATCTGTGTTCATCCGTGAGCCATTAACTGGGCGGTTTGAGGCAAAGCTTCGTTAGTACATAGGGAGTAAAACAATGCGCATTGAAGCGGAGACGCAACGCGGCCAGGCGGTGACCATTACCGTAGACGGAGTTCCACTCCAGGCATACCTGGGCGAGACCATCGCCGGGGCCTTGCTGGCAAACGGCCAGCGGGCATGGCGCCGTACCGAAAGTGGCAAGCCCAGGGGCCTCTTCTGCGGTATGGGGATTTGCTTCGACTGCCTGGTAACAGTGGACGGCGTGTCCAACGTACGGGCCTGTATTACACCGGTGAGCGACGGTATGGTAATCGAAACCGAAGGGCCCAGGGAGGGTTCAGCATGACCAGTCCAACGGAAAGCAATCAGACAGAAGTGGCGGTGGTCGGCGCCGGGCCGGCCGGGCTGAGTGCGGCGTTGGCTGCCGCCCAGGCCGGTGTTCAGGTTACGCTCATCGACAGCTACCGGCAGCCAGGCGGCCAGTACTACCGGCAGCCGGCAGCCGAGTTCCAAACCCTTCGGCCAGAGAGCCATCAGCGAGAGGGTAAGGATTTGTGGGAAAAAGCCGCCGCCGCTGGTGTTGAGCTTTTGACCGAAACCACCGTATGGGGTGCATTTGAGGACAACCAACTGGCCCTACATGGTCCCGCGTCGCCATCCAGTCTCCAGGCCGATGTCATCATCCTGGCCACTGGCGCTTACGAGCGGGTAGCCGCCTTCCCCGGCTGGACCCTGCCCGGTGTGATGATGAGCGGCGCCGCCCAGACGTTGCTCAAAGAGCAACGCATCCTGCCGGGGCGACGGGTCGTGTTGGCCGGGACCGGGCCGCTGCAACTGGTGGTGGCAGCCGGGCTGGTCCAGGCTGGCGTGGAGGTAGTCGTTATATTAGAGGGGGCGCCGCTGCTGCGCAAGGGGCTGCGTCGTCCGCTGAGCTATGCGACCGCCCTGTGGGGGCAATGGGGTCGTCTGAGCGAGGGACTCAGCAGCCAGTTGACGCTGCGACGGGCCGGCGTGCCGTTCCACACCGGTTGGGGTGTGATTGAGGCGCACGGTCCGGGAGAAGTGACGGAAGTGACGATCGCCCAACTGGACGACCAGTGGCGCCCCATCCCGGACACGTCTCGACGACTGACGTGCGATACCCTGTGCTGTGGCTATGGCTTCACACCCGCCACCGAACTGGCCCAGTTGCTTGGAGTTCGCTGTGAGTGGCGACCAGACTGGGGAGGCTTCGTGCCCGTCCGGGACGAGCACATGCGCACCAACCTGCCAGGTGTCTTCGCTGTCGGGGACGGTGCCGGCGTTGGTGGCGGACCGCTGGCGCTGATCGAGGGTCAGATCGCGGGCCTGGCCGCGGCGGCCCAGATAAGGGCAGGAAGCTCGAATGGAAAGAACACGAGCACAATTCTGGATGACGATCCGCGTCTGAAACATGCACTGCGCCGCGAGCAACGCTTTCAGGAAGTCTACGCTGAGCTATTTACACCCGGCCCCGGCCTGGACGAGCTGGCCCAACCTGATACGATCATTTGCCGGTGCGAGGAGGTCACACGGGCAGATATCGCTGAAGCGGTGCATTTGGGGGCGGACACGCTGGACGCCGTCAAGTCTCTCACCCGGTGTGGCATGGGCAACTGCCAGGGTCGCGTGTGTGGCCCCTTGGTAGCCGCCTTGGTCGCCCAAGAGACAGGCCGCACACAAGCGGAAGTGGCGCAGTTTCGGGTGCGGCCGCCCGTCTTTCCTATACCTTTGGCAGCTCTGAAATCAGTCGCCGAGGATCAGGCCGCGAACACGCTACAGGGAGGGGGAATTGCCCGATGACGAGTATGCGCAAGATGGAAGCTCCAGTCGTGATCGTTGGCGCCGGCATCGTCGGGGGTGCCATCACCTATTACCTGGCACAGCGCGGCCTGCAACCGTTAGTGCTGGAAAAATCAGCCATCGGCGTCGAGGCCTCGGCGCGCAGCGGCGGAGGTGTGCGTGCTCAATGTCGAGACCGGCTCGAACGGCTCCTGGCCATGGCCAGCATCAAGCTGTGGGAGGGACTGGAAGCCGAGTTAGACTTCGACATGGAGTACGTCCAGGGAGGCAACATCCGCCTGGCCGCCAGCGAAGAGCGTTTGGCCCAACTGGCCGCCGAGGCACAGGAGGAGTTGGCCGATGGCCTGGTGGTCGAAATGTGGGACCGGGACGAATTGCAGCGGCGTGCCCCGTACCTCTCACATATGTTCATCGGCGCCAAATACTGTGCGTCGGATGGCGTGGCCAACCCGATTCTGAGTACCTGGGCTTTTGCAGTGGCCGCCAGGCGGGCCGGCGCCACCATCCTCACGCACACCGAAGCCATCAGCCTGGAGACACAGGGAGGACAGGTGACGTCGGTGCTGGCGCGGGGCCGGGAAGGGGAACTCACTATCGAAACCCCCTTGGTGATCCACGCTGGCGGTGCCTACACCCCCCAGTTGGGTCAAACACTGGGCATCCACATCCCGGTCGAACCTGCCCGCAACTTCATCGGTGTCACCCAGCGGGTGCCGCCGTTTTTTACGGAATTCGTCTCATCCCACGATATGCGGATTTATTTCCGGCCTGCCCGCGCCGGGCACGTCCACGTCGGCGGGGTGATCGTCACAGCCAACACGTCTAACAAGATCGTTCCCGCCGAGGGGCTGACCCATCTGTCCCGCATCGCACTGATGGTGCCAACACTTGGCAACACCAACTTCTTGCGCGCCTGGGCGGGTACGCTGGCCATGACGCCCGACCGCCTGCCCATCATCGGGCCGGTGGAGGGGGTGCAGGGCTACCTGCTGGTTACGGGCTTCAGCGGCCACGGCTTCTGCCTGGGACCCATCATAGGCAAGCTGCTCAGCGAACTGGTGCTAGACGGCGAGCCTTCAATGTCACTGGACGAACTGAAACTCTCCCGCTTTGCCGAGATTCAGGGGAACGGCCAGACGGGGGGCTGAAGTTACCATTCCAGTGTGCCAGTACATCTCGGCGTAAATAGGTGCATAGTTATTTGCTCGCCAGGGATTGGCAAATCCCGGCCTTTTACGCCTAAATCGGGGATTGGGCAATCCCCTCGGAGCAAAACGAACTATAGACCCATTTACGCCTTGGTGTACCAGTACACCGAGACGCAAATGGGTCTATAGTTCGTAGTAACGACTTATGATCATTAAAAATTTAATCGGGTAACAAGCCGACGTAGCGTAGCAATTCGGGTGAGCCATTCTCGAAGCCGTCCAAGAAATCGGCCACGGCCAGTTTGAGTGCTTGCCAATCGCCGCTCAAGCGGTGCAAGTGTAGAACCTCCTGTTTGAGCCAGCGCCAGAGCTTCTCAATGGGATTGAGCCAGGAAGCATAAGTGGGTAGCAGCAAAAGCCGAATGGGCAGATTGGCCTGGATCGCCTTTGGGCTGGGCTCAGTCGGCCAGGTGGGCGGCACCTTGGGCGGCTGCGGGAAGAAATCTTGAGGCTGCAAACGAGCCAGTACATCGGGATGAAAGTGCACCGGCCAATTGTCCTGAGCCATATAGATTTCCTCGACCTGTGGAAAGTCGGCTCGCACGGCTGCGTAGAAATCGGAGAGCTGGCGCAAGCCAATCTTGGTGTGTTGGCGATAGGTGACCTGCCCGGTGATGGCATTCAGAGCCGCCACGACGCGAAACTGAGTGTCTGACCTGTAGCTCCTGTGGGCCAAGGGCTGCCGATGTCCCTGGCTCTCATAGGCCCGCGCCAGGCTGGGTTGTCGGTAGTAGGTAAACTCATCTTGATAGAGAAATACGTATCTTTCTGGCTGGTACCAGGCGCGTAACAAGCACAACTGGATCACGCTCAGCTTCGCATCGTAGGCCTCATCGGGGCTGTGAACATAGCTGCGAGCGCGCTTGTAGCAGATCCCCAGCCGATCCAAAATCTGCGACAGTCCACCCGGCGTGGTGACCCGTAGCCAGTCACACGTCTGAGCGATGGCCTTCAACGTCCAGCGGCTCTGACGATGTCCAAACAGCCGCGGCTCACGCCGGACGACGTTTAAGATCGCCTGGCAAGCACTCTCCTCATCGGCGTGCTGAGGGGGAAAAAGCGGGCTTGCGCCCGCGCCCGGACTTGATTTTCAGCCCAGCTAATCCTTCGGCCTGATAGCGATGAAACCAGTCGTACACGGTATCCGTCTTACGTCGCTTCAGCAGACCTCTCAGCGCCACTTGCCGTCCCGACATGCCATCGGCAATCTTGAGTATAGCGCTCACTCGTTCGCGAACATATGCTAGCCCATGGTGGTCCCGGGCGTATTCCAATTCACGCCGTTGTTCGGGTGTCAGATCAATGGTCAGCGGTTTCGCCATACTTTCACCTCCGCTGACTACAACACCAAACCACCCAATTAGTTACCCGACTAAATTCTTAAGCTTCATTAGTCGTTTTGGCGTTCGATAAGCTCAGTTGCCCTTCAAAACGAGAGGCAGAAACACGCCCAAGGCGCTATTAACATCATCTTGCACGCACCACACCCTGATGGACGACGTGTCACAGGTCCTCACTTCCAGGTTCCAGACACCCAAATCCTGATCACCGTCTGTCCAGGTAGCGGGCAGGTTGGCCACAGTCCCCCAGTAGAAAGCATAATCACTGGCCCAGGCTATGCAGTTGGCGCGGCCCACGGTGTCCGATGACCATGCACTATATCCGGTACGCACCCAGCCTCGCACAAGCTTAGTACCCAAAAATATAGGCACGGCCGTGGGAGGTCCGGCACCACTATCTGAATTCGTCGTCCCCAGGGAGGTGTTGTACTCGAGGCTAGAAGGGTCAGCAATCTCCCAGATCGAGGCGAAATGGTATCCTTCGGCACAGGCAGTAAGAGCCTCATTCGCCTTGAACGACGATTGGGTCAGGTAGAATTGGCGTACGCCAGGCGCTGCGCTCAGGAAGGATGAGGGGTTGGGTGTGATAGCACGAACGCGGTTCACAGTCAGCGTGACCAGCAATACGATTGGCAGCAGCACCAATGCGAACAAAACCCTGAGTGTTGTCCGCCGGTGATAGTGGACTCTAAACTGTACCCTGAGCATCGTCTTAATCCTCGATACACCAGACAGGATTGTAGGTGTCGCAGGTGGACACGGCTAACTGCCAGACGCCGATATCCTGACTGCCGCTTGTCCAGGTAGATGGCAACATAGCTGTGGTTCCCCAATAGGACATGTTGTGAATGGTCCAAGCACCGCAGTTGGCGCGTCCCACGGTGGACGAATCGCTTGTGACAGCAACGTAGCCGGTGCGTACCCAGCCAGATATGAAGTACCCATCTGTTGGAGGCCCTTGACCACTATCAGCTACTGTATTGCCCAGCGTGGTGTTGTACTTGAGGTTGGAAGGGTCGGCAATCTCCCATAGCGAGGCCATGTGGTATCCATCAGCGCACATGGTGGAAGCACTGCTCCCCGCAGCACCCGATTGCGACAGGTAGAATTGACGCATCCCACTCGATTGCGCCAGGGGCGATTCTCCACCGGAAGCCACCACGCTCTCGCCTGTCAGTGTCAGATAGGCAAACAACGCCACTATCGTCAGCACACCGACAAGCGCCACCACCAGTCTTCCGGTCAGCCTGATGTCGATAACGATCGTCCTTTCCTCTTTCAGTGTTGACATTTCCATAGAAACCTCCTGTCGTTCCATCATTTGTCACGGACTGCCTTTTTGTATCGCGGCGATCTGTTGCCTGATCTCAGTTTAGATAGTCTTCCCTGTCAACACAATAGCGCAAAAGTCACGCTGTTGATGTAGCTGTGAGAATCAGCCATCACAATCACTGTCCTTCAGGAAGCGAATGCCACTTTTGAAAGGGCAGCGGCGACTTTGCCAGACGACGATCTAGCAGATAAGGCAAGGTTGTTGGTCAATCTAGTACACCACTTGTTTGCTCGCCAGGGATTGTCAAATCCCGGCCTTTTGTGCCTTAAACGGGGATTTGGCAATCCCCTTGGAGCAAAACTAACTGCAAGCTTATTTCCGCCTCGGTGTACTAGGCATTTCGTAAAATCGGGTGGGAGACTAAACCCTGGCGGGACAGCACTTCGAGGCTGGCCTGGCGCTGTCCCGTCAGGCGGAGGACTCGCAAGCAGAGGTAACAGCCCTGAGCACACTGGCTCAATCGGCTATATCAATTACTATCACATAACTTGAGTTTAGACAACTTGTAAGAAACCGGGTTTTTGAACCTCACTGTGCAACCGCAACTATGAAAAAGCACCTGGCAACGTGCCAAAACCTATGGAAGACGACAAAAAACCGGTTTCTTGGCTTTTATCTAAACTCAAAACATAAGAAATCTGGAGAAAGCAAGACGGAACGTGGTAAAACGTTAGAGCTGAACGCAGTCGTTGCAGGACTGCTGGCTTGGAGCTTGTCTGAAAAGCCAGAGGACGCTTAAGTTATTTGCTCGCCAGGGATTGGCAAATCCCGGCCTATTGCGCCTAAATCGGGGATTTAATATTGGGACAAATGCCCCCTGGGTGATATGTCCCAATATTAAACCCCCTCGGAGCAAAACTAACTATAGACCCATTTATGCCTCGGTGTACTAGGCATAGCCCGCCGACCCACCGAAGAAAGACTTTGACCTGAGCTTCTGCAACAAGTTATCCCATTCCGCTTCGGCATCGAATTTGCGGCGAATGTCTTTCTCGCGGGCCTTCATCAACTCCAGGACCCGTTCCTCCTCGTCCTCGTCCAGCCAGAAGCCGTGGCCATCCTCACAATACTCCAGCTCCAGGCTGTTTAGCCGGTACTGGAATCGGCGCAGTGGCTTCCCGCAATGAGGGCAGGGATACTCAGTCGGCGTGCTGGACACAATGAGCGAGCCCTTATACTCATCTTCGTCGTAGGCTTGATCCTCAAGTTCGTCCAGCTCTTCAGAATCGAGCCACATGCCCTTGGAATTAGCACAGTAGTCAACTTCGATTCCTCTGTGCACCTTTTGTACCAAATCGGCGTTGCATTTGGGACATTTCATACATTCTCTCCTCACAAGGGTTATTGCCACCTGGCCCACCTATCCTCTAACGAAAGTCCTCTCGCACCGGGTAAAAGACGTCAAACAAACGGCAGTTAGTAATCGATTTTCCGGAGTGACAGGCGTCGGGCGGGATGACGGCCACCATCCCCGCTTCAAGACGATGGGGCTGACCCTCAATGGTCAGTTCAAAGACGCCGTCCAGGATGTTGGTAATCTGCTCGTGCGGATGTGAATGCTCGGGGAGCGGCACGCCGGCCTCGAACTCCCAATGAGCGAGGGTCATGTTATCACAATGGACAAAACGCGCCCTAGCTCCCGGGATGAGCTCTCTGCGTTCCAGCTCGGACAGTTTCAGAATTGATGCGCTGTTTGCCACAGTTCCTCCCCTTTCATCGGATTGAGGATATCGGCCTGATGGGCGAAGCCCAGTCCGGCAATACTGCGGGACCGGGCTTCGCGGCATTTCTAGCTTAGACGACCACTACCGAGTCTTCGGTGCCGAATTCGTTGGGGACATATTTATCTGCCTCCCAGTCATTTTCCCACCGCTCGCTGTCTACCAGATAGCGGAAACGGTACTCGCCGGGCTTCAGCGAAACGGTGATCAAGAAGCCGCCGTCTTTACGACGCTTCATGGGATGCTTGGAGGCGTCCCACTCGTTGAACTCACCACATAGTGCCGCTGTGTTGGCATCGACCTGCGCGGGCACTTCAAACGTCACCCGGCAAGAACGACCGGTCTTGGTATACGACTTTTTCATTTTTTGGACTCCTTCCTTACAAAGAAAATATACTTAGTAAGCTTACACCCAAATATTCCAAAAAGCAAAGTTGCACCGAGCAAATACAAAGACGCCCAGCTAAGACTGGGCGCTTGCATGGAACAGACCGGGCTGTCGAAAGACCTCCTTACCGTGTGGATCTTGACACTCATTCTCCAGACAGGCGTTGAATCAGGGCATGCAACTCGCGTTCGATTTGAGGCAGAGTCTCGTCCACCGAGGCTACATCAACATCGTGTACACTCCAGTACTCGATCTTGTCCACCCAACTGGGGAAATTCCCCTCAAGATGTGCGCGGTGTTCCGTCTCTTTCATGGCAATAACTAGATCCGCCCCGGCCAGGTCACCCTCTTGTAGCTTAATTGGATAACGAACCCGGCCGTTGACCTTTATGCCCCTGGCCACGAGCCCCTCGATCACGTGGATCGAGATGGGACCGACGGTGTGAACTCCAAGTTGGGTTGAGATCCCCCTCGAGTCCGCTTGCCAGTCCAGGTCAGATTTGGCCGCCATCGCGTTGAAGAGCATCTCGGCGAAGCGGCTTCGATAGTAGTTGCCAGAACAAATGAAGAGGAGTTTATGCCTCATGCTTACCCTTTCTTGCTGCGAATCCACGTCGCTACCTGCTCTGCCGTCTCCCCCACCGAAATCCCCGTTGTGTCTATCAACTCAGTCACCGCCTCCGCTTGTCCTTCTTGCTCCCTGAACCATAGGGTCTTGCCTCCAAATAGAAATGCACCCCTCGGAAGAGGGGAGTTGAAAGCAGTAGCGGCTGTATTATACTGGCCTTGCGGGTGCCATCGCAAAAAACATGGTGGCTCATGTTTAGAACAAGTGCAGATGTTATAGATTGGGATGGTTCACTATTTGGTTGACACCTTTTACCGGTCAAATCAAGCAAAGTAACCTCGTAAAACGTAAAACGTGATGCGCAAAGGCACATTTGCCAAAAATCATTACGCCTTACGTTTTACGAATTTGTCTGGCAAAGCAGGCCAAATTGTCAACCAGTTCTCTTGGCAAAATGAACCATTCCTATAGATTTATACGAAATTCATATGTATATACTGCGAAAATCGTGGTATAATGGAGCCCATACGCAAGTTCCTTTTTTTCAGGCCGTAGCATCACAGGTAAACCGTCAAACCGTGTAACGCAACCAGCAATACGCAGTACGCAATACGCAGCACGTTCTATAAGACAAGGAGGCCGAAATGTGTCTTGTCATTCTTATGCTGGTGTTTGGAATCATTGGTCTTGCCAAAGGGGAATTCAAGATCACCGGTGGCCGTATGGTCAAGGGATCGACGGGACGTACCCTGGGTGCAGTATTAATAGTTGGCGCTGCGGCCGGCTTTGTACCGGACTATGGGAGCTTGATCCAGATTGTCATACTGATTCTGGTCATTGTAATTGGGTTGGCGACATCTGAGAAGATCGAAAAAGCTCCGGCCACGGCTCAAGAGATAGAGCCGGCTCCAGCCGTATCTGGGGAAATCGGTGCATCTTCAGGCACACCGGATAAGATAGAAGCTGCTCCAACCACGGGACTGGGGGAACAAGACTAATCGAAGGTATCTTCTCAAAAAGTGGATGGGGAGTTTCTGCCCGGCGCAACAGGAGATATAGCACCTGAGGCTTCAGCGCATCAAGGAGCGGTTAGCAGACTGGCTTAAGCCATCATAGGCGCCAGGGCAACACAATTGAGGACGCGACTAATTTGCCGCCGAGGTTAAGAACGACGGATGCGCACGCAGAGCGTGGAGCGTATGACCGGCATCTTGGCTCCGATGAATGGGGCGCTGTTCTTGACATAGGCCTCCCACCACCCCCTGGTCTTGGGATCGGCGTCTTCATGAAGAAGGCTTTGCAGCGTAGTGATGTAAGCCTTGTTCATTTGCTCGTGGTCCCTAAGGCTTGCGAGCCTTCACGAAGGCGACGTTGGCGGCTGAGCCCTGGTGCTCACGCGGGTCGTCTGGCGAAGCAAGTGCGTCCGGGACGCACCTGACTTCAGCTTTCTCAATCTCCAAGCCTTGGAGGAGCGCCACGATCTGCTCGGGCGTCATGAGGTCGTCTTCCGCAAATCCCCAAACCTGGCTCATAGAACGGTCCCACTCGGCCACGACCAATGTGCCTCCTTTGGCCAGGGCAGCCAGCGCCGTCTGGAGCACGCGCCGACTATCGTCTCCACCAGGCAGCGCAGAGGTTAAGGTTAGGGCTAAGGCTGTTTTTACGTGTTCCTAGCCGTAGATCTCGGCAAAAAGGGTATCACCGTCTCTGAGAGAAATGCTGATGATTGTAGTAACCTTTGGTGCTAGTTTACCACCAGTATAGTGGCAAAGATGACTCAAAAACAGCGAATTTCGGTAAAAATGGGTAGATTTGACGGTAAATCAAGCTGCTTTTGCCATAATCGTTGCGAGAATACTCAGTATATTGGCGATCTTGAACAATTTCTCGAAAGACTACTAGCACCATAGATTATTACAGTATTCAGCCACCAAAGATTTGCCAAGCTTCCATCATTTATAGTATAATAGATGCGATTATATGCAATACCGCAAAACTTGCTACGAAGCCAGGCCGGAGCCTATGTGGCACGTCCAGACGAGTACCTGTGAGATACCAAAATATACCCAAATCGGGGTTTCGACCGTCAAAATTACCTATTCGTTGATGTTGTAGCTCGGTGGGCTGACAGGCCCAATAGCAACTTTTGCGGTATTGCGATTATATGCTTACAAGTGAATTCGTCCTCGTTGACATTTCTAATCAAATTGCCTGGTAGTTCGACAATGTCACGTTGATTAGAGTTTTTCCACAATAAGGAATCTGCACAACCCATTGTGCGTCGAAGGTGGTCGCAACCGCAAGTCATAGTGGCAAACACCTATTGTGCAACCACTCTATTGTACTTCTGCAGTTCTTGCGTGCCATATTTGCCATCAAGCAATCCACATGAAAGATTGACGCAAAACCCTTCACCGGAGGCAGGCGATAGTCTGGCTCATTTCAGAAACCTCACACCGCTGTCTGCTGCTATTTAGCCTGCGCTTTACCAAACCAAGTTGGCTCATGTCAAAATCTAATGCAAGGCGACCAGGGCTGAGATGAAGGCTGGCGTAATCCGCTTGAGATTGATGCCAAATTCGCACATAGCGACGTAGCCGTTGAGGTATTTCTTATGAACACCCCGCAAGGGTCGCAGGAAGTTTCGCACGGTGGTCCACATCCCCTCGGTGGTGTTGACATGCACTTCGCGGATGCCATCCCCATCGTCGTCACGCGCCCACTCCTTCTGTCCGTGGCAGACGGTCGCGTGCAGGCGAATGATGTGGTGGTAGCTTTGCCATTCGTCGGTGAATACCACCGCCTCAGCCAAGGTGAAGGTATGGACGTGGTGAACCAGGGTTTCTGCGTCGGTATGGTGCACCACGCGCAAGCGCACCTGCCCGCTTTCACGGCCAACTGTGCCGACCACGGGCGGGCGGTCATTGTCGTACGTGCCGTGTCCCGGTTGTTTGTTAGCCCGTCTGCGCGGTGGATCATCAGGGTCGGCGTGAAGTTCACCTTTTTTCCCCCGCATTCTGAAACATCTCATCCGTCTCAGTCTGCTGGTCAGGCAAAGGGTCTGTGGGTTGAAGTCTTTCCGCGTTGGCTTGGATCGTCTTGCGCAGCTCATGCACCGTCTGGCGTACTAATCCGATCTCACGCGCTATCGTCGCGGTTGGTTCGCCCTTGCATACGCCACGCAACAGCAAAATGGCCTGCGCTGGCCGCAAGTGCTTTCCCTCGAACACCGTCCCACTGTATAGATTGTAGATACCCTGACAAGGACACCGGTATACCGTCAACCGGCTCCTCTTGGTTATGCGAAACACGCGTGCCTCCTCCACGCTTCTTCCACAGTGGGGACACCGCAACTCGTTCTGGTGAAAGTACTTCAGCAGCCAGGCCGCGCTTAGATCGTCGTCAAATAGCTCTACGATTGGAAAGTCCATGCTGAGGACTATATCACACTCTCAGCACTTGTTCTAGACATGAGCCAAAAAGTTTTGTTACTTAAGCGGCTACATCTTGAGCGTGCCACTGACTGTCGATTGAAAAACGAAGAGCCGGGTGGCCCACGCCTACTTAATCGTAGCGCGGCACCGGGCCAGTCGGGAACGTTTTCTAGCCGAAAATCGGTGGCACCCAATCGCTGTTTGGGCACATTGACCCACTTGGCTACCGAAACGGCCTCGGTACATCTTTCTATGGCAATATCGTCGCCTTCCACGCCGTTTGCCGCGTGGTCTGGCTTCGAGACTGCCTGACGTTACCGCTTGGGAGATCCTTGGTTATCGCTCAAGATCACAAATCAATATCAGGGAGGGTGACCT
This sequence comes from Anaerolineae bacterium, assembly GCA_034412795.1. GTDB lineage: Bacteria > Chloroflexota > Anaerolineae > 4572-78 > NAK82 > JAUVPY01. The sequence continues at coordinate 121,823 of DAOUMD010000175.1, forward strand.
ATGAATGAGGAACAAAATGTTCAGCTAGATCTTCCACCTAAACCGCCTTGGGGAATTGGAAAGTCTTTATTGCTGCTAATCGTAATTCTCGCGATTATTGCTCTAATTGTCTCGTTTGCACTTTCCTATCTATACGGAATTATTGTCCGAAACGTTTCGTCGCCCCCGACACTCGTACAAGCTATTGGTGATGCCAACCGTGCTCGAATTGAAATTACCACGCAGCCCAAACAGTTGTTGATTGTGGAGCTTATTCCGGCAGGCTCATTTGGCATTCCATATACACATCTATTTTCAGCTGCAGAAGACGGCACGATCAGAACGGATGTTCCCGTTCTGACACCCGGGAGTTACTTTGTAAGAGCTGGCGTGATAAGTGCAGATTTGACCCCAGAAGCGATAGCAACATCCTCTACTTTCACGGTTCCTACCCTCACACCAATACCCACACCTACATCAATCCCAACTCCTACACCATTACCAACAGCCCCCCCCCTCAAACCTGTCATTTTGCAAGTAGTTGAACGACAAACTGATTATGTAAAAATAGGTGGAATTGGGGAACCTAACTCTCAATTACGCATTTTTGTTGATAATCAAGAACTAGAAGCAGTAAGTGTAGAATCGAGCGGACTCTGGCAAGTCGAGCTAACGGGAACATTGATCCTACCTGGCGACCACTCTATTGAAGCAAGACATATAAATCAATCAGAACCAAACGGCGGAATATTCACTTTTACAGTACCGCCTCCTACATGCCACCCTAAGCGACCATCATTGTGTGTGGGTACAACTGCCAGTGTAGCAGGACCAGAGGTGAAGCTCCGTAGCGAGCCAAGATCGACGCAAGGACCTGATGGACCTAACATTGCTTATAAGCAAGTAAAGATAATTGATGGTGGGAATTTTCCATATTCAGACTCTGAGGATAAATACTGGTTCAAAGTGAGGGAAGAGGACAGCAAGATCGAAGGTTGGACGCCGGATGCTGATGTTGGTCGAGATGGCAGTACTGTTGTCTGTCTACTGTATCTACCCGAAGAGATTACTACGCTCTGCGATGTGCCTCAGAATTGATCGATGTACGGTTCGACCGTTCCTTGGGAGGTGAACCAATGACCAATGAAGGCGATGTGATCCCCCTGATGATAACTAGCGACTGGTACATACCGGTCGATGACACGGGAAGATGTCTGGGACCATGTTATGAAGGCGCACTCGGCTTTGTGCTCCAAGTCACGTCTCGAGATGGAGAGCATTTTGCACTGAAGTTTCCAAAGATGATGGGAGAGACGCATCGTGAAAATGGTTATATAGTTGATTTGACTGAGCAGGAAGCTAAACTTGCGTCCAGTGTATACCGTGCTGAAGTCCCAGAGGCTTTATTAGAGGTTGTTCCCACCGGAAGGGGAGTTCTACGCACAAAGTTTGCCACGGATGATCAGGAAAACATGTTTCTGTTTGCCTCCTTTGAACGAGGGCGAAACCCGTTATTCTGCTCAGCGGTAATTGAGAATGGAATGATTAAAAGAATACTCCCGGAAAAGTCTCCGTTACAGAAAGTCGTTGACAAAAACATCTCAGACTTAATACCGGAATTCAAAGCACGCAATCCTATAGCATTGAAAGAAACCTATTTTGTAGAGTTCAATACTGAACACGATCAGCCGAAGATGCAATCAGGCGGCGAATACGAGGGGAACGCCGAGGATGACCAGGTATCGGAAGACGAGCGCAATGAGAATTTGACCGATGATGATAACCAAGGCGTGAGGCAGAATGATTCCAGACGGGACAGCACTGATCTAGGGAGAGCGTATTCTTCCGAAGAATCTTTTGACATTGATGCAATAGGAGCTACTTGGCATATAGGTTTGCCAAGCATAGTCTTCCGATGGGCTGAAGGTACATTCCAAGAAGCGATTACCCTTAAACTGCGAGGAAAATGGAAAGCTAGTGACCAACTGGACTTCCTCTTGCGCATAGGTAAGAGCTTGGACGTATTGCATCGAAATGGGATTCTGCACGCGGACCTCCGCCCTGCTAACATTCTCTATCTGAAGTATCCATCAGATACGACGAATTATTCCCTGGCCGACTATGGCAGTTATGCTTTGGTAGGGTCTACTATTAAGGGCGTTCGCCCTCCAGTTCCACCTGCTCTTAGAACAGAGACAAGTGCATTGACCAAGGGCCCCGTTGTTTCTGGAGAACGTGCATCTCCGTTCTATGCTCCCGAGCGAGGTTTTGGTAAAGAACGTGAGACAACCAACACAGCAGTCCTATTTTCTCAACCCAACGATCTTTATGTCGTGTTAGGATGGCGCAATGTGTTAATCAACGAAGACGGAAGCGTTGCGGTAGAGCTAGAGGATCTGTTGGCTAATAGTCAGTATGTTGAAGAGCACCATACGACCGAAATGAAATCCTCTGAGCCCGGGAGAGATGCAGGAGCGGAAAAACAAACGGCTGTTTCATTAGACAGACTCAAAGAGGGTGACCGAATCCAGGTCCGAGATTACATCTTTGAGCTAAAAGAAGACGAAAAATATGTCGAACAAATGCAAATCTTCCGCTGTAAACCTGAAAGCTGGCGGATATACCAAGGTAGAATCGTTGTTAAGAATACAGATGTGTTTACTGAAAAACAGTGGTTTCCAATTCCTAGAGTTATTGAGTTGCGCCAGTGGTCAGCCGCTTCCGATATCTATAGTCTGGGCGCCATAGCACTCTATTCAATATTCTTGAACTTCGAGACTGAAGAAGATAAGAATTCTCATACAGCAGGTGAAGAAAACGCTTCTCCGCAGGATGGGCCCGATTATCAGCAAGAGGATTCTCTCACAGACTATAGTGCAGAAACTGCGAATGAGCTTTCGTCCAAAAACACTGACCGGAATAATATACCCAGGGCAAAGAGAAATATCATCGAGTTGGAAAACAACTTCCAAGAGATGATCAAAAACCTGTCGAGCCGCCCGTATTTTGAGACAATTTGGGATGAATTGAACTGGATTAGAGAGCAAATTGAACAGACACAACAAGACCCTGGGATTACGTCAGAGGCCCTGCCCAACGTACTGCTAGAACCCTATGACAGGCCAGCTAGGAATGCACCTGATGCTCAGAACGAGCAGCAGACGAATCTGGAAGGTCAAGAAGCCTCAGAACCCAAGACTATTCTGGGTGCATCTCACAAGGCAGTAGAACGGATCACTATGACGGTACCAGGCACTCGTGAATTGCTGGAGGCACTTGATGATAATCTGGGTTATTTCATATTCTTTATACATTTTGTGTTATGCTGCCTGCATAGACAAGATAACCTTCCTAAACAAGATGGCATTCCCTCCCCTGCATCCAACTACAGTGACCCACCTTTCTGCAAAGACCGGCTGGAACCTCCTGTTCCAGAAAATGAAACCGAGAAACGGGCCTCTGAGAAAGCTTGTGAGCGCTTAGTCAAAATCAAAGAAATAATTAATAAGGGAGAATTGGAACATCTAAAACCCACCACTTTATTACTCGGATATGATCCGAAACCAGTGCCAAAAGTACGTTTGGAGCTGATCGAAGCGAATTCTGAGCTGGCGAAACTAAGGCCAGTCGTGAGCGAGAAAGAGAGCTTGCAAGATCTCAAAAAGAATATTGAGACGGAAGTAAACGAGATTTTTTTTGATAAACCTTCGCCACTTAACGTCTTTAAACTAAGCTGGAAAAACCTTACAGCAAGCAAGCAATTGTACGAGATCAAAAAGCTATTGCGAGGACATGATTTGCGGCAGGCAAATGAAGGAAACAATGGCGGTCCGGAGGGGAATCAATGATTGCGATAGATTGGCTGTCTGACGAGCCTCCTGAAGCATGGGTAAGAGAAGCAGTCTGGATAAACAGAAATAAGCAAATAGGATCTTGGGTTACCAAGTGGAATCAAGATTCCCAATTTGAAGAATTGCCCAAAGCTTATGATATATCTAGATTGCTCACGCACGGAAAGATAGGACTAGATCTATTCTCGAGTCGTTTCCTGGAAAAATGCGCGTATTGTGAGCGCAGGTTAGCACTACATCGTGCAAAGATCGATTTATATCGACCACGGAAATTAGCTAGACAGACTAGAAAAGGAAGTTCGGAGTCGAGGCACCGGGTTTTCTACTGTTGGTTATCTTTCGAGTGGTCAAACATGCTGCTTGCCTGCGAGCATTGCACCAGCGCCAAGGATTTCATCTTTCCACTTGCACCGGGTAAGGATCGCCTAGGGCCAGACATCACACAATTTCGTCAGTTACAGAAACTCGAAGAGCCATTGTTGATCAATCCCCGTTTTGACAAACCCGCCCGGTATCTTCATTTCAATCAGGATGGCAGCATAAAGGCTGTCAATGGCGAGCCTCGGGACCGCAGTAGGGGACAGACGACTATTGACACACTTAAACTTGATGATACTGATCTAACAAAAGATCGCGAACAGCGCGCCATAAGACTGCGGCAAGACTTCGATGAGGCTCTAAAGCAATGTTTGGAAAACCCTTCAGCATCACCAGCGTTAGAAAAAGTTACAGATCTTACAAATGCAGGCCAAAATGACCAAGAGTTTGCAGGAATGGTGCGTCAATTGCTATATCTGTGGAATTGTACTGAACTTTCTCCAGCCCTACATCGAAAACTGGATGCAAGTTGCTGGAAAGATATATCCAAGCAGGTAAATAAGTGGTTTGAAGAGGCAGGATCACCACCGAACTGGAAAAAGGAAAACCTCGAAACCGAAAAGGATCCCATTGATATCATTATTGACCCGCCAGACCCCAAAGAACCTTATACACCTTCGATCGGTATTATTACTGCGCTCCCTGAGGAATTTGCAGCCGTCAAAGCAGCGTTAAGTGACTTTAATGAAATTGATATTGGAGGTGCCAAATATCGATATTTTAAGGGGTATCTTCCTGCGACTAAGGGGGGTAAGCACGAAGTCGTACTGTGCCTCACATTCGCGGGCACTAATCCTGCCTCGTCAACTGCAACTTCCATTACTAATCATTTTGAAACAATAAAAACCATCATAATGGTCGGTATTGCTGGTGGTATTCCAAATCCCGAAAAGCCCAGCGATCATGTTCGTTTAGGGGACATTGTCGTCTCTGGTCTAGAAGGAGTGGTCCAGTATGATTTCGATAAGGAGACACTCTCTGAAGTTAAGACTAGAGGTCGATCATCACGTTCAGGCCCCTCCTTGCTCCAAAGTGCCAGGTTACTTCAAGCATCAGGACAGAGTGGTGATTTCCCCTGGATTGGACATATTGAGTCGATAAGCAGAATACTAAACACATCGCGCCCTCCCGCCGAAACCGATATTCTGATTGCTTCCGACGGCTCCAATTCACCTCTTGAGCATCCTACAGACAATGATCGCTTTGAGGGGCAACCTAAGGTCCACATTGGCACGATCGCCTCTGCCAATAAGCTACTAAAGAACCCCCAGAAAAGAGACACCCTTCGAGATAAGTTTGGTGCAAAGGCTGTAGAAATGGAAGGATCCGGAATAGCAGATGCTACCTGGATGCAGGGAGTAGAATACTTGGTTATCCGAGGGATCAGCGATTATTGTGACTCCACAAAGAACGATACTTGGAAAAAATACGCTGCAATAGTCGCCGCAGCCTACATGCGGGCGTTATTGGAATCGATGCCGCCCCTTAGTTCGTGATCCGCCATCGTTAGATCACAGATCATATTCAGCATGACGTCACCGGTTGAGTTTGAACGCAGCCAGCTAGCGCAGCTAGACAAAGAAGAACTGATAATCATCATCCTGGCGCTGCAAGAACAAGTGCGAGAATTGCAGCAGGCCGTCGCCAAGCGAGTGGCTGAGATTCAGGAGTTGCGCGATCAGTTGGCCAAGAACAGCCGGAACAGCGGCAAGCCGCCGGGTAGCGATGGCCTGAAGAAGCCGAAAACACGCAATTTGCGCCGGAAGCGCGGGCGGCGTAGCCGCGGTCAGGAAGGACACCAGGGACACACGCTCAAGATGGTTGAAAAGCCAGATCATGTTGAGCATTATGAAGTCTCCGAGTGTCCTGAGTGTGTTGCCGATTTGCAGGCCATCAAGGCGTGCGAGCTTGAGCGGCGACAGGTGTTTGATGTTCCGCCGGTGCGGATTGAAGTCACTGAGCACCGAGCCGAAATCAAGGTATGCCCCCGGTGCGAGAAGCGCGTCAAGGCCGAGTTCCCGGTCGACGTGACCCAGCCCGTCCAATATGGCCTGCATATCAAGGCGCAAGCTACCTATCTGAACAACTACCAACTCATTCCGCTGGCACGTACTTGCGAGTTGTTGGGAGACTTCTACGGGCACGCGCCAGCGGAAGCTTTGATCCTGGATGCCAATGCGGCGCTGGTGGATCGGATTGAGCCCAGCCTGGAGGCGACCTGGCAACAACTCATTGCCTCGCCTGTGCTTCACTTCGACGAGAGCGGCCCGCGGGTTGAAGGCAAGTTGAATTGGTTGCACGTGGCCAGCACTGAGTTGCTCACCTACTACACGGTCCATCCCAAACGTGGCCAAGAAGGTATGCAAGCCATGGGTATCCTGCCCCTCTTTCAGGGACGAGCGATACACGATCATTGGCAATCCTACTTCACCTTCGATGACTGCCAGCACGCCCTGTGCAATGCCCACCACTTGCGAGAACTCCAGTTCATAGTAGACCAGTACCAGCAATCCTGGGCTGAGGAGATGAGCCAGGTACTACTCGACATCAAAGCTGAAGTAGATGCGGCCCCCCTGGAGCACATGTCTCTTGCCCCAAAGCGCCTCACGCATTTCGAGCAGCGCTACGATGAGTTGATTGGCCAGGGATTAGAAGCCAATCCACCACCCGCCCACCCGCCACCCAAGAAGCGAGGTCGCAAGAAACAATCACCACCCAAGAACTTGCTCGACCGGCTTCAGCAATTCAAGCCGCAGGTCTTGGCTTTCATGCATGACTTTCGCGTGCCCTTCGACAACAACCTGGCCGAACGCGATGTCAGAATGGTAAAGGTCAAGCAGA
>DAOUMD010000176.1:0-22335 GCA_034412795.1 Anaerolineae bacterium
CTCTTGACGGAGATGACCTGGTTTTGCCCGCCTGGGAAGAGTGGGGGCGGCTGGCGCTGGACGGCCTGCGTGGCACAGTCATCCACCTGGTCTACATACTGCCGGCCATGATCGTCTACTTCGGCGGTATGGCCTTCTATTTCATCGGCAACTTCTCCCTCCCATTGCTGATGAGCGCCGCCAACGAGGGAGGCGACGTAGCGGCCGGACTGCCTTTGCTGATTCTGGGTAATATGGCCATTATGTTTCTCTCGATGTTCATCGGCTCGGTGCTGGGTCTCCTGGGCATTATCCCCTTGCCAATGGCTACTGCTCATTTTGTCGCCAACGACAAGCTGGCGGCAGCCTTTCGGGTGCGTGAATGGTGGTCCCTGCTTCGTGTCGATAAACTCGGATACTTCATCGGTTGGGTAATGGTCGCCGGGTTGATGGGCGTTTTGTACTTCACCTTCATGATAGCTTACTACAGTATCATTCTGTGTTGCTTCATGCCGATTCTGATGGCACCCATTGGGTTTTACGTATCACTGGTGGGCACAGCGTTATTTGGGCAGATCTATCGAGAGAGCGCGGCCACCCTGGCATCCCAAGAGAGGTGCCCCTGAACTGAGCGAGGCAGACAAGGCATCAAGCGAATTGTCGTAACAGACATGAAGAGAATCAGGCACTGTTTGGCAACAATTCTCCTGCTGGTATCTTCTCAAAAAGTAAGGGCGAACCTGAGTGTTCGCCCTTGGGGCAGACACCCAGGTCTACCCCTACCCCGAATCATTGAGAAGATACTCCTGCTACTGCTAATCAGCAGCCCTGGTCTAATCTACGCCATCGGTCCTGACGCCATAATTACCACCGTAGCAGGCATTGGGACTCCTGGGTTCTCCGGCGATGCTGGATTGGCCACTGATGCACAATTGGAGTCCCCAACGGGAGTAGCGGTCGATGAGGTGGGTAATCTTTACATCGCCGATCGGTTTAACCACCGCATCCGCAAGTTGAACTCTGCCACTGGCATCATCACCACGGTGGTTGGCAGTGGGCCGGCCGGCCTCGGCGGCGGCGGGTTTTCTGGGGATGGTGGGTCAGCCACCAACGCTCAACTGCAAGGCCCGGCTGATGTCATCATAGATGAGACGGGAAACCTCTACATTGCAGACTCCTATAACAACCGCATTCGCAAAGTGATTATCGCTACTCAGGTTATTACTACGGTGGCCGGTGATGGAAATGCAGCCTACGGCGGTGATAACGGGCCGGCTATTGAAGCTCAATTGCAAGCTCCTACAGGGGTGACAATAGACGGGGAAGGCAATATCTACATTGCCGATGCCAATAATAATCGTATCCGCAAAGTCATTGCTGCAACGGGTGTTATTACGACAGTAGCCGGCAGTGGGCCAACTGGACACGCCAATGGCGGGTTTTCTGGAGATGGTGGACCGGCCTCTGACGCGCAACTGAACTATCCCACCCGTGTCGTAGTAGATGCAGCCGGCAATCTCTACGTTGCCGATTCATACAACCACCGCATCCGCAAAATCAACGCCACCGGAGTCATCACAACGATTGCGGGCAGCGGGCCAACCGGCCCCGGCAATGGTGGCTTCTCTGGTGATGGTGGACTGGCCACAAGTGCCGAATTGAACTTTCCCACTGGTGTAGCTGCAGACGGAGAGGGTAACATATACATTGCGGATAACAATAACCATCGCATCCGTATGGTGATTGCTGCCACTGGGATCATCACCACCGTAGCAGGCGATGGGCTCGCAGGGTATGGTGGCGATAACGGGCCGGCTATTGAGGCACAACTTAAGCTGCCTGCTGACGTTGCTCTTGGCAACCGGGGTGAACTGTATATCGCGGATCAAGACAACCACCGGATTCGCGAGGTCGAGGGCCCCATAGATTCCCTGAAAGTCTATCTGCCGGTTGTTTTCAAAAATTAGGATAAGCAGACAGGTTCCCCCTCCAATTGACAGGATTTGCCTTGTTCCCTATACTGAACGCGAGGTTCAGCAGTGTTTCTCTACCAGGCGAAAATCTGCGGTCTTTTTGTTTTGACTCGACGGGCAGCGAGATTATCGACTCACGGACGGAAAAGAACACGGACAAAAACGAATAGGTAAAATAAAGTCCGTGTTCCTTAATATGTCCGTGAGTCAAAATTCTCGCGGACGGCGCACATGTTTCAGGGTAACTATGTAATGTAATGATTCTGGGCGAACGCGCCTTGCGAATGTGCCTTTACGCATCACGTTTTACGCATCACGTTTGACGTTTTACGTTTCACGAGGTTACTTTGCTTGATTTGACCGGTAAAAAGTGTCAACCAAATAGTAAACCACCCCGAAATTGGAGAGGGATATGTCTGATAAGTTAGAAACCGCAACCTTTGGAGGTGGATGTTTTTGGTGTGTCGAAGCCGTCTTTCTAGAACTCAAAGGCGTAGAGCGGGTTGTATCCGGCTACGCCGGCGGTACGGTCGAGAACCCGACCTATAAGCAGGTGTGCACCGGGACCACCGGCCACGCCGAAGTGACCCAGATCACCTACGATCCCCAGGTCATCTCCTACGAAGACCTGCTATACATCTTCTGGCGCACCCACGATCCCACCACCCTGAACCGGCAGGGGGCTGACGTGGGCACGCAATACCGCTCGATCATCCTGTATCACGAAGAGAAACAGAAGGCCATCGCCGAGCGATCTAAGGCGGAAACCGATGCGTCGGGCCTGTGGCCTAATCCCATCGTCACCGAAATCGCGCCGCTGGGCGAGTTCTACCCCGCCGAAGATTACCACCAGGATTACTATCACAACAATCGCCTTCAGCCGTATTGTATGATGGTGATCGATCCTAAGATCAAGAAGTTCACAAAAGAGTTCGGGGACAAGCTCAAAGGGAGTAGGTGATGGAGAATGGAAAGCATATTCGCCCTCTATCCGAACTTATCCGCGTTGGTTATCGCTGGGGAGTTAGGACCGCCCCCTTGAGTGGTCTTGTTTTCTCGATTTGGCTGGCAGTGAAAATAATCAGCACATCTGGCGTGTTTTCACCTACATTACTGCTAGTTGGACCGTTTTTCTTAATGAGTATGTTGAACACAGTCGGGTCCTTCCGCAGCCTTGAGATGGATTCCAAAACCGTGCATGTGAGCGATTGGCTGGGGCGACGTGAAATGAAGTGGGAAGAAATCGAGTACATTGAGTGTGGCCACAGTCGAGATACCACGACAATGCTAGTTTTCTACGGATGCGATAAACAGCTAAAAATGACCGGGCCATCCAACTGGTGGGATACAGACTACAGACAGATATTGGAATTCTTAGAAGCCCAAGCAGAGCAACATCAGATAAAGATACTGCGACGAGCAGCGAGAGAGGTTATCCTGTAAGAAGGACCGTCAGCCTATGAATTGTGCTGGAAGCACACTACCATCGGCGGTCGAAGCCATCGGCGAGACGCCCTTGGTCGAATTGAACCGTATCACGCGCGGCGTTGACGGTCGCATCCTCGCCAAACTGGAGTACCTCAACCCCGGCTTCTCCAAGAAAGACCGTATCGCCCGCCAGATGATCGAGGACGCCGAGGCGCAAGGTACGCTGGCCCCGGCCCAGACGGTAGTAGAACTGACCAGCGGCAACACCGGCACCGGGCTGGCCATCGTGTGCGGCGTCAAGGGCTATCCCTTCGTGGCGGTCATGTCCAAGGGCAACTCCATGGAACGAGCCCGCATGATGTCGGCTCTGTGGGAGTTGCAATGAGCCACCAAGAAGAATTCTACCCCATGCCCTTCTTCGCCACGCTGACGGTGGACGACTTGGAAGCCTCGACGCGCTGGTACACCCACGTGCTGGGCTTTCGGTTGGTTTTCAGCATGCCAGGCCCCAACGGGGCACCGCTCCTGTCTCACCTGCGCTGGACCAAGTATGCCGACCTGCTGCTTGTCCCGCAGAGCCCCCCATCGTCGAAGACGGACAAAGGGGCGGGCGTCCGCCTTTCCTTCCTGGTCACGGAGGGCACGGTCGATGAGTTGGCTGGCCAGATGAAGGCGCGAGGTTACAAAATCGCCGAAGGGCCAGTCACGCAGCCCTGGAACACCCGCGAGTTCACCGTCCACGACCTCGACGGCTACACGCTCACCTTCTTCCAGCAAGCCGAGCAGGACTTGACTTTCGATCAGGTCGTTGGAAATGTAGCGCGCGGCGACTTGGATCAGAATCACTGATCAGGCAATCTAAGGCCCTCCCATCGTATTCCTCGGCCTGCTCCACCGGGCGGGATGGGAGCGTCAATTTGAATACTTTTCCAGAACAGACGGGAGAACTGAAACGTGGAAGAAAGAGTCAGAATAGGCATCATCGGCTGCGGAACCATCAGCCCCGCCTACTTCCAGGGATGCAGGGCGTTCGACATCCTGGATATCGTCGCCTGCGCCGACCTCAACATGGACCGGGCCAGAGCCAGGGCCGAGGAATTTGGTATCTCGGCCGCTCCCTCAGTGGAGGAATTGCTGGCTGACCCGGCCATCCAGATAGTCGTCAACCTCACCACCCCTCAGGCCCACACGGAGATCAACCTGGCCGCCATCGCTGCCGGCAAACACGTTTACTGCGAGAAGCCGCTGGCCATCGCTCGTGCCAACGGACAGAAGACGCTGGCGGCTGCTGAGAAGAAGGGGGTTCGGGTGGGATGCGCGCCGGACACCTTTCTGGGCGGTGGGGTTCAGACCTGCCGCAAGCTGATAGACGACGGCTGGATCGGGGAGCCGGTCGCCGCCACGGCCTTTATGACCTGTCATGGACACGAAAGCTGGCATCCTGATCCGGCATTCTACTATCAGCAGGGCGGCGGACCGATGCTCGACATGGGGCCGTATTACCTGACGGCCCTGGTCAATCTGATCGGCCCGATCCGGCGGGTGACGGGCTCGACGCGTATCACCTTCCCCGAACGCCTGATCACCAGCCAGCCACGCTATGGCACGCGCATCAAGGTAGAAACCGCCACACATGTGGCCGGGGTGATGGACTTCGCCAAAGGCGCGGTGGGCACCATCATCACCAGCTTCGATATCTGGGCAGCGAACTTGCCCAGGATCGAGGTCTACGGAAGCGAGGGATCACTCAGCGTGCCAGACCCCAACCGTTTCGACGGTTCCGTCCTGCTGCGCCGGGCCGACGCGTCCGACTGGAGCCAGATACCCCTGACGCACAGCCCCGACGTGGGACGCGGCATCGGCGTGGCCGATATGGCCTTCGCGTTGATTCATGGCCGGCCTCATCGCGCCAGCGGCGAATTGGCTTACCACGTCCTCGATGTCATGCACGCCTTCGAAGACGCCTCACACACAGGCAGGCACATCAACATCGAAAGCTCGTGCGCTCAGCCCGCCGCCCTGCCGCTAGGGCTGACGCCGGGAAGGCTGGACGCCTAGCAGCTTGTCGGAGAGACCTTCCTGGAAGCTATAGGCGGTACAACTTGAGCAAAAATTCGGCCTAAACGGGTGCCCAAATGCCTGGTCAGAACGCCGTTTAAGCTTCCAGGAAGGTTAAAAGAGGAAATGACGTTATGAAATACGCGCTGATGATCTGGGGTGGCTGGGATGGTCACGAGCCGAAGGATTGCGTCGACATTTTTGCCCCCATTCTGCAAAGCCAGGGGTTCGACGTAAAAATCCATAGTTCGCTGGACGTCTTACTGGACCAGGAGGTGATGCGCACCCTCAACCTGATCGTCCCCGCCTGGTCTATGGGCACCATCACGCCCGAGCAAGAACGGAGCCTACTGGATGCCGTCAAAAGTGGCGTGGGCATTGCCGGCTGGCACGGCGGCATGGGCGATGCATTCCGGGACAACCCCAATTACCAGTGGATGGTGGGTGGCCAATGGGTAGCCCACCCCGACGACATCACCGACTATGTGGTCAACATCGTTGACCACGAGGACCCCATCACGCAGGGTATCCCCGACTTCAAGATGCATTCGGAACAGTATTACATGCACGTGGATCCCTCCAACCAGGTGCTGGCCACCACCACCTTCCACAGTTCGGCCGCACCGTGGATAAACGGGTGCGTGATGCCTGTCGTCTGGAAACGGATGTGGGGCCAGGGGCGCGTCTTCTACTCCTCGCTAGGCCACGTGGCCAGGGATTTCGATGTAGCGGAGGTCAGGGAGATCCAGACGCGCGGCATGTTGTGGGCCAGTGAAAGTAAATGAACCCGTTCCGGTGAGCCAATGGCTGCGCCCTTTCGACGGGCGTTTCGGAGAGAAGGCCCGCTGTATGACGGCGAGGTTGAGCGAGCTGGGGCATGGGCAACGTCCATTCTTGAGCGAGTAAGAGCAGGGAGAGGAGACTGATAATGGAACTCAATCTGTCGTTTGAAGAGATCACCGAAGGCGATATTCCCGAGCTGACCGGCGTCATGACCCGTGCCTTCGACGACGATGCCCAGAAGCACCGGGGCCTGGAGCGGGGCGGGCCGGAGGGCTACGATAACGGCGACTTTTTCCGCACGTGGTTGTTCGGATACCAGGAAAGCACTGGCTACAAGGTGCTGAGCGAGGGGAGGATCGTCGGCGGGATGATCGTCTGGATTCTCCCGGGGGGGCACAATGTGCTGGGAACCATCTTCGTGGACCCGGACTACCAAGACAGTGGCGTGGGCACCCGGATGTGGCACTTCATCGAGGCGACGTATCCCGAAACCAGGAGCTGGCGGCTGGCCACGCCGGACTGGGCGACCAAGAATCACTACTTTTATGAGGCCAAGTGCGGGTTCCAGCGGGTGGACTCGGACCCGATCGTGGGTACACCCGAAGGCGAGTTCGTGTACCGGAAAGAGATGAACCAGGTGAAGTAAAGAGCAAAGGAGCGAACCGATGAGCAACTTAACGTTTTCGGAACTCTTGAACCAGGCCCAACAACTTTATAACGACAAAAGTTACGCCGAGGCGCTCGACCTGGTCAACCGCGAATTTCCCAACTTCCCGGAACAGATGCACCGTCTTTACTTTTGGCGCGCCTGTCTGGAATCCCTGGCAGGCCAGACGGACCAGGCGCTGGGCACCTTGGAGGAAGCGGTCGAGGCCGGATATTGGTATAACCAGCAGCAATTGCGGGAGGACTCGGATCTGGACCCCCTCCAGGGGCTGCCCAGATTTGAAGGGCTGGTCGAGATTTGCCTGGAGCGGCAGGCCGCCGCCCAGGCGACGGCAGCCCCCAGCTTGATCACCCTGGAGCCGAGGGATACATCCCCCGCAAGTGGCCCGCCCTGGCCCTCATTGCTGGTCCTTCACGGAAACAACAGCAACGCAGCGGCCGCCGCCGAGTATTGGGAAGTCGCTACTTCGCAGGGCTGGTTCGTGGCCCTGCCGGGTTCCTCCCAGGTGGGCGGGCCAGACGCCTACGTCTGGAATGATTGGGAGTGGGCCAAGAGGGAAATCCAAAGCCACCAGGCTGTGCTGAGAGAACAATACAATGTTGACGAAAAGCGTGTTGTGCTGGGCGGCTTCTCGATGGGCGGGGGGCTGGCCGCCTGGCTGGCGCTGAGCGGCGCGATCCAGGCCCGGGGCTTTGTCCTTGTCGGGCCGTGGGTACCCGATATGGATCAACTCGTTCCATTGATGGAAAGGGATGAAGCGCGCCGGATGCGTGGTTACATCATCGTGGGCGAAGAGGACGTGGTGTGCCGTGAGGTCTCGCTGACTCTGGCCGAGCAACTCAGAGCGCACGAAATTCCGTGCGAGCTGAAGGTGTATCCCAACCTAGCGCACGCGCATCCCCCCGACTTTGGGAAAGGCCTGGCCCGCGCGTTGGAGTACATTTCGCTGGACTGAACCCCAAGAAACAGTTGATTTGTTAAGGATGGTTCAGAAATAGGGTAACACTTTCTCAGCCGGACGAACGACGAAGAGATCTGGGCCAATAATTGGTCCTTCGTCTTTCGTCCTTCGTCGGCAATTGTTATCCTAATTTCAGGGACATCTGAACCATGCCATTTGTTCGCCGCTTATTTTGATGTGTTAGCCAGGGCGTGATAGGCTGGCGTGGGCCCCTGGGAAGTAAGGATACTGAAAGCTGCCTGTTCAGACCCAGGGCGGGTGATATCGTAATTGAGGTTCCACAAAAACATCGGCCCGACCCAACCCCAAGCCCCTGCCTGCTGGTAAGCCTCCACGATCCAAGCCGCCTGCTCTTCACGCGTGTTGTCGGCGGCATACTCATAGCCAGTCTGGGGCGTGCTCGAGACCGCCCATCCAAATTCAGTAGGCCAGAGACGCTTGTCGGCATCACCGTTGGCGACTATGACGTTCCGGTAGCCTTCCATAGTACCTCGAAAGCACCAGCTATGATGGCGATTGTCAAAAGGTCCGCGGAAGATAGCCTGGGGATCGGTCACGGTCTGCCAGTCGGCGGTGGCCGGACAGTTGTAGCCACTGGGATGGACGCCAATGGCATCGGATACACTTTTCAGACCGGCAGCATACATGGCGTTCAGGTAGGTGATGTCGTCGATGGCGGCACCGGGCACGTCACCGGCCGGAGTTGGCCCACCACTAACCACGACAATCGAGGGATCAGCGGTTTTGATGGCCTGGTAGGCCGCCGACAGCAACGCGACATAGTCCCCCGGCGGCATGGGTGCGCCCCCTCCCTCGCGAGCCAGGTTTTGCTCATTCCACACCTCGATGGCCTGGACGCCGCCTTTGTAGCGCTGGGCCAGCTCACCCACGAAGCGCGCGAAGGTTTGGGGATCGGCCGGCGGGCCATCCTGGGTTAAATCCGTGTTAGCCGGGCGTGCCCAGTCGGGCGCTTTGACAATGCTGAGCAAGATGTCGAAACCTGCGCCATGGTAGGTTCGGATCAACCGGTCCCACTCGCCCCAATTGCGGATATTCTCCTGGGGCTCCATCTCTTTCCACGACACCTGGAACTTCACCCACTTGATCCCCAAGGTGTTGAGATGGTTGATGATCTCCGCAGGGTCGGCGCTGGGGTCGACCTGGATGCCATAAGCAAAAGAAGCCTGGGCCGAACCTGCTGGAGGTGGAGGCGGCATAGGAGTCGGGGTAGGCTCCGGTCGATCTGGTGTCTCCTGGGCCGGCGTTTCCGTCGGCGGCTCTGATTTAGACGTTTCGCTTGGCGCGGATGCTACTGGGGATGTGGGTGTGTCGGTTGGAAGAGACGTATCCGTAGGCTCCGGCGTTGGACCATTAATAGGAGCAGATGTATCGCTGGGCTGGGCTGCCTGCATGGGAGCGATGGACGCCTGGCTGGTAGCGTCTGTATCAGGCGTCGCCGCTGTGCCACAGGCAGTCAATGTAACAACCAACAATATTAGAACTATCGAAAGCTGTTTCACTCTGTCACACCTCCTGGTGGTCGTTGACAATTACACTATCAACTATATCACATTGCAGACAATTCTTGAACACGTTTCACCGTCGCTCACCCCACAATCATTAGTATACCCGCATTTCAAACATTCCGCATACCAGTAGGTAGGTCACGCTTGCGCGGAGTTGTACCTTCTAGCATCAGAGGTTGCGATGGAGAAGGAAAATACGGGTGAGACCATTGCAGTGGCGCGGCGGTCGTGACGAAATCGCTCTTGACATAGCACCAGATTTCGGTTAACATGACAGGCGTAATCGTATTGATCTTGCCATTCGTTTAGAGAAAACCTCAGGCCTTGTACCTCTGTAACATTTTTTTAATCATCGTGAGAAATGTGACCGACAAGCCAGTCACCTGAAAACCACAAAGAATCAGTAATACCAACTTAACAAACCCTTATTAGTATCTAGTGTCCATTGCTCAAAATCAGGGAGGAAGAATTATGAAAAAACATCGCTGGTTGTTTGTCTGCCTGGGTGCACTTTTGCTCATTCTGGCATCTTGTGTCGTCACGGGGGGGTCGGTACCAACACTCAATGTACCCAGTGCCGGTCTCAGGACAGACGATGGCGAACTCAATTTGACCGGCACTGGCCCATCTGGCTACGAAGTGCAAGCCCTGGTCGACGGTCAGATTGCGGGCGTGACACGGGTCGGCGATGATGGCGACTGGTCTCTGCGGATATCCCTGATCGAGCCCGGCGAGCACGAGCTTAGAATGCAGACCCTCGCCGTCAATGGGGTCGTGATAGGTGAGGCTGAGCCAGTCATTGTTACCCTGGCTACGCCTGAAGTGGCTCCGGCCGTCGTCGAGGTGCAGGCACCCACCTTGAATCTGCCGGCCGGCGGCGCCGAGTTGGAAGCCGGTGTCCTGGCCTTGACCGGCACCGGTGAACCCGGCTCAGAAGCGCAGGTTCTGGTCGACGGCCAGGTTGTGAGCACGACCCAGGTCGGCAATGATGGCACTTGGTCCCAGGAGGTAACCCTGACCGAGGCCGGCGAGCACGAGCTTACGGTGCAGACCCTCGACACCAGTGGGACCGTGGTCGCTGAGGCCGAGCCGGTCTCTGTGTCTCTGGCTCTCCCCGCCGTCGAGGTGCAAGCACCCACCTTGAATCTGCCGGCTGGTGACGCTGAGTTGCAAGCCGGTGCCCTGACCCTGACCGGCACGGGTGAACCCGGCTCAGAAACGCACGTCCTGGTCGACGGTCAGGTTGCAGGCATGACCCAGGTCGGCGATGATGGCACCTGGTCCCTGAAGACAACCCTGGCCGAGGCCGGCGAGCATGAGCTTACGGTACGGACCCTCGACGCCAGCGGAGCCGTGGTCGCCGAGGCCAAGCCGGTCTCCCTTTCCCTGGCCCCTGCACCTGAGCCCCAGGCAGCTCCCGCCCCAGCCGAGACAGTCGGTCCCGACTTAGTGTTCCCGGCCGATGGCGCCGATGTCATAACGGGTCAAACCATCATAGGTCAGCTCACCTTGATTGGTTCCGCCGAACCGGGTACCCAGGTTGAGATTCTGGACGGAGAGGATGTGCTGGGTAGCGTAGAGGCTGACGCTGAGGGCGAGTGGCGCTACACCTTCGAACCGAAGGAAGGTATCCACCAGTTCGCCGCTCGTTCTGTAGCTGATGCGACAGCCATTAGCAACGTTATCGAGGTCAGAGTGGCCAAACCCGAAGACGGCATTGATTGCAATAGCAACCCCGGCGTCGACCGGGTCAGCAGCTACATCGTAGGTACTTGTGACACACTCAGTGGCATCGGTAAGGAATTAGGCGTCAGCCTGAACGCCGTGATAGTGGCCAATCCAGAGATAGAAGATCCTGATCTGATTTACCCGGGCCAGTTCGTCACCATCCCTTAGTGAGGTTCCGTTTCCGAGCGAACCAACCAAGCCAGGGGGCACTCTGGAGAGTGCCCCTTATTATTGTGCTTGGACCCTGCCAGAACGCCTTGCGCCCGGCGTCGCTGTGGCGTAGATTTCAGCGATCCGTTATTGACTAATACGCCGAGGCGTAAATGGGTCTATAGTTCGTAGTAACGACTTTAGTCGTTTTTGGGCTGGTTAGTTAAGAGACTCAACTTTAACCATTTTCATAGGATTCTCCAACAAGATTCTTTGGAGCTTGTGCTATATTGAACGTGACAATGGTTGACACCACGACTAGCAAGGAGATCCGGCCATGAAGCTTCAGCAGAGCAAACCCAGTCGCACCCTCGGGATTCTTTTCGTGATTGTCATTATGGTAGTCTTGACCTCAGGGCTAGCACCTCCGGCCGGCGCGCTAGACAATTCAAACAGTCTGGCGCTGAAGTGGGAAACCGGCATTGGGGGGGCCGAGGTTGACGCCAACGGCGTCAATGTGGTGCTCAACGATGCCGATAATGCGAGTGAGTTTTGATCGGCGACCGTGGGTTTCGTGACGACGGGTTGTGGTGATCTCGTTTACGACGATTAGGCCATATAGAGTTTTGCCTCACGAAAGTCCTGTGTAAAATGTAAAGAGTACATGCAAAATGGGTTGTAGGGGTACCCCTACAACCCATTTTGCATGTACTCTCAGCGGAGACGGCCCATCGGGAAGAAATCAACACCCGAATGGGATTAGCCATTATCGTCGTAGTGTTGCTGGTATTCTTCATGCTGGCTTTGACCTTCGGAGGAAGACCGTATTAGCAAGCTGAAACATAAAGGAGACTCGTATGCAATACCCTGTACCCATCGAAGGCTTTGAAGGGCGACAAGTCGTAATCGAAACGCCGGGATTCCTCTCCAGTGCCAAATTGATGATTGATGGTCAACCTGCTCCCAAGGGGGCAAAGCGAGGTCAGTTTCTGCTGCGCCGGAATGACGGGACAGAGGTAACGGCCAAATTCAAGGGTATGTTTCTCGACCCTGTGCCTCAAGTCGTTATCAACGATGGCCAAATTGTAAGAGTTGTTGAACCGCTGACCTGGTATCAATGGGTTTGGGCCGGATTGCCCATCTTGCTTATTTTTGTAGGAGGCGCGCTTGGTGGGCTTTTGGGATTTTCAGCTACCAGCCTAAGCGCACGACTTTATCGCTCAGATTTGAGTGGCCTGGCACAATATGTAATCGTTGCGGCAATCTCAATTGCTGCCGTGATGGCTTATTTCATCATAGCGGTTTTCATCACCAGTTTGTTGCGATGATAGAAGGGGAGCTGGATCGAATAATGGGTAAGTTGTTAAATCCTTAGTCCTAAATATTATGCTACACAGGCAATAGGAGCAAGAACGCATGCAACAGAGTAACCGTTTCCAAGAATATGACATTGAGACTATCGCATACGCCATGCAACGCGCAAAGGAAGGCGGTTCCGTGCAAAGTGTGACCCAGGACTTGATTAATCTCAGAATTCCCCCCGAAAAAGCAAAGTCAATAGCCACCGAAGTTTATCGCGTCAAGCAGGCTAACTATCGCCGGCAGGGATGTATTACCTTCCTGTTCGGATTGTTTTTCCTGGCAATAGGCCTGGGAATTACCTGGTGGACATTCTCACAGGCTGCTCAATCAAGCGGTCGAGTTTATTTGATGTATGGCGCAATCGTAGTTGGTGCACTCGGTGTCTTACGCGGTCTGTGGAGAATGGCTGTAGGCTAATCATCTTTATGACTCGTATTCCGCATCTCTCAAGCAGGGCTTGCTCCTACCGGATGTTGTATAGAAAGCCCTAACTCTGGGCGAGAAGTGCAGAATGCAAGTATGACAGAGAGAAGCAGAAACTACTATGCCGCGAAGCACCCTAGCCCTTATCATTTTTGTGGTTTGTTGTCTTCTGGCAATGTTTACGGGATTCAAGTTATATAGGATGGCACAAATTCGAGGGTGGGTTCCTGGAGCTAAAATTACTACCTATACGGTGACGCAGAAAGCTGTAACCAAAGGCTGGCGAGGGCGTGATGCCTATGTGATTAGTTGGAAAAATGAGAATATTCAGACACCCAGCCATAATCGAGTTTTCGTGCCCTACGAAAAATGGAAGAACATTAGAATAGGTAGCCAAGTAGACATAGCCAGAGTAGGAAACAGTGAAGAACCGTATCTACTGGATGATATTTATGTTTCAGACGGGAACTTTGTATTTGATATTATGCTTCTGTGTACTGAATTAGGTGTTGCGTGCTTGATGGGATATTACTTTGTATTGGGACAAGAATGAGGCTTTTCACTTGGTGGATTCTTCTCTTGTACTTGCACTGTGCCCCTTGATCTCTACTGAAAGATCTCGCAGAAGATAGCCTTATTACGAATCCTGCCGGAAGCTATTACCGATACAGCTTCCGGCAAAGTTCTCTTACGGCCCCCACTGTTTTGGACAACTCGGAATTCTCTAGCTACACCACCGGTGGTACAATACAGCGCACTACTCACCAGCCATCAGCATACCCGCCTGCCGGAAGGAACTTCACACATGAAAACCCACCCAATCCCCAGACTGATAGCTTTGTTCATCGGTGCCGCCTTGCTCGCCTGCTGGTGTCCCCTTGGGGGCGCGGTGGATCAGCTCTCGACCTCGTCGTCGGAGCCACCCACATCCAGCGCCGCAGATATCTTCGCGCACGTGTCGCCCTCGGTGGCGTTTATCGAAACGCCGGTAGGAACCGGAAGTGGCGTAATGATCGACGGAGGGTACGTCGCGACCTGCGCCCACGTCGTCTGGCCGTTTACGGAGGCGCGAGTCGTATTTCCGGATGGGACAGAGTTTATGGATGCGCCAGTCCTGGACTGGGACATGATGGCCGACCTGGCCATCATCGGCCCCATAAAGACATGGATCGAACCTATGCCACTCTCAAACGGTGAGGACCTGGCCATCGGCAGCGAGGTGTTTCTGATCGGCTATCCGGGTGAGGCAGAGCTATTCCCCCAGCCAGCAATTTCACGCGGGATTCTCTCCCGGCTGCGGGAATGGGAACGAATCGGAATGACCTACCTCCAGACGGATGCGGACATATCGGGCGGTCAAAGCGGTGGAGTACTGGTATCGGAGGCTGGTGAGGTCATCGGCATCACGTGTTATAGCTTCGATGAGGCGTTCGCGCTCCCTGTTTCAGCCAGGGACGTCTCAGCCCAGCTTAAGAAACTCATGGACGGGCAGGACGTCGATGGGTTGGGTGAGCGACCTCTGCCGACTGAAGGTGGGCAAGTTGAGCACGAGGACATTTTGGAGAATATCTGGGACGAACGGACGTATGTGCTGAATGAGCCGTGGGGTACCAGCGTCGAAATTGAGGCATCCAGCAACAACGACGTGGCCCTATTGCTGCTAGACGTATACGGTATGGTCGTGATGGAGACCGATGAGGAGACCACAGGCACAGAGTCCGGGTCGGCCACAACCGAGATGGACGCACCCTATTTCCTCATTGTAGGGCAATCCTCCGACGAACCGGGTACCTTTGAGTTGACCAGCACCCATGAGCTCATCCCTTACGAAGACGCCGATGATCACATCGTCCTCTCGGTCGGCGAGACGATCCAGGGAGGCCTCGACTATCCGGGTGATCTCGACGTTTTCACCATTGACCTTGAGTCGGGTCAGACGGTTGATATCATAGTCGATTCGATGATGATCGACCCCTACGTTCTGGTCGATTATCCACATGCTCCCGAAGAAGACGTGGTAGCTGACGATGACGGCGGACGAGGGCCGTTTGGCACCGCCGCCTGGCTGACCTATACGGCGGCGCAGACAGGCAGTCACTTCATCGTTGTCCAAGACTCCTACAATGAGTTCGTTGGTGGCTATTATCTTACGGTAACCCCATCGCCCTAAGATCGGCGCCCCATCCTCATACATCAAGCGACCGGAGCGAGCACGTCATGGCCCAGGAAATACTTGCCGAACTGAATCAGGGCTTGCGCAGCGGAAGCCCCGCCCGGCTCAAATACACCAGAAAAGCGTTTCGGATGCTGCCCAAATTGGATAACCCCCGCATCCTGGACATAGGCTGCGGTCGAGGCGATCCGACTCTGGAGTTGGCCAGGTTGAGTGGCGGGGAAGTGATTGGTGTGGATATCAACCAACCTGCCCTGGATGAACTCGCCCGCAGAATCGAACAAGCAGGCTGGTCCGACCGGGTGCATGTCCTGAACCGCTCCATGCTTGACATGGATTTCCCCGCTGAGAGCTTCGACATCATCTGGGCCGAAGGTGCTGTCTTCGTCATCGGTTTTGAAAAGGGGTTACAGGAATGGCGCAGGTTTCTTAAGCCGAACGGGTTCCTGGTCATTCACGAGATGACCTGGCTACGCCCCGACCCTCCAGCGGAAATCGCGGATCACTGGCGGGCGATCTATCCGGGTATCAGGTCTGCACCCGAATACATCCAACAGATTCCGCCCTATGGCTATGAGATCATCGGCCATTTGCCATTACCCGAAGAGGCATGGTGGCTCGATTATTACGGGCCTCTTGAAGCGCGCATCCGCGAGCTGCGCGAAAAATACGCCGAGGATAGCGAAATCCAGAGAGTCCTTGATAACCGACAGCGCGAGGTTGATCTGTTCAAGAAGCATTCCAGATGGTACGGATCGGCATTTTACGTGATGCAGAAAAAGGCCGAGCAGGAGATAGCCACCCAATGACGTTCAAAAAGCGATTGAGCCAACTAATCACCGAAAAAAGCGACGGGGAAGAATTCTCCGGCGTCGTCCTGGTCAAGCGGGATGAAAGCGTGTTATTCGAAGGAGCCTACGGATACGCCAACCGATCCTGGAAAGTGAAGAACCGGTTGGACACCCGGTTCCGCATCGCCTCTATTTCCAAGATGTTCACCTCAGTCGCTACCCTGGGGCTGATAGACGATGGGGCGCTCAGCCTGGATACTAGCGTGGTCGAATGTCTCGGTCTGGAAAACACGAGAATACCCGAAGAAGCCAGCGTGTTTCACGTGTTGACTATGACGTCGGGAATGGCCGACTGGTTTGACGAGTCGGGCGACTGGGAGACGAACTGGGCGGCTTTGTGTCGCGAGCATCCTATCTATCTGTTCAGGCGCAACCAGGATTATCTTCCCCTATTCATCAACGAGGAACCCGTTGCGCCGGTCGGCGAGAAGCACCAATACAACGGAGCCGGCTACATTCTGCTGGGTCTCATTATCGAGAAGCTGTCGGGCGTCTCGTATTTTGACTACGTACGGCGGCACGTCTTTGCCAAAGCCCACATGTCCCACTCCGATTTCCTGGCCCTCGACGGCGTCGATGACGAAGTGGCGGAAGGGTACATTCCCATCACGGATAAGGACGAGACCATCGCTGGCTGGAAGAAGAATATCTATTCGACGACGCCCGAGGCGGCCGCGGATGGCGGGGCGACCTCCAGCGCCGAAGATTTGGTTCGCTTCTCCCAGGCTCTCAGAAACGGAGACCTTTTGTCCGCCGCGATGACTCAGGAGATGTTGACGCCCAAAGTGTTGCAGACTGACGAGCGCATCCGAGGTTACACGTGGAAATACGGCTACGGCAACTTCTTCCTCCTGGACGACGCGGGACACATCGTGCGCTGGGGGCATACCGGTGAGGAAGATGGGGTAAGCTGTCGTTTGTACCACTATCCCCGAGAAAACCTGGACGTAGTCATCCTTGGCAACCGGAGCTGGTGTGCGGGTAGCCTGGGATGGGAGATCCACGATCTGATCTTAGAAATGACTGCCGATAAATATGTACCCTAATCTTGATGATGATGGCTGGGAATTAGAGAGCGCTGTGGAGAGACACCGTCAGTCCCCCAGTCAATTCCAAATCCCATCCGAGGAAGAACGAGCTAAACTCCAGCCTGGTGATATGGCCAAACTGCTGTTTCTTCTGCTCGGGAGCGATGACACGGGGAAATATGTTCAATGTGAGCGGATGTGGGTGACAGTGCAAGAGACTACAACAACAGGTTATGAGGGAACTCTGGAATCATTGCCTGTAACCTCAGACGTATTGCATCCAGGACAAACTATCCAGTTCAGACCGGAGCACGTAACTTCGATAATGATTCGTAATACTGATCCACGGCATCCAGATTACGCCAGAGAATAGCACTATAGAAGCAAAGGTCAGGCACTTTCGCATCTGATAGGAGAAAAACATGACCCATTTCCAACCCTTCCTTATGGAACGCATGATGTCCAAGTTCGAGCAGGACGTCGAGTACAACCTGTCTGAGAGCGGCGTGCACCCCATCACCGTGCGCGAGCTGCTGGACGACGATCCCCACCTGATCGATGACCTGCTGGCCACCGGGCTCAACTATCCACACGTGAACGGCATTCCGGAACTACGGCGTAACATCGCCAATCTGTACGACGGCGCTGGACCCGAAAACGTCCTGGTGACCGTCGGCGCTGCCGAAGCCAACTACATCTCCACCCGCACCCTTCTGGAGCCTGGCGACGAGATCGTCATCATGCTGCCCAACTACATGCAGATCTGGGGGATTGCCAAGAACCACGGCCTCCAGGTCAAGACCTTCCACCTGCGCGAGGAAAGCGGCTGGGCGCCGGACCTGGCGGAGCTTGAGGCAGCCGTGACGCCGGCGACGAAGCTGATCGCCGTGTGCAGCCCCAACAATCCCACCGGCCGCATCCTGACCGAGGCCGAGATGGACGCTATCGTCACCTGCGCCGAGCGGGTCGGAGCCTGGATTCTGGCGGACGAGGTGTATCGCGGCGCAGATCGAGTGTCCGACGAGGAAAACCCGTCCTTTTACGGGCGCTACGACAAGGTAGTGGCCACGGGTAGTATGAGCAAGGCCTACGGCCTGCCGGGGCTGCGACTGGGCTGGGTAGTCGGCCCGCCGGAGACGGTGGATGACATCTGGGCACGCCACGAATATACGACCATCAGCGCCACAGCGCTGTCCAACAAGTTGGCCGCCTATGCGCTGTCGCCCGCAGTGCGCCCCCGCTTGATCCGGCGCACCCGGGGCTACATCCGCCAGGGCTATCCCGTCCTGGAAAGGTGGATGGCGAACCACGGCAACACCTTCAATCTGACGCCTCCCGATGCCACAGCCATCGCCTTCGTGCGCTATCACCTGGACATCAACTCCACGGAATTCACCGAGCGCCTGCGGCAGGAGAAGAGCGTGCTCATCGTGCCCGGCGACCACTTCGGCATGGATCACTTCGTGCGCATCAGCTTTGGCCTGCCGGGGGACTACCTGGTGCCGGGCCTGGATCGCATTCACGACTTGATATTGGAGCTGCAGGGTTAGCCAGACACTTGCCCCACTGAGTGTTGTTAAAGGGTTGAAAGAAAGACTGGGAGACTGGGATAATGAAGTGGTCGTACGAAGACTTCGTACTCGATGACGACAATCGAAAAACAGACGCAAAAGCCGTCCACGAGCTATTGAAAGACACCTATTGGGCCAGGGGCAGAGCAGTCGAAACGATCCAAAAGACAATCGCCAACTCCCACTGCTTTAATGTGTGGAAAGACGGGCGACAGGTGGGCTTCGCCAGAGTCGTCACCGACTATGCGGTATTTGGATGGATTGCCGATGTGATTATTGACGAAGAATTCAGAGGGCTCGGTCTTGGTAAGTTCCTGATGAGATGCATTTGCGAACATCCGGATCTTCCCAAACACCTGCTGCTGTTGAGAACCAAAGATGCGCATGGCCTTTACGAGAAATATGGCTTCGAGAGAAGCGAATGCATGTGCCGGTGAAAGTCTATGCTTGAGCTCCAGACCGAACGCCTGAGGTTGATCCCTCTGACTCTGGAACAGTTGACCCTATACCTGACCGCCCCCCAGGAGCTGGAGGGTGAACTCGGGTTTCCGGTCTCGCGCGCGATTCTTACGCAAACAGTGCGTAGAGCCATCGGAATAAAATTATCAAAGATGGCGCCCGCGGAAGAGACGATCCACCCCTGGTACACCTATTGGTTGATCGTCATCTCTGATGATGAATTGTATGGCGCGGGGCTGGCCGGCTTTAAGGGATATCCCAACCACCTGGGAGAGGCCGAAATCGGCTACGGCATTGACCCGGATTACCGGAGCCAGGGATACACAACCGAGACAGTACGGGCGTTGATCGCCTGGGCCTTTGAAGAGCCCAATTGCAGGTCGGTCATCGCGCCGGGCACTCTAAAAACGAATATCGCGTCCAATCGGGTCTTGGCAAAGGTTGGTATGTACGTCTATGAAGAAACCGATGACACGTTGTCGTGGAGGGTAGATAAGGATTAACCAACTTCAGTTCTGGAGAAGGCTAAGAGGTTGGAAGGCTGGTAGATTGGGAGATTGGTAAATTGGGAAACTGGTAGATTGGTGGATTGGGAGAGCCCTCGATTTCCCAATCTACCAGTCTACCAATCTACCAATTTCCCAATTTCCCAAATGGAGGAACCAATTGAAACGAATCTGCGTATACTGTGGATCGAGTCCCGGTGCCAGGCCGGAGTATGCCCAGGCAGCCAGGCAGCTTGGGCAGACGCTGGCCAGCAGGGATATCGGGCTGGTCTATGGCGGCGGCCGGGTGGGCGTGATGGGTGAAATCGCGGACGCCGCGCTTGAGGCGGGTGGCGAGGTCATCGGCGTCATCCCCAGGGAACTGGTCGACAAAGAAGTCGCTTTCACCGCTCTCTCGGACTTACGCGTCGTGTCCTCTATGCACGAGCGCAAAGCGTTGATGGTGGAACTCTCCGACGGGTTTGTCGCGCTGCCCGGCGGGCTGGGTACCTTCGAGGAGTTCCTCGAGGTGCTGACCTGGGCACAGCTCAACATCCACCGCAAGCCGTGTGGCCTGCTCAACGTGTGCGGGTACTACACTAGGCTGATCGGCTTCCTGGATCACGCCGTGGCTGAACAGTTCCTCCAACCGCAGCACCGATCCATGCTGGTGGTGGACGAGAGCCCCGCAGCGCTGCTTGATAGGTTCGAGGCGTATCAAGCACCCAAGATAGACAAGGCAGCCTGGGCCTTGCGCATGGCCAGAAGGTAGAAGCAAACACCATATGCCAGAAGACACGTACCGAGAGTTGCAAAAGCAGGCCGTGAACCAGTTGAGAGCTGGCTCAGGGCAAAATCTGAGGGCCTCTGTGGTTCCCATCCGATCCGATTACAGGACCGATTCGGCTATGTGTCTGACATCGGTGGCCTTCCTGCCGGATGCCATCGCCCACGACATCCACCGAAAGATCGTGCAACCCCTGGAAAAGATAGAGCCAGACCATCATTACTACTCGCCGGATTCGATGCACATCACCGTTAAGAACATACGAACGATTCACAGTCCTCCGCGCTTCACCGAAGCTGACGTCAGAAAGGTGGATCGTCTGTTCGCAGAGTTAATGCCCGAGCACCGCTCGTTCTCCTTCTGGCTCGAGGAAGTCGTCCCCTTCCCCACCAGCGCCTCGCTAATCGCTTACTCTGACGTCAGGCTGAGGGACCTGGTTCGTGCACTTGACGCCGGCTTGAACAAGATAGGCGTCCCGGATAACAAGCAATACGTTTCGGATGGCGTCTACTTCGGCAACGTAACCTTGTGTAGATATACACGGCAGCCTTCCCGGAAATTCAGCGACGTTTTAGAGCAGATGACCCATGTGTATAAGGGCGTCTTGAAGGTTGAGGTCATTCATCTGATCACGTGCAATTCGGTATGTGCCCCCAAATCCAGGAGAATCCTACATTCGTACCGCTTGCGTGGTTCGTCGGCGCCCTGACCAACACAACCCTGGCATCAACGCACCGGCGGTATGGGGAAATGACTATACGAGGTAAGCGATGGATGACAATATTCCCAACAGTTATCTACTAAAGCCCCGAACGTCTCCCCAGCATCGTTTCGCGTATATCGGCGTCCCGCACGATGCGGCTACCAGCCTGGGTAATCCCGGCGCACGATTCGGTCCGAGTGCGCTGCGAAAGGCTCTAAAGGGCGTTTTCGACTGGCGGCTGCAAGACGGCCGGCTGGCCGACATCGAGCGAGGCATCATCGACCTGTCAGCCGTGGAGGTGGCCGATTTCGGCGACGTCGCGCTGAGCTACTACGACACCGACCGGACCGTCCAGGAAACGTACCAAGCGGTGCGAGGGGCTTTGGAAGAGGGTTACTTCCCACTGGTCGTCGGCGGCGATCACGGCGTGACTTACCCCGCGGTCAAAGCGCTGCACGACACGTGTGCTGGCACCGTCGGCCTCATTCAGCTTGACGCCCACTGTGACCTGATGGATTTCTCGGACCGCCAGGGGCACTACTCAGGCAGCAGTGGTGTGCGGCGCTCCCTGGAACTGGAGAGGGTATCCGGCCCCAATGTGGTACAGGTCGGTCTGCGCGGATATGCCACCGTGGAGCAATATGAGATAGGCCAAGAACTGGGGGTGCGGCGCATGAGCGTCGCTCAAGTGGCAGAGGTAGGCATACAGACCGCGGCAGAGCAGGCGCTGGAGTGGGCCAGCGCCGGGACCCAAGCCATCTACCTGACGGTTGACCTGGATGTGCTCAACCCCGGCGAAGCGCCGGGCACCGGCTGGCCCGAGCCAGGAGGGCTGACCGGTCAGGTGCTTCTGGACTTCGTGCGCCTGGTCACCCCCTATATCGCTGCTATGGACATCGCCGAGTTGAACCCGGTCTACGACAGTCGCGCCCGGACTACGGCGATTCTCGGCGCGCGCTTATTCCTGGATTGCATCACGGCCCGGCTGTAACTACTGCCCTGTCAAGGCTCATTTGAGGAGCAGACGGCATCTGGGGATGCCGCGGCATCCCCAGATGCCGGACCGCACGTGGGCGTGCTCACTCCTCAAATCACGGTTGACAGATCACCGCTAAGCTTACTATAGAGTAGTCAAGTTGGCAGTCTCAGGCAAGAGACACACAGGGGAGCATAACTCGAAAAGGCTGATTTTTTTCGAGGCGTATCGGGAGGTAATGATCCAAGCAGCCGCACATTCGAG
>DAOUMD010000177.1:0-12284 GCA_034412795.1 Anaerolineae bacterium
CTCTTGACGGAGATGACCTGGTTTTGCCCGCCTGGGAAGAGTGGGGGCGGCTGGCGCTGGACGGCCTGCGTGGCACAGTCATCCACCTGGTCTACATACTGCCGGCCATGATCGTCTACTTCGGCGGCATGGCCTTCTATTTCATCGGCAACTTCTCCCTCCCATTGCTGATGAGCGCCGCCAACGAGGGAGGCGACGTAGCGGCCGGACTGCCTTTGCTGATTCTGGGTAATATGGCCGTTATGTTTCTCTCGATGTTCATCGGCTCGGTGCTGGGTCTCCTGGGCATTATGCCCTTGCCAATGGCTACTGCTCATTTTGTCGCCAACGACAAGCTGGCGGCAGCCTTTCGGGTGCGTGAATGGTGGTCCCTGCTTCGTGTCGATAAACTCGGCTACTTCATCGGTTGGGTAATGGTCGCCGGGTTGATGGGCGTTTTGTACTTCACCTTCATGATAGCTTACTACAGTATCATTCTGTGTTGCTTCGTGCCGATTCTGATGGCACCCATTGGGTTTTACGTATCACTGGTGGGCGCAGCGTTATTTGGGCAGATCTATCGGGAGAGCGCGGCCACCCTGGCATCCCAAGGGCAGGTGACCCTGAACTGAGCCAAGCAGACAAGGCATCAAGCGAATTGTCGTAACAGACAAGAAGAGAATCAGGCACTGTTTAGCAACAATTCTCCTGCTGGTATCTTCTCAAAAAGTAGGGCGAACCTGGGTGTTCGTCCTTGGGCCTACCCCGAATTATTGAGAAGATACACAGATCTCTTATATGAGAGGAGGGATACCGTCATGTGGGAGGTCACCCTGGGAGTCGGAACACTTCTGCTCATCATCTTAACGTCGGCGCTTTTTGGAGCCATCGGGACAATGGTGCTGATCGTCACAGCGTTCAACCGTTGATGTTCGCTGACGTCGACGATGCGTCTCAGGACGATGCATCTCAGGACGATGCGTCTCAGGACGATGTGTCTTAGGACGATGCGTCTCAGATCGACACAATGAAGAATACTCACCATCACGAATAGCGAAGAACGTGATCGAAGATTTGGAAACCCTCTCAATGGCCAGGGGCGGACGGTGTCCGCCCCTTTCGTTTTGCACCTCGCGCCGTGTTCACCCTCAGCGATTCGCCCAAAAGTCGAGGAGTGAGCATCCCCAGATGCAAACAGCGTTTGCAAGACCCGCTCCGCATCCAGGGATCTGCGCTCCTCGTTGAGTTTTTCGAACGGATGACATGCCTGAGCAGATACGAGTTTGTCAGGTTAGAATCCTACTTCAGTCAAGCCCTCCCAGGGATCCGCCCCCAGAGGACGTAGGCTAGCGAGACGCTCGGTTGTTAGGGAATTGTGCAAATCCGTCAAGTTGCGATATAATTTCATGCTGGGTGAACTGGGTAATATGCCATTTGCCACACCGATCAGCTACCCCCAAACACCAAACCCCTATCACGAGGTGAAGACCGATGATCAAGATCAGCGAATACGCCCAACGCATCGAAGAGTCAGCCACCATGGCCATCAGCGCCCGTGCCAAGGCAATGAAGAAGGCAGGCGAGGACGTGGTCTCTATGGCGGCCGGCGAGCCCGATTTTGACACCCCCGCGCACATTGTAGCGGCCGCTAAACAGGCCCTCGACGAAGGATTTACCCGTTACACGCCGACATCGGGAATGCCTGAACTGCGTGCTGCTTGGACTGAGCAGGTAGGAAGAAGTCGGGGCGTCAATTATGAACCCAATCAATTGATCGTCACTGCTGGTGGCAAGCAGGCGATTTATAATATCGTTTACGCCCTGGCAGGCCCCGGGGATGAGGTCATTATCCCGGCCCCCTACTGGGTTAGCTATCCCGAGCAGGTGCGAGCTGTCGGGGCGACTCCGGTTGTCCTGGAGGCCAGCGCCGAGCAAAACTTCAAGGTCAGCCCGGATGCACTGCGCCAGGCTATCACAGATCGCACGCGGCTGCTTATTCTCAACTCACCGTCCAATCCGACTGGCTCCGTCTACAATCGGGACGAACTGATTGCGTTGGCCGAGGTCTTGGTTGAGAAACAGGTGCCGGTCCTCTCGGATGAAGTATATGACGCGCTGATCTATGGTGAGGAGTTCGCCAGCATCGCCTCACTTGGTGAGGAAATTTATAACCTGACCATCGTTTCCGGTGCGGTTTCCAAAACCTATGCTATGACCGGCTGGCGCATCGGTTATGCCGTTGGACCGGCTGAGGTCATCGCTGCCGCCGGACGACTTCAGAGTCATTCGACCAGTGGCGCCAACTCGGCGGCTCAAAAAGGTGCCCTGGCGGCCATCACCGGTGATCAGAGCACAGTTGAAACCATGCGTCAAGAATTCGACCGACGACGCCAATACATGCTCCAGCGTCTACAAGCCATGCCCGACATCATTTGCCCGGAGCCACATGGTGCGTTTTATGCCTTCCCGCGCGTTTCGGCTTACTTCGGCCGGCGCTACAATGGCGAGGTTGTAGACGGGTCTATGGCTTTTTCTGGCCTGTTCCTGGAACATGAAAAGGTGGCCACGGTCCCCGGTCTAGCCTTTGGCGATGATGGCCATGTGCGGCTCTCCTATGCCACCGGTATGGCCCAGATCGAAGAGGTAATGAATCGTATGGAGCGATTCTTAAGCCGTCTGGCGTAGACAGTATGAACGGTCAGGCCGCTCTGCTGATTCAAAACGGCACTCTTGTCACAGCCAGTGATACCTTCCAGGCCGATGTCGCCGTTGTCGGCGACAAGATCGTCGCCGTAGGCCGGGACCTCCCCCGTCAAGGGTTCCGGGATTTTCCCGAAGCCATTGACGCCGGTGGCTTGCTGGTCATGCCCGGCGGGGTTGATCCTCACGTCCACCTACAATATCCTCAGGGACCGAATCGTGTCGTCTCCAGTGACGATTGGTTCACAGGTACCGTGGCTGCTGCCTGCGGTGGTACCACTACCCTTATCGACTTTGTAGAAGCCCGCCCCGACGAAACCTGGATGGAGGCTTTTGAAGCCCGGTTGGCCGAAGCTGATCCGCAGGCGGTAATTGACTTTGGTTTCCACATGAGTTTCAACCGCGCCGATGAGCACAGCCTGGCCGAAGTGGACGCTGTTATCCAGGCCGGAATGCCCAGCTTTAAGATCTACATGGCCTACGATAACATCCGCCTGACGGACGCCGAAATGCTGCTGGCGTTAGAAACTCTCAAGGAAGCGGGCGGGCTGCCCATCGTCCATGCTGAGAATCACGACGTCATCATGCGGATGGTGGCTCGCCACTTGGCGGCCGGTCATCTTGAGCCACATTGGCACCCGCGCACCCGTCCGGCGGCTGGCGAGGCAGAGGCCACCGAACGCGCCCTGGCGCTGGCCGAGATTGTGGACCTGTCCATGCACATCGTACACGTCAGCGCGGCCAGGGGGCTGGAAGCCATCCGTCGCTATCGCGAGCGGGGCCGGGCCGTTACCGGCGAAGTGTGTACCCAGCACATGCTCCTTACCAATACACTGTACGATAGTCCCGGCTTCGAACCTGCCAAATACGCTATGGCCCCTCCGCTGCGCACCGCTCGCGACACCCAGGCGATGTGGGAGGGATTGGGTAATGGCAGCCTGGATTTTGTGATCACCGATCACTGTCCTTTTACCGTGGCCCAGAAGCAAGGTCAGAGACGCACCCCGGAGTTCCGTCGCCTGCCGGACGGCACGGTAGCCACTCCACCCGAAGCGCCCTGGTCCGACGGCGTTCCTCCCTTTAACCTGATTCCAGGCGGCGCGCCCGGCGTCGAGACGCGCCTGCCCTTGATCTACCACTTCGGTGTCAACCGGGGGCGTCTGTCCCTCAATCAGTTTGTCGACGTCACCAGCACTGCTGCTGCCAAGCTCTTCGGTCTATATCCCCAAAAAGGGACGATTGCCCCTGGCGCCGACGCCGACCTGGTGCTCTTCGACCCCAACAGCGAAGTTATCGTCACGGCTGACGCTTTGCACCAGAACTGCGACTACACCCCCTACGAAGGCATGCAGCTCAAGGGCTGGCCGAGGACCGTGCTCAGCCGGGGGGAGATCATTGTGCGTAACGGCCAGTTCATCGGCTCTGAAGGGCGGGGCCGATACCTGAAACGTGAGATAGCTGCTTGCGCGCAATAATATCTTGACGTACAATCGCTCAAGGAATCGATTATTCGTTACCCCACACTTGCCAAATCGGCGGTAGCGTGATTGAGAAATCGCGGTTACCGGAGACAGCGAGATACGAGAAAAAAGATAGGTGTAGGGCAACGAAAAGAGGATTATCAACTTAATCGTTGGCACGAATGAAACCTGAAACCAGGATATTCGTGCTAACTCTAAATGAGTAAAGGAGACACTCAACGATGAGAATCTCTAAAGAAACTGCTTTAAACTATCACGAAGCGGGGCGACCGGGTAAGATTGAGGTCATCCCCACCAAACCTACCAGCAGCCAACTTGATCTATCGTTGGCTTACACGCCAGGTGTGGCTATACCGGTGCTCGAGATTGCCGAAGAGCCGGACAAAGCTTATCGCTACACGGCCAAGAGCAACCTGGTGGCGGTGATTTCCAACGGCACCGCCATTTTGGGCCTGGGTGATCGTGGGCCGCTGGCCTCCAAGCCGGTGATGGAGGGCAAGGGCGTCCTCTTCAAACGCTTCGCCGACATCGACGTCTTCGACATCGAGGTAGACTCCACCGATCCGGAAGAGATCATCAACGTGGTGCGGGCCATCGCACCCACTTTTGGCGGTATCAACCTGGAAGATATCAAGGCCCCTGAATGCTTTATTATCGAGGAGCGGCTCAAGGGGATGCTGGACATCCCCGTCTTCCACGATGACCAGCATGGCACGGCCATCATCGCCACGGCTGGTCTGATCAACGCCTTGGAGGTTGTGGGCAAAGAGATCGAAGAGGTGCAGATTGTCGTCAATGGTGCGGGTGCGTCCGCCATCGCCTGTTCCAAGATGTTCATCCTGGCCGGTGCTCGGCGGACGAACATCACCATGATCGACTCGCGGGGCGTCATCTACGCCGGGCGGAAGGAGGGTATGAATGAGTACAAAGCCCGTTTCGCCCGGGAGACCGACGCCCGCACGCTGGAAGATGCTATGCAAGGAGCCGACGTTTTTCTGGGACTTTCGGTGGCCGACGTAGTGACGCAGGATATGGTCCGCTCCATGGGGGAACGGCCGATCATTTTTGCTATGGCTAACCCTGACCCGGAGATCAAATACGAACTGGCTAAAGAGGCTCGACCCGATGCCATCGTCGCCACCGGGCGTAGTGACTACCCCAACCAGGTAAACAACGTCCTCGGTTTTCCCTTTATCTTTCGAGGTGCTCTTGACGTGCAGGCGTGCCAGATCAACGAAGAGATGAAATTGGCCGCTGCTCACGCTCTGGCTGCCCTGACCCGCGAAGACGTGCCAGATTCGGTGCTCAGGGCCTACGGTTTGGAGTCTCTCAGATTTGGACCCGATTACATTATCCCCAAGCCCTTTGACCCGCGTGTCTTGCTGTGGGAGGCGCCAGCCGTAGCCGAAGCTGCTATGAAGACAGGCGACGCTCGCCGCCACATTGATCTGGATGCTTATCGCGAGCAATTGGAGGCGCGGCTAGGCAAAGGTTGGGAACTCATGCGTCACATCATCAACAAGGCCCGCAGCAACCCCAAGCGGGTAGTCTTTGGCGAAGGCGAGCAGCCGGGGATTATCCGCGCGGCGGCGTCTGTTGAAGAACAGGGAATCGGCCACGCTATTTTACTTGGCCGCCCTCAAGTTGTGCGTGAGAAAGTGGAAGACTTGGGTCTCGACTTTGAGCCGACAGTCATTGAGCCTCAGTTCAGCGATCAGTACGAAGCCTACTGCCAGGCCTTCTTCGAGATACGGCAGCGCAAGGGGATCACCTGGTCGAGGGCTCGGGCTTTGATGCGCAGACGTAGCTATTTTGGCCCCATGATGGTCGACATGGGAGACGCCGACGCCTATGTTTCGGGACTGGTGCACAATTATGCAGAAACCATACGGCCGGCGCTCCAAGTCGTGGGGACTGCTCCGGGCGTACGCAAAGTAGCCGGCATGTACATTATGCTCGTGCGCGATAAGGTCTATTTTTTCTCTGATGCCACCGTCAATATCGATCCCAGCGCCGAGGATCTGGCCGAAATCGCCTGCCTGGCCGCCGATGCCGCCTGCCGGTTTGACATCCAGCCCCGCGTCGCCTTGCTCAGCTTCTCGAATTTTGGAAGCACGCGCCACCCGTTCGCCGAAAAGGCACGGCGCGCCGTCGGGATCATACGCGAATGTCGCCCCGACCTGTTAGTAGATGGCGAGATGATGGCCGATACCGCCGTTGTGCCCGAGATCATTGACGATCTGTATCCCTTTAGCCAGGTGCGCGACGCCAACGTGCTTATTTTCCCTGATCTGGAGGCCGCCAACGTCGCCTACAAACTTTTGCAGCGGCTGGGCGGCGCAGAGACCATCGGCCCCGTATTGCTGGGTATGGGCAAACCGATCCACGTCCTTCAGCGGGGGGATGAGGTGCGCAACATCGTCAACATGGCTGCCATGGCGGTGGTCGACGCCCAGGAGAGGACCTGAAACGGGACCAGACAACGGGCATCTAAATTAAGTATAAAGGTATCTGCTCAAGCATGTCATTTCGACCAACGGGAGAAATCCCTAAACCATTGGCTCTGATTATGGTGCCTCGGTAGGGATTTCTCGACCTGCGGTCTCGAAACCTGTCCTGAGCCTGCCGAATGGGTGACATGAGACTGAGCAGTAACATTAAAGTAAGTCAAGCGAAGTGCCAGGCATCTAAAATGTTAGGGGGCAGTAATTGGTTTCTTTATGCGCTGACCGCCTGATCATAGCATAAGGCTTTTCCAAGAATTAAATTGCACAAACGTTCCGTTAAGACTCGTTGAAACAAAGCCAGACAAGCAACCTTGTTGACAACACAAGCCCAATGCTTGGAAAAGCCTAAGCAATGCCCGAATATTTTCTTGGCATTGCCCAATGCCCGAAGCCGTTCACAATACTGGATTCACTTGGACTGATGCGAGTTTGTGCTTTGGCTATCATTTTCTTGGCATTGCCTACTGCGTACATTATAGAAGGAGAGCTGTAATTATGGCAGACGTCAAATCAGGATTGGAAGGTGTGGTTGTCGCTCAAAGCAAGATGAGCAAGGTGTTGGGCGATGTAGGGCGACTGATCTATTCAGGTTACGAGATTCACGACCTGGCCGAATACGCCGGTTTTGAAGAGGTCGCCTACATGCTCTGGTACTGTTGCCTGCCTACTCGGGAGCAATTGGATGAATTTCAAGGAGATATGATTGGACGCCGGGGCATATCCTTCCAGGTGATGGACCTGGTCCGCTCCACACCTCCAGAGGCCCATCCCATGGCGGCGCTGCGTACCGCCGTCTCGGGGCTGGCCCTGAGCGATCCTGAGGCCGACGACCTGTCCCACGAGAGCAACTTGCGCAAGGCGGCCGACATGACAGCCAAGATGCCCACCATTATCGCCGCCATTGACCGTAATCGAAAGGGATTGGAACCTCTCGGCCCTCGCACTGACCTGAACCACGCGGCGAATTTCCTGTATATGCTGCACGGTCGCGAGCCGAGCGAGATTGAGGCACGCGCCATGAATCTTTACCTGGTGCTGCTGGCCGACCACGGCTTTAACGCCTCCACCTTCTCCGCCCGCGTGACGGCCGCCACTTCGTCGGATATGTACTCGGCGGTGACCAGCGCCATCGGCACCCTCAAGGGCCCGGCCCACGGCGGCGCCACCGAGGCGGCTATGCAGCAACTCTTTGACATCGGGGACGTAGACAACGTGGAAGCCTGGTTTGAAGAAGCCCGCGCGCAGGGGCGACGTGTGATGGGCATCGGGCACCGCGTGTACAAAGTCGAAGATCCCCGCGCCCGCCACCTGCGCAAGACAGCCTCCGAGTTGGCAGAACAGACCGATCCCAAGTGGTTCCAGGTCGCCCAGAAGCTAGAGGGAGTGACCCGCCAGGACTCGTATTTCATTGACCGGGATCTGTACCCCAACGTCGACTTTTACACCGCTCCTATGCTGTATTCGCTGGGCATCGAGCCCGACCTGTTCACCACCATGTTCGCCATGTCGCGCGTCGTGGGCTGGACCGGGCACCTTCTGGAGCAATACGCCGACAACCGCCTCATCCGGCCGCGCTCGGAGTACATCGGGCTGATGGATTTGGAATGGGTGCCGATCGACGAACGAAAATAAGAGGTAGTCCAGTAACGCAAAAGGCTGGCCTCTGCGTTTGCATCACCGCAGAGGCCAGTCTTTATATTTGCCCTCAACAAGTGCTAGCACATTGAGGCGTAAGCAAGCCAATAGTTTGTAGTAGCGACTTCAGTCGCTTAACCAGCCCCAAAACGACTAAAGTCGTTACTACGAACTATAGACCCATTTACGCCTCGGTGTACTAGTGAGTCAATAAGCGAACTCGGCTTCGTGCATCGTGTTATCTTGCGTCTCCGGCTACGTTACAGCACGGCTGCGCCTCAGCACCCACTGCGTCCGCCCCACCAGCGTCAGCCCGGCCAGCAAGACCGTGAGGGTCAGGATGAGGACCTGGACTCCACTTGGATTGGCCAGTGACCGCAGACGAGAAAGAGCAGTGACCGGGGGTGAAGTCTGGGACAATTCGCCATAGCGTGCCAGGCCGGCCTCGGTAGCTGCGTATACGATCCCCTGATCCAGGGTGAGTTGCGTCACCACGCCATCGGCGCTGGCCAACTTGGTCCAACTGTAACCGCCATCCACGCTCTCATAAACGCCGCCGGGTGCAAGGCGGTTCCCCAGACCGTGGGCAGTGGCTGCCGCCACGTGTCTCGGATCGTTCTCATCCACAGTCAAGGCAGTGACCCGCAGCGCAGCGCCAGGGATCATTTCTAGCCCATTGTTGGTACTTTCCCACGTCTGGCCACCGTCGGTCGAACGATACATGCCGGTTGAGACGCCACCCACATACAGGGTCTGGGGCTCATCGGCAGCCACTGCCAGGCTGGCCGACATTTCGGGAGTCGACAGTTCTTGCCAGGCCCCACCATCGCTGACAAAGAGTCCCTCGCTGGTGAGCGCGTACACCTGGCCCTCAGAACCTGGCGTTAATTGCTGGACGTGCGCGTTGTACAGAGAGAGGCCGCCCATCAAATCATAACCATAACTGTCGAGCCCGGTCTCAAGGCGGTACACACCCTGGCCGGCAGTACCCACGTAGAGAATGCCCGGCTGACTCGGATCGATGGCCAGCGTGTTAATAGCCGGCAGCAGGCCCTCCGGACTAACCGGCAGGCCTGGTTGGAACTGGCGCCAGGTCTGGCCACCGTCGTCGCTGAGCCACAAGTTGTAGGTGGTAGTCGCCGGGCCACCGATGGTGCCGGCATAAAGGACAGAGGCGTCGGTGGGATGAGGGATCAGTGTATTGATGGCAACATCCGGCCCAGAACCAAGGAACTGCCAGGTGCTGCCGTTATCCTCGCTGCGGTAGATGCCAGACGCTTGTGAGTCGCCAGACAGGGTGGCATACACTACATCATCCTGAGGGACGGCTGCCACCACCTGCACCGATGTACCAGACAAGTCGGTCAACGCCAGTCCTTTCGTCTCACCCACCAGCAGGGCGCCGAGCGTACCCAGTCCGAGGATCAGGGAAAACAGCCCCATTCTCACTATCAGGTTTATCTTCTTCATGGAAGCCCTCACTTTCCTGGCGTGGCTAAGAATGCTACACATTCAATCACTGATTGGTGGCCGGCGTCGGTGTTGGTGGCTCTGCCGTCGCTGTAGGCGCTTCCGGCGTCGGTGATGGCTCGGGCGTTGGTGTTGGCGTCGGTGTAGGCGCTTCCGGCGTCGGTGATGGTGGCTCTGCCGTCGCTGTAGGCGTAGGTGATGGCGCTTCCGGCGTCGGTGTTGGCTCGGACGTCGGTATCTCTGATGTTAGAGTTGGTGCCTCCTCGACGAGAACGGCAACCGGTTCCTCAATGAGAAGGGTGTAGGTCGAGGTGTCGCTCAGACCATCATCGTCGGTTATAGTCAGGATGAGGTGGTAGGTCCCGGCCGCGTTGTAGCTGTGGTTCACGGTCATGCCAACCGCCGTGGACCCATCGCCGAAGTCCCAGGTGTAACTGGCGATCATCCCATCGGGATCGCTCGAGCTGCTAGCGTCGAAGGTGAGCAACTCCCCCACCAACCCGCTTGTGGGACCGTTGATCACGGCCGTTGGCGGTTGATTAAGGACCAGATCTTCAATGACTATCATATGCGTTACCGTGTCGCTCAAGCCACCATCGTCGGCGATGGTCAGGGTCACCTGATAGCTGCCAGAGGCGCTGTAACTATGCGCCATCCTACTGTCGCCCGATTGTGCCGCCACCGCCACCGCCGACGCGCCACTATCGCCAAAGTCCCACACGTAGCTGACAATTGTGCCATCAGGGTCGTAGGAGTCGCCACTGTCGAACGTAACTGTCTCATCTACCAGGGCGCTGGTCGGACCGTCGATCTCGGCTATGGGTGGCTGGTTGGATGCTGACTCTTGCACCACGATGGTGTGTGTGGCCGTGTCGCTCAGGCCGTCATCGTCGGTGACGGTCAGGGTCACTTGATAGCTACCAGAGGCGCTGTAACTATGCGCCATCGTACTGCCGTCCGATTGTGCCGCCACCGCCGACGCGCCACTATCGCCAAAGTCCCACACGTAGCTGACAATTGTGCCATCAGAGTCGTAGGAGCCGCCGCTGTCGAAGACGACCATCTCGCCCACCAACGCGCCGGCCGGACCGTTGATCACGGCCAACGGGTATTGGTCGGTGGCCGATTCCTCGATGAGGAGGGTATAGGTCGAGGTGTCGCTCAGACCACCATCGTCGGTGACGGTCAGGATAATATTGTAGCTGCCAGCTTCGCCGTAGCTGTGGCTCACGTTGACGCCGCTAGCGGTTGCCCCATCACCAAGGTCCCAGATGTAGCTGAGGATCGCCCCATCGGGATCGCTCGAACTGCTTCCGTCGAAGGTGAGCAACTCCCCCACCAACCCGCTTGTGGGACCGTTGATCACAGACGTGGGTGGTTGGTTGGCCACTGGCTCCTCGACCACGGTGATGAAATTCGTCTTGGTTTTGGTATCGCTGCCGCCCGACCCACTGACGGTTAGGGTGACAGGGTAGCTTCCTTCCGTTTTATAGGTATGGCTGAAAGCGCCGCAGCCGGTGTGTGTGGCACCATCGCCAAGGGACCAGTTACAGGTGTCGTAATCGCCTGCAGATAGGTTGGTGAAGTTGACGGTCAATGGTGCCTCCCCACTGGTTGGGCTGGCGCTGAAGCTGGCCTGCACGGGTTCGTAGACGACGATGTACTCGCTCCTCTCTCGGCTGTCTTCCCCGCCCGATCCACTAACTGTCAGTTCAACCGTATACTCGCCTGCTTCCCAATAGGTGTGGCTGGGATCGTCGCAGTCATCGTCGGTGTCGTCATCACCAAAGTCCCATTCACAACTGTCGTAATCACCCTCGGAATCGTTGTCAAACTCCACCTCCAGCGGCGCCGGACCCTTCCTGGGGCTGGCGTCGAAATTAGCTTCCGGCTCTTCTGACTCCTGTTCTGCCCACAACAGGATGCGGGCATCGCCGGTGTCTTCATAGTATTCCAGCCGCAGGCTATGCGTGCCGTCATCCAGCCAATATTCCACTGTTACTTCGTCGCCGCCGTCCCACCACCGGTCGATGACCAAAACATCATCTATCCACAAGCGTACACCGTCATCAGCCACTATATACAAGCGATACAGCCGGTCTTCGCTGACGGTCCAGGTACGGGTCCAGCGCGCCGAGAAGTTGTCCGCCGGTAGTCCAGCGGCTGGTGAGCCAGTCCCCCAGCTAAAGTCAATGGTCACATCATTGCGCACCAAGGCCGGGCTGCCACTCAGGTCTGAATTCGACCAATACTCTCCCTTCCAATCAGAGTAATAGGAGGTATCGCCCTCGACCTTCTCCCACCAGACCTGGATGACGGCATCGCCCGTATACTCGTAGTATTCAACGCGCAGCGTGTGATTGCCGGATGACAGCCATAGCTCTCCACTCACCTCGCGCCAACTGCCGTCGCTCCAACTGTCAATCACCAACACATCGTCCACGTACAGCCGCACCCCATCGTCGACGCTGGCGTAGAAGCGGTACAGACCCTCATCCCACGCCAACGTACG
>DAOUMD010000178.1:0-33064 GCA_034412795.1 Anaerolineae bacterium
CGCGGTCCATGGTGACGCGCTACGGGTTCAGCGAGAAGCTGGGGCTGCGCACCTTCGGCGAGGAGCAGGGCAATCCCTACCTGGGCAACATGGGCGAGATCCGCAACTACAGCGAGGAGATGGCGCAGGCCATCGACCAGGAGATCCGGAACATCACCGAGACGGCCTACCAGCGCGCCAGGGACATCCTGACCCGGCAGCGAGACAGGTTGGAAACCCTGTCCAAGACACTCTTGGACGTAGAAACGGTTGAACGCCCCGAATTTGAAGCGATGATGGCATGAGTTGGTGAATAAATCCACCAGCTAAGGCCGCGTCCAAAAATAACTTTGCGCATTTTTAAGGATTTCACTCGGAATTTTAGCCTGAAAACAGAGAGTTATTCTTGGACGCTTCCTAAGAATCGAAGCAAGCTAAAGCAGGCTCTTTAGAGGGAGTTTGCCTTAGCTTGCTTTTGTTTATCGCAAGGTATTCGTCCTCGGTGATGTTCTTGTCGAGGTGATGCGCAAGGAATAGACCAGCCACTTCCAAGGCGGCTGGTTTCGAATGATTGGATCTACCCTACCGGCCCACGCCAGGGGATGAGGCGGGGCACATGGCGTTGGTAGGTCCAGTAGTCGTTAACCAACTTAGCCACGGATTATTGGCAACATACCTTGGAGTATTATGGTTGAGATTGAGAATCGGCTTCGCTGCTTGAATCAGGTGACCGGAGTGCCGCCCAAATCGAACGCGAGTTGGGGATCGTTTCGTCGCTACCAATAAGGAGAGGCCCTGCACGCAGATACAGGGCCTTTCCTTATTCGTGTTGATAACCTCTTAGCGCCCCTCAGCAGTTCAGAGTGGCCCTGGCAGCAGGCCTCGTTCCGCTCGGCCCGCGGAGTTCAGAATGGCCGGACGAGCCAGACCCAAGTAGGGCGCTTCGAGTTCAGGCCTGCCACTTCTCAACGATACGCATAATTTGCTCCTCGGCCCAGGCAACGGCCTCTTCGGGCGTCAACTGATCGGTGGCGGCCTGGGCGACCATATCGGGGATAATGTAGGTCTGGATCACTTCGCCCATGGCTGGGCTGTTCGGCCCCGGATACTCGAAGCCAACGGACCACTCCGGCGCTGTTTGCACCACAGCCAGCTTGTCCGGCGGTGTGTTCGTTGGGTCGTTGGAGAGGATGGGCATTGGTTCGGGCACCCAGCCGGGGTTCATGGGCATGTTGTAGCCGCCGCTCTTTTCAAAACTGCTCTTGAAGTTGGCCGCAAAGTACCGCATAAACTCCATGGCGTTCACCTGGTTCTCAGCAAACTTCCAGAGGGTCCAAGAGTGCGGCGTCACGCCCATCAAGCGCGCCTCTGGGCCCTGCGGCGGCTTGGCGATAAAAATATTGTCTGCCAGCGCTTTGTCCGATCCCTTGACGCTGATGTAGGCGGAGATGGGATTGAAGACCAGACTGCCCTTACCAGAGGCCAGGAAGCGGTTATTCCCCATGTCATCCCAGGACAATACCTCGTCGGTCATGGTCTCCTGGTAGAGGGCCTTGGCGAACCTGACGGCTTCCAAAACCTCCGGGGAGTTGATGACCACTTTCTGATCCTCGTCCTGAATGGAGCCGCCATAGGACCAGATGATCCCCCGCCAATTGACGTTGCCGTCGGAGCCGTGCGATATCGGGATGCCGACGGGATTGCCCATTTCCTTGAGCTGGCGTCCACCTTCAAGCACCTTGTCCCAGGTGTCGGGAAATCCGCCAACCTGATCCCACAGATCCTTGCGGTAAAGGGAGGGGAAAGCCATGTAGAAGATGGGCATAGAGAACCAGGTCCCCGTCGCCCCGTCAAAGCCAGCCTGCTTCGCAACGGTGGAGAACTCCCCGTATTCGGCTTCGATCTCGGTGACGAGATCGGTCAGATCCACAGTGTGATTCTTCCACAGGAACGGACTGGAGACGGCCTGGTCCCATTGCACGATGTCGTGACCTTTCTGGGCAGCGACCTCAGCAGCACCCCGGGCCGCTAAATCCAGGTTGCCGACAAAGTCCACAGTGACCGTGACACCGTTGGCTGTGCCCCAGTCTGTGGCGAATTGTTTGATCCAGTCGTCATACCCCGCCACGAAGTGACTGATGAGCTGCAACTTCAAGGCGTCGGTTTTGGTAGGCCCTTCCGCAACGGTAGGCGCTGCCATCGGTGTCGGCGCTGGCGGAACGACACATCCAGCCAGGCCGGCCGCAGCCAGCCCTGCCCCGGCTATGCCGGCCGTTTGTAGAAACTCACGTCGAGAGATTTTTTTCTGAACCATCGTTGTCTCCTCCTAATAATCTACATAGTTCCGATCTTAAGGGTTGAGTTAAACGGTGGCCTTATTCTTCGCTATGCTCCTCCTTTCCTCTTTTGAGATCTCTCGGAAAGTCTGCCAGGCATGGCCAACACCTTGACATCTGGAGAAGCCTCGCTCCTCGTCAGACAGGCGGAGTGGGCATGCCTACGTGCGTGCGAACGGTATTCTCCGAGAGACCCCCGTTCAAGTTTTCTCGAAGCTTCCACACCATGCTTTCGCCAACGAAAAGCGACTTCAATTATGCAACTGTTTTTGATTTAGACTGTCGTATGTCGTCTTATTTAATGGCTCCACCGGTGATGCCGGTCACGAAGCGATCCAGGAAGAGGTTATACACGATGGCCATAGGAATACCGGCGATCAGGGCGGCCGCCATCAGTGAGCCCCAGAGGTAAAGGTCTCCCCGCATGAGATCCGTCGGCACCCCCACGGTGACCGTCTTCTGGTTTGTGCTCGAGACAAGAGTAAGCGCATACACAAATTCCTGCATGGACAGGGTAAAGGCAAAAATAACTACCGTAAATATGCCCGACATAGATAGAGGCATCACCACGCGGACAAAGGCGCCCAGGCG
The DNA here is from genome assembly GCA_034412795.1 of Anaerolineae bacterium. Classification (GTDB taxonomy): domain Bacteria; phylum Chloroflexota; class Anaerolineae; order 4572-78; family NAK82; genus JAUVPY01. Next base: position 2,907 of record DAOUMD010000178.1, read on the forward strand.
GTTCTGCCCATCCATCAGGGCCGCTTCTTCTATTTCCTGGGGGATGGTTTTGAAGAAACCCATCATCAACCAGGTGCAAAAAGGGATGGTGAAGGTGGGGTAGACCACAACCAAAGCCCACAGCGAGTCTTGCAACCCCAACCGGGAAATAATGGGCGAAAGCGGGATAAAAAGCAGAGTAGGCGGCACCAAGTAAGTCAAGAAGATGCCAATGCCGAGACTCTCCGCATAACGACCGGCCATCCGAGCCAGGGCGTAGCCGGCTGGGACTGCCACCAGCAACGTAATCCCTGCCGCCAAGACGCCGACAGCCAGGCTATTCCAGAGCCAGTGGACGAACTCGGTTCTGTTAAAGAGCCAATCCACGTGCTGCATGGTCGGCGGGTCGTTAAAAATGTAGGGAATGGACTCGAGGTTATATAGATCGTGCTCGGTCTTAAAGGCGGTGATGAGCATCCAGTAAAAGGGCCAGGCAGCGAAGATGACCAGGGCCAATACCACGGTATAGAAACCCGTCCGTTTTAAGAGGCGCTCTGCAAGTGTCATTTTACAATTCCCTTCGCCGCATGGCCCTTAAGACCAAGATCATAGCCGCCATCAGGATAGGAACGAGAAAAAGGGAGATGGCCGCCCCTCGACCGATATCGCCCGAGATAATCCCCATCTGAAACGCATAGGAACCCAGGACGTGGGTGCTGTTGACCGGCCCGCCCTTGGTTAACAGCCAAACCACGCTCATGTCTGTAAAAGCGAAGACGGTGCCGAAAATCACACCCACGGAGACGATGGGGGCAATCATAGGCACGTTGACCTGAAAGGTCCGCCGCCAGAAGCTGGCCCCATCCACCCTGGCCGCATCAATGATATCCTGGGGGATGGACGTCATCGCCCCCAGGATGATCACCGCTACAAAGGGAAATGCCTTCCAGGCATGGACAATTATGATGGATATCATGGCCAGATTGGGCGTCCCCAACCATTGCGGCCATTGACCGGGTCCCAGGATATGCAAGGCCCGTAAGGTCCAATTGATAATGCTATACAGGGAGTCATACATCCATTTCCAACCCAGTACCCCCAAGGCAATGGGTACGGCCCAAGGCAGCATGATTATCACCCGCACCATCGCCTTTCCCCGGAAATCCTGCATCAGCACCAGGGCCGTAGCCTGGCCTAATATGATGGCCAGGAGTTGTGAAGCGATGGCAAAGATAAGGGTATTTCCCAAGGCCTGCCGGAAGATGGAGTCCCGGAAGAGCGCAATGAAATTTTCCAGCCCCACAAAAGAGAAGCCGGTTTGCATGTTGTTAATGGTAAGGTTGGTCAGGCTAAAGTAAATGGCCAGCAAGAAGGGCAATCCCAACAAAGCCACCATGTACAGGATAGCGGGGGCCATGAATATCGGCCCAAGCACCTCTACCCGGTCCAGCAGATAACGGAAGCGAGCGCTGCCAGGTTCTTTTACGAGGTCTGCCATTAGTATATTAATACCTCCAGAGCGAACTGATGGGCCTGGCTTTCACACGCTGTCCCGTGGCCGTGTCAAAAAACCTCATATCCCTGGCCTGGACGGCGAATTCATAATCCTGCCCTTCGTTAATGGAGATAGGAGCTGTGGTTGGGAGGGAGGCCAAAGCCTTGACGTTATGGAAAGCATCCCCCAGCGTGCCGTACACGATCTGTTCCGAGCCCAGGTACTCTATGCGGGTGACCCGGAAGGGGAAGCAAACCAGCTCATCCTGATGAGCATTATGGAAGGCTTTGGGTAGGAAACACTCGGGGCGGAAACCCACAATTTGGTCGCCCCGCTCCAGCAGGTTCATCGGCGGTATACCCAGGAAGGTGGCCACAAAGGTGTCGGCGGGGTTGTTATAAATCTCCTTGGGGGTACTCACCTGATGGATTTTGCCCTGGTTCATCACCGCGATGCGATCCCCCATACCCAACGCTTCCACCTGGTCGTGGGTCACAAAGAGGGTGGTGATACCGACCCGGCGCTGGAATTGCTTCAGTTCGTCCCGGGCAGAGGCCCGCAACTTGGCGTCCAGGTTGGAGAGGGGCTCATCCATCAGGAACAGGATCGGGTCCCGCACGATGGCCCGAGCCAGGGCCACCCGCTGCCGTTCGCCCCCGGAAAGCTGGCGGGGTTTGCGGTGGAGCAGATGGTCAATGCGGAGCATCCCGGCCACTTGCTGCACCTTGTCTTGCATGATGCCTTTTGGTACCCTTAAGGATTTCAAGGGAAAAGCGATGTTGTCGAAAACCTTCATATGGGGATACAGAGCATAGCTTTGGAAAACCATGGCTATGTTCCGGGCCCGGGGCGGCAGATCGTTCACCATCCGCTCGCCGATAAATACCTTACCGGCTGTGGGCTTCTCCAGGCCGGCGATAATCCGCATGAGGGTAGTCTTACCGCTTCCTGAGGGGCCCAGCAACACCAAGAATTCCCCTTCCTTAATTGAAAGGTCAACGCCGTCGAGGGCATGGACTTCGCCAAAGTATTTTTTGATGTCTTTTACTTCTACCTGGGCCACAAGTTACGCCCTCCTCATAACTTAAATTCTACACGGCCCAAGGATCAGGCGCGCACACTCACCTGGTTCCACACATAGTCAAGAAACTGACCAGTTTGACAATGCTATGTCTCACGCACCCACCTTCCCGGAAGCTTCGCGGACATCATACTTTGCGCAAAGCACAACAAATTCAGCCAGTCTTGACATTTCACGGCAACACCCAAGCTTCCGGGAAGGGTCTTGGACCTAACATGACATCGTCAAGCTAGGCTTCGTCCTCGGCAGTCCTGCGGAGTGGAGTCTCAAGGTCTTCGGATATGACAACCTGTTTGAATTTCTGTTCAACGTTGTGCAAATGCTGAAGCATAGCCTGGCGAGCCGATTCTGGATCGCGCGCCTTGAGCGCCGCCACGATAATCCGATGATCCTCAAGACTCTGCACCGTCATCCCGGGAATGACAGCAGTCCGCCGACGACCGGCCAGATCAAGCTGGCTGATGGATTGCATAAACCGGGTTAAGATCGGGTTGCGAGATGCCTCGGTGATTCTTGAGTGCAATTCGCGGTCTGTTTGCAGGAAAGCCTCGTAGTCTTCCACGAGTTCAACGGATCTGGCCAAACAGGCTTCCAATTCCGCAATCTCTTCATCGGTAATCTGTTGCGCCGCCAATTCGGCGATACCTACTTCCAAGATTTTTCGGGCCCTATGGAGTTCCAGAAACGTAGAGTCATCCAGCGAAAAAACAAACTCAAGGGGTTCAATCAATGACTTAGGATCCAGGGAGGTCACATACGTGCCATCCCCCTGGCGAATTTCAACGATATTCAGCAGCGCCAGGGCCCGAAGCGCCGTTCGTAGCGACGGGCGACTGACCTGCATGGTAGCAGCTAATTCCCGTTCAGGGGGCAACTTGTCACCTGGACCAAGCTGCTTTTCTTTGATCATAGTAAGAATCCTGGTTACGATTTTCTCCGGGAGGACATCCCTTTCAAATGTCCCGAACATCATATCGAAAACCTCTCCTTTAGCGGTAAATTGGCTAATTGGTCAGACCACTTAGTCATTTACGGAAAATTTACCATATATTTCCTTCCTTGTCAAGTTTATGGGGTTATTGGACACCTGTTGTGCAAATGCAACATCGCGGAAACCCTTGACCGAATGACCAAGCTAAGGATTGAGAATTAAATAATTCCTTAAGTGCAAGCGAAATACTAGCCTGATTCAGTCGGCTAATGGATAAGTTATTAAATCCTTAGTCCTAAACGATGAAAAAGCCAGGGCCGCAAATTGCGGCCCTGTTAGTTGCGCTCTGGCGAATGGTTGGATTCTGATGATCTGGTGGGGATACATGACACTGGTTGGGTTGAGGTCAAGTGCGGCGGGGTAAAGAAGTAAGGGCTATGGCCATGCTTTCAATATAATGGGCAACCACAGGCAATGGCACTGGCCACAATGGCCGACCAGGGTGATGCTCCGACCTGTGGTGTCCACATTGCCGTCGCTATCCCAGGATAGCTTGGAGAACTCGGTGTCGGTGTATGGAGCGCCGGGGTTTCCGTCGTGATCGACTGACAGGAAGTCGGTGGGTATCACGTCACACGCGTTCGCTGTGATTCGCGCCTTCGACCATTGGATGCGCATCTCCACCGTGTAGCCGCGATCGGTGTCGCTCAGGTTATCCAGTGTGGTACCGGATGGCAGGTGAAGCGCCCGGTCACATTCTCCCTCGCCCGTGCCGCCTACATCCTGACGGCACTTGAATCCACCGTTGTTGAAGATAACCGAGACCCCGTCGTCATTCCAGTCTTGGTCTGAAGTCTCGACCTGAGCGTCTTCTACCCCAAAGCCAAGGTACAGGTAGTCCTGATCCCAGAGGGCTCGCACCGTGGCCGTTGTTAAATCAGCCTGGGAGATATGGATAGCGTAGGTCAGGGGAGTGGCGCATTGCCAGATCGATTCGTTCATAACACCGTCCACGGTTATGTCCCCCCGTGCAGGGATCACTTCCAACGTCTCCGTCGAGGGCACAAACCGCCCTGAGCTATAGTCACATTCGGCCGGATTTGTGCCGTCATCGATCCGGCCGTAGATGTAGTAACTGCCTGTCGGCAACACCGTCGGCAAGTCCCAGTCGTAGCTGTCAGTTTCGCTGTCCTCGTACAGGCCGTCTAAAATCATCGTCCCATCGCAGCCAGCGTCATCTCTGTCATAGTAGAGCTGAATGGTGGCGTTGTCGTCCGGGTCGTCATCGCGCCAGGTGATGGTGAGTTGGCCTCCTGAAGGTTCCAGTTCGTGGCCATACGGCGGCCGGGTCACCGTCATAAGTGACGACAAGTTTGTTTGGGGCGGGGGTTCTAATGTTGTAAAGGTATACACGCCAGAAACTGTATCACCGGCCTGGATGGTGAAGGTATAAGGTGTGGCCGGGAACAGGTCGGTCAGGATCAGTTGGTGGGTCGTGGATGTCATGGTATCCGTTATCCGGCGCCGGTCAATCAGGCCCCAGTCCGCTTCATCCTTGTGCAAGAGCTTGAAGTAGCTCCAGCCGTATAGTCGCGTGTCGTGGCCCAAATAACGACGCAAGGCTTCGATGGCCTTAACCTTGCCCCAGCTACCGGCAACAACGCCGTTCCTTTGATCGGGATCATCATAGCTGGCGACGGAGGCGAACCCAGTTGAATCCAATACCAATGCTTTGCCCAGCGCCGCCAGATTGTTCTCGACCCAGGCTTTGTCCAGGTAGTAGTCGAACTGATCCTTGCAGATCAAGGTAGACACCGGATGGCTGGCCGTGGGAATGACGTTGCAATTGAAAGGTGCGCCGTCCGCATGTTGAGCGTAGATGACCACCGAGGTCCCATCAACCAGGTCACCTACCGGTGCTTGGTGCAGCTCGTCCTTCCATCCGTAGTAGGTGTTAGCATACACTGTTGCATCAGGGACTTTCTTCTGGAGCTCACTGTAACAATAGGAGACGTAGTCTCGTTGCGTCTTAATAGTGGGATTGTTAGGATACAAGAATTTTGTGTCATCAAGAGGCATGTTGATGAGGAAGTAGAGAAGGCGGTCAGCGTTGTCGTCAAAATATGAAAGGTACATATCGTAGTTGTCCAAGATGTCCTTACAGTCCCCATCCATCCAGTCGAAGGACTCCGGGTTGTACCATTCTAAGCGGAAAGCGATCTTTAACCCATGTGTAGCGGCCGTGTCTAACACAATCTGGTCCCACGGATGTATTTCACGATCTGAAGGCCCGGCGGGGTAAAGCACAATGCTGTTGAAGTTAGCACTGGCGATGGCTTCGATGTCGCTGATAATCGTGTCGGTCACAAGATCACGGTCAACCCAGTTCAAATAACCGTCATATTCGCCGGGGGCGTAGGCTACGCCCTGGAAAGTCTGGCTCACGGGCTGAGAGCTGTCGAAGATCCGATGAATAGCACTGTCCAAATTGAGACAGGATTCGGTAGCAAGCCCTGTTTGCCACGAAACCGTCGCAGTCGTCGAGGTGACATCGGTGATGATAACGTTGGAAATCGTTGCTGTGCTACCACACGGCGTCCCGGTAAGGACAGGCGCTCTAACGGTCTCGGCCGAAAGGGTAATTATGACGCCAAAGACCAGCCAAGTAATGACGTTTAACAACAGAGCTGCCGGGAGCCTGAAGCCTCTCTGGTAGGATAACATTGCCCTTCCTCCTTGATGCCCATTCAAGAGACCCACACGGTGCGAGCACCTGCCTGAAAGACAACACCGACGCTATCTTCTCAATAATTCGGGGTAAGGGCAGTGCCTCGCGCCTGCCCAACGGGGCGACCACAAGGGTCCGCCCCTACATTTTGAGAAGATACCACCGACAAATAAAAATGCCGCCCGTTTGACTTGGCGGCGTGCTTGCGACAGCCAATGGAGTTGTGGCCAGTGATACGATTGTGGAAGATAGAAGTGTTGTCTGTCCCGACAAGCTCCGCCGATCACAGCGAGCTTTGTCATATCTAATATATCACATTTGCCCCGCGCTTGCAATAGATTCTGCGACAATTCCCACACTTTCATCATCCAATGTACCTGTCGTAGCGGGGAACGGCACTTGCTCACATACAAGCACAGACTTGTGCTTAGGCCGCGTCCAAAAATAACTTCGCGCATTTTGAAGGGTTTCACCCGAAATTTTGGCCTGAAAACAGGAAGTTATTCTTGGACGCTTCCTTAGTATTGCGACTAATTGGCAAGGTGCGAAGAACAGGATACGGCCAGGGCTCCAACAATATAATCGTAAATTCGTCTCTTGATTCGCAATTGATTTAGTTGCGCCCCTAACTCGGCTATTTTGGGGTCTGGGGTATACAGGTATTCCCGATCCAGGTTTCCTTGCCTGGCCAATTTACGTTGGTTGAGCAACACTGATAACCGTAATTCGCACAACTCCCGTTTGAGCACATAATAACGGTGTTGAAGGGAATGTCCGTCATGTTCATCACCTATAGTATTCAACTGCTCCTCGACTCGATCCAATTGAAATTCCAATTGGGCAATTTTCTCTTGGAGTTGCTCGATAATATCAGGATCAGGTAGCCCTTTATTTTCACCCACTCGCCACGCCGGCCGTATTCCAAGCGTGACAACCTCCTCGACAGACAAAGCGCTGACCGGGGGCAATGCTCGCTCAATTTCTACAGTCACTATGTCTTTAGCAGGCACTTCTTTGATGATGGTCTCAGGATTTCCCCAAATATCTGTCTTCAGATATTCCTTATCAAAAGAATATTTCTTAAGGGTAGGATTAAAAAATCGAGCGATGAGTTTATCATTGCGGAAACTTAGACTACTCAAGGGCAGGTCCACTTGCAGAAATTGCCAATGAGTTTGTTCCCCATTCCCTTGAGAAACTACAATCATTGGCGGGTTTTGGAAACCCGCGTTTAATTTATGAACGATCAAATCGTCAATGGCTATTTCACCAATCACAACTGCTATCTCGTGTTTCACAGTTCGTTCACAGCGGGCATCCGGTATGTACATAAACGGTCCTGCATCCCCCACCCGGTGTTTTAGATCGGGCTCAGTTAGCCACTCGATCGCCCGTCGCAGAGTAAGAGAGAGCGTTCCATTGTCATTCGCTTGATAGGAGCGCACGCCTTTAGCCAATACCACCGCTGACGAAGTTCCATCTGATACAGCCACGAAATCATGAAAAGGAAAGGTCTTCACCTTTTCTAACTCGCGCTGTCCCAGGAGTACTTTCGCCAGCCCGTTTTCGAGTTGGCATGGCAACAAATCTTTGTCAACCGTTGGGCGCTTTACCACATCAAATGGCATCCCGGCATAAACCTCTCCAGATTGGGCCGTTTCAAATATTATGTCTACCCTAAAATTGGTTCCTCGAGAATCCAAATCAACTTGCCAGCGTAGCAATGGTGTTTGATCAAATGTCAGCCGAACCGTAGCCGACACTCGCACCTGACCCCAATGCAAGGCGCAATCATAACGCACGACACAATGATGAGCGCTTTTTTGTTCGACCATTAATGGGCCATTCGCTCTGCAAATACGGTGACGATCGCCTGCCTCATCAGAATAAGCGTCACCTCGCTCCTCGGTCACCATTAGATAGCCTAATGCCGCCTCACCCATTTGAACCACTCCATCAGACCTGATTGTCGCAGTGTAATGGTCATTTTGCCATTTAAACTCCTTCACGGGGGTATCTGGCTGCTCTACGGGCAATTGTTGCGTGATTTTCCATACGCCAATGCCATCGGTCAGCAAGCGATAGGCTTTATCCTGAACTACCTGCCATCCTTCATAAGCGAAGGGATTGGTGCTGACCGCGTAAAGACCTGGGGCAAAATCTCTAAAAATATACGCTAGAGAATCCTGAATATCTTCCTTGAGGGTCTGGAACAGTTCTCGATAACTGAACTCCATTTTTTCATGAACCTGGTCGATACTCACGCCGCAAATACAATCGTGAACGGTATTCTGCAACAACGTTCGTCCCCAGGTTTCATATTGCTGCGTGTTATAAACCCTTCCTTTCAATCGGGCCAGCGTTGCCAGGGGTTCACATAGCCTGTACAGCAAATATTCACAATCCCAATTCATCACCTTCAGATAGGTCCGGGTTGATAACGTCCCCGGAAATGTTGCCCCATATTTCCCAGAATTCAACTCGCCAACAATGGTGGGCAGACTCTGAAGTTTGTGGCTTAATTCTTTGGCGAAATCATGGGGGGATGATGCCTTGATCCGGATACCTGGGGGAATGGTGGATAAATGTTGTTGATAAAATCGTATTGGGTCTTCCGGTTCTTGTTCTAAATCATATCCATCGAACAGAGGAATATCATGGGTGGGATAAAAAGGCTGTAGTTTGACTACTTCAGCCTTAAGCCGTTTGATTGCTACCTGGGGAACGTGGGTAACGCCGTACAGGTTCCGATAACCACCAAACAAATTGATCGCCAATAACTGCTGGCCATTTGCTCCCTGCCAATGAAAATATGGTTTTATGTGGGAGACTCCTCGCCATACAAACACCGCGTCCAGACCCAATAACCGATGCAACTGCGGAGCTTGCGAAATGTGGCCAAACGTGTCAATCAGCCAGCCGACGTGACTATCGGCGCCATACTGCTGCATATCTTGCCAACCATAAAGTAAATTTCTAATCAGTGATTCCCCACCGGTAATTTGCCAATCCGGTTGGCAGTAGTAAGGACCGATGAGCAGATTACCGTTTTTGACCAGTCTGTTTATTTTGGCTTTATAAGCGGGCGCGATTTTCAGCAAATCCTCAATCACCAGGGTTTGTCCATCGAGCCAAAACTTGTAGTCAGGATTATCGGCTGCCAATTGATCGAGTTTATCAATTAAGCCTGGGATCCATTGACTGGTATAGATCGAGGTCAAAAACCATTCTCGATCCCAATGGGTGTGATTGATGATATGAACTGTGATGTCCATTACTTTACGGGGAGGCTATCTGTATCTTCTCAAAATGTAGGGGCGGACCCTTGTGGTCGCCCCGTTGGGCAGGCGCGAGGCACTGCCCTTACCCCGAATCGGCTGTCTTTCTCTCGGAAACTGTTAGAAGATGATAAAGTTCCGGCCGCAGGTTTTTCAGCACCGGCTCCTGCTTGCGCTCCTTGGGGATCAGACCGAAATCCAATTCGGCCACCAGCACTTGCTCGTCGGCATGCGAAGCCTGCGCGATGACCTCACCGCGGGGGTTAACCACCTGGCTCAAGCCGCAGTAGGTGACGTCTCCCTCGCGGCCCACGCGATTGACGGCCACGGTGAAAAACTGGTTGTCCTGGGCTCGGGCGCGGGTACGCAGGCTGAGCAGGTATCCGTAGCCTACAGGGACGGCCGAGGGGATGAAGACCACCTGGGCGCCTCGCAGCGCCAGAATGGTGAAGATCTGGGGGAAAGCGTGCTCGAAGCAAATAGCCACCCCCAGGGTGAGGCCGTCCAGGTCGAAAACCGACAGGCGGTCGCCGGCCTTGAAGTAGCGGTGCTCGGCCGGGTACAGGTGAGATTTGCGATACTTTCCCACCAGCCGTCCCTCAGCGTCGAGGAGAAAGGTGGTATCGTGGAGCACCCTTTCTTGGGTTTCATCCCGTTCCACGATAGTACCCAGGATGGCCATCTCACGCTCCCTGGCCTGCTGTCCCATCCACTCCGTGGTCGGGCCAGGGATAGGCTCCGCCAGAGCGTAAAAATCGTCGCCGATGAGGTCCAGGTTATAACCGGTGGTAAAAAGCTCAGGGAAGCAGACGATATCGGCCTTGCCCTTAAGCTCATCCAAAAAACCAAGAGCCTTCGATAAATTCTCTTCCTTATTTTTTATTCTACAATCCATCTGAATCAGTGCTGATCTTATCTTTCTAGCATCCAACTTCTTGGCCTCCCCTGGAATTTGAGTTTAGATAAAAGCCAAGAAACCGGGTTTTTTGTCGTCTGACCATAGGGTTTGGCACGTTGCCAGGTGCTTTTTCATAGTTGCGGTTGCACGCTGAAGTTCAAAAACCCGGTTTCTTACAAGTTGTCTAAACTCAAGCTGGAAGTTATGACCTTCCCCCGAAATCCAAAATATTCGTGGCTCATGTCCAGGACTAGTGCCTGCTCCTGTTGGATTGCCAAATCCAACGGTCTTGGGCGGCGTCGAAGACGAGTCCGCACTTGTTCCAAACATGAGCCATATTCGTTACGCACGTCTCAGGAAACCATCAAGCATAATATAAGTAGCGAGGAACATAAGAACAGAAAGTATTAGCCTCCAATGTATTGACGTTTCGGATAAATAATAAAAGAGGCCAGCAGACGCCCCAATACCAATAGCCAAACTTAAAATATTTCTCGAAATTTTCATGGGCTTCTCCATATATCAAAGTAAAGCTTTCCCCGATTTTTGATCAAAAACGTGGATCTTTTCCTCCTCAAAGGAGAGCCAAACTTTATCCCCGGCTCTTAGATCTTGAGTGGAACTTCTTATCGCAATGAGCGGGGATTCCCCTGCCTTTAAGTAAACATTGGACTCTTTCCCTATTAGCTCTATGTAGATAACTGTCGCCTCAAAGGAGTTCCTTTCAACAGGCTCAGGGCGAGACCTTCTGCTCTCCTTCGTAATCACGACGTTTTCCGGGCGTATTCCCAGGATTACTTCCGAGAAGTTGGTCTTTTTCGTTAATTCTCTCGCCTTTTTAGGAAGTTCATAGACGCAAAATTTCAGATCAACGACCAGATCCCCATTCTTCTCCTCCAGCCTGCCTTCCAACATATTCATAGGTGGGCCCCCGATAAATCCGGCGACGAATCTGTTCCGGGGGTTATGATATAATTCAGATGGTGTGCCCACTTGTTCCAGGTGGCCGTTGTTCATGACAGCGATCCTATCGCCCATCGTCATCGCCTCTACCTGGTCATGCGTGACGCATATGGCGGTTACACCCAACTCCCGCTGCAAATTTTTCAGTTCCATCCTTGCGTGGACTCTTAGCTTGGCATCGAGGTTTGCCAGGGGCTCGTCCAGTAAGAAGATTCCGGGGTTCCTGACCATGGCTCTTCCCAGTGCTATTCTTTGCCTCTGGCCGCCGCTGAGCGCCTTCGGTTTCCTATTCAGAAGCTCCTCGATTCCCAAGAGTTGAGCGGCTTTCTTGACCCGCGCTTCGATCTCGCGTTTGTCGACCTTCCTGATCTCCAAGGGAAAGGCGATATTGCCAAACACGGTCATATGCGGGTAAATGGCGTAGTCTTGAAACACCATGGCCACTTCCCTCTTTTGCGGTATCTTAAATATGCCACGCTTCGGAGAGGTCACCAGCTCATCTCCGAACCATATCTCTCCCTCATCTATTTCAACCAAGCCAGCGATGCTATTGAGAGTCGTTGTCTTGCCGCACCCAGAGGGACCTACCAATACTACGAACTCTTTATCTTTTACCTCTAGATCCAGATTATCGACGGCTGCCGCCTCTCCGTATCTTTTTGTCAAACCTTTTATGGTCAAACTGGCCATTTGATACCTCCTACGTTCCAGCATATCCGCGCATGATGTATTTCCCCAAGAATATAAAAATTATCAATGTGGGCAATGCCACCCACAAAGCTCCCGCCATTTGGAGGTTCCACTCGGCCACGAAGGATCCCTTCAGGTTCGCCATCGCTACCGTGACGGGCAAATTTGCCTTTCCAACCGTTAGCACCAATCCCCAGATGTAATCATTCCAAATTACAGTGACCTGAAGAAGCGCCGCAACTACAAAAGGGATCACGGAAAGGGGCAGCATAATACGCCGATATATCGTCCATGTCCCGGCCCCATCCACCTTGGCTGCATTTACAAAACTGTCGGGAATTTCGTCATAAAGGGTTTTGAAGATGAAGGCGCACATAGGAGTACCGAATATCATGTACAAGAAAACCAACGAACCCAAATTGCCGTGCAATCCCATCTTAGACATAGCCTGAACCATGGGTATAAGTTGCACTTGGGGTGGAATATACAAGCAGAGGATAACCAGGACGAGTAAGACCGTGGATCCGCGGAATCTGCGCTTGGAAAAAACGTATCCCAGGATGGAACCGAAAAAGCAAGAGACCATTATGCCTGATCCCACAAGCACAAGACTGTTTGTCAGGGGTCTTTTTAGATAGTCAAAGGATTCCATCAAGGGGACCAGAGTCGGATGTAAGGGAGGTGTCACAGGGGTCGTGAGGATCACCTCTTTTGACGTCTTCAAAGCAGTTACAACACAACTCCAGAGGGGGAGAAGACTTAGAATTGCAAAGAGTCCAAGCAAGATATAAAGCATTATGCGGCTAAATTTAGGGGGTTTCACTTTATTCCCTCCTATATACCCGGCACAAAAATGGTACAACGACGACGAGGCTAAGTGCGAGTATTATCGTGGAGTAGGCGGCTCCGTAGGCGAATTTATCCAAGCCAAATGTCTCCTTGTACATCGACACGCCCAAGATATGCGAAGAGTATCCCGGGCCTCCTCTGTTCAAGACCCAAATGAAGTCAAATGCCTTCAGGGCGAAACACATAAAGATAATAAATGCGGTCGTGAACGAGGCTTTCAATTGGGGAAGGACGATACGCCTATATAGCGTGAAGGTGGAAGCTCCGTCTACCTTCGCCGCTGCTATATGAGATCCAGGGATAGATCTTATCCCCGCCAAAAAGATTACGGCTGAGTACCCGGCAAATTGCCATACGAGGGCTGCAATGATACAGTACATAACTATATTTGGATCGGTGATCCATTCACTTCTAAGGAATCCAAGCCCAAGTTTCTCCAATAAAACGTTTATGGTTCCTACCTTCGGGCTATACATCCACGCCCACAGAGCTGCGGTAACCACAAACGAGAGGGCGAAGGGCAACAAATAGATCGTTCTAAAAATGCCCTCCCCCCTCACTTTTTGATCCAGCAATATGGCCAGGATCAAACCAATAAGGATAACGCAGGGCACGAAGATCAGGATCAACAACAAGTTGTTTTTTAACGAGATCCAGAACAATGGATCGTGGAATAAGGCTACATAGTTTTTGAATCCAACCAGGTTATAACTGGGGACAAAGCCCTCCCAATCGGTAAGGGAGATGAAGAAATTCCACCCACTGAAACAGTAAAAAAAGAAGAATATGCCCACGAAAGGTGGCAAGGTAATGAGCGCAGTAATGATCCTTTCCTTGTTTTTTGGGTCCAATTTAACCTCCACAAGTTGATCAAGGTATCTTGATCTCTCGATGAAGAGCTTTCTCGGAAAGTCAGGCTACACTACAACGAATTGAGAAATCAACGAATTATTCTTCTTTGCCAGGCAATTCGTTGTATTCCAAATTCGTTGTAGTGTCCCACCGCAAACATTTTCCGAAAAATCTCTGAAGAAACAGGAAATGAGGGGTGGCTCAAAAGGAACCGCCCCAGTGAGCCACCCTCACCTCGGATTCATCTCACCTGGCCTGTTTTGTCAGGGAGTGAGATCCCATTCCATGGGCCACTCAGTTTCCGCTTGAAGGGTTGCTATTGCGCCTGCTGCTGCGTCTACGTCCCTGTCCACTCCGATATTGGCGGATATTATATCGGTTAGCTGGCCCATGAACGCGGGGGGCGTACCGCTCCACATGCCGGGACGGTAGAATGTCGCCTCGGCGAAGTGTACGGCGGATTCATCCCTTTGATAGTCGGAAAAACCTGCGTCCATAGTGGCATCGGTCCGCGCCGGTATGAAGCCCTTCGGACCGGCGAACGCGCTTTGAGCTTCGGCGGTGACGAGGGTCTTAAACCAGTTCATGGCTTTTGTTGGGTGTTTTGCACCCTTGGGGAGACTGAACACATCCAGGCTAACGCCGAATATGTCCTCCGCGCCTGGGAGATAGAACACGTCGAAGTCATCGGGGTAAGCTTTCTCTGCAGCTATGAACTCCCCTGCCCCGCAGTCGCCCATGACGCTTAGCGCCGCTTCCCCTGTGACAACACGCGCCATTGCTTCATCCCAAGTTAGAGCAGCGTGATCCGAGTTGACGTAGTCTAAGAACTTGTCGAGCTTTTCCAGCGAATCTACGAGCTGGGGGTTGCTGGGATCGGTGATCTTTCCGTTGATGAAGTCTTCGTAGTAATCGATCCCCTCGCTGGCCGTGAGCGCCCGGAAGATGTACGTCAGCGGCCATGCGTTTTTATCTCCCAGGGCGACGGCATCCACCCCCTCAGCCTGCAAGGTGTCACATGCGGCCCAGAACTCGTCCCAGCTTGTAGGTTCGGCAAGACCGTATTCCTCAAAGATGGCTGTATTGTAGAAAACAACGCCTGCCTGCTGAACGCCGGCTGGAACGCAATAATAGTGTCCATCAGGCATCTTGCACATATCCTCTACAACATCCGGGATGGCGGCTTTAACCTCTTCGGTCCAGACCTCATCTATGGGCTCGAGCATGTCTGCTTCCCAGTAGGGTACCAGGCCGAATGGATAGCTCTGGAACGAATCCGGGGCTTCCCCGGCGAGCATCAATGTGTGGATGACCTCTCTCATCGCCAGCCCCCCACCGCCGGCTACCGGACTCTCCAGCACTGTGACGTCGGGATATTGCTCCAGATAAACGGCGATGAGCGCATCCATCGCGGCCTTTTCCGATCCTGAGGTCCACCAGTGATAGATTTCAAGTACGTTCGCTTCCGGCGCTTCCTCTGGCGTAACCTCGACGACGACCTCTTTCTCCACCTCTTGGGTGACGACGACTTCTTTCTCGACGACTACGGTCTCGACAACCGTCTGCGGGGCCGGCGCGACGCAAGCAGCGGCCAGCAGACTCAATATCGCCAACACACCAAAAGCTACAAACAAGCGTTTCATTTCTCCCTCTCTCCTTTCTTGAGTTTGTGAAAATGGGTTGATCGTGTCTTGTTGCGCACCAAATTTACCCTTTCTATCTTGGGTTGACCACCACCTCCTTCCTTATGAGAGAATTCTCGGAAAGTCGGGCCACACTACAACGAATTGAGAAATCAACGAATTATTCTTGTTTGCCAGGCAATTCGTTGTATTCCAAATTCGCTGTAGTGTCCCATAGCAAACACTTTCCGAGAAAACTCATGAATGACAACACTCTCATCTACTGAGAGAATACTGTATTGTAACTATATAATAATGTCATTATAATATATTATAACAAAATATCCTCCGCTTGTCAAAAGGGATGGTTCACTATTGGGTTAACACTTTTTAGCGGTGAAATCAAGGGTGGTAACTGCGTCAAACGTCAAACGTGATGCGTGATGCGTGATGCGTGAAACGTGATGCGTGATGCGTGAAACGTGAAACGTGAATATACCCATCAAGCGTCACGCATCACGCATCACGCATTACATATTATGTGTTTGAGCATTTGGTCTACGATTTTGCCGCCTATTTGCCACTCAGGTTAAGAACAACGGATTGGCAGGATGTAACGGATTCCCCGCTTGCGCGCAACAATCGGTTACATCCGGCCAATCCGTGTTCTAAGATGAAGACGAATCGCGATGTATTTGGCAACGAGTTGGGGGTTTCAGGCGGTTGGCAAGCCGGTAATGCCGCTGATACGCTCGGCGGCGCGACGCACGGCTATTTCGACAGAGAGTTGTCCGGTCAGGCAGGCCTCAATCATCTCCTGGAATTGCACCGAAACCTGATTGTAAGTCGGCAATGGCGGTCGACTCCGCGCCTGGACGAACAGAGGTGCTGTGCGCCCCAGGAAACCATCCTCTTCAGGACGGATCGCCTCAGCGACAGCCTTAAGAGCGGGGTTCTGGCCGGTCTGCAAGCTGAAAGCCTTAAGAATCTGCGGGGTGAGCACTCGCCGGAGCAGAGCCAGTGCATCCATCGGGTGGTGGGATTGGCGGTAGATACCGAAGGTCATGCTACCTACGAGGGTGGCCGGTGCACCATTCGGACCGGCAGGCAGGGGAACGAAGCCCGCGCGTTCCAGGAAGGTTTCCATATCCCAGTTGGCCGCCGAGCGGATAAGGAAATTCTCGTAAGTGCCTCCCAGCGCCATAACAACCTCGCCCCGAGCGAAGGCGAGTAAGGCGCCATTCCACGGGTAGCGTACCACGTCCGGCGAGGCAAGCGCCTCGGAATGTACGAGATCTTTGACGAAGGCAAGCGCCTGGCGGGTGGCGGCGCTGTCTATCACCACCTTCCCCTGCGCAATTATATTGCCCCCGGCAGTCCAGAGGAAGGGTAACAATTGGTAGGTGGTCGTTTCGCTTCCCGCTCGCCCGCCAACAAATGCCAGCGGATATGGCCCTAATCCATAACGGGCGCGGACCTCCGGCCGACGAAAATGCCGTCCCACAGCTAACAACTCAGCCCACGTCTTAGGGGGGGACAGTGCTTCAGCCGCCAGCCAGTCGCGCCGATACCAGAGCACGGTGGTATCAGCGTTGGTCGGCACGGCGTATAACTGGCCCTCGTAGCTGTTAGCCGCCAGCAGCGAGGGATAAAAATCGTCCCACACATCCGCGACCCACTCCGGCTCCAATTCGGCAAGCGAAAACAGGTAGCGGCGATGAGCAAATTCAGCCACCCAAACCGAGTCGAGCACCGAGATGTCGGGCGCCTGCCCCTGGGCGACGGCCGTGGACAGTTGGTCGTGCAGCTCGGCCAAAGGAACCGTGTTAAATATCAGGTCCATCGTTGCTTGTGGATGATCCTGGCCCCACAAGCGAGCGGCTTCGTTCAGAGGCCATTGCCAGCGAGCGTCCGGCACAGCGATCCTCAAGGTCACTTTCTTCGCCTTCGTCGAGGCTACGAAGGTCCCCCGCCCGGCCCTCCGGACCAGCATGCCCTCGCGTACCAGATCAAGTAGCGCCTCTCGCACCGGAGTCCGACTGATATCATACCGCTCGCAGAGTTCGGCCTCGGTGGGGACTCTATCGCCGGGGCGCAGTTCACCCTGCTCGATCTGCTCCTTGATCAGCGTCTTGAGTTGATAATATAGAGGGATGGGAAGAGAGCGATCGATATCAGCCATAGACGATATGCCTTCGGTTCATTTTTGTTTATCGCAGGGATATTGGGGATGGTTCACTATTTGGTTGACACTTTTTAGCGGTGAAATCAAGGGTAGTAACCGCGTCAAACGTCAAACGTGAAACGTGAAACGTGATGCGTGATGCGTGAAACGTGAATACACGCGTCACGCGTCACGGATCACGCATCACGCATTACGCCTCACGTTTTACGGATGTGTCTGGCAATTGTTTACCAGTTCTCTTGGCAAAATGGACCATGCCGTATATTGTTATTACATTGTTACAATAGAGATTGTAAACTAGAAGCCGTAAACTGTCAATTCTCGCCGGGTGCCCCTAGGGTGCGTCCCAAATTTTGGGAGCACAGGGGGGAACGGGGGGATACCCCCCGAAATCCCCCCCGTCTGTCCTAAAATCTGGGACAGATCCGTGCCCCTATATCTTGTGGAATTTCTGTGGTATAATGGACATTAGGTGGAAGAACGGTTAACGTACGTTACAAGCTGTCGCAAATTGGTATCGTGACAAACTCGCCATCCCTACTTCTTTAACCCCTTGTCCTCCCACCTCTTTCTTCGCATCTTTGTCACTCCATACTACGTCCGTCGAAGCGGCGGAAGATAACTAAGTTTCACAGGAACTGCCGAAGGTTGCTTTTGCCTTTCGGCAGTATTTTGGAGCGCGCCCGCTGGTGCGGATCGAGACTTCGCACCGCGTAGAAAGTTGGCTGACATTCGCCCATCTCCCTTTTCCATAAGCTACGATTTGAGGCTATGTCGGGGCAAAAACAGGGCGCCGAGGGAGACGCGCAGATGAAGAAAGGAGGTAAAAGATGGCCACTTACATCATCCTGACCAACTGGACGCAGAAAGGGATCGAAAACGTCAAGGAGAGCCCCAACCGTCTCGACGCAGCCAAGAAGGCGTTTCAGGCAGCCGGAGGTGAGTTGAAAGAGTTCTATCTTGTGATGGGCAAGTACGATATGGTCGTCGTCGGCGAAGCGCCGGATGATGAAGCAGCAGCCAAGCTGGCCCTCACCATAAGTTCAGGGGGTGCCGTCCGCACCGAAACCCTGCGTGCGTTTACGGAGGACGAGTACCGCAAGATCATCGCCGCCCTGCCCTAGGTAATCGCCCCGAGCAAGTCGTCTCAAAGTGCAAGTGCGCCTCCCTCGGCTGTGCACCCCCTGGCGTACCTAAGGGGTTGCCGGGGCAGATAACGTCATCCCGGCCTTGTAAGAAAGTGATCCGCTGACCCACGTCCACAAGCATATCCTGGCTCGCCAGCGTTACGCTATTGGACCGCGAACCAGTTGGACATTGCGGAGCAGAAAGGCGAAGCACTCGTGCACCATCCGCACATTTTTCCATAGAGATACTGTTATGAAGAGCAAACTGCTTTCTTATGGTCTGACTGGGTTTTTCTTTTTCGTTTTATTGGCTGGGCCGGCTTGTGGCGAAAAGGTAACAAGCACAGATCTAGATTCACGTTTTAACATTCAACCTTCCGTTCAACCATCAAGAACTACCAATCTTATCACCATGTTTCTGGCTGGTGACGTAATGACAGGAAGAGGCATTGATCAGGTGTTACCTCATCCTAGCGATCCTCTTATCCACGAACCATATATGAGAAGTGCCATAGGATATGTAGAACTTGCTGAGAGGGCCAGTGGTCCGATTCGGAAACCCGTCAATTTTTCTTCCATCTGGGGAGACGCTCTGGAGGAACTGGAACGAGTGCAGCCAGATTTGAGGATCATCAATCTAGAGACAAGCGTCACAACGAGCAATGATTATTGGAAAGGTAAGGGGATAAACTATAGAATGCACCCGGAGAATATCCCCTCTCTGACAGCAGCCAAAATAGATTATTGTTCTCTGGCGAATAACCACGTGCTTGACTGGGGATATGCCGGTCTCACGGAGACATTGGAAACGTTGAAGAAAGCGAATATCCACAGTGCAGGAGCGGGCCACAATCTTCAAGAGGCGGAGTCCCCAGCCGTGATGGAAGTTGAGGGGAAAGGCAGAGTGATTGTGTTGTCATATGGCTTGACAACAAGTGGCATACCTTCCAGTTGGGCCGCTTCAGAAGACAAGCCCGGTGTGAATCTATTGACAGACTTGTCTGACCAAACCGTCCTGCATATCAAAGCAAACGTCGAGGCCGTGAAACAACAGGGGGATATTGTCGTGGTGTCTATTCATTGGGGCGGTAATTGGGGCTATGATATTCCCTCTGAACAAACAGTGTTTGCCCATAAGCTAATTGATGAAGCCGGGGTGGACGTCATTCATGGGCATTCATCTCACCACGTCAAGGGCATCGAGGTTTATCAGGGAAAGCCAATTATCTATGGCTCGGGTGACTTTCTCAATGACTATGAAGGGATCAGCGGCTATGAGAGTTTTAGAAGCGATTTAGCCTTGATGTACTTTGTGAGTGTGGATCCATCGACTGGAAAGCTCGTTCACCTGCAAATGACGCCCATACAGATTAAACACTTTAAAGCGAATCGAGCATCAAGAGCAGATGCGCTGTGGTTAAGAGACATCTTAAATAGAGAAGGCAAAAAGTTTGGGACACGAGTAGAAATGAAGCAGGACAATACGTTAACGTTACGATGGGATTAATTCCGTGCGTGGAAAAGGAGGAAAGGGGAGGAGCAACTGGTAGATGGCAACTTGGTCACGTCAATCACCAGGCAGCCTCGACCCTGGTTGCGGTATTGTTGCCAGGCAAAGGCAGCCGCCGTAGGCCAGTTGATGCGGATGAATTCAACGTGGCTCTCCCGGCTCTCATCACCTGTCGGCAGGTCTTCCGGTCTGAATTTGTCCAATACGACACCCAGTTCATCTCTAATTCGGAACAGCAGGCAGAAAGGCAGCGCACCTTAGCACATCGCCTGTGACACGGATCTCAAGACAATCCAGGAAACATTAGGCCATGCGGTTCTGGAGACCACCGCGTGCTATATTGCCCTGGCCAAAAACGCTCAGCACAAAGCGTTGCAGAAACACGCGCTATGAAAAAGAGTTTACGCTGGCGAAACCACCGGCTTCCAATACAAAGCAGCCCTTCGACAGTTCGGGCATAAGGCTAACCGGCCGAGGCGCAGGCTATGGGTGATCTGTATCGGCAGTTGGATATAGCAGCGGGCGCAGTATTTTGTCTGCCCCTGAATGGCCAACAATTGCCCATCTGGTGGAAGAGACCGGAGCAGGTGCAATTCTTGGGTGTAGCCTGCTTGTTGCACCTGGCCAATTAGCTCGGTGGCTTGCGTGGTCTTGCCGGGATGTTTCTGCTTTAACCTCCACCAAGCAAATAGATTTGCATATTTCTCCTCGACGGGAGTCTGATAGCTGGTCAGACGGTCCAGGTGGGAGATTACCTTTGTAAAGGAATAGGGCTGACAAGTATTGCCTTCCGCTAAGTCCGTGAGCCAACGGAACCCCCATAGGGCTTGGGTCTCAACCGACCTGCTTGCCAAGGGCTCCCAATAACGTTGGCCGATTCGCTGTTCAATCTGATCGAGCAACGCTTGGGCAAGCATGAAACACTGAACTAATGGCTCGTCCCATAGACCGACTTGCCAGCCAGGCGGCTCATCCCAGGCTTCGTCAATTAGGAGGGTAGTCAGGGCGGGCAAATTGGTGATATCCCAAACGCCTCGAAGGGTATCCCCGCCCCACCCAGCCTCGATGAGGATGTCCCACGCGCCATTTCCTTCCAAGCCAGCTCCTTCAGGCCAGAAGAGACCACCGAGGATGAGCAAGATGCCCTGGCGCAGATCGTCGATGGTAAAGACATCTACTTTGCTCGCGAATTCCAGCAGGACACGGCCCAGGGTGTACTGATTCTCAAACAACAACTCTGGGCCTACCTTGGTCACGAAAGCAGGGTTGATCAAGCGCTCGGCGTAACGCCGACTGTAACGGCGGAGATAATCACTCAGACGAGTAAGCATAGCCTCTCGCTGCTCTTCGTGTTCTTGCGTCTGGGCAGCGTCCGCATCCTCATCGCGTTCGTTCGTGTCTCCGATGTCGACGTTGGGTGTAAATGTCTCGGTGGTCAGGCGGAGCAGAGCGAGCGACAGCAGGTCGCGAAGACAGAGCAGGCTACGGTCGTGGGGCACATAAGTATCAACGTGCCAGGTTAGGGTTTCTGCCAGTTCTTCATCGGTAATGAAGGCTTCAGGAGGTGGCGGTGCTTCAACCTTATCGTCATCGGCATCACCTCGCCGGCGACCTCGGAAGCGGCGACGGCCTGTTTCCTCATCGTCGCGTGCTCGTTGGATGGCTTTGGGATCGACGCGCTCCCAAAGGTAATTGAGCAGTTCCTCGAATAGATTGCCTGCGCCAGCGAAAGTTTTCAGCCCTTGCTTAACCCTGGCGTGATAGGTGCGATGGCCGTATCGAGCCAACTCCGCCGGTTGATCGATCCAATGATAAGGCGACTGCTGCGTTACTGTTCCACTTGAATAGGCCACGACCCGTCCGGCCTCAA
Source organism: Anaerolineae bacterium (assembly GCA_034412795.1). Taxonomy (GTDB): domain Bacteria; phylum Chloroflexota; class Anaerolineae; order 4572-78; family NAK82; genus JAUVPY01. The sequence continues at coordinate 24,965 of DAOUMD010000178.1, forward strand.
TGTTGCTCAGCCCGTCTGGTAGTGGGATAGTAAAACGTCCTTCTCGATCTGGTTCGAAGGAGTACACTTCACGGCGACGCAGCAATTCCAAAGCCCAGCACTGCCCTTCAATAAGGCTCGCTTCGTGATCCTCTTCATCCCCGGAATCCGGCAGCTCTGACTTCCAAGTGAATCGGCCGGTCAGTCGCTCAGACTGATAGCTCAATTCTACCAGACGCAGTGGGGCTGCCGCTTGGGTATCGTCCGCTTCAATTAAGTTTTCTTCTGCGTGAATCCCAGATGCATCACGCTCTTGCACTATGAGTAGGTCATCGGTCCAGATTTCCTGAAAGGCCATAGAATCAGATGAGTGATGCCAGACGACCAGCTCCAGATTTCCGTCGCCTACCCAGGTGCCAAGCCAGGCTGGACGAGTGCAGTTGGCGCTTCCGCTCACGCACCAAGCTCCATCGGGCCCCAGACCGATCATCGTCTTAGCGTGGAGCTGACGGTGTCCCCCATCCCGCCCAGCCAGCGCCCTGATAGACAGTTCACAGCCCCAGGCCTGGCATTGGGCGGCCAGCGCGGAGCCATCCAGGTTTGGGGAGAGGGCATCAATACCACAAACCAGGCGGCGCGGTTCTAGGCGTTGTACCAGAGTCCCTATGGTGACCAGATCGAAGTAGGGGGCAATGATCTGCAATTCGTCGAGTGGCCCCTGCTCAGTAAGTTGACTGAACAGCGAACGGTCAAATGTGTGCCACAGTCGCAGGTCGGGGGGAGGGGTGACAGCCCCAGCGAGCCAAGGTCCCGTTTCGCCAATAGCGTGGAGGCGATCACGGGCAATGGTCGAGATAGCTCCGCGCCGTCCCAGCAGTTGAAGCAATTCCCAGACCACAAAGAAAGGGTACAGTTCATCAGCGGGTATGGTCTGCCCTGGCTCAATAGCCAGATCAAAACCCGTGAACTGCTCCAGGTTGCGGCCATAGCCGTTCAGCGTAAGGTTACCACTGCCAACTAGCAGCCGTCCGAGATTAGGGCCGGTCAATAATATTAGCTTGATGTGCTGGATGCCTTTTCCCGGATTGAGCAAAGGGGCACAGACATAGCGGGTCCCGACGCCAGTGAGGCTGCGCGCTCCCAAGCTGAGAGCATCATCGTAGCCGTGGACATCGGCCAGGATGAGTACGTTGGTGCAGCCAATAGCGTCCAGTCTGGGAGCAATCAACTGCTCGAAGAAGTCTAGGTTCAGGGTGTAGGTCAGGATGACTGCCCCTCGAAATTGATTGTTGGCTTCCTCCAATGCTTGCAGGATGTCAATCGCCACGACCAGCCTCCCTCACACGGGCCAGATGGACTTGCCCATCATCAGTCAGGCGGCAGACGTTTCCTTCATCCTCTTCAATCAAGCCCAGGTCAATCAACATAGTAAGCCCATTATACAGACGAATGCCCGGGTAGCGGAGCGGTTCCTGGTAATCGGTCGGGTTGTGTGCCCAGGTAAAGCAACCGTCGCGATAGTAGAATTTGAAGGTGTTGTATTTGTTATAGCGAAGCTTCTGTAGGGCGATGATTTCGTGCTGACTGATCAAGTAATCACGGTAGAGCCATCTGAGCCAGTCTCCCACGGACCAAGCCGGGGTTTGCATATGGTAAGTGAAGTCATCCAGGTATCTGGCCAGTGCCAAACGAGGGCGCTCGGCAACTTCTCGCCAAATTGAGTCCTTGGTCTCGTGCGGGGGGGAAAAGCGCAAAAAAAGTTGCCCTAGAATGCGCAGTGCTCTCGCGATGAGCATGGTCGGGTCGCGCTTGCTCACAAGGAGTTGCTGGTATAATGTGATTTCGTCTACCTGAGACTCCAGTTGGCAGGCGAGGGCAAAATCCTGAGCTGCCTCAGCCCAATTCGGAGATAGCCCAACCTCGGCGCACAGGCGCCCCAAGTAATGGGGGACGGGCATCTCGGCCTGCTCAGGCGGTAGGTGCCCAATGGCCACCTTGACGAACTCAGAGAAAGCTAAACCGATATCAGGATTTGCCCGCAGATGGTCCAAGAAAACGGCCCACAGAGCCTGCAAAGCTGAAGTGTAGCTGTGGCGCGCCTGAACCAGTTGCCAGCGTACAGCCCACTCACGCAGAGCTGGGGCGGGTCGATAGAGCTGACCAAGGGAATATTGGCCAAGATACAAGGCTGGGCGCATTGTCTGCCGGAAAGGGGTATCGCCAGATTGGGATACTAGATCCAAAATCAACCCCAGAGTGAGACGGCGACGGACGTGAGGATCGGTTATGCCGGTGCGATCAAAGCGGAAGAAGGTATCGAGCAGGAGGTCTCGATCTGCTCCCCGCCCCAAGGCATCGGCACACAGGCAAGCTTGGTCCCCGTACTCTATGGCATCATTGTCACCGAGATCAATTAATTGCCCCTCTTCGCTTAGAGCCTTGAAGTAACGGGTGTGGCGAATGGAGTCCTCAAAGGCTTTAGCCAACGTCTCACCACGGTGGGTGAGGCGGTAGACCCAACGGCGGCGCTCCGGTTCAGCCACCAGCCCCATTGTCTGCATAGCAGGGCGATAGTACTGACCAAAGCCTCCCAACCTGTTCTGGAAGTAATTTGCATCGAGAGAGGCTGGTTCACTACTCTCCCATATTTGGCGGGCTTTACTCCCGCCTACCAGGCCTAACAGACCTCCATCGTCTAGGTGGTGGCTGTAGCAGCCCATAATAAAAGCCACTTCGTGGCGCTTGAAATATGGGCCCCTAAAATCGGCCAGCAGGCGTGTAGAGGCGGGGTCGGAGATGAAGCGATAGAGAACCCAACTGTAGAAGCTGTAATATCGAGCGTGGTCAGTAGTGGTAATAATGCCCGGCACCAGGTATTGCTGGTAGCTCTGAGCCGCGCCCTCCAAACCCAGATGATCTTCCCCTTTGACGTCGTCCGCGGTAATACGTATGGTCCACTGGGGGGTACTCATAGTAGTGGGTCTCCACTTAGAACAGAGAGTCGCCAAGAACGTAGTTACTATCAGTCAAGACATCTTTACGATAGTGGGCGTCCCTGCTAGGACCCGACGCAGACAACAAAGCCGCTGAGAAGGGTGGTAACACCCTCCCGGCCTTGGCCGGGCGCCGGGCACTCAAGGTATGTTTTGTCCCGACTTTGATTGGAGGCAATCAGCCAGGTGCCCTATTCTCAATCACCTCGTCAATCCGGTTGATTAGCCGCCTGCTTCCAGACCTGCACGCCCAACTCGTTCAAATCAGCCTCAATCTCAGATAGGGCGCTCGAAATCTTTTCATCTAACTCCTCCTGTTTTAGCCGAAGTGCAGAACGTTTGATCTCATCGCGGTTAAATGCCTGTTCATTATCCACTTTGATTTCTTTCCATTCCAAAATGAGATCACGTTTTCGCTCAATGAGCTGAAGCACTCGCTCAACCTCGGCTGCTCCATAGTCTGTTGCCATTTCTTGTAGGAGCGCCTCAGCTTGCTGTTCGACCTCCTCCTTGGGTTTTGAGAAATCGACTTCTGTCGTTTGCCCCGCCTCTTTCTTTTGGCGTGCGAACCTCCATCTCTCCTTCAACTCAGAGGCGGCCCACCTGCCGATTTCAAAAAGAAACGTTATGGCTTGAGCTTCGACTTCGGGGGGTAATTCTCTTGTCATTTCTTGTGTCCTTCCTATGTGTCCTTCTGTTATTTCTGCTAAAGACCATTCATAAATACGATTACGGATTTTGCAGTAGCCGTGCTCATCAGCTTTGAGCACCCCAAGCAACTCCAACTGAGCTTGAAGCGAGTTTTGACTAGGGAAGAAATAGACTTGTTCGCCGGACCGAATCTTGGCGATGTATTGGCGCAGCTTCCTGTTGGAGTTGATACGTTCCAACAGACCGGGCAAGTGGTTTTCATCATTACGAAACAACTGCTCAACACCAGAGTCTATGTAACTTGGGGTGATTCCTATCTCCAATTGAAGGCAGAGAAACTGTGTTAGGTAAGGTTGACCACCTGTCCAGAAGAAGATGCGTTCAGCTAATACATCGGTAAGTTCATCTGCCCCCCCCTTGGCAACCAATTCACGCACCTGCGTCAACGTAAAATCAGGCAATCGCACGCGCCGGGCAATGTTAAAGGGTGATATCCTGTCGTCCCTGATGAGGTCACGCGGGTGAAAAGCCCCTGATAGCACAAATGCCAATCGCTTAAACTCGGTTTCGGATTGGCGCGAGCCATATACGTCGCGCAAGACACTAAAGAACTCGGTTGCGCCGGGGAATGTCACCGCCCCAATTTCATCAAGGGCAATTATCACCCGCCGCTTGACGGAGATAGCGACATCGCTCAGGAAGTCACGCCACTGGGTGCTATTATGGGGGATTCTGGGCCACTGATCACGTGGGAGACAATTCCGCAGTTGACGCAAAATTCGTGGGCATAACGACTTATACCAGTTTGCTTGAGTTGAACGGTCCGTCGAAGCAATGTCCAAGTAGACGAAAGCAACGTCATCCAAACCAGGATGACGCATTAGGAAATTGATGAGACTGGTTTTGCCCTGCTGCCGCGGCTCAACAATCAGCAGATAGTCCATTCCGCTCAAATAGGTTAGTGCTCTACTGTCGGCCTGACGTTCAACATATACGTCCTCGTGTTCGTCGGTCAGTGGCCCAGTAGTCCTAAATGAGGCAAATTTCATCACTTCGGCTCCCGATATTCCTCTGTAAGGATATCTATCATATCTTCCAACGTTATCGTCCCGGCAACCACGCGGGGAAAGGCCTCGACAGCGAATTCATAGCCTGAGTGTGTACGTCGCAAGATAGAACGCAGATCCACCAATCGCTGGAGGGCATCGTCTACCTCCCGGACTTTTGGTTGAAAGGCACACCGCTTGGTCAATGCCTCACGGACGGTACGCAAGGTGCGCACATTCCCGTCATCAGCCATTACAAGGGAGATGATTTTCTCCAACGGAGTAGCGGCCTCCCAATACGTGCCGAGGAAGTCATCGCGCTGAAAGGCGGAATCCTCAATAATTGTGATTACGTGATCTGGGTTAATTTGGCGAGTAGACTGATCGTTGAGCCACTGGATAAGACGATGGCACAGGCGCTGGACAATGTTGGGATGCCCTGAAGTAAAGTCGTAAATCTGGTGAACTATCGCTTGTTCGTTCACAAGTTCGATTTCCAGTTGCTTCATTGGTCGGGTGACGAGCTCCTCTGTAGCACGCAAATCCAAAGGACCGAGGAGCATTTCATTGGCGAAGTTAAATAGCGGGCCCCTAGGGTCTCGGAGAGCATCGCGTAGGGCCCGTTCACCGCTGAGGACTATTTGGGCGTGACCAAAGTTGGCAAGCGCACGTAAGGTGGTGAACGCTTGCCAGTTGTTGTCTTGGTCATCGGGTATAAGTTTGTCAGCTTCGTCCAGGAGCAGAACGAGTGGTCTATCTGTGAACGATAGCTGAAACAGCTCACCGAAAGTAGAGGGAGCATTGGATGATGTCCTCGGCTGCCAATCGTGGATAGCAGCAGCCATGAGAGAGTCATAATCAGGCGTGATCGAGCAGTCGTGTAAGAGACTTTGGAAACCAGCGGCGCTTAATCGGGTATTGTGTAAGCGACGAAGTAGAGAGGATTTGCCAATTCGGCGACCGCCAATCACTGCAAAAGAGTCAGTGAGAGAACGCTCAATCACTCTAGCCAGCTCCTGCTCGCGGCCAAAGAAAGTAGCATCCGATGTTGGCCCAGTTATGTTAAACGGAGAGACTTTGAGCAAGTTGATTCTGGCAAGAATAATGCGGCGTAGGGATTCCAATGGCTCCGGTGCTAGAATACAATGCTCGAGCTCCTGGCGTCCTATTGGAATCAGGTCGTAGGCGTATGTGGACCTCAATTTCCGTTCAATAGTATCTCGGCTTACTCTGGACTCCCCCTCCGAGTCGAAGAGAATAATGAGGCCAAATCGCTCAGTTGATTCCGAGTCGGGAGAGAATACGGATCGAATTTCCTCAATATAGCCATCGGTCACAGGGGACACAGTGGAAATGAGTACAGGAAATCCTGACGGAAGCCTAAGGTCTCCCCAAAAGGACGGCAACACCCACCTGGCCGAATAGAAGGATTTGCCGCCAACTGCGAGCCCAGTGCTATCCTTGATCTCAAACATCCTCTTCAGTTCTTTGATGAACTCACGTGTCAGCGCATCGAATGACGGATCAGCCCGATAAGTTCCACTCACTGCCCTTGAACTGAGCTTGGTCCAAATCGCGAGGACCCGAAAATCTGGCGGTAGCTCAGAGAACGGTTCTCTGCGGATTCCCTTGGACGATGGAGATATGGTGTAGGCAATATCTCCACCCGGTGATCGATGCGCTAAGATAAGGCCGCTACTCTCGAGCACAGCCAGTTTGTTGTAAAACTCGCGACTATCGGGAACGTCTGATAGAGCTCTCTCTGCAATTGCAGCCTCACCAAGAACGATTCGCTCTAGCGAGTGCACTGGCGCAGGGTACTTTAGCTCTGAGAGGATGCCTAATACCAGGCGCTGAATCGGATCGAGGAATCTAGCCGCCGATGCAAAATAGGCTGTCATTTCCCTCGGCAGGGGCGCCGTACCTTGCACGAATCGGTACCCTCGATCACTCACACTCTCGATATAGCCCGGATCCCCAAGATCTTCTCTTATTTTCTCTACTAGATTTGCGATTTCCTGCTGCGCAACTGAACGTTGCTTGTTCGGCCAGACCGCTTCACTGATCTGATCACTCGGCACAACTTCAGGTTGGTTGTCCCACAATTTCTTGAAAAGACGGAACTCCTCTTTAGTAAATATTATACCGACAGAGCCCCTGATGACTACCTCCTCAACATCCAAGTTTAAAGGTCCCAGATCCTCCGTAATTCCTTTTGGTAAGGCCAGTGCTTCTAAGCCCTTGACAACCACTTTTTCTATAGTTATAGGTGGCGGGCCTAAGCCCCTCACATACCATTTGAACACGTTGGAAGTGAAGCTCACTTCGCCGTCCTCGGTCTGCTCAACAATGCCAGAATGAAAAAGAAGCCCCGAGTCATAAGAAGGAGGAGTAGTCTCGGCCCGAGCTATCTGACGCAGTTCGTCTTGAGTAGGAAAGTCCAGGTCTTGCCACATATCTCGGCATTGGTGCTCAATTGAGGGCGCCACAAGCAGTTGCTCGATGATTTCCTGTTCGCCATCGTCAAGATGAACCTTTCCCGCTCTAACTAACTCGCAGGTATACTTGATAAGTCCAGGATGACGCCCAGCACACCTTAAGAGTTTGTCTACATGTTCAGCTTCGAGTGTGAAGCCTAGCCTCAATGAATGCCGGTATATCACGTTCTCTGCATCTTCGATGCTCAGCGCACCAATCCAAATTGGCCCATCCCAAAGAACGTCGACTAGTTCACCAAACGCACGCGGGTTCAGGTTGCGCCCCGAGAAGACAAAGGAGAGGCGCGGGTTTATGTCACGCAAGGCCCTCATATAGTTAAAGAACGGCTCCCCCAACATATTCTGTAGCAGTTCACTTCGATCAAAGATGATTGCAAGATGGGAAGGGCCGTTTATGGACAGATCACCCATCACAGATTTTAGCACGTACCTTGCTGTTGTTCTGCTTGAGGGAATTGTTTCTGTTACTATTTGTTGTCGATTAAGATGTTCAATAACCTGACCACAAATTTCTTCGTGTACAGTCTCAGACTCTCTTTCCCAATCCAATCCATTGCAGTCAATGTAGACAAAAGACATTCCGCTAGATTGCGCTGCAGGATTGGATACCAGAAAGCGTAGGGCGCTTGATTTCCCTGACCCGCTAAGGCCAAGAACAAACAAACTACTGTTCGCCTGGATGACCTGTCTAATGGCACTTAATTCTTCGAAGTGGTGGCCAGCCGCGTAGGGTAAATCTCCGCCAGACTCCTTGAAGTGGTCATATAAAGCCATCGTGTTTCTCCGAGAACAGGTCCTCGATAGTCCCCCTCTTGAGTGTTGTTGGCTACGTGAGTGGCAAAACTGCTTGGTAATGCCCAGATATGACATCGAATTTGGAGGATTTAACAAATTTATCACCGTTAATTCGATAAATCCTTGCGATTCGTTGTC
>DAOUMD010000179.1:0-7844 GCA_034412795.1 Anaerolineae bacterium
CAATCCTTAGAGGCAGTGTTTTGCTGGTGACTGGCAAGGCACGGCGGATAGATGTGGAGGAATCACATATGTCTCTCTTAACCAAACGTGAGCGGGTGCTACGGACAGTTCGTTTCCAGGAAACGGATCGTGTCCCCCTCTACGATCTCTTGCGGAACGACGCCGTCATTGAGCATTACACGGGGCAGAAATTGACGGTGGAGAATGGCGAGAGGCTCACTTGGCTTGCCATTGGCCGCACATTGGACATGGTGCGATCTTGTGTAGGGCCGCAGCAGCCCGGCTATGTGCGCTGGGAGAATGGGGTATTATTCCGCCAAGAGCGATGGACGAAATGGGTCATCGAGCGCCCTTTCCACGACATGCCAAGCCTGGTGGAATGGATCAAAGGACAAATCAAACGCAGCCGGGCTACGGTCTACGATCAAGCGAACACCCACCAGTTCCACGACTCTGTCAGGAAGTGGATGGCTGTCTTTGCGGCCGGCGATCCAACCGGGCGCAAAGATCCTACTGTCTATGTACCGGTCAGCATGGTGGGTCTCACGCGCATGTACCAATTCACAGGAATGGACATGTTCGCTTATCTTATGTTCGACTATCCTGACCTTTTGGAGGAGTGGTTAGAGGTGCGTATCCAGGCTGAGTTGCGTCGTGTGGCTGCTATCGCCGATCCGGAATTGATGCCTATTGTTCTGACTGCCGATGATATTGCGTTCAGGACCGGCCTACTCTTCTCGCCCGACTGGTTACAACGCTATTGGGTTCCTCGCCTGAAACGACTTATCGATGCCTGGCACGCGCGCGATACCCTTTGCCTCTTCCACTCGGACGGCAACCTGTGGCGCATTATGGGTGATCTGGTGGCGGCCGGTATCGATGGACTTAACCCGATCGAGGTGATTGCCGGGATGACGGTGAAGGAGGTGCGCCAACGCCATCCTCATCTTTTTCTGGCTGGTGGCATCGACGTCAGCCAACTGCTGGTGAACGGGTCACCAGAAGAAGTGCGGACATCTTGCCTGCAAGCCATAGCCGACACAGATGGAGTAGGTTATTTCATGGGAACCAGCACCGAGTTGAACCAGGGCGTTCGGCTTGAGAACGCGATTGCTATGTTTGAAACAACCTGGGAGATGGACGAGAGAGAAAGGCAATAGGAGATTAGGCACATGGCAGATAGCTTGGCATAATCGCTCACTGCATATGGTACGAGGAGGATAGATTGGATGATCGGTGGATACATGGGGAGGTTCCTCTGGGTAGACCTTTCTCAAGGCTCCATTCGAGAGGAGAAACTGGACTATGAGATGGCTCGCAATTTCATCGGTGGGTATGGTCTGGGGGCTAGAATCCTCTACAATCGTCAGAAAGGTGGAGTCGACCCGTTAGGCTCCGAAAACATCCTGGGTGTTCTCACAGGACCTTGCTCAGGAACACAGGCAATCGGTGGTTCACGCTTCATGTTGGTGGGCAAATCGCCACTTACCGGCACATGGGGCGATTCAGATTGTGGCGGCTATTTCGGCCCTCAGTTGAAGTTTGCCGGTTTCGACGGGTTGTTTTTCACCGGCATCTCAGATGCCCCCGTATATCTGCTTGTGGAGAATGGCAAAGCCGAACTTGGGGATGCGAGTCACCTGTGGGGGACGGACATCACACAAACAGAGGAGATGCTAAGGGCCGAATTAGGGAAGAAGACCCGGATTGCGTGCATAGGACCGGCCGGGGAGAAGTTATCGCTGATCTCGGGTGTGATTCATGACGGGGGACGGGCTGCAGGTCGGTCGGGATTAGGGGCTTTGATGGGTTCAAAGCGGCTGAAGGCCATTGCTGTTCGGGGGGATTTGAAGGTCCCCATTGCCGATGAGGCGCGACTGCGCGCCCTGAGACAGCAATACCTGACCCAACTCAGAGAATCAGATGGCGTAATGTTTATGAATGAATATGGCACTTCGGGCAGCTTGGCTACCGCAGTAAAGATAGGGGACGCACCGATTAAGAACTGGTTGGGTGTTGGGCCTGTTGATTTTCCGACGGCGGAGGAGATAAGCGACAACAACGTAATCCGATATCAGTCGAAGAGATATGCCTGTTTTCGATGTCCTGTCGCCTGCGGTGGTCATGTGAAGGTCCCTACTGGCCTTTATGCTGCTGAGGGGCACAAGCCGGAGTATGAAACCCTCGCTTCCTTCGGCGCTATGACATTGACCGATAACGTGGAGGCGATGATCAAGCTAAACGATCTTTGTAATCGGGCGGGGCTAGACACCATTTCGGCCGGGTCCGTCATTGCGTTCGCCATCGAGTGTTTTGAGAAAGGGCTGATAAATAAGAGCGATACCGAGGGGATTGAACTCCGATGGGGGAACGCTGGGTCTATTGTGGCCATGGTGGAGAAGATGATCAAGAGAGAAGGGTTTGGGGATGTCCTGGTCGACGGGGTGAAAAGGGCAGCAGAGCGAATTGGCAGAGGTGCACAGGAATACGCCATTCACTTCGCCGGACAGGAGCCGGGACAGCACGACCCCAAGTTCTTCCCGGGGATGGCGACGACTTATCAACTGGACGCTACACCAGGCCGGCATGGCCAGGGGGGGTACACACTTGGCGGTCGACCAGATGATTGGAAGCAAAGCCTGGGGATAGAAGATATGCCAACTGGTGCAGCCAAATACGACTACGCGGGCAAAGGAGAAGTTCTAAAACGTGCTGCTTGCATGGTCCATTTCCTTCACTCTTCTGGTATGTGCCGCTTTACGTGGTACTTCATGGATCCAGCGTCTATGTGGGAGTTTGTGTCTGCCATAACAGGTTGGGATATTAGTCGAGAGGAAGCCTACCGAATAGGGGAAAGGATCGCTAATATGCGGCAAGCCTTTAATATTCGGGAAGGGTTTAATGCCTTGGAACATCCGGTTCACCCCAGGGTTATTGGACGTCCTCCCCTGGAAGAGGGAGCGACAAAGGGAATCACCGTGGATGTAGAAACCTTGCGCCACGATTTCTTGCAAGCCATGAAGTGGGATCTGGTAACTCTCAGACCTAATAAACGTAGGCTGATCGAACTTGGCCTCCAGGATGTAGCTGAAGATCTAGGGTAATGATCGGAGTTATTCTTGTCGGCAAGAGCTCATACAGGCATTGGCCTTAGGCTGGTCTCACAAAGAAAAGTACAAAGGAGGTTCGGACTTGAAGATCATAGATGTCGAAACTATATTCGTAGACCGCTACCTGTTTGTTAAGGTGCACACTGACGAAGGAATCAGTGGTTTGGGGGAGTCTGGCGCTTGGGGTTACCTTGAAGCGTCGGCGGCAGTGGTGGAGACCTTCAAACGCTACCTGATCGGACGGGATCCTCTCCGCATCGAACATCACTGGCAATATCTCTACCGGTGGAGTCACTTTCGAGGCGCCGCCATTATGGGAGCCTTGAGCGCGATAGACATTGCTCTCTGGGATGTTGCCGGCAAGTATTTCGGTGTGCCTTGCTACCAACTCTTCGGGGGAAAGTGTCGCGATAAAGCGCGGGTCTATTATCATGTCTTTGGGGCGACAAAAGAGGAGCTCATCCAGGGGTGTGTGACTGCCAAACAACAAGGATTTACAGCGGTGGGTCATCTCACGCCTTTCCTGGATGAGCCTCGCGACGTCCCCTACTTCCAGACCCATGCAGAGAAGATTGAGGATGCCGTTGAGACCGTCGCTCGCTATCGAGAGGCGGTTGGTAACGACGTGGATCTGTGTATTGAAATCCATCGACAACTGACCCCAGCGGAGGCAATTGTGCTGGGCCGTGGTATCGAAGAGTACCGCCCCTTTTTCTACGAAGACCCCATTCTCCCCGACAATTTCGACGCTATGGCGTTGGTGGCTGCAAACGTGAACGTACCAATCGCCACAGGAGAACGAATTCACACTATCTACGAGTTCGAGATGCTTCTGAACCGGGAGGCAGTACAGTATGTACGTCCCGACGTTTGCATGGCCGGTGGCCTGACGCATTGCAAGAAGATCGCAGCTCTAGCCGAGGCTCACCATGTCGGTGTTGTTCCACACAATCCCTTAAGCCCTGTCAGCACAGCGGCTTGTGTTCAGCTAGGCGCATGCATTCCAAACTTCGCCCTCCAGGAGTACCCGAGATGGGAGTACAAACTATCAGAGAGTGAGATGGTAGAAAGTTCATCGGTTCCGTTGGGCGACTCCGCTCCACTCCCGCTTGGCTGGGATCCACCACGGATAGGGATTGTGAAAAACCCGATCAGAGTCGAGAATGGATTCCTGATTGTGCCCGACAGGCCGGGGATCGGGGTCGAGCTTGTGGAGGACGCTGCGGAGCGTTATCCTTATCGGCCCCAGAAGGTTGAGACGCGCCTCCATGTGGATGGATCTGTGGTGGATCAATAGTCTGGCAGGGCGCCGGTGTTGTAATTGTTATTCTCACCATCACACTATACCTACGACATCAAACGAACTACGGTCAAAGCTCTCCCACCAAAGCCTCAACACCAGATATCAGGAGGGTAATCGATGAAAGATCAGATACAAGAATTGCAGGAATTTGCCAACGATCTTCGCTGTCTTGTGGTCCGTATGATCCATCTGGCTGGGTCAGGTCATCCCGGGGGAGCCCTGTCAGCAGCAGATATCGTGGCAGCACTCTACTTCTCCGTCCTACGAATTGATCCCGCTCGGCCCAATTGGCCGGACAGAGATCGTTTCGTTCTCTCCAAAGGACATGCCTGTCCGGTGGTCTATGCTGCGTTGGCCCGTCGGGGCTATTTCCCGGTAGAGGAGTTGTGGACACTGCGCAAGCTGGGCAGCAAGCTTCAAGGTCATCCTGACATGCAGAAGACGCCGGGCATTGACGCAACGACCGGTTCCCTGGGGCAGGGTATATCGGTGGCGGGTGGATTAGCCCTGGCAGCCAAGATCAATCGCCAGGCCTATCGCGTTTATACCATGATCGGCTGTGGCGAAAGCCAGGAGGGTCAGGTATGGGAAGCTGCTATGGCCGCGGCTCATTACAAGCTAGATAACCTAACCGCTATCGTGGACTATAACCGGCTACAGCTTGACGGCACCGTTGGGGAAATCATGGAACTTGCCCCATACGCTGACAAATGGCGCGCATTCGGCTGGCAAGTCTTGAAGATTGATGGCCACGATTTACCTGAGATCCTGGAGGCACTGGCAACGGCCCAGGCGACTACGGGCAAACCGACTGTCATCATCGCACGCACCATAAAGGGCAAGGGCGTCTCATTTATGGAGAATCAGGTGAAATGGCACGCTGGTGGGATTACCGGCGAGCAACTTGAGCAGGCTTTGGTCGACTTGGCTTGTGAGAGAGGAAACAATGGCTAAGATGATGTCGAATCGTGAAGCATACGGAAGAGCGTTGGTGTCGCTTGGCGAGAAGAACCGGGACGTGGTCGTGCTCGAGGCGGATCTGGGCATATCGACTCACACCTACATGTTCGGTGAGCGCTTCCCGGAACGGTACTTTGAGATGGGAATCGCAGAGGGCAACATGATGGGCTTTGCAGCCGGTCTGGCTGTGGGAGGCAAGATAGCCTACGCCAGCACCTTCTGCGTCTTCGCCAGCATGAGAGCCTGCGAGCAGGTTCGAAACAGCATTGCCTATCCCAGGCTGAATGTGAAGATCGTGGCTACCAATGCCGGTATCGAAATCGGGCCGGATGGGGTAACCCATCAAGCCATTGAGGACATCGCCATTATGCGGGCCATTCCCGAGATGACAGTTGTAGTACCTTCAGATCCCGTGGTGACCACCAAAGTAACCCACCTGGCCGCCGATTACATGGGCCCTATGTATGTTCGAATTGGTCGGCAGCCTACGCCGACTCTCTATTCTGATGCCCTGGAGCTGAGACTGGGAAGGGCGATCACTGCCAGGGAAGGGGATGATGTCACCTTGGTGGCGGTGGGCAACATGGTCTGTCGCGCCTTAGATGCAGCCGAGATCCTGGCCGGTGAGGGAGTAAGCGCACGGGTTCTGGACGTGGTCACCGTGAAGCCGATTGACGCAGAAGCATTGGTGAAAGCAGCCAAAGAGACGGGCTGCGTCGTGACGGCGGAGGATCACAACATCCTGGGCGGCCTGGGGGGAGCTGTGGCTGAGGTGTTGAGTTCCGAGCACCCAGTCCCCTTGGTTAGAGTTGGGCTTCAGGACACCTTCGCCCAGTCAGGTGAGGCGGACGAGCTACTGGAGTTCTATGGTTTGACAGCCGAACACATCGCCGCTGCAGCACGGCAGGTCATGAAACGTCGAGATGGCTAGAAGCAAATACCTGTGCATACCTCTGCGCCGAATCACAATCTAATCGACATTGCTCAGGCCATCAGTGAACTTGTTGTCAATTACCATCACCAATCAGCATAGCCTACACAGGAGGGATAAACGTTATGAATAACACACAGCGACTGCTTGATCGCGTTGCAATTGTTACCGGTGGAGGACGGGGCATCGGCAAGGCGATTGCCCTGGCCTATGCCCACGAGGGAGCAGATGTCGCAGTTGTAGCTCGCGGCCGTGAGGAGATCGCTCAAACAGCTTTGGAAATCGAACAAATAGGGCGCAGGGGATTGGCCGTTCAGGCTGACGTTTCTAGCCCTGACGAAGTCGGTCGAATGGTGGAGACCGTCCTCGAGACATTAAGCAAGGTTGACATTCTGTTTAACGCTGCGGGTGTAAGGGCTGTGGGCCCCTCTGAGGGATTGCCTTACGAGGACTGGAAGAAGGTGATTGATGTCAATCTGACCGGCAGTTTTCTTTGTAGCCAACGGGTGGCTGAGCCAATGAAGAAAGCTGGATATGGGAAGATCGTCATGGTGGGCTCGATGCAATCTCACAGCGGTGCCCCGTTCAGAGCCGCTTACATTGCCAGCAAGACCGGATTGGTCGGCTTGGCTCGAGGTCTGGGTGTCGAGTGGGCTAAGTACGGCATCAACGTCAATATCCTATCCCCTGGTTATTTCGAAACGGACATCATCTTACATCAGATCAAGATAGGTCAGCTTGACTTGGAGGCAATCAAGCGACGCACGCCTATGGAGCGCATCGGAAAGATGGAAGATTTAACCGGCCCGGCAGTCTTTATGGCTTCCAGGGAGTCCGATTTTATGTGCGGGCAGTCGCTCATCATTGATGGCGGCTGGATGGCATATGGGTTTCTCCAGATGTGATACCCCCGGTACAGTCACCGGCTCAGGGCTCGACACGAGTCCCGGAGTCGAGCTCTGAGCCTGCAAATCCTCCACATCCAGCGCAACCGGCGCATGCCCACTGCAGTTCAATGCCGTGATCCCCTGTGACGCAGTATCCTAATACACGGCAAAGCAAATACCTCCAGCCCCGGTAGAGAAAGGTACCACTTGATGTTCAACACCCGGCGGCCGCGATGACGGCATCAACAGTCATCAGTGGATCTGCGCAAATAGTTATTGCGTTAGTGGGTCACTTGACACGGACATGGCCATTATGATAGTAGCGTCCGGCTACGAATGCTGCGAAATCCGCAAAAGGAGATGCAAATTTTCGTACTACTAAAAGAAACTGCTGCGAGTAGTGCTCACAGCAGTCACAGTACGAGGGGATGCGCTCACGGTCTGGCAACCTGGCAGCGCATTTCACATTTTGTTGAGACACGTGCTCCCTCATTCTATGGGGAGTTTGTGTCACAGCGGGTCCGACGGGCTTCCTGAGCCTATTCAAGGGTAGATTTCAAATACGCTTCGACTCGTCTTAGCCTGCCTTCAGGTTCCAACTCGTCTTCCCTGCAACAATTCGACATTTGATGCACCAGAGGCCCATTCTCGGG
>DAOUMD010000180.1:0-66935 GCA_034412795.1 Anaerolineae bacterium
ATGCCCTGGAGTTGGTGAACCTCGACACCTGGGGCCCGACCATCGACGTACTCTCCGCTCACCTGAACGCCATGCTGGCCGATCCTAACGTGGATCCTGCCACCGCCCTGGCCGAAGCCGAGCAAGAGGCTCTAGAAAAGTACGAGGACATCCGCGGTCAATAGCGACCATTGCCGAGGTGGGGAGAGAATATCTCTCCCCACCTCTTACTGGCATCCTACCGGTGTGATTGAGATATCCTCCCTTGCCGGGAACGAGATCCTTCGCTTCGCTCAGGATGACCGACTTCAAAATCAACCTGACGGGGTACGAGGAGGATTGAGCTTATGACAACACAAGCATTGGATGGAACGACGGGAGCCCGCTCGACGAGCGGGCTGAACAGGTTGCTGAAGCAACTGGCCAAGGACAGGGTGCTCTATCTGCTTGTAGCGCCCATTCTTGCCGTTTATTCCCTTTTTTCGCTCTACCCTATTGCCCAGACTTTCTACATGAGTTTTTTTGACGCCAAGATTGTTCGGCTGGGCGATTTCATGGGTCTGGAGAATTACTTCGACATAATAACCGACAAGTACTTCAGGCAAGCCTTTAGCAACACCCTGTTGTTCACCTTTGGCTCCATAGCGTTCGTTCTTGTTATCTCACTGCTCCTGGCCGTCCTGGTCAACTCTCCAAGCGTCAGATTCAAAACCCTATTCAAGGTTATCTTTTTCCTGCCGGTCGTGACTTCTCCGGTAGCAGTGGGATACATTTGGAAGTGGCTATACGACCCCACTTATGGCATCGTTAATTCATTCCTGGCCATGCTCGGCATTGCTCCCGTGAATTGGCTGGGCAATGTAAACGTGGCTATGAACGCGTTAATCATCGTCAACGTATGGAAGTGGATCGGCTACTTTTTGGTGATCTTTATTGCCAATCTACAAGTAATCGATACCACCTACTATGAGGCTGCGGCCATTGACGGGGCAGGTACCATCCAGCAATTTTTCTATATCACTCTGCCGTTGCTGCGCAGGGCTGTCGTTCTGGTCGTCATTCTGGGCATCGTCAATTTCGTCAAAGCCTTTGCCTTGGTGTTCGTAATGACACAGGGAGGGCCAGCCGGTCGCACGGAGCTGATGGCTACGTACATCTATCGCCAGGCGTTCCAGACCGGCCTGCTGCGTTTTGGCTACTCCGCAGCCGGTTCCATCCTGCTGTTTGCGCTGATTATGCTGTTCACAGTGGTCGCCAATAGGATAGGCATAGAGGAGTAGACAAATGCGCACCAAAACACAAAAAAAGATTCGCCTGTCCAACGTTCTGTCCCAGGTACTGATCTACAGTTTTCTGATCCTGGCTGCCCTATTCCTGGCCTTCCCCTTTTACTGGATGGTCGTTTCCACTATCAAGCCGGAAAACGAGGTATATTCACGCAGCATTGAACTTCTACCTTCGAGGATCGATTTTCAAATGTATGATAAGCTGTTGAGCGACCCACAGTTGCCAGTGGCCAGGTTTTTTCTCAACAGCGTGATCATCTCTGTGGGTGCCACGCTTGTGTGCGTTGCCACCGCCAGTCTCGCCGCCTACGTGCTGGCCCGCTACGAAATCCGGGGGGGCAAATTATTCTATTTTCTGATCATAGCTACCATGATGGTACCCGGCGAGGTGGTCTTAATCGGCATGTTTTGGGTAGTGAATGCCTTCAACATGATCAACACCTATCAGGGTGTCATCTTGCCGCTGGCGGTAAATGCGGTGATCTTTCTGATCATATTCAACTATATGAAGGAACTGCCTCGGGAACTGGACGAAGCCGCCTTAGTTGACGGCGCGTCACATTGGCAAATTCTGTGGCACGTGATCCTGCCCATCTCTCTCCCGGCGCTGTATAGCGCCACCTTGCTCATGTTCCTCACCTCCTGGCAAAACTTCACCATCCCCTATCTCTTAACTCAATCCAACGACATGTACCCTCTCTCGGTGGGAGCACTCTTCGTGGAGACTGAGCTTTTCGCCACGATGCAACAAACCTTAACCTTGTCCACGATTCTGACTGTTCCCACGCTGCTGGTGTTTGTCGCGACCCAACACTTTGTCTTCTCCGGCATCACGATGGGCGCAGTCAAAGGGTAGAAACCAAGGCGGGTCTGTCCAGGATTTTGATGTGTGAGGCCAACGGGATGAGTATCAGTGGCATAATCGCGTAAGCGCTGCCGTAAGCGCTCACGATATCACCGAGGCCACTGAGAGCTTTTGTGAACCTCAGTGGACCCAATTGCACGCCGTGGGCTGTCAGGCTACACCCATTCCGACACCCGAGAGTAGCATTTTTTATATGTATTAGGGGCATGGTTCATTTTGCCAAGAGAACTGGTTGACAATTTTAATTCTCAATTAGTGTTCGGAGGTTACCGTGCTGTATCAATTTCCTTACCCGGATGTGGAACCACTTGAAATCCCAGACGCGAATCTAATCGGCATCTATCAGGCGACGCAGACAGAACCAGATGGAACTGAGAGTGAGACCATCAGCCGAGGAATTGCCAACCCTATCGGAGCGCCTCGCATACGCGATGCCGTTGCGGCTGAGCAGCGAGTCTTGATTCTGTGCGATGATGTCACGCGTGAGACGCCGGCGTATCTCATATTACCCTTCATATTAGAGGAGCTGCATGCAGCCGGAGTATCGGATGAAAACATTCACTTCGTGATGGCCTTGGGGACGCACCGTGATATGACCGCTCAAGAGATAGAGGATAAACTTGGCCCTGACATAGCAGATCGTTACCTCGTGGAAAACCATCGCTGGAATGACGAAAACGGTCTGGCTTACCTAAAAACCACCCCCTCGGGTTTGGAGATTCATATCAACAAGAAAATGCATTGGGCCGATTTCGTTATAGGGCTCGGCATCATCTTCCCACACGCCGTGGCCGGGTTCTCTGGTGGTGGTAAGATCGTTGTCCCCGGCATCTGCGGTGAGGCGACCAGCGGCGACATGCACTGGCTGATGTATGGCATTCCACCTGTCGAGCACTATGGCTCGGTAGATAATCCCGTCCGGCGCATAATTGACGAGGTTGCCATAGAAGCCGGCTTAAATTACGTGGTAGATTGCGTGCTGAACTCAGACGGGGAGGTAGTGGGCTTGGTCAGCGGTCACCCGCTACAAGCCTTCCGGGCCGGTTGTGTTATCTCGCGCCGCGTTCACAGTGTGACCGTACCCGGCCAGGCCGATATTGTCATTTTCGATTCGTACCGCACCGACCTGGAGTACTGGCAAGCCATCAAAGCCATTACCCCGGCCGGAATCGTGATGAAAGATGGTGGTGTCGCCATCCAGGTGGCCGAGTGCCCGGAAGGGATTTCGCGCGCCCACCCAGAAGTCTTGGAACTTGGCTATCGCCCCCAGATAGTCGTAGAGGAACTGTTGCGCCAGGGAATAGTCAACAAATCGATAGCTGCGCATATGATACAGGCCTCGGAAGTGATCGTAGACCGGGGCCGGGGCTTCTTGATTTCGCCCAACATCACCGCCCAGGAGAAGGCACGTCTCGGCTTTATCCACGCCGACACGCCTCAACAAGCTCTTGACAGAGCCTTGGAAATGAAGGGGCCCCATGCGTCAATCATAGTCCTGCGCCAGGCAGGTGACCTGCTACCTATAATAACCGACAAGGACTAAGTAACAATTTCACAAGGAGCCAGCCAACATGGACGAGCCTATACAAGCAACGATAGAGGTGGACTGTGCCGACTTTCAGGGCACACTGAAGCGCATCTGGGCCAGCATCGGCTATGATGAGATCAACTGGACGTACACGCCACGGGGCAAGGCCCTGTACCGCACACTTCATAAGCTGGCCGAAGTACCCTACTACGTCCGCAATCACAACGCTTTCACCAGCGGCAATGGTCTGTCATCGCCAGCGTGGGGTTCAACCAACATCTACCACGAACTGCCCGATGGGAGCATTATCTATGACTGGACGGTCTCGGACCAGGTGTACGACGCTATTTCCGGGGCCGGCTTCCGGCCATTGATCGAGCTTGGCTTTCTGCCGCGCGACCTGGTTCCGGCCGGGATAGAGACATCCGACTGGGAACGCGATGTGGGTCAGGAGAACTACGAGTCAGACGGACTCTGGAAGTATCCACCCAGAGATTATGACAAGTGGGCAGAGCTGGTGTATCAGTTTGTCACCCATCTGGTGGCTCGCTATGGACGTGACCAGGTGGAAACATGGCGTTTCGAGTTATGGAATGAACCAGACATCCCCCACTATTGGCTCGGGAGCCTGGAAGAGTATTGCAAGCTATACGACTATTCGGTTGCCGCCGCAGCACGAGCCTTGCCAACTATTTCCATCGGCGGACCCGGCAGTACCAGTCCTAACAACGTGCCCGCCGGGGATTTCCTCGACGGCTTTTTGAGACATTGTACGTCAGGCCGAAACGCTGTCACTGGCGAAACCGGTACCCGGCTCGACTTCATCTCGTTTCACACCAAAGGCGCACACTATACAACCCGCCGCTACTATAACCTGCAACAACCCATAAAACGCGAAACTGCGTCCAGCGCGGTTATGATGGGCGATATCCGCGCTGGATTGAACATCATCGCCCGCTACCCGGAGCTGCGCGACCGCCCCGTATTTGTGGATGAGTGCGACCCGGCTGTCGGCACCATTTACGGCGTATACGACAACCCCAATTTCATTATCACCAACACCCAGCACTACCCCACCTTTCTGTGTGCCCTGGTGAAACGAGTGCTAGACTTGAACAACCAGTATGACGACCCTATTTCGCTCATCACCACCTGGGCTTTCTACTTCGAGGGCAAACGTTTCTTCGAGGGAAACCGCACGTTGGTTACCAGTGAGAATATCGACAAGCCAGTGTTGAACGCTTTTCGCATGCTGGGCCGCATGGGCCATACCCGGCTGGCCACACGCAGTAGCCACAGCCGGGACGTATTGGCCGAGAATGTTCCCCAGGTCGAGGTAGATGCGCTGGCAGCCCTTTCGGGTGAGCGGGTGACCGCACTCATCTGGCACCAGGCCGACGAATGGTGGTTAGAGGGAGACAGCGAAGTCAGCCTGCGGGTGGGCAATCTTCCCTTCAGCGGCGATGCTTTGGTACGACATTACCGCATAGACGACGACCACTCGAATTCATACGCCGAATGGGTACGCCAGGGCAGCCCGCAGGACCCGTCCCTGGCCCAGATCGCACACATCAAGAGCCGCCAGGGGCTGGAGGTGCTGAACTCACCCCAGGTCTTGAGCACCCACGAGGGGCACTTGGACATTGTGTTCCGCCTGCCGCTGCAAGCCACCTCGTTGCTTGAGATAGAACCGGTAGACTCGGGGACAACGGATCAATGAGCGACCGTCAACGCTTTTACGCCACCATGCACTATCAACCCCAAGACCGGGCGCCGATCTGCGATTTCGGCTTTTGGCCCGATACGCTGCAAGTCTGGCATGAACAGGGTCTCCCTGGCTACGTAAACAAGTCCAATACCAGCCAGTTCTTTGGGATGGATTATGGTATTGACGAAGTTACAGCCACTACTGGGGTCAGTGTAGGGCTGATGCCCCCGTTCGAGGAAAAAGTTCTCGAAGACCGTGGAGACTGCGAGGTAGTACAGCAGAGTGACGGCGTTCGGGTGTTGCGCAGAAAGTTCATGGCTACCATCCCCAGGCATCTAAACCACCTGCTCGCGGATCGTGCTAGCTGGGAGAGACACTACAAGACCCGTCTCGACCCTACCCATCCAGACCGCTACCCACCAGACTGGGACGAGCGCGCCAGAACTTGGACCGACCCTAACCGCGACCAGATCATTGTGCTACCGGGTGGCAGCCTCTATGGCTGGCTGCGCAACTGGATGGGCCTGGAGCATCTATCCCTGGTCGTGTACGACGACCCAGCCTGGTTCGAAGAGATGGTGACAACCGTTGCCGACTGTGTTATCGGCACGCTCACGCGTGTACTGGAAACCGGGGGATACTTCGACGCCTGCGCCATGTGGGAAGACATGTGCTATAACAGTGGACCCCTGCTTGGCGTGCGCCACTTCAAGCAGTTTCTTATGCCCCAATACAGGCGCATTGCCGATCTACTTCACAACTATGGCGTGGACGTGATCTGGCTTGATTGCGACGGCAAGATTGACTTGTTGATCCCATTGTGGCTCGAAGCTGGCGTCAATTGTATTTTCCCGGTCGAGGTTGGCACCTGGGGTGCTGATCCGCTACGCTATCGTGAACAATATGGCAAAGAGTTGCTTATGATGGGAGGGGTAGACAAGCGCATCTTGGCCGGCTCCAAGAGCGACATTGAACGGGAAGTTTACCGCCTGGCTCCGTTGGTTGAGGAGGGCGGATACATCGGCTTCTGCGATCATCGCGTGCCGCCTGATGTATCCCTCGAAAACTACGTGTTCTATCTGGAGGCGGTGCGTAAAGCCTGGGGCAAACAGTTGAACCTGAAACCAATGCAAAAAGAAAAGCTGATCCAATGAACCACAGAGAACGTCTCCTGACCGCTATGCGGTGTCGAGAACCGGACCGGGTGCCCTACGATATAAGGCTAACAGCGCCGAAGTACGATGAATTTGTGAAGAGGACCGGCGGTACCGATCCTGACGACTATTTTGACCTGGATTACCGACACGCCACTGTCAGGCCACCCCAATCGCTGCCCGACTACTCACGCTATTTCGCGGGCCGGGTGCCGGATTGGCCCGACATGAGCGCCCCGGACTTTCGTCTGCAACCCTGGCGCGGGAGTACCGATTACTTCGTTATGGGTGAACATAAGACGGCCATGAATGAGTGGGGGGAGTATCGCATCTACGGCGATGCCCGGAACTACCACCAAAAGGTCTACCCGCTCGGCGGTGACCAGTGCACGATGGCCGACATCGAGGCTTACCCATTCCCTGACCTCTTCGCCGAATATCGCTACCAGGGGCTGGAAGAAGAGATTCAGGCTATCCACGAGCGGGAGCTGGCGGCCGTGCTCTTTTGGGAGATGACTATCTTTGAGAAGTCCTGGCGTATCCGCGGGATGGAAGAGTTGATGATGGACTTCATAGTCAACCCCAACCTCGTCGAACGGTTTATGGATGAAGTCGCCAGACGCACCGGGTACCTCGCCACCCGTTATGCCCAGGCCGGGGTTGACATTATCCAGTTCGGTGACGATATCGGCTCCCAGGGCGCAATGATGATCAGCCCCAATACCTGGCGTGGGTTCTTGAAGCCGCGCTTGGCCAAGATCATCGCCGACGTCAAGACGGCCAACCCCGACGTGCTGGTCTTCTACCACAGCGACGGATCTTTCGAGCCGGTCATCCCCGACTTGATAGAGATAGGGATAGACATCCTGAACCCGATACAGCCGGAATCCATGAACATCGCCGAGTTGAAAAAGCTATACGGCGACCGTCTCTCTTTTTGGGGCGGCATTGGTGTACAGACGACTTTGCCCTTTGGCACACCCGACGATGTGCAATCTGCGGTAAAGCGGTTGATCGAGGACGCCGGGGGCGGGGGCGGGCTGGTGGTCTCACCGGCCCACGTGATCGAGCCAGACGTGCCCTGGGAGAACGTAGAAACCTTTGTCGAAGCTGTGAGGCGCTACGGTAGCTACTCAAGCTGAATCAGGTGCAACGCACTTTTCGGAGGTGCGTTGCACCTCTCGAGGGAAAACATGGTGACAAAACTTAGCCATCGTGAGCGAGTTCGGCAGGCACTGAACCAAACAGACCCAGATCGAGTGCCCCTCGACCTGGGTGGCCGGGTGACCAGTATCCATTGCGAAGAATACCAAAAACTTACCGGTCGCCAGGGCATCAACACCACGGTTCAGTTAGATCCCTTTTATTCGGTCATGAATCCCGATTTTCGGGTGTTGGAACGCCTGGGAGTCGATTTCTATTATCTTTTTCTAAAAGGGCCAGAGTACATCGTGGCCAAGGAAAACCCCGATGGGACTTATGATAACCAATGGGGCATCACCGTAAAGAAGATGGGCACGCATTCTCAGCGGGTCACTCATCCCCTGGAAGATGCCGACCTCAACGACCTGGATAACTTCGCCTGGCCAGTCCCCAACCAGCCTGAACGGACAACAGGTCTGCGCGACAAAGCACGGGAACTTTATGAAGACACGGATTATGCCCTCGTCGCTGCACCCGTCAATGGGGGGATATTTGAGTTCGGTCAACATCTGCGTGGGATGAGCAATTTTCTGATTGATTTGCTTGTTAACAAGGACTTCGCCAATGCCCTGCTGGATCGCCTCCTGGAGGTACAAATCGGGCTCTGGGAGGTCTTTATCGACGCGGTGGGAGACTTCGTAGAGATTGCCCAACTCGCCGATGATTTTGGCGCTCAGGACAATATGTTGATCTCTCCAGACCTATTCAGAGAGATGTTCAAGCCGCGATACAAAAAGATGATCGACTTCATCAAGAGTCGCAGCAACTGCAAAGTGTTCTTTCACTGCGATGGCGCCGTCTTCGACATCATCGAGGACTTCATTGAGATAGGAGTTGATATCCTCAACCCTCTCCAGCCTACAGCAAAAGGGATGGAGCCGACGCGTGTAAAAAGCGTATATGGAGATCGACTGGTGTTCCACGGAGCAATTGACAACCAGCAGTTGCTTCCCAATGGCAGTGTGGAAGAAGTTCAGGAGGTGGTCAAGCGGGTGATCGATGCCCTGGCCCCAGGGGGCGGGTACATTCTTGCAGCGGCGCACCTTCTGGAACCGGATATGCCTCTGGAAAACGTGTTCGCTATGTACGACACGGCCAGGGAATATGGGACGTATCCTATTGGATCGCAAAAAAGAAAATAGAGGTGAGGTTATGCCAGACGAGGCTTTGATTAACCACTTGCGCCAGAAGTGCCTGGACGTGCGGCGCGACATCATTGAGATGGTTTATGTTGGAGGTTCTGGTCATCCAGGTGGCTCCCTTTCCGCTGTAGAGATACTTGTTACCCTCTACTTTCATACTATGCGCATTCGCCCCGAGGAGCCCAACTGGCCGGAGCGAGACCGTTTTATACTCTCCAAAGGCCACGCTGCTCCGGCTATCTATGCTGTCCTGGCCGAGCGCGGCTTTTTCCCACTGGAGGAACTAAATTCCTTTTCCGCACCCGGGACACGGCTCCAGAAGCACATTGACATGCATTTGGTACCTGGCACCGAACTCTCTACCGGTTCTCTGGGCCAGGGCTTTTCGGTGGCCGTGGGCATGGCCCTGGCGGATCGGATTGATGGTAAGAAACGCCGCGTATACGTTCTCGTCGGAGACGGGGAGAGCCAAGAAGGGCAGATATGGGAAGCGGGTATGAGCGCCGCGCAGTTGCAACTGGGCAACCTGGTCGCCTTTCTTGACTGTAACCGCTGCCAAGTAGACGGCTACGTCCGCGACATCTGCGATATTGAGCCAATCGAAGAGAAATGGCGCAGTTTTGGGTGGCATGTGCAACGCATAGATGGCCACGACCTGTATCAGATTCTGTCCGCCCTGGAGATTACGCGCCGTTTCGAACGTAGACCCCATATGATCATCGCCGACACCATCAAGGGCAAAGACGTATCCTACATGGAGGACCGACCCGAGTGGCACGCACGCCCTATTAATGACGAGGAATACCAGATTGCCGGGGGTGAACTGGACGCCATAGAGCGCAGCCTGGTCAGGCAAGGAGCGACAAAATGAAGTCCGTCAACAAACCTTTTGGCCATGCCCTGGCCGACCTGGGCGAGCACTACGAGAATCTGGTTGTGGTTGACGCCGATCTTCAGCGTGCAACCGAGACCTATTTCTTCCAGGAGAGATTTCCCGAACGCTACTTCGACGTGGGCATCGCTGAGGCGAACATGGTAGGCATCTCCGCCGGTCTGGCTCTCTCCGGCAAAATTACTTTCTGCGGCACTTTTGCCTGTTTCATCACTCAAAGAGTGTGCGACCAGGTGGCGATCTCGGTGGCCTATTGCCGGGCGAACGTCAAATTGGCGGGGGTGGAGCCAGGCCTGGCTTCGGGACGCAACGGAGCCTCGCACCAGGCGATGTTGGATCTGGCCATTATGCGTGCGATACCTAATATGACCGTCTTTGTTCCCGGCGATGCTATCGAGACGCGGGCCATCATGGAATACATGATGGATCATCCTGGCCCGGCTTACATGCGTGCACCCAGGGGGGACACCCCGGTGATTCTGCCCGACACCTACCGCTTTGAAGGAGGTAAGGCGGTACGCATGCGGGATGGAGACGACGTGACCATTATCGCCTGTGGAATTATGCTCCCTCGTGCCCTGCAAGCCGCTGAAGAACTGGCCGGGGAAGGCATTTCTGCCCGTGTCATCAACATGTCCAGCATCAAGCCCTTGGATGAAGAAGCGATTCTTTGTGCCGCAAGAGAGACCGGGTGCATCGTCACTGCCGAGAATCACAACATCCTAGGTGGGTTAGGAAGTGCTGTGGCAGAGGTGGTGGTCAGTCATCTCCCGGTTCCCGTGATAAGGATTGGCATACGTGACGTTTTCGGAGAGGTTGGCACGCCGGATTGGCTCGCAGAGAAGTTCTGCATCGGCTCGTCCCATATCGCCCAGGCTGCGCGAGAAGCGATTGAGCGAAAGAGTCGCCCATAACAGAAAAACGGGCCGCATCTCAGGCACCGCCTGAATCAACCAGGAAAGGATTAGACAATGAGGCAGATCTGGGCCACACCGGGGCTGGATGACCTGGCGGTGGCAGAATGGAAAAGGCTACTCGCTCACCTGGCCAAGCATCGGTTTGTCGGTATCGAGCCGTTGATCGCCGGACCCTACAAGATACCTGTGGCGACTATCCAAGAACTACTTCAAGAGAGGGGCCTGGTGCTTACCGGCCTGCGAACTGGCGCAATCGCGGCGGTCCATGGGGTGAGTCTGGGACATCCTGACCCAACTGTGAGAAGCGAGGCAGTAACACGGCTCAACGAGGTGACCCGCTATGGAGCCCAATTTGGGCAACCGCATCTACTGGTGGGATTGCTACAGGGGCCGTTGGAACCAGGACAGGCAGTCGAGCAGACATCGGAGAGGGTCATTGACAGCCTGCGTCTGTGTGCCGATGAAGCGGCAGACTACGGCGTGGAGATCGATTTGGAGCCGGTCAACCGCTACGAACTGGGGTACCACAACCGAGTGCATGAAATCATCGAGGTGATACAGGATATTGATCGGCCCAACGTACGAATCCTTCTGGACACCTTTCATATGAACATTGAAGAAGCCTCAATTTCGGCGGCTGTGGTGCAGGCAGCCCCTTTCTTAGGGCACGTGCACCTTGCTGACAGCAATCGTCTGGCCCCAGGAAGAGGGCACTTCAACTTCTCAGATTTCTTTGCACTGTTGAAGACAGTCGGATACAAAGGAGACGTAACAGTCGAGACCCCCATGCCAGATCAGTATGAAGCAATCTCAATTTCTGCCCGGAGCCTTGACCGTTTGCTGTGATGGGAAGATCAATCTTGACCGAGAGCCACCGCCAAATCATAGGGTGTAACGCCTGGCGATTCGACTCCGTTGGCCCGATAGAATTCCTCAATCCTGCCTTGCATCTCGGAGGGAATAGCATCGACGAGGTACTGTTCCAACCCTGCAAGCATTTCGGCGGGGTAGAAGAAGAAGTCACCCGAGATGCCTACAGTCACAATCTTCCCTTCCTGGGTCTCTAGCGTGGTCCGGATCAAGCCGCCTGGTGCTTTGTGCAGCCGCCGCGTCACTTCCACCCCCTCAGCGATCTTGACGGCTCGACTCAGCGCCCGATCCTGCCGACGCTCACGCAAGCGCCTGCCTGGTTGGAGCAGCCATTCTTCGGTGGTGTGGGTTTGGGCCAGCACAGCTACCTGGTCGCGTACGACATCAGGCAAATCCGCGGGCGTCAATGGCCCCAATATGCTCGAAAAACCCCGCACCAGCGCGGCGGTCATTGTTTGCCAGTTGGGAACCTGGTCAAGTTCTCGACGAAGGGTGGTCAGGTTCTCACGCATGCTCTTAAAAACTTTATCGCGGAACTTGGCATCGGGCACGCACAGCACGCGGGCCATCGTGGCGTAGTCGAAATCGACGATCAGATTGCCTACCAGGACCAAATAGTCCCCGATCTCACCTGCACCGTTTCCCGAAATCTTTCGCCCTTCTGGGGTGACAATGTCGTTTACGGGCTTGTAGTGCACCTCGACGCCCAGTTCGCGGTAGGCATGTACCACCGGCTCCAAAAACCTCTGGTAGAACTCGATCTTATCCCTACCCAAGACGAGGGGATTGTCCTTGTGGATGACGAGCTGATAGAAGAGCTGCTGCCCATCCAGGTAGACTGCGCCGCCCCCCACCTCACGTCTGAATACAGGGATGCCTTGCTGGCGACAGTGGGTCAGGTCCACTTCTTGTTCTGCGTCTTGATGATATCCGATGCACACGTAGGGCTCGGCCGGTGCGAGCAAAACCAATCCTTCCTTCCCCACCCGAGGAAGGGCATGGTAGATTAATTGAGAGTCGAGCCACGGTACGTGGGCCAGGTTGTATAACTCCATTATCTCTTAACGCTTCTACTTCCCGTACTTCTCACGCTCTGCTGCGATGAACTCGGCAAAGTCTGGGTCTGAGGCGCGCATCAGCTTGTCCACCTCGGCCGGATTGCCAAGTTTCACCCTGACGAGCCAACCGTCTTCATAAGGCGATTCATTGACGATTGCGCTTTCCCACTCCAGTTCTTCGTTGGCCTCAATGATCTCACCACTGAGGATAGCCTTCACCCGGCCCACCCACTTACCTGACTCCAGCGACATAAAGGGCATACCCTGCTCGATTCTCCGTCCCACCCGAGGCGCCTCTACATAGACGATCCTGTTCGCCAGTGCCTGCCCCAAATCGGTCATGCCGATCGTTGCCACGTCCCCCTCAATACGAGCCCAGTTATGTTCTCGGTCGTAATACCGATCCTCGGGAAATTCATATGGGTCGATCCTCAACGCCTTTACCTCCTTCGTTTTTGAGTTGAGTTTAGAAAGCCAAGAAACCGGGTTTTTTGTCGTCTGACCATAGGTTTTGGCACGTTGCAAGGTGCTTTTTCATAATTGCGGTTGCACACTGAAGTTCAAAAACCCGGTTTCTTACAAGTTGTCTAAACTCAAGTTTTGATTAATGGCTCATAACCAGAATTAGTGCTCACTCCTGCATTGCTCGCCACACAACCTCGGTGACGTCCATCGTCCGGATGCGAATCCGGTTCCTGCGAGCGGCCTCCGCGAGTGTCCGGCTACACTGCTGGCAAGCAGAGACCACCACCTCAGCGCCTGTATCTTGTGCCTGCAGGATACGGCGTTTTCCTATCGCAGCCGTCAACTCGGCGTCGGCCATTTCGGCGTCACCGCCACCACCACAACACAGCGACATCTCGCGGTTGTCCGCCATTTCGTTGAACCGGATATTCGGAATGGCCCGGAGGATTCGGCGGGGCGCATCGTAGATACCACTCGTCCGGCCCAGATCGCAGGGATCGTGGTAAGTAACCGGTTGAGGGAAGCTGTACAACTTGATTCTGCCCTCGTCAATCAGGTCAGCCAGCAACTGGGTAGCGTGCACGACTTCAAAGCCCAGCGGCTCGGCCAAAATCTTGGGGTATTCGTGCGCCCAGGTGTGGTAGCAGGAGGGACAGGTAGCCACCAGACGGCGGGCGCCGATGGCCCGCACTGCTTCAACGTTGTGACGGGCCAAGGCCCGGACTTCGTGTCCCATGCCGGCGATCTCCAGGGGAAAGCCACAGCACCATTCCTTCCCACCCAACGTAGTAAAATCTTCGCCAACGCGCTCCAGGATCTGGACGAAGCTCTGGGGAATTCCGTAAACTCTAGGATACAGCGCCCCGACACAACCAACAAAGTAGACCGTCTCTGCCCCCTGTTTGCGATCGAGCCTCTCGGGCACATGCTCCAGGTTTTGAGTCCAAATCAGACGGTTGGCATTGTCCTCACCTGAGATGTTGTAACAGCTCACGACTCGGTCCCGAAGTGCGTCAAAGACCTCAGGATGCACATCCCAGGCTACCAGTTGCTCACGCATCGATATCCACAGCGGGCGGGTATCGATGCGCACCGGGCAGACCACGTGACAACGAGCGCAGAGGGTGCAACGATAGACACCTTGGCTGTAGGCTGCCTGGTCCTCGTTCGTGGCCGACCGGATGCCGAACAGACGCGCCAGCCAACCCACGTGATCGGCCTTCCAGAAGTTCTTCGTCCGGGCGATCTTTTGCAGGGGATGGATTTCCTCGTTCTGCGCTGCCGCGAATGTAGGGCAAGATTCGATACACTCACCACAACGGGTGCAAGCCTCCATCTCCATCATCTGGCGCAGCGAGAAGTGCGTCAGGTCTACGCGTTTTTTATTCGTACTCAACTTGAATCTTTCATTGTCAATCTCACATCGCCGTTTGTGGGGTCTCACGCCCTGAGTGTTTCCGAGCGTCGTGCTTCTCCTGGTCTAACATTGTGTTGTAGGCCACGATGACAGGGCTCATTACCACGTGAAAGAAACGAGTAAATGGTAGCAGGAAGAGCAAGGCGGTCACGATCGCGAAGTGCAACCAAAAGACGAGGTTGTGAAGCACCTGCCATACACCGCGGCTTAGCCCGAGCGTCCCCAGCGCCAGCGCCGACGTGTAACCGGCAAAGCCCCATTTTGGCCCCCACACATCATATAGCATCAGGGGGTACCTTTCCGGCGGGAGCATGGTTGGATCGGGCGCGAAAACGCCGCTCGCCGTTGTGTAGTCGGCCAGCAGCCGGAACGTCTCGGTTGGAAACCCGCTGAAGGCGATGAGGGTTAGTAGGACGATGACAATGCTGTCAGCGGGGACGGTCCGCAGTTGGGGATCCTTTTGGAAATAACGACGGTAGATGACCAGGATCATACCGCCCATAAAGATCAGTCCAAGCACTTCGTTTACCAGGGCCACCCACCATACGTCGGCGTGGAAGAGCTGGCCGATGAGGGGGATTGAGACAACCTCTTCGGGACTCATCCCCAGTAGGGGCAAGATCTCGACGACAAAGCCGGTGACGGTCGAAAGCATACCTAGCACCAGCATGGAGCCAAAGACGGACATGTGGGCCACCCAGCGGCGGAGACTGACACCATAAAGCTGCCGGTGGACCATACCATCAACAATGAGGGCCTTCAACAAGGGCCAGACCCGCCGGCTAAGGATCACGCGGCTGGCGAAACCTGTCACCACGATGAACTTGCGCCAACGGGGAGCATCTGCTGGCAATCCAGGTACTCTGGCTTTCAGCCACACCGAGAGAATATAAACCAGTTCGACGCCAAACAAACCCAACAGGATGAGGTGTACGATCCAGAAGATCTTCAGGCGCAATTCGTGTTCCACACACCATTTCCTTTGCCAATTTCGTAGAGCGTGCTGGCGGCGTCGAGATGGACGGCCACACCTGATTCACAGCTTTAGTCTTGGATCCAGGGCGTCCCGCAAACCGTCGCCCAGCATGTTGATCGCGAGTACCGAGATCATGATCGCCAAGCCGGGAAAGAAGGTGGTCCATGGCGCGGCCCGCAGATAATTACGTCCCTCATTCAGCATGTAGCCCCACTCGGCCGTCGGCGGTTGGACACCCAGGCCTAAAAAACTCAAGGCGGATGCAGCCAGAATGGCCGCCGCAACGTCCAACGTAGCCAACACGATGACCGGTCCAACCAAATTTGGGAGGAGATGCTTGGACAAAATTCTGACATCTCGACATCCCACAACCCTCGCTGCCTCGACGTAGGTTTGCTGTTTGGCACTTAGCACTGTCCCACGCACCAATCGCGCGTAGCCGGTGATGCTGGAGATGCCTACCGCCAGCATCACGTTGAAGAGACCGGGCCCGAGCATGCCGACGATAGTCAACGCCAGCAGAATACGTGGAAAAGAGAGCAGAATGTCCACCAAGCGCATTATGAGTGTGTCGGTGAAGCGGCCATAGTAACCCGAGACGAGACCCAGCACAATGCCGAAAGAAGCTGCAATGGCAACCGATATCAGACCGACCACCAGAGTGGTGCGCCCGCCCCAGAAGATACGGGAAAGAATATCCCGGCCGTACAGGTCAGTGCCCAAGATATGTTCCTGGCTGGGCGCTGCGAGTTGCTTCAGAATGTCAACCTCGTACGGATCGTACGGCGAAATCTGGGGCGCAAACAGGGCCATCAGCGAAACCAAGACGAGAGCTACAAGTCCAGCCATGGCCACCCTGTTTCTGACCAGCATCCTGAGCGCGATGCGCCATGGGCTGTCGGCCCTCATCTGCTTTGCTTTGAGTTCTTCTGCTTGATCGACCGAGAGTCCGACTACCGCAGACACGTTGCCCCCTACCTCAACCGGCTGGCGATTCGCGGGCATCACTCGTACCTGATGCGCGGATCAATGATGGCGTAGGAGATGTCCACCGCCAGATTAACCAGCATATAGGCGATGGCGGTCAACAGCACCGCCCCTTGCACAACAGGTAAGTCTTTCCACACGATAGCGTCAACGATGGTCCGGCCCAGCCCTGGCCGGGAAAACACCGTCTCGACGATGACAGTTCCGCCGAGTAGCATACCAAACTGCAAACCCAGCATAGTGACGACTGGAATAAGTCCATTGCGCAAGGCATGGCGGACGACGATCACCTGTTCTCTCAGCCCTTTGGCGCGCGCACTGCGGATGTAATCTTGGTGCATCACTTCTAACATACTCGAACGCACCAAACGGGCCAGGGAACCAGACGCAGCAAAACCCAAGACAATTGCTGGTAGCACCAGATGCTTCAGACCGCCCTGCCCAGTGACGGGCAAGAGCGTCACTCCCCATCGCATGCTGATACCACTGACAGCATACATCAGGATCAGGGCTAACCAGAAACTCGGCATTGAGACACCAATAACTGACAAGGTCATAGAGGCACGGTCGAGCCACGAGTTATGATTTAGCGCCGCCAAGATACCCGTGCTGAACCCGATCACCAGAGCAACAACCAAGCCGCCAAGGGCCAGTTCGATGGAAGCCGGCAAATTCTCCCAAAGAACCTGGATTACAGGCCGACGCATAAAAATAGAATCGCCAAAATCACCCATCACTGCATTCTTCAAGAAACGCACATACTGGACAGGCAGAGGGTCATCCAATCCCAACTGTTCCCTCAGCTTCTCGATGGATTCCGCATCCCCACCCGACTCCGCCAGGATGGCCGAGGCGGGATCGCCAGGCAACATGTACATGAATACGAAGACTAAAGTCAAAACGCCCCATAATACAGGGATCATGATTAGGAAGCGCTGCTGGATATAACGAAACATCTATAGTCTCCATCCAGGCTGGATAGATGTGAACAGCTTGCGGAAGGTCGCCAGAATCATAGCCTCAACGTATCTTCTCAATAATTTGGGGTAGGGGCTTTTTGAGAAGATACGCCTCAACGTTGATTCTCGCAAACGGTAGCCGTATTGGGGGCAGGAAGTGAAAACATCCTGCCCCCCACGAGGATTACGACTCAGTCCGCCTTGCCGTGGATCTACTCTTCCACATACACGTCATAGAGCCACGGGAACCAGCCTTGCAGGCCGTACCGCAACCCCTTAACACTGGAGCTGGCACCATTCAAATTGACATAGTCGCGGATGGGGATGATGAGAGCCTCTTCCATGATGCGTTGCTGTGCCTGGGCGTATAGCTCTGCCCTCTCCTCATCACTTGTGGCCCGGGTGCCTTGGTCCAGCCACTCGTCCAGTTCAGCATCCTGGTACCGGCTAAAAGAGGCAAATCCTTGTTCGATGTTTTTTGAATGGAAGTAACTGGATAGAATGTCAGGATCGCTGCTGCTGATAGCCATAGGGATCAGGTTGTGCTCGCTGTTACTTGCGGCTTCCAAGGCCGCAGGGTAGGAAAGGATCTCCGCTTGCACATCAACGCCAAGCTGGCGGTACAGGCCTTGCATAGCAGTGCCAACCTCAGGCATAGACCCCCAGCCCATGAGGACCGTGTCCAGAACCAGCTTCTGTCCATCCTTATCACGGACGCCGTCACCATCGGTGTCGACCCAGCCAGCTTCGTCCAGCAGGCTCTTGGCCATTTCCAGATCGTAGGGGTACATGCCCTCGATGCCATCGAAGTAGAACGGCGTCTTGTGGCCCAGGGGGCCGTTCGCTACGGGCGAGAAGCCGCGGAAAATGCCATTGACGATGGCCTCGCGGTCGCAGCCGTAGATCAGCGCCTCTCGGACGTTGAAATCGTCTGTGGGCGATTTTTCGGTGTTCATAAATATCTGCAATGACTGGCCCGGGATGTCCACTGGGTAGATGGCAAAGCGTGGGTCGGTCATCAGCCGGTTTGCATCGATGGGCGGGATCTCACCCATAATCTGAGCTTCACCCGACTCGAGCGCCGGGACGCGGGTGGCCGCATCCGGGTAGAAGCGGAACGTAATCTTGTCCAGGTGGGCCGGGCCCTGGTGCATCATGAACTCCGGCGCCCAGTTATAGTCTGGGTTCTTGACCAGGACGACGTGTTCTTTGGGCACGTATTCCTCGACCATGAATGGTCCCGTCCCAACCTGGTGCTCCTGGTACAGATCGACGCCCCACTCCTCTAGCGCCTTGGGTGAGGCCATAGCCAGGTAAACCTGGCTGACCGAGTCAAGGAAGGGAGCATACGGCTCCATCAAGTGGACTTTGACGGTGTACTCGTCTACGACTTCCGTATGGTCGTATGGCCCCATCATGTAGACGGCCTTGCGGGAGCCAATCTCAGGATCTACGATCCGTTCAAAATTGGTCTTGACGGCCTCGGCATTGAACGGCTCGCCGTCGTGGAATTTGACGTCATCTCGCAGATAGAAGGTATAAACCTTGCCATCGTCGGAGATTTCCCAGCTCTCGGCGAGGCCAGGATAATAATTACCCTCCTGATCACGCCAGACGAGAGGATCGTAGACGCTCGTCAAAAAGATACCCAGTTCAGACGATGCGTCACGATGCGGATCAATGCCTGAAACGATAAGGGTCAGTCCGTACGTGATCTCCCCACCTTTCGGCGCCGGGGTGGCCGTTACGACCACCTCCTTTTCCACGATCTGTGGCGTGCCTTCGACGACGACGGTTTCCTTGACCGTTTCCTTCACAACTTGCGTGACGACTTTTTCCACTTCGACCACTTGAGGGGTAGGTGCGACACAACCAGCCACTACACCGACAAGCAGAACCAACACGCTCAATAGAGCCAGCGCAGAATAGCGTTTCATGGTTGGGTTCCTCCTTTTGTTATGTGTATCTACAGTCTCGGATGGTCCGAAACCCCCGCAAAAAGTGCTTCCCTGTAACTATTTTAAGCCCTTTTCACCTCCTTGTCGAACGTATCCGCGGGATTGAGCCGTATACTGCACATTGATCCCCTAATGACGGAGGTTCGACTGTACCGTGACGTGGCAACCCCTGCGTGAGGACATTCAGCCATCGAGGGGGTCAACGTCTTTCCCGCAATTGCAGCAGTACAACTTCTGTTCTAAAATTTCACCTCCCTTCTCATTTGCGAGACTTTTCGGAAAGTGGTTGCTGCTGAACACTACAACGAATTTGGAATACAACGAATTGCCTGGCAAAGAAAAATAATTCGTTGATTTCTCAATTCGTTGTAGTGTGGCCCGACTTTCCGAGAAATCTCATTTGCTCATGGCAGTGTCCTGACTGGAAGACTATGACTCTCCAGGCAGGGCCAATTGCTCCCAGATAATCTGCGTAATGTCCATAATCTTTAATCGGCTCTTGAGCTGATTCCGCGTTTGCTGAAATTGCATTAAACAAGCCGGACAGGAAGACATCAACACGCTGGCGCCGGTGGCCTCTGCTTCCTGGAAGCGCTCGGTGCCCGCACAGTTGGAAATGTCAGCGAAGTCATAGCGGATCAGCCCACCGGCACCGCAGCAGTAGGCTTTGCCCCGGTTGCGAGGCATCTCGATGAGACCCACGCCCGGGATGTGGTTCAGTAAGACACGCGGCGCCTCGTAAACGCCCAGCCAGCGGCCCAGTGTGCAGGAATCGTGATAGGTGATAGTAATCTTGGGCGAAACCGGTTTGAATTTAACTTTGCCCTGCTCGGCCAGATAGGCAATCAGCTCCAAAATGTGCATCGGCTCAAAAGGCAAAGGCCTGCCCAGCACATCTGGTGCGTCGTGCTTAAACGTTTTGAGGCAGCCCGGACAGTTAAACACCACCCGCTTGACGCCCAAATCTACGTACTGTGAAATGGTGTGCCCCAGCGCATCACGTGCTTTGTCGAGCTCGCCCGCGGCCATGTACGGGTGCCCACAGCACCACTCGTCGCTGAGTAGCGTGTAATCCAAACCCAGCCGTTCCAGCGTACCCACGGTGTCTACCGCCATGTTCTGCCGCACGTAAGCCGATGTACAGCCAACAAAGAAAGCAGTCTCAGCTTGCACATCCACCCGGCCCTGATCGCTCAGCCAGGCCAATCCTTCTTCGTGAGGGGCCTCGTAGACATTGTGGACCTCATCCAGGCCCATCTCGCCCTCCAGCCCCTTCTTGAATTTGGGGGGAATCATGCCCAGCCGGGCCAGATCCTCCTTCATAGCGGTGAACATGCCGGTGGTGTCCAGGTACTTGAAGCAGTCTTCAGCGCAAGCGCGACATTCCGTGCAGGCAAAGACCCGCTCGGCGATGTCCATGTCGTAGTCGATGACGCCATCCACCAGCGCTCGGGCAATGTTGTACTTGCCCCGCGCCGCGTATGACTCATACAGTCCCCCCTTGAAGGCCGGGCACTTGGCGGCCTGCCCCACGGTGGAGAAATCGAGGCACTGGCCGCAGCGGTTGCATTGATAAATGATATTCTTCAACTCGTCGATGCGACGTTCGCTCATTTCCAACGTTTCCCTCTCATCGCTAGACACGGTTGGCCTCCGGTTGCAGATACATAACACCCGGGTTGAGAATGAAGTTCGGGTCCAACGATCGCTTGAGATGTTTCATAAACTCGAACCCAGCTCCTAGCTTGGTCATGACTTCCGGTGAAATGGCCTGCAAAATTCCACCCGGCGACAAGTAGCGCCGGCAGAGTTCGTCGGTGTAACGGGAGCGGAGGGCCAGGCCGTACTGCCAAGCCTCAGCGTCCAGCTCGGGATACAGGGTGTCGATCCAGAGAAAGGCTGCATTGCTGGAGAAGTACACGTCATAGCATTTGACGCGGATATCATACTTGGCAAACTCGTCGGCGTGCTCAATGGCATCGTTGCGTAGGTAGGCAATAGCGTCTTTGACCTTCTCCGTCGGCAGGAAACCGGCCACCTCCGGGCACATAAACGGCCGGTTCCCGTAATAATGATCCGGCGGTGTGTTGCGCAGCCAGGAGTACATGTGCCCCTCCCAATACAGGCGGGTAGCGTTGCTGTCGAGCGGGTAGCCACTGAAGGACTCACACACCGCCTCGGCCACGCGCAGCCGCTCCTGCGCCGCCACCCGCGAGTCACGCACGATGATGTGTAAAAAGGCATCGTGATTTTCGTAATTCGCCGGTTTGGGGCCGCCGAAGATGCCCACCATATGAGTGGCGGCCTCCTGCCGCTGGATAGCATGCGCCGCGTCCACAGCCTCTTCAAACCGGTCAAAGCCGTAGAATGCATACATCGCGACATCCGGCACACGCCGGATGCGGTAATAGACCTTGGTGATGACGCCAAACACGCCATACGAGCCGACGAAGAGACCGGTCAGATCAGGACCGTTGGCATAACGCTCAAAGTGGAGGTAACCGGCGGCTTCATTGGAGCCGCTGCCTGTATTGATGATGGTGCCATCGGGCAGCACCACTTCCAAGCCGATCACGTGATTACCGGTCATACCGTATTCGGCCAAGGCATGCGGCACAGCGTTGTAGGCCACCGAGCCGCCGATGGAGCAGGAGAACATACCGCCTGGCCCCGGCACGGCCAGCTCCCAGCCACGCTTGTTCAACTCCACGTCAACTGAATGCCATACGGCACCAGGCTCTACAGCTACCACCTTATTGTCAAAATCCATATTGATGATTCTGTTCATCAAGTCCAAGGCCATCAGGATGCAGCCATCCTCAATACCCAGCCCGATGAACGTGGTGGAACGCCCCCAGATAAAAACAGGTGTCCGGTGCTCGTTGGCGACTTTGAGAATACCCGCCACCTCCTCCGGTGTGGTAGGGCGAACCACGTAACCCGGCACACCGCCGGGGCTGGGTCCGGCATCGCGTGTGTAACAGATGCGATCCGGCAATTTTTCGGACACGCGATCGGGCGCACATACCTCAACCAATCGCTCTAACAACTCGCTCATCACAGACCATCTCCTTTCGAGAGCATGCGGTATATACTCACCGTCGGACCATCAGCTATCTTTCGGGTAAAGCTCGCTTTGCAGGCTGCGCTGGTACAGATTGGTGCCCCACTCCTGAGCCAAGTTCAAAATCTCTTCTTCGTCCATCGTAACCAGTTGGCGATCACGCATCACGACTCGGCCATTGATGATAGTGTCCTGGATGTCCTCTCCTTTGACGCAGTAGACCAAGCTGTTTATGATATCGTGGACGGGCACCAAGTGCGGCTTGCGCAGATTCACGACCGCCAGATCAGCCAGGCGACCCGGGTCGATCGTGCCAGCGTCGATGCGGCAGGCCTTGGCTCCGTTCTCCGTGGCCATGCGAAATACGTCTGTCGCCGAGATGACCGCAGGGTCTTCCCTCACGACCTTCTGCAGCAGCGCTGCGCAACGCATTTCTTCGAACATGTCCAGCAGATCATTGGACGCGCTGCCATCGTTCGCCAATGCCACCGGAATGCCCCGCCGTAACATTTCAGTCACCGGAGCGACTCCGCTGCCCAGCTTCATATTGCTTTTGGGGTTGTAGATCGCAATGACATTGCGCTCTTGGAGAAGGTCAAGATCAGCTTCATCCATGTGGACGCAGTGCACAGCAGTCAGGCGGTCGTTCACCAGGCCGAAGCGATCGAGGTAGCGCAGTGGCGTGGTACCAGCCTCCTCAGCGGTGTAGTCTATCTCGTAGCGTGTTTCGGCCACGTGGATCTGCACGTCCACGCCGAGGCGGTCGCGCTGCTCTCGCGTCCATCGCAGAAGGTCGGAGCTGGCGAGGAAGGGTGTCGAGGGAGCAAGGATAATTTGTATGAGGGGGCTTTCGGGCGGGACGTTGTGCCAGCGATCAGCGTAGTCCAAAGCTGCACAGCGATCCATCTCTGACGAACGACGGAGCTTGTCCGGGATCCACTGGTCACGGAGCGTCACCGCCCCCACACCACGGAACCCGATATCAAGCCAGGCCTGGAACACAGCATCCATGGTCATGTCCATGTTGATGCAGCAGGTGGTGCCGGCCTTGATCATCTCCAGTGCGCCCACCAGCGACCAGGTGTAGCCCAGGCGCTCATCGTGGGCGTGCCAGTGATCGGTGTGTATAACGTCGGCGGCCGGGTAGAGCACCTGGTCGCACCACTCGACCAGGGGCACACCATCGTTCAGACCCTTGAGAAAATTCTGATACAGATGGGTGTGAGCGTTAACCAAGCCAGGAATCACGGCGCTATCGGTGGCGTCAATCACATCCCAGCCGGCTTGCGGCGCGTAGTGGCCCACACCAGCAATACGAGTGCCCTCGATAAGCACATCACAATCGCGCTCGACGCGATCGGCGGAACGCACAAGGTAAGCGGCGTTACGGATGAGAACTGTCAACGGCCTGGACGCCCCCACACTGAGGAAACCCAGCTTTCTCGCCAGAAAGGGATGATGGCCTACACTCACGACTATCCAAGTCTGTCCATCGCTCCTGAAAACTGGACTGTTTGTTCACTTCGCCACAAGTAATTATACCACGACGATTGCTGTCGTCAAGTATAACTTAACGATGTGTAATAAATTCAAACAGTTTCCGCTGGACTAGACGCGCACTCGTGTGTGTTCTGGATCGTACATTGACCGCTGGCTCACCACAGCGCTATGCGTGATACCCTCTTTGTCCAGAATCTCAATATCGACACCGACTTGTGCAAGAGAGACAGGTACGTATCCCAGCGTAATAGCCTGGCCCACCGTATACCCAAAAGCGGCGCTTGTCGTCTGGCCTACCTGTTCGCCCCGTTTGAGAATGGCATCGCCGCTGGTCGGCACATAGCCGTCCTCAATGGCTATGGCCATTAACTTCTCCTTGAATCCGGCCTCCCTGCGGCGCATCAATGCCTCGCGCCCGATGAAATCGCCCTTGTCCAGCTTGACGGTCCAACCCAAGCCAACTTCGTAAGGTGTCCGGCCACCGGCAAAGTCAAAGCGCATAATATAACCCTTTTCGATGCGCAAACTGAACGCGGCGATCATCCCCACCAAAGCCAAGCCGTGTTTCTCGCCGGCTTCACTTAAAGCCCCCCAGAAGTCATGAGCGTGCTCTACGGGGATCAAGACTTCGTAGCCGAGTTCGCCGGTATAGCCAGTACGAGAGATCAACGCCCGCACACCAGCCACCCGCGCCGGTATCGCCCACATGTATTTTAGGCTATCCAGATCTGTATCGGTTAGTTCGCCCAGCAGCGCCCGGGACTTGGGACCTTGTAGCGCTAGCAGGCCCACGCCAGGGGAGGCGTCATGAACGTAGGCATTTTTCCCTTTGCTGTGCCATAGTAACAACTCGTACTCTGGGCGTACATCGGAAGCGTTGCTCCCCCAGGCTGTCATGAGCATATAATGCTCTGATCCGAGGCGGTAGACGGTGATGTCAGACACGATGTCGCCATCCTCATTGAGCATAGAGGTATATAGCACACGGTTGACGGGCATTTTGGAGGCATCGTTGACGATCACATTTTGCACCACTTCCAGGGCATCGCGGCCTTGGATTTCGAACTCGCCGGTAGTGGACCAGTCGAGCAGGCCCACCCGCTCGCGCACAGCCGTGTG
This sequence comes from Anaerolineae bacterium, assembly GCA_034412795.1. Lineage (GTDB taxonomy): Bacteria > Chloroflexota > Anaerolineae > 4572-78 > NAK82 > JAUVPY01. Next base: position 25,048 of record DAOUMD010000180.1, read on the forward strand.
TTCTCCTTCAGGAGTGGTGAAGACGTTTGGTACTTCCCAGCCTTGCACGTTGACAAAGGTTGGGTTGTGGGCAGCAATCTCACTGAAAAATGGGGATCGTTTCATGGATTTCCTCTCTGATTCTTCATCGTCGCAAGAGACTGTATGAGAAGTCGTATTTTGTAGCTCTGCATCCCTACTTTTGAGGGGTCTACGCAAAATAGTGGGGCCATTTGTGGAGCATATCATCCTGAGTGACGTCAGGAGCGAAGGATCTCATTTTCCCTTGTGAGACGAGATTCTTCGCCTATGGCTCAGAATGACATGACCTCTTTTGGCAGTCTGAATTGCTCATCTACCCCACTAATCTGCGTAGAGCCCTTTTGAGGAGATTCTAAAACACAGCAGGTGTCATAGCTGACACAAAAACAGCGCGTCCATCGCCTATGGCGGAGAGGACCTGCAGATTGGGCCCTTCGAAATAGATGCTATCCCCAGACTCCAATTCGTATTCTTCGTCACCCAACTTGACACACAGACGGCCTTCCAGCACCAGGATGCCCTCCTCGGTGGGCTGGGATAGGGGCTGAGCGATGTTTTCCTGCGAGGGGTCGACGCTGACCAGGAACATCTCCATTTTGCGATTGACGTCCGGCGTCAACAACTCGCAAATCACCGTCGAGCCGGGCAGTTGCAGCCGTTTCCGGCAATTCCTCCGTACGACAGGGTTGGTGTCGTCATCGTCAGCGAGAAAATAAAACAGGGGCACGCCCAAGGCGTCTGCAATCTTGCGCAGCGATTTGATGGAGGGGTCCGCTTGATCGCGCTCGATCTGGCTGAGAAAGCTGGCCGTGAGGTCGACTTCCTTTGCTAGATCCCGCAGGCTCATACCTAGTTCAGTACGCCGGGCACGAATTCTATCTCCGATCACGTCTCACAGCTCCTTGCTAGGCATGGGCCATCTGGGCCAGTAGATGCCCAACATCCATCTCGTCCTCGACAAACAGCACAGATAGACTCACTTCCTATCACGCGCCAGGACGCCACTGGGTGTCACGATGGCGGTTCAGCGTGCGTTTCGGGGGGAGGTCAAACACTTCCGATAGGTTGGGATCAAGCATGAAGCGGTCACCAGCGCCAAGCGTAATCCGACCACTTTTGCGTACCAGGCGGACAAACGAGACGAGGCCCTTAGGAAGCATCCGGAAATAACTTTATATTTTCAGGCCAAAATTCCGAGTGAAATATTTCAAAATGCACAAAGTTATTCTTGGACGCGGCCTTATCTTGCGGCAAGGAACGAGCTTGGTGCCTTGGGCAAGATGCAGGAAGATATTACACTTGTTCGACTCTGAAGGCAAGTTCTTGCATAGGGGCCAATCAGTTTGTCTCCTTTTCAACGTCCAAGCCTCTTGCCATCCCCGCCGCGATGCGCACCGTCTGCAAGTGGATATCAACCGTATCCTCGATCTGGCGTCCATAGCCGCCCGACATGACCGTGGCGACCGGCAAGTCACCTCCCCGGCAAAACTCAAACACCAGGCGATCCCGCTCGCCCAAGCCCTCCTTGCTCAAGGAAAGACGCCCCAGTTGATCCCCGGCGTAGGGGTCGGCGCCAGCCAGGTAGATAACCAGGTCGGCATCCGCCAACTCCAGAGCACGAACCAACCCGACCCGAAGAGCTTGCAGGTAGTCCGCATCCTCGGTTCCATCCTCGAGTTCGATGTCGAGATCGCTCAGCTCTTTGTGAAAGGGGAAGTTGCGCGCCCCGTGGATGGAGAAGGTGAAAATGGTAGGATCATCGGCCAGAATAGCGGCGGTGCCGTTACCCTGGTGCACGTCACAATCAACGATCACCGCCCGCCGCACGAGGCCTTCGGCCTGCATAGCCCGGGCAGCGATGACGCTGTCGTTAAACACACAGTATCCCTGGCCGTGGTCACGGAAGGCGTGGTGGGTACCTCCGGCCAGGCTGACGGCCATCCCATCCCTCAGCGCGGCCCGGCAGGCAGCGATGGTGCCGCCCACCGAACAACGGGTGCGAGCCACCAACCCAGGCGACCAGGGCAGACCGATGCGCCGTACCTCTTTGGGGGTGAGGTCGCCCTCTAGCACCCGCTTCAGGTAGTCAACGTCGTGGGCACGCAAGATTTGCTCGTCGGTCGCCGGTTCGGGCACGAGCATATCTTCGGGCGCCACCAGGCCGCCCGCCATGACAGCCTGCCTCAGGAGGACATACTTTTGGATGGGGAAACGGTGTCCCGGAGGTAAAGGAAGTGAAAACCCGTCGCAGTAGAAGATCTTCATATAGCGTGAAACGGCACCTATTCAGCTAAAAGCTGCTGGGATTCTATACGATAAGGCCAGATGTAGCAAGGAAATAAGTCGAAGCGCGGTAATGACGAAAGCATCAGGCGACAAGCAGCGCCTCTGCCCGCGTTTTCGCCTCCCGGGCCAGGTCGAAGGGATCCCACTCCCAATAATAATCGCTGATCATCTCGATGGCCCAGACCCCGTCGTATCCAGTGCTGCGGATGGCGGCGATCCCCTCCTGGAGAGGGATGACGCCCTCACCGGGGAAGACGCCTCGATCCAGATCGGACCACTCCTGGCCCCGGCGCGGCGTGGCATCTGACAGGTGCACCACGACGATCAGACGCGGGTCAAGCCTGGCCACCTCCTCCCACGGCGTGCCGCCAGCCCAGATGTGAAACGTGTCAATGTTAAGCCCGATGTTTTCTCGATCGGCGGCGTCGATCACCTCCAGCGCCTGAGCCAGCGTCTTTAGCGGAGCGAAGGCGACCGGTTCGAGCGCCAACCGGACTCCGAACGGTGCGGCGATGTCGGCCAGTGCCCTGAGTGACTTGGCAAACTCTGATCGCATTTGGGGCCACGAAAGATGCTCTAGCCCGTCCAGGGCCACCACCTGAAAAGCGCTGCATCCCAGAGTCTGAGCCGCTTCACATAATCTTCGACAGCGTCGCTGCATGCCATCCGGGTCTTGGCGCTCGATCGGTTCAAAGGAACTGATCATATCCACGGCCAGCGAACCGAGAGCTGGCAACAACTCCTCCGCCTGATATCCGGCATCCAGATAGCGCTCCAACTTGAAGGTAGTTGGCTCGATGGCAGCGTATCCGGTCTGTTTGGCCACTCGTATATCGGTTATCAGGTTTGAATGCCTGGTACAAATGGTATGTAGTGACAACTGCATAAGGTGTCAAATCCTCCCCGTGCCGTACATCCTAACGCACAAAGGCGACGCCGCCATCCACCGTGATAATCGCCCCCGTTATTTTGGCGGCCTGGTTGGAGACCAGGAATAAAGCGGCATTGGCGACGTCCTCAGGCTGGATGTTCGTCTTTAGGGCGCAGCGGTTCTTATAATAATTCGGGATTTCTTCTTCAGCGATATTGTAGCGCCTGGCTGTGCCCAGGCGATAGTCGTCGTCTTCCCAAAGACTGGACCCCTCCAGAACAGCATCCGGGCAAATTGTGTTGACTCGGATGCCGAACACCCCCAACTCTTTGGCCAGGGCGCGCGCCAGGGCCAGTTCACCCCCTTTGGTAGCGCAGTATAGACTTTTGTTAGACGCCCCAACCAGCCCATTTTTAGATGAGATAAAGAGCAGAGACCCCTTAGTCCCCGCCCCCTTCATGATGCTAACCGCTTCCCGGGCACACTTAACATAGCCTTTGAGGTTGGTGTCAATGATTATGTCAATATCTTCGTCAGACAGGCCATCTACCGGTTTGATTTGAGTGACAGCCGCGTTGTTGACCAGAATATCCAACCGGCCGAACTCCTTCAAAGTCAGATCAAATGCGCGTTTCACTTGCTGGCTGTCGCACACATCAGCTACCACGGGTAAAACTGATCCGCCGCCGTATTTGGCGACCAGCTCCTCCTCGAACTGTTTCAGTCTGCGTTCATGTATATCAACCAGGACAACCTTGGCCCCAACCTTGACCAGTCCTTCGCCAATGGCTCGCCCAATGGCCCCGGCGCCACCGGTGATTAAGGCAACCTGAGTTTCCAAGTCCGATCTTTCTGCGTCCATATTTTAGCTGGCCTCCTCGGCTTGAGTTGGCTGGTACAAAATTGCTTCCAGCGCGCGGTATGTCTCGTTAAATACCATCCTTCTCTCTTTATAAAAAGCTGAATTCTCTGAATTCGGAGAGATGGAAGAGCTAACGCGGGTAGTGCGGCTGATGGCAGAACCAATGTCCTGGTATTCACCAGTCCCCACACCGGCCAGGAGAGCCGCGCCTAAACATCCCGGCTCCTCTACACTGACTACCTCCAGGGGAAAATCCAGGACATCCGTTATAATTTGCCTCCAGATTGGAAGACGACTCCCGCCGCTTTCGCCGGTGCGGATGGTTTTAATGCGCTCGTTTCGGTCACGAGCAATGGTCTTAATCGCGTCAAAGCAATTTCCGATACAGAAGGCAACTCCCTCCATAACACTCCGCACCAAATGGCCTTTCTGGTGCCAATGAGTGATGCCGAGGAAAGAGCCCCGAGCATTAGGGTTGTAGAAGGGAGACCGTTCTCCATACAGATAGGGATGGAAAAGAAGTCCATCACAACCAGGCCCGACACTGGCCGCTAATGATTCCAACTCGCGATAGACTTCGGCAGCATCTAGTGTAAGGCATTCCCCAAAACATTCATCTTTGAACCAGGACAGCACAGATGACCCGGCCATCGAAGAGGCTGAAACCGTATATCTGTCAGGAACAACGTGTTGTTGTGCCCAGACTGTGTACTCAGCCTGCCTGACAAAGCCTTTGAACGAGGCACGTAGGGTGCTGTTCGTACCTAGAAGTAGCCCGACCTCTCCCGATCTAATGACGCCCAAACCGACTAACGCGCAGTGGGAATCACCACCGCCATAGACAACCGGCGTGCCCGCCTTCAAACCGCTGGTCGGGGCTGCCTCCTTGGTTACCTCGCCACAGACATGGCTCGATAGGCCAATGTCCGGCAGTTTTTCATTGGGAACCCCCAATAGTTCACAGAGTGAATCGGACCAGTCCTGTTGGGGCATGGCGATCAAGTTGGTGCCGGTAGCATCACAAATCTCGGTGCCAATCACCCCCGTTAGCTTGTAGCGAATATAGTCCTTGGCCAAGAGTATCCAGCGCGTCTCTTCTAGCGCCTGTTTATCATTTCTCAGGACATAGTGGTAGATGGGCGGGAAATGCCCCGTCATGACCCGGCTGCCCGAGATCTTGACCACCTCGTCCAATATCCCGCTCCGCTGCAAGGCGGAAAGACTCTCGCCCAGTCGACTGTCGTGAGTGACAATCGTAGGCCGGGCCGGCTCACCCTTGGCGTTTAGAAACACCGGACAATGGTGGAAGCCACATACCCCAACACCGACGACGTCAGAAGGATTCACCCTGGATTGGGCTAACGCGGCCTGAATGGCTTCACAGCATCCACTCCACCACGTCCTGGGGTCCTGTTCCGCCCAACCTGACGGGCCAGCCAGGTAGGTATTTGTGGCAAAGCCTCGACCAAGGGGCCTACCGTTGAGATCAAAAACCACGGCCTTCAAGCCAGTCGTGCCCAGGTCTATGCCCAGTAAATGTCGCATCCCGCTCTGCCTCATCCCTTGGGTCTGTCCCAAATTTTAGGACAGACGGGGGGTCGGGAGGTATCCCCCCGCTCCCCCCTGTGCTCCCGAAATTTGGGACGCACCCTCATCTCTTCTGCAAGTGTAGTAGAATATATGGGCGGCAGATCCAGAATGCCGCCCATATGATTTCGAGTCTGGACAAGGGTCAAAAACCGGGTTTTCTGACCATCTGAATTTGGGGTTGGATATATTTCAAGGCGTTCTCGCGCAGTTTGATTCGCAGATCAAGTCCAAAAACCCGGTTGCGGCGAGGCACTAGAATGTACACGTAATCTTGCATTCCTGCCTGTCTGTCCTCAACGTCACGATGTTCTCCGGCACTTCTTCCAAAGTAACCTTCTTGGTAATGATACGCGTCATGTCCATGCCGCCGGCCATGCACTCGATCACCCTGGGGAACGTTCCGTGTCCGGAGTGTCCCTGGGCACCGACGATGTTTGCCCTGCGTACTTGCAGGACCTCTCCGGTCACCGGCATTTTGGCGTCTGCACGGGCCAGGACGACCACGGTGCTGTTGAGCGTCCTGCCGTCCCAGATCGCCTGCTCGATCTGGGGATAGACGACGGTCGGCAAACCAGTCGCCTCCAGGTAGAGGTCCGCGCCCATCCCGGCGGTCAGGTCCAGCACCTTCTCTGTAAAATCTTCTTTGATGGGGTTGATGGCGTAATCGGCGCCCATCTCCAGACCCAACGCGGCTCTTTCCTCCTCAGGTTCCGACAGGATAACTACCGAAGCACCGTGCCGCTTGAGAATGGCACAGGCTGCCATGCCTACCGGGCCACCGCCACAGACAACCGCCTTGTCCCCAGGCCTGATGCCTCCTCCACGCTCAACCAAAGCGTTATAGGCGACGCTGGTGGGCTCTACCAGACTACCGGCCAGAAAAATGTCATCCCCATCATATACACCATCCAGGGGTTCCAGACTCCATAGCAACCTGGCGGGCACGGTGAGGTACTGCGCAAATCCGCCGTTGATGTTAATGCCAATCTCGTCGAGCCGTTCGCAGTGATTGGGATAGCCGTCGGCACAGGGCCGGCACTCCCCGCACCACACCATCTCTTCCGTACACACCCACTCACCGCCCTTGAACGGTCGGTTGGTTACCTTGTCATACGCTTCGCTGCCGGCATCCACCACGATTCCCGAGATTTCGTGACCAAGGATGCTGGGGAAACCCGTTAGCCCGGGATAGAACATATAGCCGTCGTCATCCGGCTGAGCAATGTGGACATCACTACCGCAGATTCCGCAGGCCTTTACCTGCAACAGAACTTCATTTGGCCCAGGGGTCGGAATATCATAATCGACGATTTCCATTCTGGGGTTTCGCCATACTTTGCTGCCCAGGTACGTCTGGCGCCCCTCGATGTCCTTGGGCCCCAGCTTGAATTCCGGTTTTGGTTCCCAGTCCGCATATAGTGTTACACCCTGCATTTTGCCTTGCATTTTGTTTTTCCTCCATAGTGTTATGTGCTAGGTAATCGCGTATCTTCTCAATATCTTGGGGTAAGGGCAGGTCTTGCGCCTGCCCAAGCGGGCAACCGCAAGGGTTTGCCCCTACTTTTTGAGAAGATACGTAATCGCCAGCTTTTCAAGGTTTGACAACCACCTTTATCGCACCGCCGAGACGTTTTTCCGCAGTCTCGAACGCGGTGTGGATCTGGTCAAGCGGAAAGGTGTGTGTGATGAGTTGTGACAAGTCAACAGTTTGCCGGCCGAGCAGCGCCAGGGCCTGCGCCAGAGACCGTTCGCCCTCGGCCTTGGAACCAGCAAGCGTGATATTCCACTGCACAATCTTGTTCACGTTCAACGGCGCAGATTCTTTATAGATACCCACTAACGCGACACGGCCGTTCTTTTTACTGAACTCAACGGCGTCAACCGCCGCCTGCGTTGTGCCCGCACATTCAAGCACAGCATCTGCGCCGACACCACCCGTCAACGCAATAATGCGCTCGACGACATTCTCCTCCCGGACGTTGATAGCGAGGTCCGCGCCCAGGCCAAGCCCCACTTCCAGACGCTCTGAGCGGGTCCCGGTGAGCACAATCGTGCCGGCGCCCAGCAAACGGGCCATCACCACCCCCATCAGGCCAATTGCACCAGGTCCTGAGACGACGACCGTTTCGCCAGCCTGGATGCCACCGATCCGGCGGATGCCATAGAGGGAGGTTGCCGCGGTGGTGATAAGCGTCGCCTCGTCCAGTGGCATGTCATCCGGGATTCTGTACACCGAGTTGGTGTGGTTACAGACATATTCGGCGTAACCACCATTGGCGCTAAACCCATAATGGCGGTGGCCTTTTTCGTGATTTCCATAGTTCAGACACGTGTTATACAACCCGTCGCGGCAGTTATTGCAGACACCGCAGCCTTTGTGGGGTTCCACGGCCACCCGGTCGCCCGCGGCGAATTCGGTGACACCCTCGCCCAAGGCGACAATCTCCCCCGTATATTCATGCCCAAAAATGAATTGGCCATAGGGAGGATGATTGGGCCAGCCGTGGGCTAAGATTTTGGGGTCCGAGCCACAGATGGCACAGGCTTTCACCTGGATAAGCACTTCGCCAGGGCCGGGTTGGGGCACGGGGTAATCATCAACCAACCGCATGTCACCTTCGCCGTACAGCACGGCCGCCCGCATTGTTTTCGGAAGTTGCATCGTGTTTCTCCTCATGATGAAAAATGGATCAACACCTTCATCGCGTTGCGGCGGTCCAACGCCGACTCGAAGGCTTGATCGTATTCCCGAAATGAAAACCGGTGGCTGACGAGCTGTCCGGCCAGGTCAGGATGTTTCAAAGTAAAGGCCAGCACTCGCTCAAATTCGCCCGTTCCACCGATACTGCCCATAATGTGGGCGGCCTTGAGCGTAATCTGTTTCATGCTGAACTCGACGGCCGGGATAAAGCCAAGAGCCATAATGGTGCCCAGGGGCCGTACCAGGTTGACGGCGCGGCCAAAAGCAGCCGGCGCACCGGATGTCTCAAAGACAGCATCATAGCCAGCCCCTGAATAGAGACCACTGTAACTTTCGGCGCCGCCTACGGTCGTTACCACATCGGACGGTTGCATTGCGCCCAATTCTAGTGCTTTGCTCACCCGTGATTCGACAATGTCGTAAAGCTCAACGTGCTCACAGCCTTCAATGTACTTGAGGGCAAGAAAGCAAGAGAAGCCAATCGCCCCCCCGCCGAGCACCAGGATTTTTTCGTGCTTTAGATTGGGACGCGCCTCCCGCACGCGTCGAACGGCGTGCGCCCCCACCGCCAGAGGCTCGCTGAGGGCAACCACATCCAAATCCGCGCCGGGGTCCGCCCGGTAAACGTACTTTTCATCCTGCAGGAACCGTTGGCGCGACGCGCCGTTGATGGTGATACCAAACTTCTCAATCCGTTGGCACAGATTCTTATCTCGAGCAGGGTCGCAATACGCACACTCACCGCAGAAGATTGAACAGTCCCCGGTCACTTTGTCGCCCGGCTTAACCTTGGTCACGTCCGGCCCGACAGCCTCGACCGTGCCCGACCATTCGTGCCCGAAATACAGCGGATAGTTCTTGGGTCCTTCATAGGTGCCGTGATACAGGCCCAGGTCGGAGCCGCAAAGGCCGACCGCGTGGGTTCTGATTAACACCTGCGTACCGGCCGGAGCGCCCACTTCTCGTGCAACGATCTCGGCCCGTCTTTCTCCTTTCAGAACGACGCCCTTAGATAACACGATAAGATCTCTCTCCTATCTTGCCAGAAATCCACCATCAATGGGGATGACGACTTTCATGAATACTCCACGAGCTCCACCGGCCGGGCTTCATAATAGGACTGTCTCGCGGCCAGGCCGATGACCAGGGCCGCCCGCGCGTCGAAGGCATCAACTGCCGGTTCCCTGTCGTTCAGCACCCGCTCCACAAAGTCTTGGGTTTGGGCCAGATATGCATCCCCAAAACGCTCAATGATGTAGGGCACCATGTCGTAGCTGATGCCCCTGGTCGTCATAACCAGCAGCGGCGTTTGTTGGTAGTAGCCGATGTTCAAGCCACCCTCGGTGCCCAGGATCTCGGTGCGGATGTCATAGCCGTAGAGCGCGTTCCGGCTGACCTCCACATTGCCGAGCGCCCCGCCCTCAAAAAGCATATTGACGACCGCATTATCAATGTCGCCCACCGTGTTGAGCCGGGGAAAGGCCAGGGTTCCGCCCTCGGTGTAGACACGCTTGACCTCGTCGGCCATCAGCCAACGCCCAAGGTCAAAGTCGTGGATTGCCATATCCAGAATCAAGCCACCACTCACGTTGAGATCGGCGTATCCCAAATCGGGGCAAAACGGGTCTCGGCCGATGGATTTGAAGGTGACGGGCTTACCGATGGCCCCTGCTTCGATTTGCTCCTTGGCCGCGACGTAGCCGCGATCAAAGCGCCGCATAAACCCGGCCTGAAACATCACGCCGGTCCTCTCGATGGTAGCAATCATCTGCTCGGTATCTTCCAAGGTCAAGGCAATCGGCTTCTCACAGAAAATCGCCTTTCCCGCCTCGGCCGCGGCCATCACAATCTCACGGTGCGTGCTGGTAGACGAGGTAACGAAAACCGCTTTGATCGCCTTGTTCTCCAGAAGTTCCCGGTAATCGGTAGACCAGGATTCGACGCCTAGTTCGGCCGCGGTCGCTCGCGCCCGCTCCTCAATGACATCGGAAACACAGACAATTTGGGATTGGGAATGCCGCGCCAAATGGCCAGCGTAGATCTGTCCCATCCGTCCCAAGCCAATAACGCCCACTGGCAACATTGACTTCATGATCCTTTTCTTTACCTCCTACGGAATCAGCAGAATCTTGGCACTGTCTGTCGCTTTTTTTCCCAGCTCGAAGGCCTCCAGGACATCCGCTAACGGGAACTGGTGGGTGATGACCGGAGATAGGTCTACCAGACGGCGCGACATAAAGGTCAAGGTTTTAGGGAAGAAGCAAGGACTACCACTTGATCCAACAAGCCTCGCGCCCTGAAAAATCGTTTTGCCGATTTCAACTGGGATCTTGCGCCCTGCACTCTGGCCAATCAGGACAATGCGTCCCCCTTTGGCCACGACGTCTACAGTGGCCTCAAGCGCCCCGTTGCTACCGGAGCACTCCAAAACCAGAGTCGCTCCACGGTCGCCCGTGTGGTCCAACACCTGCTCTAGCACATCAACCACCGTTGGGTCGATCACCACATCGGCCCCCAGGTCACGGGCCATCTGAGCGCGAAACGGCTGCGGCTCAACCACAATGACCGGTGCGCCCGATGCCTTGCAGGCCAGCATAGCAAACAACCCGATTGGGCCAGCGCCAAAGACCACCACCCGGTCGTGGGGCGCTGCGCCGCCACCCGAACCCCATACGCCGTGATACGCAACTGAAAGAGGCTCCACCAAGGCCGCCTCTTCGTAGCTCACATTGTCGGGGATCTTGAATAACCGCTCCTCTTTGGAGACGGTGTATTCGGCCATGCCGCCCGGGTATTCCCACGAGAAGCCATAGAGCTCGAAGTCGGGGCACATATTGGGGTCCAGACCATCTTTGCAATTGGGGCATACACGGCACTTGATGGGCACCTCGGCGACGACCCGATCACCTACTGACAATGTTTTAACGTCCTCACCCACCTCCACAACTTCCCCCGCCCATTCGTGGCCGGGGATGAAGGGAAAGGTGCCTTCGGTGTTGGTGCCCTCCCACATGTGCACATCCGTGCCACACACGCCAGCAGCCTTGACGCGGATGAGCACCTCATCCTCTGCCGGCCGAGGGTCCGGGAGTTCTTCCAGCCTCAGGTCGTGAACACCACGCAACACCGCCACTTTCATCACTCGAAACCTCCTCAAGATTTGGTGTAGACGCCGTAGGTCTTCCAGGCTTCCCACATGGCCATGATGTTCTCGGGCGGGACGTTGGCCTGGACATCGTGCACCGCAGCAAAAACGAATCCTCCCCCGGGCGACAGCGATTCGATATTGCGCTTCACGTCCGCTTTGACCTCCTCCGGGGTGCCAGTCCCCAGCACCACCTGAGTGTCAACGCCTCCTCCCCAGAAAACCAAATCGCGCTCGAACTCTGTCTTAAGTTCTTTGGGGTTCATACCAGGAGAGCTGATTTGAATTGGATTCAGGATATCAATCCCGGCATCAATCAAATCGCCAATAAGCGGGCGAATTGCGCCGCAGGAATGGAAGAAGACTTTGACCGGGGCCTGTTCCTTGATGAAAGAAAAGAGTTTTTTGTGTCGCGGCTTGACAATCTTGCGGTATGTGTCCGGGGAGAAGAGAAGAGAATTTTGGCCGCCCAAATCGTCGGCTTCGATAATCACATCGACCAAGTCACCGATCTCCCCCAGGGCCCGCCCCCAGAAGGTGCACTTGAACTCAACCAGGCGATCCAGCATATAGGCTACGATGTCGGGGTTAAGCGCCAGGTCCACGTAAAACTGCTCGAAACCCCGAGTCCAGGCCACCATCTCAAGAATACCGGCGCATGGTCCGGCCAGTGCAACCGCCTTACCTCGTTCGACCGCGGCCGCCGCATCACGCTTTAGGTTTTCAAACCGATGGTCATCCACAGCGTCCGGGATTTTGAACGCCTTGAAGTCTTCCAGGCTCTCAGCATCGGCCAAAGGATGGATATACATATCATAGTAGAAACCACCCTCTTTGGGCTTTCGCCAGCCAATCCCCCATTCGTCGGTGTATGCTTCGTAGTCACCTTCATCGCGGAACACATACTCAAAGTCTGCCGGGGGCTGCGGAGCAACAAGCACAACATCCGTCTCCAGCCGTTCGGCCACATCCTCTTCAACGACGGCCAACTGTTCTGCCATAAAGGAGATTCGGGGCTCACCAACCGGCAAATTCAGGTATTCGCGTAGATTCTTGTAAGCGGTCACGTGAATAAGGGATAAACCAGTCCCGCCCAAATCAAAGGGAACGTGATCAGGTTCCTGATGATCCAATGCCAGTCTGACCCGTTCACGAGAATTCATCTCTCTCCTCCAAAAAGTAGTCAAAGAAAGAAAAAGAGGCGCTCCGCTACGTCCAGAATGAACGCAACAAGATCCACGCCCTCATCTCTATCGACGTTTCCACCAGGATTACCGAACAATAAGACACGACGTTTTGGAAATATTGGTCAGTTTGCGTGCAACGCCACCCAATAAGGGGCCCGGAGTACTCAAACCACTATGACCAATTACGATCAGGTCAACATCTTTCCTTTCAGCATAATCAGCAATCTTAGGTGCTGGGTCACCAGTAATGTACTCACCTGTTACATCTGAAAGACCTGCCTCATCGAATCTCTGTTTGGCATTGCCCAGGATGATTTCAGCCGAGTCCTCCAGGATCTCTCTTCGCGATTCGGTTATCTCTCCTGCCTTTATCATTTCCATTATCTCTTTAGGAAGCGCGAAATCGCGAATTACATGCAGGAGAAGAACAGAAGAACCGTGACATTTGGCTAAATCAATCGCAACACCGACAGCTTGGGTTGAGTACCTTGAGCCATCAACGGGGACGAGGATTTTTTTGAACATAATTGTCAGCCTCCTATGGTTCAAACCGACTGATACAAATGTCAATCACCAGCCGCCCACGCCTCGATGACGTGAATCGCCTCCTGAGTGACACGCACTTTGGTCGGAATCTGTCGCCGGCCGAGCACGAGTTCAACCGTGGCTTCGGCATATTGCTCCGAGGGTATATCCGGCCAGGCGTTCATGGGGATGTTGGCCGGCGTACTGTCAGGCCGCCACGGCATATCTTGGGGCAGACCCTGCGCTACAAGGAAAGCAGCCCGCAGTTCGTAATGATCATTGCACTGGAACTCGATGTGGTGCGCCCATTCGTGAACCAGCGCACTTTGGAGCATAGCAGGGGTTCCCGGGACTCGGACCGTGACTGTGGCCGTTTCTGGATCGTACGCTGCCCGGCTATCAAGAGTGTGCACAGCGCGCAGGCGAACATCGCCAAAACAGTGGTTCCTGGCCTGGAATACTGTAAGAAATTCGGTCCAAGTCTCCTCCGCTAGTGACTGGAAATCGCTCGCCACGGACTCATCAAAGATGAGTCTCGGCGAGTCTTCGGACTGCGAGCAGCCCACCAGCGCCACATTCATCAGCGCAACTACAACGACCACGACCGCAAACCATCTGGTCTGGGTCCGGCAGCGGCGAATCGTATGATAAAGGACATTTGCGTAGGTCAGGCAGTATCGCATTGTGTCCTTCTGATCACTCCACGCAAGACTGGCTGTTCGGCGGTAGGCACTGGTCGCCAGCCTCCAGATTGCGAGCAAGCCAAGCGCCTATCCCACCAGTGTCGAGAATACAAGCCTTACGATTAGATCCCATCCGAAAAAGCTCAAGCCCGGACGACAGTCCTCGGGGAGCAAATTCCGAATAGGTTCTTAAGTCACTCAGTGCACATCTTCGCCGGGAGCCGCATCTTGTACGGCACTCCTGCGGGAGACTCTGTCGAGTTCGTGCGTCAAGGCTTCCAGTTCGTCAGCTCCAGACATACTGCGGATCATGTCTTCGCGCGTGATTTCATCCTGGTTCCAGATCCCAAGGGTTTTGCCGCGTTTGAGGATGATGAATCTATCGCCGACGGTGTAGGCATGATGCGGGTTGTGGGTAATGAAGATAACCCCCAGGTTGCGGGCGGCGGCCTGAGCAATATAACGCAACACCGTGCCTGCTTGCTTCACGCCCAAGGCGGCCGTTGGCTCGTCAAGAATCAGAACCTTGGCACCGAAGTACACCGCCCGGGCAATAGCCACCGACTGACGCTCGCCACCGGACATAGTCCCCACCGGTTGACCAGGATCGCGGATGTCGATCCCCATCTTGCCCAACTCCTCGCGGACCGTGCGTTTAGCAAAATCGATATTGTAGTTCTTGAACGGCCCCCAACCCCTCTCCGGCTCAGCCCCGAGGAAGAAGTTGCGCCAGATGGGCATCAGAGGAATCATGGCCAGGTCTTGGTACACCGTTGCAATACCGCGAGAGAGGGCCTCGCGGGGTGAGTTGAACTGCACCTTCTCGCCTTCGAAGAAGTAGTCACCCTCGGTCTGCTGGTGCACACCCGCGAGGATCTTGATCAGCGTGGACTTTCCAGCACCATTGTCGCCCAGGAGACAGGTGACTTCACCAGGATAAACCTCGGCCGACACGTCGCTCAGGGCGATGACACTGCCGAACAACTTGGTAATGTGGCGGACTTCAAGTATGGGTTCAGTCATGACGTCTCCTCCTTTCCTTCTGTGCGGGCCTTGGCAGTGGCTACGGTCACGGATTCCGCTCTCCTGCGCGTAAAGTCGTTCACCAGGACTGCGACGAGCAACATAACACCCAGGAAGGCATAGAACCAGTCAGTATCCCAGCCGGCAAAGGTAATACCCACGCGGACCATCCCGAAGATGAGGGCGCCAACCGCTGCACCGAAGGCGGAGCCATATCCACCGGTTAACAGACAGCCGCCGATCACGGCCGCGATGATATACACAAATTCCTGACCGATACCCTGGCTGGCTACCACAGAGCGCAGGCGCAAGTCGCTCATCATACCCACCAGCCAAGCAGCAGAAGCCGTCGTCATAAATAATGCAATCTTAACCCGTTGTGCAGGCACACCCTGGCTTCGGGCCGCATTTGCGTCACCGCCGGTGGCAAATATCCAGTTGCCATACTTGGTCCGGAGCAGAACCCAACTTGCCACAATGGTGATCACGATCCACCAGATGGTCACCGTCCTGAACTCGGTACCCAACAGCGAAACCTCCGAATTAAAGATCGTGCGAGCGACAAGAAAGCCCGGCGCTGCGTCAATGCCGGCGACCCGGACCTGATTGACCACCAAACGGGTCACCCCAACGTTGGCCCCTCTCAGAATGAAGAAGGTAGCCAGGGTCACGATAAAACTGGGCAGTCCGGTCTTGATCACCAACAAACCATTCAAGTACCCAACGACTACGGCAAAGACCAGAGCCACCAACATAGCCAGCCAAATATTCCAGCCGAGCTGGGTGGCGAGTAGCCCCGCGATCAACCCCGTCGTGCCCGTCATAACGCCGGCGGAGAGATCAAACTCGCCGCCGATTATAAGCAAGGCCACCGCAATCGCCATAATACCCAAGGCAGAGGACGAATCCAGGATACGAGCCACTCCAGTAATCGAGAGCCAATTTTCCGGCGCCATAACCGCGAAGAACAACCATACAACGGCTGCCCCGATGACAGCCCCAACTTCAGGTTGCCGCAGAAGTCGTCTGAATAAGCCGACTTCTGCGAGACGTTCATCTCTCTGTGCGGCGCCCACCGCATCAATCGCCATAGATAAACTCCTTTGATTGGGCTCCGCCGCGGACTCGGACCCCTGAGTCTGATGCAGAGCGTCAGGTCTTTCTCAGGAAATAGATGAAGATTGCGGGATGGGAAGTTCCCATCCCGCAATCGTGTGTCTCAGTAGGTATCGCGTTACCGCGTCCCGGCCGCGGAGAGATCCTTTACGGCAGCCGCATTGCTGGCATCAACAATGCCAGGCCCGGTGAGGACCGGTTGGCCACCGCCGACGGTGTTTAGATTTGTGTTGTACAGGTACAGGAAGACGACCGGGAGATAGCCCTGGAGATACTGCTGCTGGTCGATGGCAAACATTATCTTGCCAGCCTCAACGGCCTCGAGGACATCTGGACTGAGGTCGAACGTCGCCAGCTTCACGTCCGTACCGGCAGCCTCGATGGCCTGCATGGCAGCATCGGCGATGTTCGGGTTAAGCGTCAGAATGGCGTCAATGCTGGAGTCAGATACCAACTTGTCCTGGATGCTGGCCAGCGTGCCGGCAATGTCCCGGATCCCCGTCGTGGCCACGTTGAAGCGCTCGACCTCGCCACTGAAGGTATCAGTCAGACCATCGCAGCGCTCCTCAAGGGCGATGTTGCCCTCCTCGTGGATGACGCACAGAACTTTGGCCGCACCCGCCGCATTGAATTGCTCACCGGCTCCCTGACCCGCCACAAACTCGGTCTGACCGATGTGGGTCAGGGCTCCCAGTTCCTTGTAAACGTTAACGCCCGAGTTGATGGTGATCACCGGAATGCCCGCTTCGATCGCTTTACTGACCGAGTCCTTCATCGCGTCGGGGTTGGCCAAGGAGACGATGAGGCCATCCACACCGTCGGCGATGTAGGTTTCAATCAATTGCGCCTGCTCTGCGGGATCAAGGCTTCCGCCGGACTTCAGCTCCACGCCCAAAGCGGCCGCTGCGTCCTTAGCACCCGTTTCCACAACACCCCAGAACGAAGACTCGGCAGGGTTCTCGTGGACGGCCAGGCCGATGACCACACCTGTCTGCGTGACTTGGGGTTCCTCAGCTTCCTCTTCAACTGCCTCGGTGACCGCCTCCTCGACTGCTCCGACCTCTTCAACCGCCTCTGGTGCTGGGGTTACCTGGCAGGCGGCCAGTGCAAGCAATGCCACGAGCAGCAACACTGTCATTTTTCTGATGCTTAACATCTTTTGTCCTCCTTAGAATTGACTATCGAATAGGAATGGATCAACCGAACCGCTGTGCATTCTGTGATACGGAATATCGCGCCGACTGCACCCCCTTTCTCTTCTGAGTTTTCTCGGAAAGTACCATTGGCACGGAGGCGTGCTCACTCCGCCATACACAGTGAGGAGCGAGGCACCCTCAGGCTTCGGCGCAAGATCAGCCGAGCAGTACCAAGGCATTCGCATCGTTTTGTCTGTACTTAGGAAGCGTCCAGAAATAACCTTCAATTTTCAGGCTAAAATTCCGAGTGCAATCTTTCAAAATGCACAAAGTTATTCTTGGACGCGGCCTTAGAGATAAAAGACCCGAGTAAGAAATTGGTAAAAGCTGGGCAGCAATCTGAAAAGCCTAAGCCAGGCAGGTCATCTGCGCAGGCATTGCCAGTCTATCAATCGATGTTTGAAGCGTAATGACAGGGTTAAACGTTGTGTCGAGAGTAGCTATAGATGCTGGGGAATAAGCCGCAGATTGTGACATAAGCAACGCCTATGGTGCCATTCAACAAGCCGATGTTATCCGAGACACATGATAAGGTCTCGTTCATTTAGCGACATCGGTACAGCAGCCACTCGCTGAACTGATCTTCGCGCCGGGGATAACGCGGGGTAAGCGCCCAATGCACACGTGTGCAAAAAGTATACCACAAACATCAAAATAAGTCAAGGGGGCTTTAAGCAAATTTCTGCACACGCGTGCAGAAAGCAAATTACCAATGATTCAAACGTATGATTCAAGCATTGATAAAACTCACCCCCACACAACCAAAACAGGAAACGGGGATCCAGGCGCAAGTACACTACTCTATCTCCTGATTCCCCGATTCCCTGATTCCCCGGCTACATCAGTTGGGGAGCACCATTATTTTGCCATCAGCACGCTCAGTGGACTTCTTGATGGCTGCCACCGTGTCTTCCAGGCCGTAGCGGGCGGTGACAATGGGGCTCAGGTCGAGCCGGCCGGAGGCGACCAGGCGGATCACGTTGGGGAAATTCTCGTGGCCGGAGTGTCCCTGGGCGCCAAAGGCCTGTGCGCGCCGGACCTGGAAGCTCTCCAGGTACATCGGCACCCGCCGCGCCGCGCGACCGATCTGGACCACCTTGCTGTTGATGGCCAGCGCCTTCTCCATCTCTGGGACGACCAGTTCGGGCGCGCCGGCCGCCTCCACGTGGAAGTCGAATCCCTCGCCCTTGCTCAGCTCCATCAGCACCTCGCCGGGTGTCACCTCGCGCGGGTCGTAGGCGTATTCGGCACCTACTTTCTTGGCCAGCTCAAGCCGCTTCGGTGAAACCTCAAAGGCGACGATCAGGCCCGCGCCGGCCGCCTTGGCCAGGCCGATAGCGGCCAGGCCGATGGGTCCCGCACCGAAGATACTTACATAATGCCCCGGCTTGAAACCACCCGCCCGGGTAAACATGGCATTGTAGGCAACACAAGATGGCTCGGTCAAGGCCCCCACTTCGTAAGCCTTCTTCTCGTCGCCAAGACGTTCGGCGATGGCATCGATCTTCCAGCAGAATTTCTCGTCGATGGCGATGTAATTGGCAAACGCGCCAGGGATGGTGAAACCGATCTCTTCAAGATTGACACAATGGTTGGGATAACCGTTGCGGCAAGGGGTGCAGCGCCCACACCAGATCATCTCCTCGACGGTGACCATATCCCCTGCCTTGAGAGTGGTCACGCCCTTACCTACTTCAACCACTTTACCGGTAAATTCGTGCCCAAGTATGGTGGGGAACTTGGTCAGGCCAGGATAGAGAATGTAGTTGTCATCATCTGTCTCGTAAAAATGCATGTCAGAACCACACACACCGCAGGCCTGCACCGCCAGGAGCACGTCGTTAGGACCGGGCTTGGGATCTTCCCAGTTGCGTACCCCGAGTTTGGGGTTACGCCAGATGCTGTTCCCGGTGATCGCTTTGCCTGTCTCTTTTTCCCAGTCCGAGACTGCGTAGTCAGCTCGGGGTTCCCATACTGCATCTAACACTAAGCCTTTCATTTTTTATACCTCCATAGATTTTTGTTGGAAGGTTGGAAGGTTGGAAAGCTGGAAGATTGGTAAACTGGTAGATTGGTGGATTGCGGAGCGAATAGGTCGTTCCAACGTTCACCAATCCACCGGCTTCCCAATCTATCAGTGTACCAATTTCCCAAACTTCCAATCTTCCAACCATCCAACCTTCCAGCCTTCCGCCTAGTCCATCTCGCTTAACATCACCGGGCGATTCTCCCGGTAAGATTTCCAGGCCGCCAACCCCATGACCACGGGAATACGTCCGTCGATGCCCGTGACCAAGGGAGCCTTGTCCTCCAAGACGCAAGAGATGAACTCCTTCATCTCAGCAATGAACGCATCCGTGTAGCGCTCGATGAAAAAATAGAGCGGCTTGGCAGCACGAACCCCATCGGCATCGCTGATGATAGCATTGTCTGGCGTGCGGTTGGCGACAACGATACCTCCTTCGGATCCGAAGACCTCGACGCGCTGATCGTAGCCGTAGACCGCCTGGCGGCTGTTGTCGATGCTACCGATAGCGCCGTTGGCGTAGCGCAGAGTGACCAGGGCCGTGTCGATGTCCCCCGCCTCACCGATTTTGGGATCTACCATCACGCCACCCGTGGCATAGACTTCTTCCACCTCGCTCCCGATCAAGTAACGGGCCATGTCGAAGTCGTGAATGGTCATATCCACGAAGATGCCACCCGAAACTTTGATGTACTCAATGGGAGGCGGTGCCGGATCACGGCTTATGATATGCACGATGTGAGGTGCGCCGATCTTCCCCTCGGCCACCAGATCGCGGACGCGCTTGAAGCTGGGGTCGAAGCGCCGGTTGAAGCCAATCTGCAGCTTGACCCCGGCCTTCTCCACCGCCGCCAACGCCCGGTCAATTCGTTTCAGATCTAAGTCAATCGGCTTTTCGCAGAAGATGTGTTTGCCAGCCGCAGCCGCTTCTTCGATGAATTGGGCGTGGGTATCGGTGCTGGAGCATATCACCGCCGCTTCAATCTGGTCGTTTTCCAATATTGCCCGGTGGTCTTTAGCAGCCGACGGAATACCAAAATCGGCAGCACATTTCTCGGCTGCCTCGACGAAGATATCAGCAATGGCCACCACGTTCGCCTCGGGGATATGATAGGCCAAATTCTGAACGTGGACTCTGCCAATCCTACCCGCACCGATGACACCTACGTTGACTTGTCTGGTCATGCGTGAATCCTCCTTTTTTATGCGTTAAGCCCCCATTGTCGAGGCGCGCATAATCAGCTTGCCCTGGACGACGATATTAGAAAGCTCCTCTTCATCCTCCTCGCCGATAGTCATCAAAGACAGGGCCATTTTCATTGCTAACTGTCCCATCTCAATCTTGGGCTGGGCGATGGTGGTCAGAGGAGGATGGCAATGCGTAGCGAACGGGATGTCATCAAAGCCAACCACGGCCAGATCTCGGGGCACGGATAGCCCCGCCCGACGTGCAGCGGTCATCAAGCCGATGGCCGTCATGTCGTTGTAGCAAAAGACAGCGTCAGGCAGCGCCTCTAATGCTCTCAAGCTCTCCAACGCCCGCTCACCGCCGTCAGCACGGCCATTACCGGGAATGATCAAAGCCGGGTCCGGCTCCAATCCCGCTTCGCTGAGGGCCTGCTGATAGCCGGTCAAACGATCCAAATCGGAGCTGTGGTCAGCCGGCGCAGTAACATAGGCAATGCGCCGGTGTCCCAGGTTGGCCAGGTGCTCCGTAGCCAGATGTCCACCGTGGCGATTATCGACGGTGACAGTGAAAGTGTAGCGCCCGCTATCCTCGTTGTGGTTATTGATCAGCACGATGGGCACGCCAATGCGTTCCAAATGATCGAGATAGAGAGCACCTATGCGCGAAGAGGTGACGATCACGCCATCCACCCGCTTAGAGCGCAACATTTCCACAGCGGAAATCTCGCGATCGGGCTCCGCCCCTGAGCTACACAGAATCACAGTGTAGCCGTGATCTTGGGCGGTCGCCTCAATGCCCTGCACGACCTGGGCTATGAAAGGATCGACGATGGTGGTGACAACTACCCCGACCGTGTGAGTCTGGCGGGTGACCAAGCTGCGGGCCAGGCTGTCGGGAGAATAACCCATCTCCTTGGCCAGACGCTGGATGCGAGCTTTGGTCTCGTCACTGACAAGGGGACTGTCACTCAGCGCACGCGAGACGGTGGAGTGAGAAACACCGGCAGCCTTGGCGATGTCTTTGATCGAAACTCGCATAGTGCTCCATCTTTTCCAAAGAACTTGTCCGTTAACAACTTTGCACTATTCTTGGCCAATCAGGCATAAACTGATTGCAAAAGTGGGATGGTTCACTATTTGGTTGACACTTCTTACCGGTCAAATCAAGGGTAGTAACCTCGTAAAACGTAAAACGTGATGCGTGAGTAATCCACCGAAATTATCTGCACGGTTCTGGTGTTGCTATGAAGCCTGGAAGCCCGCGTCTCCGTGTAATTTATTTCGGTGGATTACTTGAAGGCACATTCGCAAGGCACATTCGCCCAGAATCAATTACGCTTTACGCCTTACGTTTTACGAATGTGTCTGGCAAAGCAAGCCAAATTGTCAACCATTTTTCTTGGCAAAATGAACCATGCCGCAAAAGTACGAAATTATTTCTGGACAAGCATGACGAGAGGCAGAGCTTACAAACGTGTACAACAACGGTCAAACACATTATGCACACGTTTGCAAAGCCTCCTCTAATATACCACAGGTCTGAGGCTTTGTCAATCATGTTTTTGGGGACTCGAGAAATCTGCCCATCAATTGGTGAATCAATGCAGGGAAATTGTCAGTCAGGGGGCCATGTGTTATACTGCTCGCAACCACCAGTGATGCTATTGCTTGATCTGGTTGGGTTGCATCTGGTCCTCGCGTTAATCGTAGGCAGCATTGGGTACCTCTGACTACGATTGCAGCCGAACGCTTTGGGAACGTAACTACTTTGACAATGTCACATTAACATAAAAGCGGGGTTTACGAGCTCCGAGCAGGTCCGCGACCGGTGCTCTCGGCGGCAAATGTCTTGTTATGAACATGGATAAGGCGAAAAACGCCGGCTTCGTGTAGAACATTTGTCTAATGTGACATTGTCAAACTACTCAGACCAGTCGCTGATCGTTACGGTTATTCAACCGTAATGGGTATTTGCGGATATACATCCGCCGATTATGGGTTGCAGATACATATCTGGAACCATCAGACTGAGTAGTTGCTTGGGAACAAGATGAGCGTCCTTATCGGAGGACTGCCCTCAACCGCCGTTGTCTCGTTTTTCTGCATCGGGTTTTCGCAAACACCCGCTGTCACATCACAAGCCACCACCGTATTCCCGCCAGTTTACGGATTTACGGGCCGGTTTATAGAATGAACCTATGGATTTTGCATCAATTCTTCTAATCGCAATCGGCATGGCAATGGACGCCTTTGCCGTATCACTGGGTATCGGCACCACGAGACGGGCCAGTTTGCCGCGTTCGATTTTTCGTCTGTCGTTTCATTTCGGCCTTTTCCAGTTTTTTATGCCCATCCTGGGCTGGTTGGCCGGCAACACTATTGCATCCCTTATTTCCCAATTCGACCACTGGATTGCTATGGGACTGCTGACCTTCGTCGGCGTGCGCATGATCCGCTCCGGGCTGGATCCCGATAGCGAGACGTACCAAAGCGATCCATCACGCGGCGGCACGCTGGTGATGTTGAGCGTGGCTACCAGTATTGACGCGTTCGCGATCGGTTTGAGTCTGGCCATGTTGCAAGTAGATATCCTCTTCCCCAGCGTCGTGATTGGCGTAGTCACAGCCGGCCTCTCGCTCACCGGTCTGTTAATCGGACACAAACTGGGCACGAGATTTGGCAAGCGCATGGAGATATTGGGTGGGGTAATTCTGATTGGGATTGGACTACGCGTACTGATCACCCACTTGACGTGACCAGTAATCGCAAAGGGTTAGAAATGGCAAACCCGTTTCTTAAAATCGGCAACGGCTTTATGCGGGCGGTCTTACGTTCGCCGCTGCACGGCTTGGTCAGCGCCAATGTGATGCTCATCACCTTTACCGGCCGAAAGAGCAGCAAGGCTTACACAACGCCGGTCAATTACGTGCGTGATGGAGAGGCACTCATCATTCTAAGCCAAGATGATCGTACCTGGTGGAAAAACCTGCGTGGTGGTGCTCCAGTATTCATACGGTTTCAGGGGCAAGACTTGAAAGGCACCGGAGAAGTCTTCGAAGACCCGGAAGCCGTCGCCGAGGGCCTGCTCACCCTGGTGCAGCGATCTCCAAGCTTTCAAAAATACCTGAAGATCGACCTGATGCCAAATGGACAGCCTTCAGATCCCGATGCCCTGGCCTGGATTGCCCAAACCAAGGTCATCGTTCGAATTACTGAGCTTACAGCCGAATAATTATGTCAAGATCTCCTCCCACAATCACTCACTACGGCAGGTAGAAACCTCAGTGGTTTTGGCCGATGAGAGGTGGTTCAACATGGCTGGCAGCTAAGGAGAAAAAAGCAGCGGGCCGGCTTTACGGACCGGCCCGCTACCTGAAGGAGGAAGGAGAAGCATACACCGAGCTTCAACCGTATTGACTACCCCAATGGCGAATACCTTACCCCTCCCCGCCGGATCTATATCCCGGATTTCAAGATAAGGCCCCAAGTCTACCTGAACCTCACGGGTGCGTTCATTTTTGAGGCACCCTCCCCATCTATTTGCTTGCCACCATTGGCTATAGTATACTATTTCGATCAATTCGATCTTGTTCACCTCAAATTGAGTTATGCCCTTTGCTGATTGGCCGCAACGGCAAGCTGAATAGAAATTATGCAGCAATCATTGAAACACACGGTTGGTACGTACCACGTACTGAGGCTATCATTCACTTGCTGCACGAATAGAGGAGGCAAATAATGAGTACCAACGGATTGGATCAACAAAGCGAAGCTCGGATTCAGGAATTTGAGGCTAACTTGCGAGGGACGCTGATTCGCCCCGGCGATGGCGACTATGACGAAGCCCGCTCCGTGTGGAACGGGATGATCGACCGGCACCCGGCGCTCATTGCTCGCCCCGTTGATGTAGAGGATGTCGTCGCCTCGATCAACTTCGCCCGCGAGAATAACATATTGCTGGCCGTGCGCGGCGGCGGGCACAACGTGGCCGGTCTGGGGACGAGCGACGGCGGCTTGGTCATCGACCTGTCGCTGATGAACGACGTCCAGGTTGACCCAGAGGCACGCACAGCTCGTGTCGGTGGTGGCGCAACTATCGGGGACGTGGATCAAGCGACGCAAAAGTATGGCCTGGCAACACCTTTGGGTGTGGTGACCGCCGGCCTGACGCTAGGCGGCGGCTATGGCTGGCTACGCAACAAGTACGGTCTGAGTTGTGACAACGTCATTTCAGCGCAGGTAGTCACCGCCGACGGTCGCGTCATCACTGCTAACCAGGAAGAAAACAGCGATCTTTTCTGGGGGATTCGCGGCGGGGGCGGCAACTTTGGCATTGTCACCGAGTTCGTGTATCGTCTTTATCCCATCGGACCGGACGTGGCTTTCACCTTCGTCTTACACGACGGCGAAGGCGACAAAATGAAAAAGGCCATCCAGTTCTACCGGGATTACGCGACGGCTGCCCCGGACGAGGTCAGCTCGCTGACCGCCACTGGCATCGTTCCGCCCCACCCCGAGGTATTTCCGGAGAACATTCACGGCCGTCCGTTTGTTCTGTTTGTAGCCATGTACGCCGGTCCTGCAGAGGAAGGGCAACGCGTTATGCAACCGCTGCGCGACCGTGGCAAACCACTCATCGACTTCAGTGGCATCATGCCCTACCTGGAGGCGCAAAGCATCCTCGATGAAGATTACCCGGATGGGAAACGCTACTACTGGAAATCGCTCAACCTGACGCGCCTGGACGATGAGGTGATCGACCGTATTGTGAAACACGCCCAGCAGCAGCCGTCGGTCCTCAGCACTGTGGACCTGTGGCATGTAGGCGGAGCGGTGGCCCGGGTGAGCCCGGCGGAAAGCGCCTTTAACGGTCGCCAGGCAGCCTTCCTGCTCAACCCTGAGGCCAATTGGGAGGACCCGGCAGACGACGAAGCTAACATTATATGGGTGCGGGAATTCATCACCGACATGCAGGAATTCTCGGATGGCAGCCGCTATCTGAACTTCCCCGGCTTCCAGGAAGAGGGCGACGAGATGATGCGCAAAGCCTTTGGGCCTCAGTACGAACGGCTGGCGGCCCTGAAGAACAAGTATGACCCCGATAACCTGTTCAGCCTGAACCAGAATATCAAACCAAGGGCATAGCAGGTTGAGATGCAATGCCTAATACAATCTAAGGAACAATGATTTTCCTCACTTCAAGTAAGGGAATACTGTGCCTGGTCTATGGTGGCTAGCCTTCAGGGGAATTTCAGGATGTGGTCAGGAGACGAGGCGTGAAGTGTGCTATAATACAGTCAGATACGCAATGCACACAATTCCTATTGACCTCCGACGCAAGGACAGATATAATGAGGTTGTCTCATCAACGACGGCAATAGGTGAAGGCTCATGTTCAGAACAAGTGACAGTATGGTGAGATACGATGAATAGGCTTTCCCCAATTTGCTTCTGCTTTCGTACGTTCGCACTTGTTCTGAACATGAGCTTAGGTGAAGGGAGGGCATGATGGGAACTCAATTCGGCAACCTGGCTGGTTTGGATTGCGCTTATTTTCTGGCCTTCGGCGTCGGTCTGCTATGGGCTATCTTCATCGTCGTGACCGGCGGGCTAGGCAGCGACGTGGACATGCCCGACGTGGACATGCCTGATTTCGACGTCGGCGACATAGACACCTTCGACGTCGGGTCTGTCGAAGTCTCCCCCATCAGCCCTATCACAATCTCGGCCTTCATCACCGCCTTTGGCGCAGTTGGCATCATCTCCCGGCAACTGTTCGAAGTTTCGGGTCCGATGAGCTTGCTATGGTCTACTCTGGGCGGTCTGCTGCTATCCGGCGCCATGTTTCTCTTCTATAGCCGGTTTCTGATCGGCTCTCAGGGGTCCAGCGAAGTACGGGTCAGCCAACTGGTGGGGCTCACCGCTGAGGTGACCGCCCCCATACCCGAAGACGGCGTCGGCGAAATCGCGGTGATCGCTCAGGGATCACGCGTGACCTATCCCGCCCGATCCAGCCATGGCAACGCAATCCGGCGCGGCAGCGTGGTGGTCATCGATCAGATGCTGGGAACCCAGGCTTTGGTCAGTCCTGAGTAGGTTGCATAACCGTTACCCAGACCTTAAGGGTGCGCGCTGCGGTTCGCCTGAAACCCTTAAGGTCTTCATCCAGCAGATTTATTCTCTCGCAAAGAAGGAGGTAACACAATGGAGTTATTCTTGGCTGTTGTAGCAATCGTAGGGGTTATCTTTGTAGTCGGGGTATTCCTGGGCTTCTACTCAAGCCGCTACAAAAAGGTGGGGCCTAACGAGGTACTGGTCATCTCCGGTCGGAAGCACGCGGCCCTCGACCCAGCCACGGGTGAGAAGACGATGCGCAACTACCGCATCGTAAAAGGCGGTGGCGCGTTTATCTGGCCGGTACTGGAGCGGGTGGACGACCTGAGCCTGGAGATCATGACCATTGACGTGATAACGCCCAAAGTGTACACCATACAAGGTGTGCCCATCACGGTAGATGGCGTGGCTCAGGTCAAAATTCGCGGTGACGACGTCTCTATCGCCACTGCGTCCGAACAGGTCCTCTCCAAGTCGCAGGATGAGATTCGCAACGTGGCCTTGCAAACGCTGGAAGGTCACCTGCGCGCCATCCTGGGCACCTTGACGGTGGAGGAGGTGTATAAGGACCGGGACGCCTTCGCCGCCCAAGTGCAGGAAGTGGCCGCTGGCGACCTGGCCAACATGGGGCTGAGCATCGTCTCCTTCACTATCAAGGACATCCGCGACGACCAGGGTTACCTGGACGCGCTGGGCCGCAAGCGCACCGCCGAGGTGAAACGCGACGCCCAGATCGGCGAGGCCGAGGCCGCCCGCGACGCGACTATCGCCTCGGCCAAAGCCCGCCAGGAAGGGGAAACCGCCAAATACCAGGCTGAGGCCCGTATCGCCGAGGCAGAGAAAGACTTCGAGGTTCAGAAGGCCGATTACGACGCCCAGACTAACCGCAAGAAGGCCGAAGCCGAACTGGCCTACACGCTTCAGCAAAACATCACCAATCAGCAGGTGAAGGCCGAGGAAGTCCAGGTTGAGGTCGTGGAAAGGCAGAAGCGCATCCAGGTGCAAGAGCAAGAAGTTCTGCGCAAGGAGCGAGAGCTGGAGGCGATGGTCAAGAAGCCAGCCGAGGCCGAGCAGTATCGCATCCAGACGCTGGCCAACGCCAAGAAGTTCCAGACGCTGACCGAGGCCGAAGGCCAGGCGTCCGCCTCGCGCTCCATCGGCGAGGGCGATGCCGATGCCAACAAGGCCCGGGGTCTGGCAGAAGCCGAGATCATTCGCCAGCAAGGTTTGGCCGAGGCAGAAGCGATGGAGAAGAAGGCGCTCTCCTGGCAGATGTACAACCAGGCGGCCATCATCCAGCAGATCATCGAGGCCCTGCCCGAGGTGGCGGCTGCCATCGCTCAACCTCTGGCCCAGACCGATCGCATCGTGGTTATCAACTCGGGTGGTGATGGTGGGGCCGGCGCCAGCAAGGTGACCAAAGACGTAACCGACATCGTGGCCCAGGTGCCTGCGACCCTGGAAGCCCTGACGGGGATTGACTTGACGGAGACGCTCAGGAATCTGCCGGGGGTGGGGGAGGCAGCGTCGAGGGGTGACGAAGGTGAGAAGTAGTACGTAGTGCGTAAAACGTAATGCGTAAAGACGTGATGCGTGAAACGTGAAATGCGGCGCGTGTCAGTCAAGTTTCCTGAAGAAAAAAAGCGCCGTGACCGGGATCACGGCGCTTTGTCATGGATTCGGGTAGTTCGCACAATGTGATCAGCCTTTTCGACTTGGATTTTTTGCAACTGTCTTGAATACTCGAGTTTAGACAAAATGGGTTTCTTGCCCATATGTAGTGGGTTGCAGAGTTGATTTCTGGCGCCAAAACCACAACATATAGAATCAGTCTAAACTCAATCAACCAAATCATAAAGAATTAGTTGAGGGGCGTTGCGTTAAACAATCTCACTCTGAGTTCCCTCAACTTGAAAGAGACTTTTCGGAAAGTGGCATTCATACCCGAAAGCAAACGGAATACGCAGTACGCAATACGCAGCGCGACTGAAGGGAGGTTAAAATGAGCAAGATCACCCACGTCGTTAAACGCAGCGGGGCTATCGTCCCGTTTAACCCTGATCGGATCGCGAATGCCATCTATCGTGCCGCGGTGGCCGTCGGCGGGCGCGATCGCTCGCGAGCCAACTGGTTGGCAGAGCGTGTGGTCGAAATCCTGGAAGAGGTAACCCCCGATGGGCACACCCCGCACATTGAAGAGATTCAGGACATCGTCGAAAAAGTATTGATCGAAAACGGACACGCTCAAGTCGCCAAGGAGTACATCCTCTATCGGGATGAGCGCAACCGCCAGCGGCGGGCAGAAGGCAAACGCGCTTCGCGGCCTTCCGAGAATATTCCATGGGCCAAAATCTGGCACATCCTCGATTGGGCAGTTTCACATAGGGTACACACCGTCGGTGCCCTTAACGAGCGGATCACCAACGGCGAATTTCCGCACCTCGTGCACGAATCAGAAGCAGCCTATGAAGATGACGTCGCTACCACTGCCAATTTAATTGCTGAGCGGCACGACGAGCTAGCGATGGTCATAGTCTGCGGGCCCTCCTCTTCAGGCAAGACCACGACAACGATCAAACTTGAACAGCGCCTGAAACACAGGGGGTTGAAATTCGTAACACTCAACGTAGACAACTACTTCTTTGATCTCGAGATGCACCCCAAAGATGAGTTCGGAGACTATGATTTTGAGACACCTCAGGCGCTTGACCTGCCACTAATCAACGAGCATCTCAAGCGATTGAGCGAAGGCGAAGAAGTGGACATCCCGTTCTACGACTTCAAGACGGGTAGACGCCATCCAAACCGTACGCCGATGAAGCTGGCAGAGGGTGAGATTTTACTAATTGACAGCCTCCACGGGCTCTACCCGAAGATGAGCGAGGACATCCCCAACAAAAAGAAATTCAAGCTCTACATCGAACCCTTGCTGCAGATGAAAGGCCTGGATGGACGCTACATCCGCTGGACTGATTTGCGCCTGATTCGCCGCATGTTGCGCGACGCGGTTCACCGAGCCTACAAACCACAAGACACCCTGGAGCACTGGCACTACGTCAGGTCCAGCGAGCTGCGCAACATCATACCTTACCTCAGCACGGCGGATTACATCATCAACAGCGCTATGCCGTATGAGCTTCTGCTCTACCGGGCGCGACTGCTCGACCTGTTCGAAAAATGGGAAACGCAGTACCAAGACGACCCGTTGCGTGAAGATGCCTATATGCGGGCGTCTCGAGTACGTAAGGTCCTCCAGCCCGTTGTCCCGGTCGAGGACGATTCGCCCATCCCGCCCGACTCGGTACTTCGCGAGTTCATCGGTGGGAGCAGCTACGAGTACTGAGCGAAGAAAGCAAATGCAGACATTCCCCGCAGGTACGACGGGCCGCGTGATCAAAGCATACCAGCAACCGTATCCCGACCCTATCAAGGTCCAGGCTGGCGATAGAGTCTTTCCAGATCCCACCCGAGAAAGTGAGTGGGCCGGCTGGGTCTGGTGTACCGACGAAAACGGCAAGGCCGGATGGACGCCCCAAGCGTGGCTGAAGCAGGAAGGGGGTGGCTGGCGCATCACGCGCGACTATGATGCCATTGAACTGACAGTACACATTAGCGACACGGTAACTGTAGAATTTGCCGAAAGCGGCTTTCTCTGGGTCAAAACTTCGGATGGTCGGTGGGGCTGGGTACCCAAGTCGCACGTCCAACTTAGTGATTCGACGCGGCATGAGAATCTGTATTGACTATGAGCCGGCCTGTAATCAGCCTGTAAGAATTTCGGATTAGCATAAGGCAATGCCGAGAAAATATTCGGGCATTGGGCAATGCCAAGATATTTTCTTGGCATTGCTTGGGCTTTTCCAAGCATCACTTGTCTAGCTGCGAGGTGTCAACGCATCGTTTACCAATTGAGTGTCAACGCATCGTGGACCTATAGGACACGAAGAAGTGCCAATGCATCGTGGACCTTTATGGCATGAAGAGCGCCCCATGCATCGAAGTAGTTGTGTCTAGTTGAAGATCCGAATAAAGTTTCTCCTGGCAAGTCGGACTTTGGTCATCTGTACTCAACCCACCAGATATAGGTTAGAATTGCGTCATGCACCCACATCTAGGGGGTGAGCAATACTGAAGGAGCGTGAAATCGGCTGGATAAAGGCAACTCTGGCCAAAGTTGAGATAGCTGATAGCCACGGACTGTCCAGGAAACAGACAGAAAAGTTACGATGTTCTGGCAGCTATCACTGCCACTTAAGTAAACGATGCGTTGACACCTCCTAATACCATGAATCTACACGCAGATGCGTTGACACCTCGCATCTAGCTTTGTTTCAATGTGTCTGAGCGGGACGTTTGCACAATTTAATTCTTGGAAAAGCCTAAGAACGCAGTGAGGACTATGCTATGAACGAACCAACCATTTTAGTAGTAGACGACGAACCCAGCATCAGCGAGGTTGTCAGCATTTATCTGAGACGGGCAGGGTATCAGGTGGTGGTGGCTCACGACGGTCAAGGGGCTCTGGAAGCACTGGAGAGGGAACCACCTGACCTGATAGTATTGGACCTGATGCTGCCCAAAATGGATGGGTTGGAAATCACGCGACGCCTGCGGGCCGAGGGTGACACTCCAATCATCATGCTAACCGCACGACGAGAAGAGGCAGACCGCATTGCGGGACTGGAGATGGGGGCAGACGATTACGTGGTAAAACCATTTAGCCCCCAGGAGTTGGTCAGCCGGGTTAAAGCGGTGCTGCGCCGAGCTCGTGGCTCAGGTCCTGCTAGCGCGGAGCGTCCACTTGTCTTCGACAATCTGTGCATTGACCCCAAAACCCGCCTGGTCGACGTAAAAGGCGAGGAGAAAACATTAACAGCCAAGGAATTCGACCTGCTTTGGACACTGGCCCGTCACCCACGCCAGGTATTCAATCGTGACCAGTTGCTCGATTTGGTGTGGGGCCTGACAGAATATGTAGACCCCAGCACGGTAACAGTCCACGTGCGCCGTCTACGCGAGAAGATCGAACCCGACCCATCCAATCCCCGTCACATCCAAACAGTGTGGGGTGTCGGATACAAATTTGAGCCGTGAGAGTGTCAAACGTAATGCGTGATGCGTCAAACGTCAAACGGCAAACGTAATGCGTAATGCGTGATGCGTGAAACGTGAATATACCGATCACGCGTCACGGATCACGTTTGCCGTTTGACGCTTTACGTTTGACGCTTTACGTTTGACGCTTTACGCATCACGCCCTCGAGGTGATTTATGGACAGTGTGATGACCCCTCGCCGGCCTGTGTCTCTGCCGCTGGTTTTTACTGGTGGTGTGGCGCTAACAGTGGGGCTGGCACTCGCAATCTTTTATGTGCTGATGCGCCCACCGATGGGCGAGATAGGTGCCATGGCCGCTTTTTTGACTATAACCGCCGTGGTGTCGGTGGCGGCCGGGTACGGTGCTTATCGCACAGGCTGGATCAGTCGCTCTCCACACATCAGTTGGACTCTGCTGGGTGGCTATGCTCTTTCCAGCGTTTTGACGTTCATTAACGTCTGGGTGACAGCCCGGTTGATGTTTGTCAGCCAGCACGACCTGTTGTTGGCCACGGTGCTGCTTCTGTTCGCCAGTGGTATCGCTATGTCGTTGGGTTACTTTTTCTCCACGGCGCTTACCGATGAAACATTGGTACTCAATCGGGCTGCCAAGGAGATCGCACAAGGGAACCTGAAGGTGCGGGTGCCGGTGACCGGTCGAAACGAAATGGCTGAACTGGCCGACACCTTCAACGAAATGGCTGAACAGCTTGAGGCGGCGGCGCGCAAACAGCGCGAACTGGACACTTTGCGGCGCAACTTGGTCGCCTGGGTCGGCCACGATCTGCGCACGCCATTGACCTCGATCCGGGTGCTCCTGGAAGCCCTGGCCGATGGTGTCGTGGACGACCCAGTCACCGTACAGCGTTACTTGCACACGGCACAACGCCAGATTCGCTCGCTGTCTGTTTTGATTGACGACCTGTTTGAGATGGCCGAGTTAGACGCGGGAGGCTTGGAGCTTGAACAGGTCCCGAATTCGATTTCCGATCTGATCTCGGACACCCTCGAATCCTTCTCGGCCCTGGCGGTCCAACAGGGCGTTACTCTGGAAGGAAGCGTCGAACCCGGCGCAGACCTGGTTTGTATGGATGCAGGGAAAATCGGGCGGGTGTTAGCCAATTTAGTCAGCAACGCCTTGCATCACACACCGGCTGGCGGGAGCGTGCGGATTTTGGCCTTCAGCACTGTGGAAGGCGTAAAGGTGGAGGTACATGACACCGGTGTGGGCATAAATCACGGAGACCTGCCTCGCATTTTCGATCAGTTTTATCGGGGTGAGAAATCGCGCAGTCGCGACACGGGTGGATCTGGGTTGGGTTTGGCGATTGCCAAGGGGATTGTGGAAGCACACGGAGGTCGCATCGGGGCCGAGAGTATACCAGGCGAGGGGACGTGCTTGTTCTTCACGCTACCTGAGCCGGTGAACTAACGACTTCGTACCCTTGACAAATGATACATATTGGTGTATCATATAGACGTATTTACGATCATCTATATATTAAGAAGAAACGTATGTCATCTGATCCGGTTGCATTTGGAAAAGCTATAGCGGATGAGACGCGCCAGAGGATCATGCGCTTGCTCTGCTGCCGCGAGTTATGCGTCAGCGACCTGGTGTCCGAGCTAGGCGACGTCAGCCAGCCGACGGTATCGCACCACCTACAAATCCTCAAGCAGGCCGGTCTGGTAAACACCCGGCGTGATGGCAAACAAATGTATTATACCCTCAGGCAAGAAACGATTGCGAATTGCTGCCGCGTCATCGCCCGTAAATACGCGCCGGACATCAATTTGGTCGACTCGGGCACATAAGGCCCAAACGAAATAGAAGAGGCTCAAACTGGAGCCGTGCGGCTCTTCTTTTTTGAACCAACAAATAGATATATGTCAATTCATCAATTTGAAAGGAGACAGACTATGTCTGAAAAGACGATTCAATCCGAAGAAATCCGGGGCGTCGTGCGCCAACGGTACGGGCAGATTGCCCGCGACTTTGAAGAGAAGGCCGCCAGTTGTTGTGGGCCGAGCGAGTGTTGCGGTGACGCGGGGTCGAGCGTCATTATGGCCGAGGAACTCTACGAAACCTCCGACGTGGCTGAGTTACCCTTTGACGTGACCGGTATGTCGCTCGGCTGCGGCGACCCGGTGACCCTGGCCGGGTTGCAACCGGGCGAGACGGTACTCGACCTGGGCTCCGGCGGCGGCATCGATTGCTTCCTGGCAGCCAAACAAGTCGGCCCCGGCGGTCACGTCATCGGCGTGGATATGACCGCCGACATGCTCGAAAAAGCACGCGCCAATGGCCGCAATATGGGCGTAGACAACGTTGAGTTTCGCCTGGGTGAGATCGAGCACCTGCCGGTGGCCGACGAGTCGGTAGACGTGGTCATTTCCAATTGCGTCATTAACCTGTCCTCCGACAAGCCCCAAGTCTTCCGCGAGACCTTCCGAGCCCTGCGACCTGGTGGCCGGTTGGCAGTAAGTGACATTGTGACTCGCGTCGAGCTGCCTCCGGAGGTCAAGCAGGACCTCGGGTCGTGGGCAGCCTGCGTGGCCGGTGCCTGGATGGACAAGGACTATGTAGCAGCCATTGAAGCAGCCGGCTTTGTAGACGTGACGATCCAGGAGAGGACGTTTGACGATTCGACGGTGGCCGAGGCAGTAGCTGACCTGGAGATAGATCCCGCCACAGCGCAACGCGTAGCCTACAGCGCTAGCGTGACGGCCAGAAAGCCGTGTTGTTAGTCGGCCGCCCAACGGTCGGTCATCCAGTCACGCGCAGCATCAGCCCTGACTACGACCCAGTGCAGCCCACACTCCACCCCCGATGATCAGCGCGCCGCCCAGCATATGGGCGGCGCCGATCGATTCGCCCAAGAAGAGGACGCCCAACAGGGCTCCGTATAAAGGCAAGGTGTTGTAGAATACCATTGCGCCACCGGGGCCTAGGCGGCGCACCCCCGTGTTCCAGGACAGAAACCCGATCAAGGTTGGAACCAGACCGATGTACACAACGGCCAGAATGACCTCGGGGCGGGCTTCCACTGCAAAGGTCTGAATCTCCCAGATAGCAGCCACCAGCAGGAGCGGGAGACCCAAGAAGGCCGAAAAGGCAGTAGCCGAGAGGGCCGAACGCTGATGCATCACCCTACGCCCCAGAACTGAATAGAGGCTCCATAGCGCCACAGCACCCAGCACGATCAGGTCACCCGAGCTGCTGCCAAGCCAACCAAGGCGAAAACCGAGGGGGTTACCGGAGATCAGAATAGCCACACCGGCCAACCCGACGATGGCGCCCGCCACCTGCCGTCCAGACATGCGCTCTCGAATCAGCAAAGCAGCTAACAGGCCAGTGATCAGCGGTCCTAGAGCATTGATCAACGTGGCGTTAACTGTCGTCGTGTAGCGCAGACCCAGATATAGAGTAGGCGGAAAGATGACCACGCCGCTCAGAGCCATACCCAGCAGCAACCAGCGGTCCCGCCCCAGACGACGCTCCTCCGGCGGACGTCGCTGAAGCAAGGCGGCAAAGCAGGCTGAAGCGATAAGAAAGCGGGCGGCGGCCAGCGTCAGGGGACCAATATCATTCCGCAGCCAACGACCCAGTGTCATATTGGTGGCCCAGGAAATGGTGGCCAGGTTCACCAGCCCAACCCCAATGAGCCACTCCAACCTCCGCGCTCGACGGACTTCGTAGATCATAGAAACCGCATCAAGGGATCAACAGCAGTTTGCCCCGCGTCTTGCGGGCTTCCAGGTAGCGATGCGCCTCGGCCGCCTGGGCCAATGGAAAGGTCTGATCAATTCGCACCTGAAGTTCACCGGCCGCCACCCATTCGAACAGATCGCCAGCTCGTTCCAGCAACTCCGCACGGTCGGCGGTGTAATGCGCCAAACTGGGGCGTGTCAGGAAAAGCGAGCCCTTGGCAGCCAGCACCTGAGGATTGAGCGGCGACACCGGACCGCTGGACTGACCATATAGGACCAGGTAGCCACGTGGCTTCAGGCAATTCAGACTCTTGTCGAATGTTGTTTTCCCCACCGAGTCGTAAACGACATTCACCCCTGCTCCACCGGTCAGACGCCTGGTCTCCGTCTCAAAGTCGGTCTGAGTGTAAATGATCACCTCGTCGGCACCCGCCTGTCTAGCCAGGCGAGCCTTTTCCTCGGTCGAGACGGTGCCGATGACGCGCGCCCCACACCGCTTTGCCATCTGGACCAACAACAGACCGACACCTCCCGCCGCGGCGTGAACCAGCGCCGTGTCGCCTGGCTGGAGCGGGTAGGTGGTGTGACTGAGATAGTGAGCCGTCATCCCTTGCAACATAAGAGCAGCCGCCGAGCGTGCATCGACGCTATCGGGTATGGGCACCAGCTTCCAAGCCGGGACGACCGCGTACTCAGCGTATGATCCCTGGTGCATCGCATAGGCAACGCGATCCCCCGGGTTCAGCGCTGAGACCGCCGGGCCAATGGCATCCACCACGCCGGCCCCTTCCATGCCAGGCGTGATGGGCAACTGTCCCGGATATAAGCCGTTACGGTGATAGACATCAATGAAGTTGACGCCGGCGGCCTCGATTTTCACTCGAGCTTCGCCTTGACCAGGCTCAGGGAGCGGCGCATCTTCGTAGCGAAGAGCCTCAGAATCACCATATTCGTGTACGCGAATCGCTTTCATCTCCTGTCCCCTTCTCATCTGGAATCATGCACTTGTTTGAGCTCCAAGCGGACGACAGCCCGCGTCTCGGGCGATGGATTGTCATCCATCGTGAGCTTGAGCGACACTATAAGACTCATCTTCGGAAAACTGGGGGCCTATTCATCCCCCAAATACTTACGCAGCAGCGCTACTACTTCATCCACAGGAAGAGCGTATCGCGTGTGACCATCTCGGCCCACCATTGTTTCGGCGCGGCACAGTGCGTTGAGAATCGCCTCCTCAACGCACTCGACCACAGCAGGGAAGAGCCAGCGCATAGCCTTGGGTTCGTCGGCCAGGACGGTCCGGGTTGTGGTGAGCGAGGATGGTTCGTGTTCAATGCGATGCGCGGTGCTGAAGGCAATCACAAAATCGCCGCTGCCGTGACCGTGATGGCTGCCAGTACGAGCCAGGCCGGCCCCGGCCCGCACGCATAACCGCCGCAACTGACGTGCCGTCAGCGGTGCATCGGTTGCCAACACGATCATAATCGAACCCTCGTCCGGCGGCAACCTTGATTTATCAGGCGGCCGAAGGTGACGGCCCACAGGGAAGCCACAAACCATCAAGTCTTCGGGACGACCGAAATTAGTTTGCACCAATGCGCTAACGGTAAAGCGTCCTACTTCGGCCGGCAAGATGCGACTGGCGGTGCCAATCCCGCCCTTCCAGCCAAAACAACTGGTGCCGGTGCCAGCGCCGATGGATCCTTCCTCGACCTGTCCCGACGAAGCAGATTGGATCGCATCCCACACGTGCTCGGCACAGACGTGACGGCCCTGGAGGTCGTTGAGATACCCGTCGTTGCACTCGCCGACCACGAGGTTGACACTGCTGGTATGAATCCCAATCTCCGGGCTGTGACGCAGGGCGTAACCGAGCAACGCATCGGCTACCAGACCAACATTAAGAGTATTGGTCAGCGCAATGGGGGCCTCGATAACGCCTATTTCGCGTACCTCTTCAAAGCCACAGGCCTTGCCAAAGCCGTTGATGGTATGCACGGCAGCGTGCACTTTATGGCGAAACAGGTTATCGCCGTGGGGTAGAACCACAGTTACGCCGGTGCGCAGCGGTCCCTCGCCGGGACGCAGCGGTCCCTCACCCAAGATGAGCGTGCTATGCCCAACCCGGACACCAGGCACATCGGTGATGGCATTGTATGTGCCTGGCGGCAATTTACCTACTACGAATCCCACATCTCGCGCCCGGGGACGTACCATAATGGCACCACCCTGAACAAAATGTACCCAGCTCTACAGAGCTAAGGGTTCATAAAAGAATAACTTCCCGTGTGTCATTTCGACCGCAGGGCTTAATCCCTCTCAAGGTTGATGGCGCGGCCAACGCTGATGGGGATTTCTCGCTATCGCTCGAAATGACATAATTTAGGTGCGGGAACTTATATATTTACGCACCCTAAGATATTGGTAGCATATCACATAAGGAGTCAAAGCCCAAATGAGGCCCATCTACCCGAAGGGAGCGAGGTGCTATATTGAGCGTCTTTGGCTATCCTCACAATCAGTGGGTTCTGAGAATGGCGGGCAGGTAGATTGAGTAACTTGTGCAGGATAGATCTTGATACTCGAAGGCTCCGATGTCCCATTTGAAGCAATTGGGGCGGGGATTGCCATCTCGGTCGTCCACCGCCGAGGATACAGCCACACCGGCATTGATGGCTGGCGAACCGGCTGTCAGGTGATAGTCGCCCGTGGCCGGGTCCGCAAAGGCCGGGTCCTGGTAGATGTTAATCGAGCCGATGTCCAAACTGCCATCACCAATGGTGTTTTGCCCGTTCCCATACCAGAGCGTCCCCTCCAGCGTCGTCACGCCACCATAAGCGTGAACGCCCACCGTGTTGCCGAACAGGATAGTATTTTTTAACACCACATCGCCGTTCGCGCGAATCGCACTGCCATCTCCGCCCACGTTGTTGGCCAAGGTATTGTTGTAGAGTTCGCCGCTGCCCAGCCAAATCCCCGCACCCTGGCCGTAGGAATACGCTTCGGCGCACACATTGTCGGCGATGACGTTGTTAATCAGCGTAACATTTCTAGCGGCCGTCACGCCGCCGCCATGCCGACCGGCGCGGTTGTAACGAATCGTGTTGCCAATCAGGGTGGCGCTGCCGAAGTAATTCACATTCACGCCCCCGCCATCGCCAATGTTCGGGGCTTCATTGTTCTCAATGACGTTGCCTCTTAAGGTCGCGTCCGTCTGCGTGCCAATGCGGACACCTCCGGCAGAGCCGTTGGTCAAAATCAAATATTCTACGATTGGTGCGATTGAGTATCCATCCAGGTACAGCACACGTCCCTGGTGCCCGGCATCAATGATAGTCGGATAAAGACCGGGGTCGTGTTGGCTAAAACTCTCGCTCCAACCACCTTGCAACGTCAAAGTCTTATCGACCAGGATGTCGTGCTCGCGGCAAAGACCGGTCACCTTGATCACATCGCCGGGGGTAGTACTGGCATCGACGGCGGCCTGGATGGTATCGTAATCGGTGCCGTTCAGCCGCGCGATGCAGACCGCCTCAGCGGTGGTGAATTTCCACTCAGGCCCCTCAGTGGTAGCCCCATGGTTGTCCTGAGTCACTACCTGCCAATAGTATTGTGTCTCGGGGACCAGGGAGCCGGGATCATACGACTCGGTGGTCTGGCCGGATGATACCAGTGGCGGCGGGCTGGAGTCGCCGAAGAAGACATCGAAGGTCACACTGTCGCCAGGGTCAGGGTCACCACCGGTCCAGCTCACATCTACGTCAAGGTCCTGATCGGAGGCCCCATCAACGGGAGAAGGATTAGAAGGCACATTGGGCGGCAAATTGAGACAGGCGACGGGGACATCAAAATGTGCGTAACGAGGCAGATCAACTGAAGTGAACAAATCCAGGTCAAAGTGAATGACGTGTCCGTCCGGGGCATTGTCCGCAACCTGGAAGACAAACGGCTTGGTGTTGATGCCCAATTCAAAGACAGGCATGTCCGGGTAACCTCGGGTGGCTTCGATCACGCTTACGTAAGAATCGGATTCGCTCAGCGTGCCGCTGACGCCAGTGGCATCTCTGTCAAACTCCTCGTTGCGCAGCGAGACGAAAAGCTCCACGGTTTCGCCGCAGTTGACGACCCCATCTCCGTTGCCAATACTCAGGCCGTCGGCGTCATCGTCTACAGTGTGGCTCATGTACTGCAACTGTTGGGCACCGTCAAACGAGATGTTGTAAAAATGGCCTACGTCCCCTTCGTCCGGGTGGTTTGCCTCGCGCACCAGGAAAAAATATACACCATCTCTGGCGACCGTGTAGGTGATGTAGGAATCCGTTCCGTCGTAATTGTCGTTGTGGGCAACCTCGACCAGGTCCGGGTCGTATATGTAGAGGTCAGAGTCGAGCGAGGAGCCGATGGACTGGGCGTCTATGTCAACCTGAATGACCGTTCCAGCCAGAACGCCGGAAACTGCGTAAAAGTCTACGTCGCCAGGCCCGCAAATAAATGCGCCAGGAAGCATCTCTCCATAATGGATGGGGGTCGGCATGGGCCACTCGTCATTGTACTCATATGGGTCACCACAGGTTTCGCCCACCAGGATCACATAGCTGAGTTCGTTGTTGTTTTCGTGAGATTCCGCGACGCCATCTCCCTCGTCCACAACAGCGGTGATGGTGTGCGAGCCCTCCACCGCCGTCCAATTACAAGTAACCCAGTCGGAGGCTCCCTCCGGCAGACCATCGCTGTATGTCTCGGTGTCGAAGGGGGTGGGGCTGCCGTCCGCGTAGCAGTTGACCTCAAATACAGAAGCAATAGGCACTTCACCCTGGTTCGTGATATCCACCCTGAAGTATACCTGCTGGCCTTCCACCGGATCGAGAGGCTCGGGGGTGATGCTCGTCACCACCAGGTCAGGTCGTGTGCACATCACCTGCACGTCGAAAGAATCGGACCATGGGCCGCTGGAAGCCGCTTCGGTGGTCAGGTCGAAGTGAATGATGTGTCCGTCCGGGGTGTCCTCGCCCACTGCGAACGATATCGAATCCCAGATGTCGTTCTCCGCCGTCCCCCCGCCCGGAATCTCGGGATAAGAATGAGCACCTATTTCTATCATCGTAACGTAAGGATCTGAGGGTACAGAGACATCGGCGCTGACCGTGGTAGCCGTATACCCACCCTGGTTGCGCAGGGTGAGTGGGAGCCTGATGGCCTCCCCACAGTCGAGCTGTCCATCACCGTCTGCAGGACCCCAGTATCCGTCATCTAAAACCCGGTGACCGGCGTAAACCAGCGGGCCGACCGGCGGAGGTGGGGTGAAGAAATGCCAACCCGGGCCTGTGCTAGATTCGCCATGCTGGTCGGTAGCCACCACATACCACTCGTAACGTATCTCCCACTCCAACGTCCCGGGGACGCAGGAGGGAATGGGCACATCATTACAGACCAGTTCATCGGGTGTGACGTCCCAGGCCTCGAGGTAAACATCGTACGTCACGTTGTCGCCATCGGGATCCCCGCCCGTCCAACTCAGTGTCACGTCGACGTCTGGGATGACGGTGTCATGCGCCGGTGAGGGATTAGCCGGAGTATGGGGTGGCTGGTTGCTGCAAGCCACCGTCACATCAAAAGCGTCGGACCAGGGCCCGCCATTGGAAGCGGTGATGTCCAGGTCAAAGTGGATGACGTGCCCGTGGAGCGTGGTGGGGTCCACCGTAAAGTCGAAGTCATTGCCATTATCCCGCGACTCGCCGCCCGGAATATTAAGATATCCACTGGTGGTGTTGTAGATGAAATTAACGTATGGGTCGCTCTCACTAATGACGGCGTCTACATCCTCAGCAAGATCACTCCCCTGGTTCTGGAGGGCGACGAACAATTCGATGGTCTCGCCGCAATTGATAACCCCATCATTGTTACCAACGCTCTGGCCGTCGTTGTCATCATCAACCGTGTAGGCTTCGTATACCAAGGGACCGACATCATCCTGATCCAGGGTCAGGGACAATGTATAGAAGTAATCCGGCCCTCCTTCGTTGGGATGGTCAGCATCTTGCACCCTGAGATAAAAAGTACCATCCCAAGGCAACACGAAGGTGATTCTGGAGTCGAGACCGTCATAGTTGTCGTTTTGAGCGATGACGGAGATCCCGTCCGTGTCGAAGAGATAGAGATACGAATCGAGAGAAGAACCAATGGACTGGGCGTCAACGTCGATAATGACATTATCCCCTGCCTGGCCGGTGAAGGCGTAATAGTCTCCATCGCCCGTCGGGCAGATATCGGGGTCGCTCAAGGTGGTGCCATAGGAAATGGGAGTGGCCTGACCCCAAGAACCATTTGGTTCGTGAGAGTCGTTACACGCCCCCCCCCCCGCCAGTGACTCGCTGCGCTGATTGTTGTCCTCCTCCAATTCGGGGATGTCGCCCACGTCATCCACGCCGGCAGTGATTGTATGCGGGCCCTCCCTGGCCGTCCAATAGCAGTGAACCGCTGTGGCCGTGCCAGCCCCACGGCTTGAGACAGTCTCGGTATAAAAGGCAGTAGGACTGCGGTCCATATA
>DAOUMD010000181.1:0-12960 GCA_034412795.1 Anaerolineae bacterium
ACGAGCTCCGAGCAGGTCCGAGACCGGTGCTCTCGGCGGCAAATGTCGTGTTATGAACATGGATCAGCCGAAAAACCCCGTTTCGTGTAGAACATTTGTCTAATGTGACATTGTCAAAGTAGTAACGAGGCAAAGTAATAAGGAGGCTAAAATAGGACTAGTAAGTGACGAAAGCGGACGTTTGCACATCAAAACCGCGCTGATGGCCGAATCATTGATGGACAAGGCGTTGTTGGATAGCACCGAAACCGAAACTGTATTTCGGGCCTTGCCTGATCTGAATGTGATCAAGTTGGGCGGGCAAAGCATCATCGACCGGGGACGAGAGGTGATGTTGCCTCTCGTGGACGAGATCGTCGCCGCCCGCGCCGATCACCAACTGTTGGTGATGACCGGCGGCGGCACTCGCAGCCGCCACGCCTATGCCATCGCCCTGGATCTAGGTATGCCCACCGGCGTGCTGGCCAAGCTGGGCTCCAGCATTAGCGAGCAGAATGCCCTGATGCTCTCCATTCTGCTGGCGCCTCGCGGCGGCGTTAAGATCGGTCACGATGACCTGGTCAAGTTACCTGCCTACCTGGCCCTGGGTGCGATACCGGTGATGCACGCCATGCCGCCCTACAGTTTTTGGGAGGAGCCGGGCGGGCGGGGACGCATCCCACCCCATCGCACCGACAGCGGCACCTTTCTGACAGCCGAGGTGCTGGGTGCCAAGCGCTGCATCCTGGTCAAGGACGAGCGGGGCCTGTTCACCGCCGATCCCAAGAAAAACCCCAAAGCCGACTTCATTTCTGAGATCGAGGTGAACGAGCTGCTGGCGCTGGACCTGGCCGACCTGGCCGTGGAACGAGTGATGCTCCAGGCCCTTGCCCGCGCGCGGACCGTCCACGAGGTGTTTATCATCAACGGACGCGAGCCGGGGGATCTGGCCCGGGCGCTGGCAGGAGAGAATCCGGGAACACGCATCTATCGCCAGGCTTGAGTTTCGACACCCAAATCAAGACCGCCGACGAGGACCGCGCGGGCGCGGAGGCGATACGTCGAACGTGCCGCCTTCGACCTGAAGCGCGTACCCTTCGATCAAAGCCAGCGCTACCTGGTGACGGGCTCGGGTCACGATACGCTGAAAGGTGGAGCGAGAGACGCCCATGCGCCTGGCTGCCTCAGACTGAATCAGGCCCTCCAGATCAGCCAGACGCAGGGCTTCCAGTTCCTCATGAAGCAACGACACGCGGCGCAGTCCGTCTAACGGCACGCCGGCTGGCTTGTAGATGGCTGGGCGAGGTGTCTGGGCCAGGATGCGCCGCTTGCGGGGGCGAGGCATGTGATACCTAGTCGTCGTCCCGCTTGCGGCGTCGGCGACCTTGATTCCCTTCGCCTTCGGACTCACCCCGCGGCAGATAAACAATTTCGGCTCCGATTTCGGCGGCCATCTTTTCCAGCTCTGCCCGACGCACACGCGTCTTGTACACATTCAACTCTGTGCCGTGGGCAGCGACGACGGCAAAACGAGGCCGGCCTGCTCCCTGGCCCACATGGCGCCGGTGGCGAACAAAAATCTTGCTCATAAGAGTCCTCCTTTTAGCAGGGTGCTTCTACATACACCCTTGCACTAGATAGTTTTGGGCATATGCCCAAAACTATTATACTACGTCTGGAAAGGTTTGTCAATTGCTATTTATTGGACTGGACGATACAGACACACTGGAATCAAGGGGCACCGGTCGCCTGGCCCGCCAAATCGCCGTCGCGCTGGCCGCCGATTATCCAGTGTTAGGCGTGACGCGCCATCAACTATTGGCAGATCCCCGCATACCCTGCACAAAAAACAACAGCGATGCCGCTATTGCCTTGGACGCGGGAGAGGAATTGGATCCCACCATGCTGTTAGAGCGGGTGCGCACAATGATGTTACAAGATTACCAAGCTGGCAGTGATCCTGGCCTGTGTGTGGCTCATGTTGTGCCCGACGCTGTCATCGAATTTGGCCGCCGCGCTCAACGCCAACTGGTCACCCAAGCCGAGGCGCGAGCGCTGGCTGCGGCTCATGCTATCCCCTTGATGGGGCTAGGCGGCGACGAAAGCGGTGTCATCGGCGCACTGGCGGCAGTGGGCTTGGCAGCCAGCGGTGAGGACGGGCGCTATGTGCAGGTGGGGCGCTCACGCGAGCTGAGCGGTCTGCAACCAGTTTCGGCCCTGTTGGCGGCGGGCATCCGTGGTGTGCAAACCTCCGACGGCCGGCCGGTGACCGACGGCCTGGTGCAAACCGACAAGCTGCGTCCCGCCCGGCGTGGCGGGCAGCCGGTCGCTGTGGTTGAATGGTCCGGCGACCACTGGCTGCCGCTCAAGCTTGACTAACCTATCCCGAAGACTACTACTCAGCCTCATGTCATCCATTCGCCAAGCTTAGGACAGGTTTCGAGACCGGTAGTCCCCCTGTTGAGAGTTGCTGATCTGAAAAGCGTGAAGAACCGCGGATTGCCAGAAAAACACGGATCTTTTTCGCCTCTAATCCGCGGTTTTCTGCAGATCCGTGGTTCTGAACCAGCACCGACACAGTAACAACACCCAAAAGGGGGGCCACCCGAGACCGAAGGTCGAGAAATCCCTACTGAGCGCCAACAACCGAAGCGGTGGTTGGCAAAAATTCAAGCCAAATTTTGGGATTACCAACTACCTGGACATCAAAAGTACCGCTCCAGGGATTTCTCCCGTTGGTCGAAATGACATGCCTGAGCAGTTACTCTCGAAGAAGAGAAACCCGGCTGTCTAAAAAAGCCGGGTTTCTGAGTTACTGCATCCACACTTGTTTAAGCTGCTTTATCCAGCTCCCAACCGATAGGCTGATCGTACTCATCGTACAGATCGGGACCGGTGACGCCCTGAATTGTGTCGGCAGTGATCACACTACGCTTGATCTCA
This sequence comes from Anaerolineae bacterium, assembly GCA_034412795.1. GTDB lineage: Bacteria > Chloroflexota > Anaerolineae > 4572-78 > NAK82 > JAUVPY01. The sequence goes on from DAOUMD010000181.1 coordinate 2,923, forward strand.
GGACGTGAGGGAATCTCGTACATCACGTCGAGCAGAGTTTCCTCAATGATAGTGCGCAGGCCACGCGCGCCGGTTCGGTGCTTAAGTGCCTCTTCGGCGGCGGTGTTCAGCGCCTCGGAGGTGAACTCCAGAGTCACATCGTCGAGGGCAAACAGCCGCTGAAACTGCTTGACGATGGCGTTCTTGGGCTCGGTGAGGATTCTGACCAGCGTTTCCTGATCCAGCGGATCCACGCTGACCGTCACCGGAAGACGACCGACAAATTCAGGAATCAGACCGTACGTCAGCAGGTCGTCGGGATTGATCTGGCGCAACAACTCAGCAGCGGTGGCTTCGCGCTGTCGCTGGCCAGTGGCGCCCCCGGAGAAGCCAATCTGTCCCTTAGCGCCCACCCGCTCGGCGATAATCTTGTCCAGTTCGTCAAAAGCACCACCACAAATGAAAAGGATGTTGGCGGTGTTGATCTGGATGAAATCCTGATGCGGGTGCTTGCGCCCACCTTGGGGCGGCACGTTTGCGGTCGCACCTTCGATGATTTTAAGCAGCGCCTGCTGCACACCTTCCCCCGAGACATCGCGCGTGATCGACGGGTTATCGCCTGTTTTACGAGCGATCTTGTCGATCTCGTCGATGTAGATGATGCCCGTCTCGGCTCGTTGAACGTCATAATCGGCGTTCTGGATCAAGCGCAGCAGGATGTTCTCCACGTCCTCGCCGACGTAGCCCGCTTCGGTGAGGGCGGTAGCATCCGCAATACAAAAAGGCACGTCGAGAATACGGGCCAGGGTTTCGGCCAACAACGTCTTGCCACAGCCGGTGGGGCCGATGAGCAAGATGTTGCTCTTTTGAAGCTCCACCTCGTCCTGTTTACCTGCTGCAATGCGTTTGTAGTGGTTATAGACGGCGACCGAGAGAACTTTTTTGGCGCGATTCTGACCCACCACCCATTCGTTAAGCTTTTCGTAAATCTCCTTGGGGGAGGGGATGCGTCCCATCGAGAATTCGGCCGGCATGATCGGCTCGATCTCTTCTTCCAAGATCTCCTTGCAAAGATCCACGCACTCATCGCAGATGAAAACGCGATCAGGACCGGCAATCAGCCGGTTTACCTCATCCTGGGTACGTTTGCAAAAGGAGCAAATCTGCGTGTCTGGCCGGAATCTATTGGCCATCCTCCTCCTTCTCCTCGGGAATCATCAGCATTTCATCCACGATGCCATATTCCACAGCTTCTTTGGCGCTCATCCACCGATCACGGTCAAAGTCGTCAGCGACCCTCTTCACCGTCTGACCAGTATGTTTCGCCAGAAGCTCGTGCAGCAAATTCTGCATGCGTTGCAGCTCTTTGTATTGGATCTCCACGTCGGGAGCATAACCCTGCGCACCACCACCAGCCGGATGCATGTGAATGGTGGCATGAGGTAGCGCGTAGCGCCGGCCTTTGGTGCCGGCTGCCAGCAGCATGGTGCCCATACTGGCCGTCACGCCGACGGCGACCGTCCTGACCGGGGCACGTACCTGTTGCATCGTGTCATATATCGCCAAACCGTGGTAGATGATGCCGCCCGGCGAATTGATGTAAACTGAGATTTCTCGCTCCGGGTCCTGGCTGTCCAGATAAAGCATTTGAGCCACCATGAGGTTAGCGACCTGGTCATTGATGCCGGTACCCAGGAAAATGATGCGCTCTTTGAGAAGTAGGGAATAAATGTCATATGCTCTTTCGCCACGGCCGGTACTCTCGATGACCATAGGAATAAGCGCGTGGGGGGTGAAAGACTGCATAGTCAGTCAACTCCTTTCATAAAACACTAGGCAATTTCCGGAAACTGCTCCAGCAGGTGCTTGATCAGCTTGAGGAGCTACGCTCCTCTACTCATCGACAGATGCCTCGACACCCGTATGCACTTCTACGACTTCTTTCTCTTCCTTTATCTCTATCTCTGTGTCTGTGTCTGTGTCTGTCTCTTCTTCTATCTCTACCTTTGCTTCCGCCTCTGTTTCTTCTTTCTCCTCTTTCTCTGTGTCTATCTCTGTATCTTCGTCTATCTCTTCTTCGGCCTCACCTTTGACGATCTGAACCAAACGTCCCCTCACTTTAGCGGTGAGTATATCACTGGCAATGTACTTCAAGCTGTCAGGGGCAGTGAGCGATTCGCGCAAATCGGCGCCCTGTCCACCCGCCAAGATGCTCATCCGGTCAATTTGATCGGTGATCTCGTGTCCTTCTACGGAAATGTCTTCCAATTCGATCAGCTTGCCTAACACCAAAGAGCGCCGCAGCCGTTCCTGGACGGCTGGCCGGTATTCTTCGCGCAAATCCTCGCGCGTTTTCTTTTGCATGCTCAGATAGGTTTCTAGACTCAGACCATTTTGTTGCAGTCTCCGATCTTGTTCCTCCAACGCCTGGTCAAGTTCCTCCTCTTCGAGCACCTGGGGCCACTCAATGCGCTCAGCGTTTTCGATGACTCGCTTGAACGCATCTTCGCCAAGCTCACTATCGGCCTCGCGTTGCTTTCTCCGGCGTATGTCTTCCGTTAGCTTCTCTTTAAGCTGCTCGAATGTATCAAAATCGCCCACCATCTGCGCGAAGTCGTCATCCAGCGGATATGTTTCCTTTTCCTTGACGCTATGAACTTTGACTGAAATCGTTACTTCTTGACCCGCGTAGCGAGGATCATTGGCGGTTTCGGGAAAGGTTACGTTGAACTCTTTCTCATCACCAGTCGAGAGACCGATCAAAGGCGTGGTCAGGTCTGGGCCAGCGTCCTCTTCGTCGACTTCGGTCAGCTCGTATTCGACATTTTCATTCTCAGCCAGAACCCGGTCATCGACCTGTTCCTGAATGGACATGGTGATCAAATCTCCCAGTTGCGCCGGGCGCTCCACCGGGTTCCAAGTAGCGTACTCGTCTTTCAGTTCCTCCAGAGCCCCTTCGATCTCTGCCTCGGTGACCTCAACAGGTTCGACCTCCATTCGCAGTGCCCGATAGTCACCTAATTCGAGCACAGGCGCGACTGGCACTCGGACCTTGATCACCAACGGGTCCCAGGTAATATCTTCCAGCGAAGCAGAGGCGTAGGGCTCGACATCGGCTTGTTCGAGCGCCTGCTCAAAAACCGATTTGCTCAAGTCTTCCAACGCTTCGTTACGAATCACCTCTTCGCCAAAACGCTGGACGATCACGCGATAAGGGGCTTTGCCCGGCCGAAAGCCAGGTATTCTTACTTGTCTTGAGATGCGTCCGGCGGCTGCTTTGAGCAGCTTGTCTGTCTGCTTCTCATCAACCTCCACGGTCATCAAGACTTCGCAATTTTCAAGGGGGTCAGTTGTTATGTTCAGCAAAGGGATATCTCCTCGGTAGTGATTCCTGGTCGAGCCATCTTTTTCTAACCAACAGACTCGTATTGGATTGTACCAAACGAGGGCAAATCGTGCAAACCTATGCTTGAGGGAGTCAACCAGCTATGTAATGATTGCCCGAAAGATTAAGGCTCATGTTCAGAACTAGTGCAAACGTGTCTTTGACGCTCGCGGCAGATTTGTCAATCCAGCGAGAGCAATCACTAGCGAAGCTTTGCCTCAAACCGCCCAGTTGATGGCTCACGGATGAACACAGATTGACACGGATAGGATAACAATTTGAAATATCTGTGTTCATCCGCGAGCATCTGTGAGCTAAATTCTTGTCTCGTTTGTCAGAGATCTGTCTTATGAAGATGTCTAGTTCTGAACATGAGCCAAGATTAAGAAGCACACAGTGGCAAAATGGGTGCAGAGTTCGCAGTCGAGTCAGCGGCAAAGTTTGACATTGAGCGAAGTGCAGAGTATGATACCATACGGCTATCCTCTGGGCTTTAGTGTCGACTGAATCATACCTTTCTTGGCACCCGTGCTTGGTCGACCCTTGTCTTAAGGCTCAACCCCTCCAAGTATTAGCCGAGTTCCAATGGTAAGTAGTCTTACCATCGTAATGGTTAATCCAGGTCGCTCAGTTGCACTGCACTCTCACAAGGAATGAGTTGACGTTTGCCGCGGCATCGGCCCAAGCAAGTCGTTGATATGGCGCGATTCAGGTGCGTTGCACCATTCAGCGCATAGAGTACGAGAAGGTGATGATCACCGCATTGATCCTGGTTGGCAAATCGACTTGATCCAAGAAGCAACTCTTAGGAGGAGGGAGCTCATGAACAACCTGTGGAAAACCCTGACTGCCCTGGCCATTTTCGTCCTGTTGGTACCAGCCCTGGCCGGCTGTGGCGACACCGGCAACGACAGTGACAGCATCCTGGTCGATTTCTCCGTCTCGTCTGGCACGGTGACGAATCCGGAGACCTCACCTGTTAAAGGCCGGCACTGGAACAGCATTGACGATCCCAATGCAGGCAGCGTCGCCAACGCCCTCTGGAGCGACGGCACCAGCGCGGCAGTGGACGTGGTGATCACGGATGCATTCGCCGGAGATACCTCAGAGGGCTCTGAAAGTGAGCTGTATCCGGGCGAAGCGCACCAGGATGGCTTCTTTGTCGGCGTGGGCGATGGCTACGATGACGCACTGGCTCAATTAGAGATCAGGGGGCTGGATCCGAACAAGACATACGATTTCACCTTCTTCGGGTCTCGGAACAGCAGTGTTTTCGATCGCCAAGGTGATTACACCATCGGCGGCGAGACCGTAACGCTCGACGCTTACAACAACACGGACCAGACGGCCAGTATCCTTAATGTCTCGCCCGATGCCAACGGCACGGTGGTTGTTGATATCCAGAAGCATATGGATGGCAATGGCTTTGCCTATCTGAACGTACTTGAAATCAAAGGGGAACATTAAAAATGAGGTGGAGACACAGCTAATATGGGTAACTCAAGAGGACCTGGCCCACATCAAGGATGATGCGACACTGAGCCAGGAGCTGCACGAGGGCCCCAGGGCTCGACCACCTACGTCGGGTTCACCGTGACTAAGCCACCCTTCGACGACCCCCTGGTGCGCAAAGCCTTCTCGGCCACCATCGACCGCGAGGCCCTGGTGCGTGACACTGTTTCTCAGTATGTTGGCTTTCAATTTTCTTGGGGATGCTGTTCGCGATGCAATGGACCCGCGTATTCGTCATCGGTAGCGACATTGGGGACGCGCAAACTTGGCCCTCGGTAGCCCTCACTCGTCCTCAACAATGCGGTATTCGCTGTGAATTTCTACGGCCTTGTCCAGGGAAGCTTTCACCGAGCAGTATTTCTCCTCCGCCAATCTGATGGCGTCGGCTACTGCCTTTTCGGACAAACCGCGCCCTCGGACGGTGTACATCACTTGTATGTTGTGAAAAGCCCAAGGGGGATCAGGGTCCTGCTCGCCGCTCACTTCGATCTCCAGGCCGGTGAGGCGCTGTCGCTTCTTTTTCAAAATATTCACCATGTCGACGCTGGTGCAGCCGCCGAGGGCTACCAGCAACATGTCACTCGGTTTCATGCCTACGGCGTTCTCTTCGTTCTGCATCGACATGACAACTGAATGCTTAGTGCTGTCGGTTCCAACGAATTGTCCCTTACTCACCCATTGGATATGTGCCTTGCCCGCCATGTAATCTCCTTTCTCCACTTTGTGCTTGTTCAAGAATAACTTGGCATTTTTGTGGCGGTTTTACGCCTGGGGCTTGTTCCAAAGTAAAGATAGTCCACAAATGGAGTTCTTTGACCAAATGCTTTGTCAGCTATTATGTGCACTCAAACACGTTCGGCGATTAATCGCAAAAAGCGGGGGCATACAGCATATACACCCCGGCGCGTATTCTATGTGAGCCCCTGGAATTGTCAAATCAAAATTTTTGCCTGACACAGTTTGTGTTATACTTATCGCTGTTGTTTAGAGACCGAGATGCCTAGCGCGTAGACTGGGTTTTACGACGCTGACATAAGAGGATGCAATGTCTAATACAGATACCAGACCCAAGGTGCTGTGTGTAGATGACGATCACGACCAGCGACTGCTGCTGTCCTTCTTGCTAGAGCGACAGGGACTCGACGTGCGGACCGCCTGTGATGGAGAAGAAGCGGTGACCGTCGCGCAGGAATGGTTGCCTGATTTGATCTTGATGGACTTGATGATGCCGGGTATGGATGGCTTTGAGGCAACAAAGAGATTGCGTGCTGATGAGCGCACGGTCCAGATCCCCATCCTGGCTCTCACCGCCTACGGGGAGGAGAAAATGCAAGCCAAGGCCGAGGCAGTCGGCATGAACGGCTTTGTGTTGAAGACTATCTTACCCGCCGATCTGTCAGACGTCTTACGCGAATACCTCCCCTCCTTGTGATGGAAGAGCCCTTCTGCGGAGTCTTATGTAACGATCGTGAAGCGCGGCACCAGTAAGTGCCGCGCTTCTTATGATGAGGGAGTTGGTTGCATTTGACAATAAGCCTTTAGGCATAGGCTAAAAGTACCAATTGAAAACTTACTAGAGTTATGCTAAAATATAGTAGTAGGCTCTGTGAGGTTTTCAGTGGCGGGCAGCGATCAGTTGAATTCCTGGGCAGATTTCACAGGATAGTATGACCCACTGCAGAAATCCCCAAAGAACCAGGTTACGTTAAAGTGAGGTTGTCGCAACCAGCAGATTGTTGTGACGAACGCTCTGCTCTTTAACATAGACACACAGCGGGGGGGAAGTCGTGTTTAATCGGTTTTCTTCGTGCCGTCCCGTCTTGGAAACAACTCCTCCACACGCCAGTGGCGCGGAACGTAGTGTCTCGCGCGCCTCTTGCCATGTCTCGCCTGCTGTGGGTTCGCGTTCAGCGTCAAGCCAACAAAATATCTTTCGCTCGTACTGGCATAACGATGCGCTATGGCAGGGTATTAACGCATTCTACGCCAATACGAGCGATTTTTTTGCGAATAGGAGAGCCTGTTCATTTAAAATGTAGCTCTTCTTTCGTGCTTGTGTAGTGTTAGAGCACAAGGACAGATGAACCACTCCGATGTGCTTGAAAGATTAACTTCGCCTGGGGAGTTTGCCATACTGGGGCACGTTTGGCAAAGAGTCACGCGTCGCCCGATTCTCTTTATTGCGGCCCGGGACAGGCGTCTTGTTTTTGGCATAGTTGTTCTGTTTCTTACGGCACCTTTTGCCCTGCTCATTGCGTTTATTTACTCTCTTCCTTCACCCCAGCTCAGCAATGCCTTCACGTTTTGCGCTTTGTTTGTTTTTGTGCTGTTGTGCGTCTGGCTAGAGCCTACCCTGAGGCGTTTTTTGCATCCCGAGGAAGTGGTCTATCGGCAAATTGTGGAAGAGTATGGCCAAGTTGTACGAGAGATGTCGGACTTAGGCGGACTCTTACAATACGTAACCCAGACGCTACACGAGACTCTGGATGCTGCCAGTGTCTCGGTCTGGCTCTATCACGCCCAGGATCATATCCTGGTTCTATCGAGTTTTGTGGGTACCATCGCAGCCAATGACCTGGCAGAGTTGCCGGTTGATATTGAATCGGAGCGCTTGCACATCACGAGCCGCGTTTCAACGCTGCCGGAGAGCGCTTTGCGCCATGGGTTGATGGCGTCGGGCGTGCAGGTCATTACCTCGATGAATTGGGGCGATGAGTTGATTGGCATTATCGGGTTGGGCGATCACCGCTTTGGCAAGGGTCATAGCAATGAGACCATGCACTTACTGGATTTGATAGCCGGCCAGTCGGCGCTGGCGGTGAAGAACGCCTGTTTGATCAGTGATCTGGAGGAAACGCTTAGAAAATTGCAACTGGCTTACCGGCGGACGATTGACGCCCAGGAAGAAGAGCGTCGTAGCTTAGCCGCCGAACTGCACGATGATATCCTGGGACGGCTCACCACGATGGCGCTGACCTTACGCAATAGCCGGAAATACCTGGCAAGCGACCCGGATCAAGTACGAAGTTGGCTAGAAACGCTGGAAAAAGAAACACAGGACGTGAATCGCCGCTTGCGCGAAATTACCCAGGGCTTGCATCCGTCGGTACTGACGGACCTGGGCTTGATTTCAGCCTTGCGGGCCTACGTGGACTCGATAGCCAAGAAACCTTTGCCCCCTTCAGCCCCACGGGCTGTCACGTTGACAGCGCAAGGGTTTGGTGATGAAGGCATTGCCGATCAAAAACTGGAGCATACGCTGTATCAGATTGCGCGCCAGGCATTAGACAACGCTGTGGCGCACGCTCACGCCGACCAAGTTTTTATCCACTTGCGCTGGCGAGAGGACAGTGTGAGTATCACCGTTCAGGATACAGGACGTGGCCTGGGGGACGTACCGGAAGCGTTGATGGGGCAAAATGGGCGACTGGGGTTGCTCTCTATGAACGAGCGTGTACGTGCCTGGGGAGGACGCCTTAACATCCACACCGTCCCAGGCCAGGGCACGACTGTGCACGCTCGCCTGCCCATCGCCCAGCAAAGCAGTGCGCCGCCCCATTTGCAAGCCTTCACCCAACATCTGGTAAGGTCAGCGCTTGACTGAGGGTATCGAGGCTGAATTCGTCCTTCAGCAGGCAGGCGTAGATATCGGCCCGCCGGGCCTGGCGACGGTGTTCCTCCTGTAAATCTGAGGCAACCAGGATAACTGTGATATTGCGACGGCGCGCCCGTAAGCGGCGCGCCGTTTTTATGCCGCTAGCGTCCGGCAGACGCAGTCCGATCAAGACCAGGTCAACGGCTTCGCGATCCAGACGTTCTATCGCCTCGCCGGCTCGTTTGACTTTGGCCACAACTTCAAAGCGACTGTCCTGGTCTAGGGTCCATTGGGCGGCTTCCCAGAATGAAGGGTGATCATCCACGATCATGACTCGGAGGGGGAATTTAGGCATAGGGGGTTTTCACCGTGTATTGATCACGTTGCGATTGATTTTTTATCTCCTTAGAAGAACAACCTGTGTGACGCGTGATGCGTATGGCGTGATGAAATACGCGATGTACGTGTTGGTGGCGGTCAATTCGCATCGCGTGTATTGCCTCTTTATTATCCCAGGCTTTTGACTAAAGTAGCAACCGTGGTAGCACGGAATCAGTCTAGGTGTTAACACGTAGTTGGCTCGCAGGACCAGCACATAGCCGGTCTCAATTAGTTACTTGCAAGAACAAGAGCACGGCCATCACGCGCGGGTTGCGCGTCGCTTCGGCGCTCAGCCCCAGCTTGGAAAAAATATTGTTGACGTGGCTCTCCACGGTGCGCTCGCTGATGGATAGCTTGCGGGCGATGCTGATATTGGTGTAACCCTCGGCCATCAGGCCCAGCACCTCCAACTCGCGGGGCGTCAGATCGTTGAGTCGAGAGTGTGGCGCGGCCGAGGCCAATTGGATCAACTCGTCCTGGATCTCGGGTGCCAGAATAGCACCCCCTTCCGTCACCACCTCGATGGCACGCACCAGCTCCCCCGGCTCACTGAGGGTGGTTTTGAGCAGATAGGCCTTGCCGGCTGTGCCGTCGCACAGAAAAGTTTCGGCGTATTGGCGCTGGCTGTAGTGCGAGAAGATCACCACACCGACGTTGGGCAACACCAATCGAATCCGTTCGGCGGCCTGGATGCCGTTTAATTTGGGCATCTGGATGTCCAGCATGACCACGTCCGGCCGCAAACGCAGCGCCTCCTCCACCGCCGTCTCGCCATCGGCCACGGCCCCCACCACCGTAACGTGTGGGGTGTCTTCCAATACCCGCAGATAGGTGTCGCGCAGTATGGTTTGATCTTCGGCGATCAGCACCCGGATTGGTGACATGGTTGGCCGTCCTTTCCCCCTGTCTTTGCCTATCTTCATCCATCATAAGCCAAGTCCCCCCTCCCGTCAAGGGGCAATGATTGGAAGGTTTGGAGGTTTGGAAGCGTGGGAATTCCATTCCTTCCAATCTTCCAATCTTCCAGTCTTCCAACCTTCCAGTCTTCCAACCTTCCAACCTTCCAATTTCCTACGTGATAGCACTTAGAAGGGGGTCATTGTTAATTCTGAGAATCTTTGGGGGCTGTCACCGTTGAAGAGGAAGGGGTGAATGGTTAAAATGAAGGCAGTATCCATCCAGGGCA